>JAHRFE010000026.1 GCA_019084245.1 Hoeflea sp.
GCGGGCAATCGTATCCACTCTCTTCAACTCCCACTCCATCCGCTGCCAAAAGCCGGATGGTCAGATGAAATCTAAAGGGGGTCAAAATTGGATGCCGATTACCCCGCCAAGGGGGTCAATTTTGCATGCCGAAACACAATCGAGGATAATGCGACACTACCGCTTTATTACGATGCCCGCGGTGACAAGCTCGGCATCTCGGCCGACGGACTGAACGAAAAGCTCGCCAAGGCAATTGCGGATGCCGAAATCGACGACGCTGATGTTGCCGCGAAACTCGAAAATGAGTTGAAGCGTGAATATCACATCGTCACCGCAGAGAAACGGCTCAGGCATGTAGCCGATGATTTCGCGACCCATTTTTCGACGAACTGGGAAACCGGGAAGGCGATGTTTGTGGTGATCGACAAGATCACCGCAGTACGGATGCACAACTACATCAAGGAAAAGTGGGCGGTTCGGATTGCCGAGCTGGAGGCTGACCTCAAACATGCAAGGGATGATCAAGACTTGGCACTTCGCCGACGCCAGATCGACTGGATGAAGGAAACAGAGATTGCCGTTGTCGTCAGTGATGAACAGGGTGAAGTCGACAAGTTCCGCAAATGGGGTTTGGATATCGGCCCCCATCGCAAGCTGATGAAGGACGGCTTCCTGCTCGCCGATGGCAAGCGTCTCGATGTCGAGAGCGCCTTCAAGCGCGAAGACCATCCGTTCCGCATCGTCATCGTTTGCGCCATGTGGCTGACAGGCTTTGATGTGCCTTCGTTGGCTACATTGTACCTCGATAAACCGTTGCAGGCCCACACTCTTATGCAGGCCATAGCCCGCGCCAATCGCGTCAAGGAGGGCAAGAACAACGGTTTGATCGTCGACTACTGCGGCATCCTGAAAAACCTTCGAAAGGCGCTGGCGACCTTTGCTGGCCACACTGGTGAAGGAGGCATGGATGAAGGCGCTGGACCTGAAACCGATCCGCTTCATCCAGAAGAGGAATTACTCGGTGAATTGTCCGAAGCCATCGAGTTCGTTCGCCAACAGTTGAAGGACAACGGTTTCGAGCTGGTGACCTTGAAGACCGTAACAGGTTTCGCAAAAAACAAGGCGCTGGTGGACGCGAAGGAAGCCGTCAACGTCGATGATGAGACCCGAAAGAAGTTTGAGATATCAGCGCGGTCGGTATTCAGGAAATACAAAGCCTGCCTGACATTTGAAGGCGTTCAAAAATTTCGAGCCGACTGCGATGCGATCGGCTTCCTTTACAAGACATTGGAAGAGGATCGAGATAAAGCCGATACCTCTGAAATCATTCAGAAGCTGAATGCCATTGTCAGTGAAGCCGTCGATGTGAAGGCTGAACCAGGCTCTGACGACAAGATTTTCGATATCTCAAAAATCAATTTTGATCTGCTGCGTCGTGAGTTCGCCAAAAGCGACCAGAAGCACACGGACGTTCAGGACATGAAGACGGTGATCGAAAACAGGCTTCGCAAGATGCTGCAGCAGAACCCGCTTCGGACCGATTTCCAGGAGCGTTTTGACGAGATAGTCCGTGATTACAACAAGGAGAAAGACAAGAACACAATTGAGGCTACGTTTGAGGCCTTGATGCGACTGACCGCAGAAATGTCCGAAGAGGAAAAGCGGCACGTTAAAGAGGGGTTGGACAACGAGGAGCAACTGGCCGTTTTCGACATGCTGCTCAAGGACGACCTGTCGAAACCTGAAATCAAGAAAATCAAATCGGTGGCTGTGTCGCTTCTGCAGACCCTGGAAAAACAGATACTTGATGTCCAGGACATCTTCTCAAAAGCATCGACACGGGATCGCTTTCGTCAGTCCATTTATGACTTCCTGTATGATGATCGGACGGGATTACCTGTCGATCAATATTCCGAGGGTGATCTGGCGCGAAAAACGGACCAGATATTCGGGTTCTTTGAGAACCAATTTTCTAACCCGCGTAGCGCGGCATATTCAGGATGAGGCCAAGCCCGAACAAACGCCACCGATAGTTAACCGGGTGTCATGCGGTCTAACGCCGGATGCCTACGCCTTTCACATTGATTGCTTAAACTGAAACTGCCGTCATAATAATCGCCGAGAGGTTCTCGACGCATGAGCAAAGACCCAAAACCCAATATTACCACTGAACAATTCGGGTTCGAATTCACTTTTCCTGTGAAAAATCCTCACCGTCTTATGACTGTTGATGAACTTCACGACAACATGTCAAGGGAAATAGCCGTCGACACGGAGGAAGATCACCGCATAGAGCGAAAGTCCGCGCGTTACGGCGACAAGGCGTTGGGCGATTATTTTTCAATGTGGGCAAACACGCCACCTAACGGCGGGATATTACTATTAGGTGTCGAGAACGACGGGCGAATCACAGGATGCTCAAGGACGGATGTTGCACATATTAATAATCTTCAGCGCGCAGGCGGATGCACATTACAGCACACGAGCACTAAATGTTCCGAACGACAAAAACGAGCAAGATCAAATTATCTCAATAAGGGTACTTTATCGCGAAGATCGCGTGGTCGAAACGACCGCTCGAAAGGCCTTCATCCGACGAGGTTCGTCGAAGAAGGAACTTTCCGAAACAGAGAAGCGTGAGCTCCAGATATCTAAGGGCCAATTGGAGATCGAGAGAGAGCCATCGACGCTTAATTATCCTAGTGAATTCAACACTCGCCTGATACAGCAGTTCGTCGACAACGTTCGAACTGACCGACGACTTCCAGAAAATCTAACGGTGGAAGAAGTATTAGAATTGCGGCGGCTTGGAAAAAACGGCTCGTCGGGTTTCATACCAAACCTTGCATGCTCCCTCCTGTTCGCTAAAGACCCCCAGCTTGTCGTCCCCGGCTGCAAAATTCGTTTTTTGAGGTTTGAAGGGACCGAGGAGAAGACCGGGAAGGAATATAACGCCACCAAGAGCCTCTGGATCGAAGGGTCTGTTCCTGAGCTTATCCAACAAGCGGAGAGCGCTCTCGACGCCCAGCTTCGCGAGTTTATGCATCTTGGCGAAAATGGTCAGTTCGTCTCTACGCCAGAATATCCGAAGGATGCGTGGTATGAGGCAATCGTGAACGCATGCGTCCATCGCTCTTACAATCTACGGACAATGCACACGGTCATTAAGATGTTTGACGACCGACTGGAATTTGAAAGCCCCGGTGGGTTTTTGCCACTGGTAACTCCAGAGAACATCTACGATATGCACGTTCCTAGGAACCCGCACCTCATGGACGCGATGTTCTATCTGAAGTTTGTACTGTGCGCGCACGAAGGAACTCGTCGAATTAGAGACTCTATGGAACGTGTTGGGTTGCCCGCACCTGTATTCCAAGAAACAGCATCAACGGCGTCTCTCGTTAGGGTTACACTTAAAAATGATGTTGAGCATCGCAAGACATTTGTAGACACTGAAGCATACAAAGTCCTCGGAGAGTCATTGTCAAAATCTCTTACTGAAAATGAACGCAGAATTATTAACCACTTGGCTGAATACACAACCGTAAACGTGACGGAGGCCGCTCGCATAATTGGGGCTCGCTGGCATCGGACAAAGAAGATATTAGCCAGCCTAGTCGAACGCCAAATCATTGATTACATCCATAGCGATACTATCGAGCGCGACAGACATGCCTACTTCACTTTAAAGAAAAAATATTCTGATAAGCTTCATCAGCAAAAACGTTAATTATAAGGTGAATTAATATTTTATTTTTTCATTTCACACGCGGTACACAATAGAGGGGGTATAGCGGTATTCATTGATATAGAAATTCTTTTTTTCAAGTTTGTTTCTCCGTAGGCATCACTTGACTATCGAGAAGCGAATTAAAAAAAACGGGTCGGCTTGTCAGCCAACCCGTCATCTTTCGCGCGGCCATCGCCGTCCCCGGCTGTACCGCAGCGCTACAATATCATGAAAATCTTTCGCTTGAAATATCCTAGCGGGTGAATGGCGAACCGCAGGTTCGACAGAGGGGCGGCAATGAGCCCCTTCTTCGTTCTTGCTCCGTGCTTGTTTTTTTTGATGGTTTTCTGATACGTTGTTTACAAAGCGGATCGTTTTGGCTAATCTTGTTTCGTCTAAGTTTCTGATTCATAAGTTTAATTCAGCATGTTTACATCTCTCTTTTCTTCATTCCCGTTCTAGGACGGGCGTCCTGATCTGGTCCGGCCGCAAGTGGTTGCCGGGAGATGTGGCCATGGCATCGGAAAATGATGTTCTTGAACTTGGCCCCGGCGAAGGCCGCGCTTATTCGCTCGGACGCATGAAGGCGGTGTTCAAGGCCGATCATGACGAGAGCGCCGAGCGCTACGCGATCTCGGAATGGTGGCTGGAGCCGCACTGCACCGGACCCGGGGCACATTTGCACGAGACCAATGAAGAGATCTTCTACGTGCTGGAAGGCACGGCCAGTTTCCTCGTGGGCGAGGAATGGCGGTCCCTGTCCAAAGGCAGTTTTCTGCGCATTCCCGCGGGCATCATGCATGATTTCGAAAACCGCGGCGACGCGCCGGTCGGGCTCCTGAATGTCTTCATGCCCGGCGGTTTCGAACAGGCGATGCCCAGCATCGTTCAGTGGTTCGCGGAAAACCCGCAAGGGAAGCCGAGCCTGTGACCGACAGCAGGGTTTAACACTGCAAAGGCCCTGCGGGGCGCGGAGAATTTGGTTTGCGTCAATCCATCAGCCATGTCGCCCTTTTGGTGCGCGACTATGACGAGGCCATCGCGTTCTATTGCGGCGTGCTCGGGTTCGATCTGCTGGAAGACAGCTATCAGCCGGCTCAGGACAAGCGCTGGGTCGTGGTCCGGCCGACAGGCGGGCAGGGCGCATCCATCGTTCTCGCCGTCGCCTCCAAGCCGGAGCAGGAGGCCTTCATCGGCAATCAGACTGGCGGCCGCGTGTTCCTGTTTTTGAACACCGATGATTTCTGGCGCGACTACAATCGCCTGACCGCGGCGAGCGTGGAGTTCATCCGCGAACCCGCGACCCATGATTATGGCACGGTGGCAGTGTTCCGGGATCTCTACGGAAACCTGTGGGACCTGCTGCAACTCAACGAAGGCCATCCGGCGGCGGTGTAGACCCCGCTGGGCTCTCAAACGATTGACAGTTCGACGCTAACCCAATCGCCGGTGGTGATGCGTTCCGCCTTGCGCACCATCGCCTTGACCGGCAGGAAGTAGCAGCCCGAGGCCTTGTCGGGAAACAGCGACGTCTCCCAGCGGGTTGCGACAATCTGAGCGCGGACCCGGATCGATCCGAAGCCGTTCGTCTTGCCGGCAAAAAACCGGATCTGGCGCGAGACTTCAGTGGGCACGGTGATGAAATGCCAGGACGCCTTTTCGCCCGGATAAAGCCAGATTTCCGCTTCGAAGCTGAGGGATTGCTCGGGAAGCATCGATAGTCCAGTCAATCCGCAAGGAGCACCTGCTTCAGGCAGTAGCCGACATTCCGTACCGGGCGCAAGAGACGGTTCAGTGATCTTTAAGCGGTCGGCCGTTTCTCGATCGGCCTCAACTCCTTGCCGGGTCGAGCCCGGGTTTGCCGGACTTGGAGCCAGCGTTCGGACGCAGAGCTTGACCGATCCGGGTGGCCAGGGGAATCGAGAGGAAGATGATCCACTGCGGCATGTCGGTCAAATTGCCGAGGCGGATCAGGCCGGAGGCGATAAAGAGCGCTGCAAAGCCGATTTGAAGGCCGGACAAGACTGCCTCCATCGCCAGATCACGCCGGAAGGAAAGCACAGCAAGACCGCCTGTAAGGGTGATCAGCACGACTGTCACTGCGTGCCAGAGCACCGAAACGAAGGCATTCAACTTTGTATCGGTGACGACCGCCAGCATCGGATCGTGCACTTCCGGCCCTCCCAGGAAAACGTGAATCGCGACGGTTGCGGCCATCAGCGCTGCAGCTGTGGCGGTGATCGGGGACAGGTTGGGCGAGGTTTGCATCTGCATCTCCAAAACATACGGATGCGTATGTTTTGGACTTTTGCCTTGCCCGAGTCAATACGGATCCGTATGGTTCATTCATGACAAAGCCCTCCGGACGCCAGACAGCCGACGACTGGATCCAGGCGGGATTCCGGGCCCTGGCAACCAGGGGCCCGTCGGCTCTGAAGGCGGAAGCGTTGGCGCGGGAGATCGGAACCACCAAGGGGTCGTTCTACTGGCATTTCGCCGATCTGGCCGACTTCAAGGCCCGGCTGCTGGCGCATTGGGAAGCCCGCGCCTTCGACGAGATCGTCGACAAGCTGGAAACAACGCCCGATCCCGTGCAGCGACTGCGCCAGCTTTGCATTCTGGCCGTGAGCTTCCGCGATCCAGCCTATGGAAGTTCAGCGGCAGAGCCAGCACTGAGGGCCTGGGCGCGGGAAGACGGGAATGTCGCAGAAGCTGTGCGCAGAATGGATCAAAGACGGCTAGCCTATCTTGACAGCCTGTGCCGGTCCTGCGGCCTCCGGCGCGATGATGCCGGAACGATCCTATATGCAGTTTTTGTCGGATTGGAAAACATGGACGGCGAACCCGAAATAGCTACGCAGACCATTCTGGGACTGCTTGATGCTCTGGGACTCCCGGACAGCTAGCGGCCCGCAGGTGATACGACACTTCGGCTGCGACCAAAGGCGTCGGCCGCTGCGCCTGGATAACCCCGTCAGCCCGCCAGGAACGCCTGCTTGACGCCGTCGACGACGAACTGCACCGAGAGCGCCGCCAGGATCACGCCCAGCAGTCGGGTCAGGATGGTGCGGCCGGTGTCGCCCAGGAACTGGTCGATGCGGTCGGCGATCACCAGGAAGGCGAACAGCACCACGGAGGCGACGATGATGACGCCGATGAGCGCAGAGCGCTCGACCGGCGCATAGAACGAGCCGGCGAGCAGGATCACCGCCGAAATCGCGCCGGGGCCGGCAATCAGCGGAATGGCCAGCGGAAACACCGAAACATTGGAAATATGGTCCTTGGTGATCGCCCGCTCGGCGCTTTTTTCCTGCCGTTCGTGGCGCTTCTCGAAGATCATCTCGAAGGCGATCCAGAACAGAAGCAACCCGCCGGCGATGCGGAAGGCTCCGAGCGAGATGCCGAGCAGGCCGAGCAGGCTGGCGCCGGCAATGGCGAAGACGATGAGAATACCCGCCGCCGTCACGGTGCCGCGGAGCGCTACCTGCAGGCGCTGGCTGCGGGTCATGCCGGTGGTCAGCCCCAGGAAGATGGCGGCGAGACCCGGCGGGTCGAACATCACGATGATGGTGACAAAGGCATTGACGACCAGATCGATGTTCATGGCGAACTCCCGCGGGGCGTGAAAACGGCTCGTTTCCCTTGCCTACGACAGGTGCGGTGGAAGCGGAAGCCCCGATGTTCGGCGCAACGGTGGAGAAAGTGGCGGGAAAGGCCGAATTCACCGTCGAAAATTGGCGACTGCGGATGCTTTCCGCTATAACGCACAAATGATTCCATCCAATTTTCGTGGACCGCTTTGACAGATCAAAACAAACCCGCCGGACCGCTGACGCCAGGCATCGAACCGGTCTCCATCATCGAGGAAATGCAGCGCTCCTATCTCGATTACGCCATGAGCGTGATCGTCAGCCGGGCGCTGCCGGATGTGCGTGACGGACTCAAGCCCGTGCACCGCCGCATTCTCTACGCCATGAATGAAGGCGGTTACCACTGGAACCGCAAATATGTGAAATCGTCCCGCATTATCGGTGACGTGATGGGTAAGTACCACCCGCACGGCGACCAGTCGATCTATGACGCCATGGTGCGCATGGCGCAGCACTGGTCGATGAGCGCCATGCTGATCGACGGCCAGGGCAATTTCGGCTCGATCGACGGCGATCCGCCGGCCGCGATGCGCTACACCGAATCCCGCCTTGCCAAGCTCGCGCACGAGATGCTGGAAGACATCGACAAGGAAACGGTCGATTTCCAGGACACCTATGATTCGTCCGGGTCCGAGCCCAAGGTCATCCCGGCGCGGTTTCCCAATCTCCTGGTCAACGGCGCGGGCGGCATCGCCGTCGGCATGGCCACCAATATTCCGCCGCACAATCTGGTCGAAGTGATCAATGCCTGCGTCGCCATCATGGACAATCCGGCGATCGACCTGATCGAGTTGATGAGCATCATGCCGGGTCCGGATTTCCCGACCTCGGGCATCATTCTGGGCCAGGCAGGCATCCGCCAGGCCTACGAGACCGGACGCGGCTCGGTGATCATGCGCGGCCGCGTGCATGTCGAGCCGATGCGCAATGACCGCGAGGCGATCATCATCACCGAGGTTCCCTATCAGGTGAACAAGGCGTCGATGATCGAGAAGATGGCCGAGCTGGTGCGCGACAAGCGCATCGAGGGCATTTCCGACCTGCGCGACGAATCCGACCGCCAGGGCTACCGCGTCGTCATCGAATTGAAGCGCGACGCCGTCGCCGACGTCATCATCAACCAGCTCTACCGCTACACGCCGCTGCAGTCCTCGTTCGGGGTCAACATGGTGGCGCTCAATGGCGGCAGGCCCGAGCTGATGAACCTCATCGACATGCTCAAGGCCTTCGTGGCGTTCCGCGAGGATGTCATCACGCGGCGCACCAAGTACCTGTTGCGCAAGTCGCGCGAGCGCGCCCATGTGCTCGTCGGTCTCGCCATCGCGGTCGCCAATATCGATGAAGTCATCGCGCTGATCCGCAACGCGCCCGATCCCGCGACCGCGCGCGAGCAGCTGATGACCCGGCGCTGGCCGGCCATGGACGTGGAAAGCCTGATCCGGCTGATCGACGATCCGCGCCACCGCATCAACGAGGACGGCACCTACAATCTGTCGGAAGAACAGGCCCGCGCCATTCTCGAATTGCGCCTTGCGCGTCTGACCGCACTCGGCCGCGACGAGATCGGCGACGAACTCGGCAAGATCGGCGACGAGATCAAGGATTACCTTGAAATCCTCGGCTCGCGCACCCGCGTCCAGCAGATCGTCAAGGACGAGCTCATCGCCGTGCGCGATGAATTCGGCATTCCCCGCCGCACCGAGATCGCCGAGGGCGGTCCGGACATGGACGACGAGGATCTGATCGCACGAGAGGACATGGTCGTCACCGTCAGCCACTCGGGCTACATCAAGCGCGTGCCGCTCGCCACCTACCGGGCGCAGCGCCGCGGCGGCAAGGGCCGCTCGGGCATGTCGACCAAGGACGAGGATTTCGTCACCCGCCTGTTCGTGGTCAACACCCACACGCCGGTGCTGTTCTTCTCCTCGCGCGGCATCGTCTACAAGGAAAAGGTCTGGCGCCTGCCGATCGGCACACCGACCTCACGCGGCAAGGCGCTGATCAACATGCTGCCGCTCGAAAAGGGCGAACGCATCACCTCGATCATGCCGCTGCCCGAGGACGAGACCAGCTGGGGCGAGCTCGACGTGATGTTCGCCACCACGCGCGGCACCGTGCGCCGCAACAAGCTTAGCGATTTCGTCCAGGTCAACCGCAACGGCAAGATCGCCATGAAGCTCGAGACCGAGGGCGACGAGATCCTCAATGTCGAGACCTGCAACGAGTTGAACGACGTGCTGCTGACCACAGCGCTCGGCCAGTGCATCCGCTTCGCCGTCGATGACGTGCGCGTCTTCGCCGGGCGCAATTCGGTCGGCGTGCGCGGCATTACGCTCGCGCCGCGCGACTCGATCATCTCGATGACCATCGTCCACCATGTCGACGCCGAGGCCTCCGAACGCGCCGCCTATCTCAAGCGCGCGGTGGCCGAACGGCGCGCCGCAAGCGGCGACGAGGCTGAGGTCGAGGACGTGGCGCTGGTCGGCGAGGACGCCGTCGAGGCCGGCGATCTCACCGATGAGCGCTACGCCGAGCTCAAGGCCCGCGAACAGCACATCCTGACGGTCTCCGAAAAGGGCTTCGGCAAGCGCTCGTCGAGCTACGAGTTCCGCATCTCGGGCCGCGGCGGCAAGGGCATCCGCGCCACCGACACCTCGAAGACCGGCGAGATCGGCCCGCTCGTGGCAGCCTTCCCGGTGGAAAGCGGTGACCAGATCATGATGGTCTCCGACCGCGGCCAGGTGATCCGCGTGCCGGTCAACGGCATCCGCATGGCCAGCCGCGCCACCAAGGGCGTGACCATCTTCTCGACCCACAAGGACGAGCGCGTGGTCTCGGTCGACCGCATCAGCGAGCCCGAACCCGAGGAAGACCTGGAAGACGCCGCCGACGCGGTGATCGAAGCAGGGTCGGAAGCGCCGGATACGGGTGATGGGACGTTGCCGGAGGCGTGAGTGGCGACAGTTTGAATGTGCAAAGGCCGGGGAGCGATTCCCGGCTTTTTTTATGGGGGGCGCGGCTAAGGGCGGGACGCGGGCCTACGCTTCACGGGGAACGAAGGAAGGCAACAAAGCCGTCGACTGTCCGGTGTTGGAGTGTCCAACACTGATGAAATGTTCGCAGGAGTGGTCATGATTGGCCCGAAGCGAAAGAGCTCTGAAGGTTGTCGTGCCTCCCGGTAGGTGAAGGGATTCAGACGGCCGCAGTGTGCGTGCTCTCGCTGGAGAGCAGGTTTGCCATTGCCTCGGTAATGGTGATCTCGTCGTAAGGCTTTGAGAAGAAGCTGCTTCCCCCCGGCAGCATGCTCTCCGCGACAATTTCAGCACCGGATGCAATGATCAGCTTCACCGGCGGCCATCGATCACGGATGTAGTGGGACAGCTTGATACCGTCCATCGTCCCCGGCATCTGAACATCCGTGAACACCAGGTCGATGTCGTCGCGCAGTTCGAGGATGCGGATTGCCTCGTCAGCATCGCCAGCCTCCAGCGCTTCGTAGCCCGACGAAAGGACGAGATCGACTGCGCTCATCCGTATTATCGGACTGTCTTCCACAATCAGGACGACCGGTCTGCCATTCTTCATTGTTGTCTCGTTGTATGAGGGTGGCCGCGATGCCGCAGCTGTTAACGGTTGGGGAGCAGTCTTGTTCCTATGCTGCTGAATACATGTCTGCCCGGAGGCCCGATGCTTCCCGATGGCTTATTGTGACCACCGTGCCCGGGTTCCCGCTGCTCAACGTAATTTCGCTATTCAGGTTCTTCACAAGCGCCTCCACGATACCGGTCCCCAATCCTGCCTTGGGTGCATCGTCCCCGTCGGGCATTCCGATTCCGTTGTCGGAAATGGACAGCGTCCAGTCCTTGCCTGACGATTGGTAGTCGATCACGATGGTCCCGGTCCGCTCGTCTGAAAAGGCATGTTTGAGGGCATTGATCACGAGTTCGGTTACGATGAGCCCCAGACTGATGGATACGTCCGCAACCACGGTGCTATCATCGACCTTCACTTCTATCGATAGCCTCTCGGGATCCGCAATCATCGACGCGCCGAGACTTTGGCAAAGTTGCGTGAAGTAGGCACGGAGTTCAACACTTCCGCCAGCGGATGTGGAAAGCTGTCGTTGCAGCTCTGCGATCGACATGATGCGGTGACGGGCGTTGTGAAGATGTCCACGGACCTCCTCCGACTGAACGCGACGTGCACTCTGCATCAGGACGCTGGCAATAATCTGCAGGCTGTTGGCCACCCTATGCTGGACTTCCTGCAGCAACATGGCCTTGTCGCGAACCAGATCATCCTTCAGGCGAGCTTCGGCACGCATCTCGGTCACATCGGTTATGGCGAGGAGCAGGCGAATATGATCGAGGTCGCCGTCATCGAGCGTTCGTGCATTGACGACCATTTGTCGCGTCTTCTGGTTTGGTCGCTTCAGTTCGATCTCGTAGGCATCGATGCTGGCGCTGCCATTCGCGGTCGCCTTCAACAGTGACGCGAGCCTTGGCATCGCCCATTCCCCGTCTCCCAGTTCGCCGATGCGCTTGCCAGGGACGGACGCGGGGTCGATCTCGAACGCCCGGCAGAAGGATGCGCTTGCTACAATTATTCTGAGATCATCAGAGAGGAACAGCAGCGGCTCGTTGGAGGACATCACCACGGCAAGTGTGCTCGCCGATTCGAAGTGTGCTGTTGGTAGCTGTGGCATGAAAGGGCCCTCATGGGCCGACGACTCACGGCGCAAGTCAGGATTCGGCAGGATCGTCGAAATGCTTGCAAGGCCAAGGTCCGACATTGGCACTATAGCACGCCTGATGGGCGGGGATCGCATTAATAATCCCAACGTCACCGCAGCACTGTCGCAGGGCTCGGTGTAAGCGCGGGCGTAGGCTAGCCCGGGCGAACGGCAGCTTCCGGCAACAACACCGCCGATCGAAAATGACCGACTGGTCTCACATCAGCCATTCACTGCGCTTCGAAGCAACGGCGGCAAAGGGCCGAAAGTTGCGGGGTCACCGTTGCCCGCTCTTCCGGCAAGTCCCTCGCTCAACAGCAGCAAGCCCGCCGCCAATAGCCCCGACCGCATCCCCACTCCTGCCACAATCTGGCAGCAACCCATGCTACACTCGTGCGTCGCCATCCACCCGGAGTCCCGCCCTTGTCCCGCGCCGCCCGTCTTCTCGATCTTCTGCAGGCCTTCCGGCGCTACAAGCGCCCGGTGAGCGGGGCGACGCTGGCGGCGGAGCTCGGCGTGTCGCTTCGCACAATCTACCGCGATATCGACGCGCTCAAGGCGCAAGGGGCGGCGATCGACGGGGAGGCGGGGGTTGGCTTCGTGCTCAAGCCCGGCTTCATGCTGCCGCCGCTGATGTTCTCCGAAGACGAGATCGAGGCGCTTGTGCTGGGTTCGCGCTGGGTGGCCGGGCAGGCCGACCAGCCGCTCGGGGCTGCGGCGCTCAACGCGCTCGCCAAGATCGCAGCCGTCCTGCCCGACGATCTCAAGGCGGGACTCGACGAGTCCACCCTGCTGATCGTTCCGCGCGAGCGGCTGACGGCGGGCGAGAGCGAATTGCCGCTGATCCGCGACGCCATCCGCGGAAACCGCAAGCTCACCATCTCCTATGCCGACGTCAACGGGGCGGCCAGCCGGCGCACCATCTGGCCGATCGCGCTGGCATTTTTCGACCGCGCCCGCATGATCGTCGCCTGGTGCGAATTGCGCAATGATTTCCGCCATTTCCGCGCTGACCGAATCGTCAGCCTGACGCTCGAGCCGATGCGCTACCCACAGCGCCGCGCCACCTTGATGAAACAGTGGCAGGCGCGGGAGGACAGCCATCTCAGCGCCCGGCGGGATGCGTGCCAGGCGGGGGCGGGGGCCGCCGCGCCATTAAAAGGCCCGGCCCAGGGATAGGACCGCGAACCGGGCTGAAAGTCTGGAGGATGCTTGGTCGACGAAGTCTATCTGGAGTTGATCCAGACGGTCTCAGTCGATTTTTCAGGAATCTGACGGCGCAATGCTCCGAGCACCAGGCCACTGAACAGTACGACAATCGCTACGGCAAGCAATGCAAGAGCTATGGTCATGGCGTTTTCCTTCCTACGCACGCATCTTCATTGCCAACACCATGACAAACCCTGAATGAACCTAACCTGAATGGGATTATGGATAATGATTGGTTAGGAGGGACGCGCTGTATGCATGTCGCCATCGAACGGAGGCAATCCCTCTCCGTCTTCGCTGCCTGGAGCCCTCGCGCCGAAGATCCGGAGGCGGGTTCCGGCCCCTCGTCTCGTCATCCTCGGCCGTCGTGCCGAGGATCTACTGACGTCCGCCCCAAAACAGTCGGACCAGCGGTCGAACCGACGGTCCAGTAGATCCTCGGGACAGGCCCGAGGAGGACGGCGGAGGGGACCGTGCCGGTGTCGGTTCTCCTGTCGCGACCATGCCCAAGGAGCACGTGAGGCGGGCTCCGCCCCCGCGCTCCGTCATCCTCGGCCGTCGTGCCGAGGATCTACGGGCGTCCGCTCCAAGACAGTTGGACCGGTGGGAAAACCGAAGGACCAGCAGATCCTCGGGACAAGCCCGAGGAGCATGCGAGGCGGGCTCCGGCCCCGCGCTCCGTCATCCCGGCCCTTGAGCCGGGATCCAGCGACCGCGCGTCCGCGCGGTGGAAGAGTCTTTTCAGCCCAAGGACTTGGGCTGGCTGGATGCCGGACCAGGTCCGGCATGACGGCGTCTGCAAGAATGCCCCGGAGAGGCATTTGAACTCCTGGAGTATGCTTAGGCGTCCGTCCGGCCACCAGCCCCGCCTTCAGGTCAGGTGCACGGCTCCGGGAAGCGCCGTGCCGAAATCCGGGCCGCCGGGGCGGGGCTCGGGCAGGGTTTCGAACAGCGCCATGATCTCCTGGTCGCTCAAGCCTTCCTCGAGTTCCGTGGTCCAGACCCTGAATGAGGACAGCTGGTAGGCGCCGAACGAGGTGATCATCGCCACGTCGGCGGCGTCGGCGCCGCGCACCATCAGGATGCGGCCGATGCGCGGCACGTTGTAACGCGCGTCCACCGTGTGCCAGCTGCCGCCCAGATAGACCTCGAACCAGGCGCAGAAATCGTCAAAGCCTGAATCCGGAACGCCGATGTCGCCGAGATAGCCGCTGGCGTAGCGCGCCGGGATATTCATGGCGCGGCAGAGGCTGACGCCGAGATGGGCGAAGTCGCGGCAGACACCGGATTTTTCCTCAAGCACGTCACGCGCGGTCTTGTCGGGTCGACCGAACTTGTAGCCGAAGGTCACGTGGTTGTGGACAAAATTGCAGATCGCCTGCACCCGCGGCCAGCCTTCCTGGGTGTTGCCGAAATTGGCCCAGGCAAAATTGCCAAGCGAGTCGGAATCGCAATAGCGGCTGGCGGTGAGAAAGCCGAGCGTGGCGCTGGGCAGGTCCTCGATCCGGTGCTGGATGGCGAAGGACGGCACAGTGTCCGGCGCGCCCGAGACCTCGGCCACGCAATCGGACCAGAAGGTGGTGGTGCCGGTATCGGCGACGGCGCGCGAAATACGGTTGCCGTAGCGGTCCACATAGACCCCGATCGGGGTCATGCTGGTGGTCCGGACGTAATCCGCACCGATCAGCCGGCCGTTGAATTCCGTGTGCGTCGACAAGGCCAGCAGCATGGGAACAGGCGCGGGGCAATCGACGATAATCTCGAAACCAAATCTGATGAGCATGCCATTCCCTTTGTTAGACTATGAATCGTGGCCGCGGCTTTCCGGCGGCTGAGGCAACGCGCGGGAGCAGCGCTGCAAATGGCTTGGGAGGTCTCGCAACTCCATTATGGCACGCTGCCCGAAGAATTCACCCACTTATTCTGAATTGGCCATTCAAGGCCGTTTCGCGCGCCTTGTTGCTATGCCGGGTTTGAGCGCGTCTGACAACGATCTGGAGGCAGGATCGTTCCGGACAGAGGCAAGAAATCGCTCAGGACAGCCTCGCCAGCAAGCTCGGTTGCGACTTTTGCCTTGTATAAACCGCAATTGAGGTGCATGGATCTTGCGTTATCTTTCAAGCGCCCAGCATCCTGCCGGCAATCGGTTCTCAGGCTCTCCGCTTGTTCTTCGACCCCGAATGAAAAAACCCGCAAGCAGCGTGATCGCGCGCGCTTGGGCACGATATGTATTGGGACTGAATCAATGGCCAAGAATGTTTTTACCAAGGGGCAGCAAGTCTCGCTCCAATCCCGCGTCGGTCTGTCTCCGCGCACCCCGACCGAGTTCACCGTGCTGTTGCGCCTGCCGGACAATGGCGGCAAGCCGCAATACCGGATCCGCAACGACGAGCAGGGTCACGAACGCGTCGAGCAGGGCAGCAATCTCGAATTGATCGAGACCGTCAAGAGCTCCTGATGCCAATGCCGCATCTGGCTGTTCCAGCCCGGATGCTATAGATTACCATAGCTCTCATGAGTGTGGCGACTCCCTGTCTGAACCGATCCCGGTTCGGAGGGTTTGCCCGGAAACAGGAAATGTCATGGCCAAAGGTCAAATGAAGAAGAGCAAGGAAATCCGCAAGCCCAAGAAGGACAAGGCCGAAGCCAAGGCCGCGCCGGCTTTGGGCTCCGCGGTCAAGCAGCTGGACACCAATCCGTTCCAGAAAAAAACCAAGAAGTGACGGCCGGTTCGGCCAGGCGCGCGGGGGCGGGACGATGTTAGGTTTTCCCAACCAGATGAGCAGCTTCGACGAAGAGGCCGGAACCTTCCGTTTCTCGGGCTATGACGGCGTGATGGAAGTCCATTTCGTGCTCGAAGCGCCGGCGCTGGAACAGATCGCCGGGCTCACCCGCTCGCCCGAGACCGATTACCGGGCGGCCTTCGATCAGCGGCGCGCGCAGATCGAAGCAGCCGCCATCCGCGCCTACAAGAAGCACCGCAAGAACCTGGTCTTTCTGTCGATCGCCGACTTTTAGCTCGCGAACGGCGGAAATTCGCAGTTCTGCGCCGTTTCTTGCCCGCGTCAGCGGCCGGGTCCGGGCGATTCTCCGCTTGAAGCGCACTCCCTGACATGACAAAAGGCCATGACAACAGGATTACAGTCATGCGCATCGCGTTTTATCCCGGATCGTTCGACCCCATGACCAATGGTCACCTTGATGTGCTCGACCAGGCTCTGGCGCTGTGCGACGGGCTGGTGATCGGCATCGGCGTGCATCCGGGAAAGGCCCCGATGTTCACCTTCGATGAGCGCGCCAGCATGGCCGACCATGTCGTGAAGACCGAATTCGCCGAACGCGCCAAGGATGTGCGCGTCATCTCCTTTGACGGGCTGGTGGTCGACGCCGCGCGCGAAGCCGGCGCCACGCTTCTGGTTCGGGGCTTACGCGACGGCAGCGATCTCGACTATGAAATGCAGATGGCCGGCATGAACCGGGCCATGGCGCCGGACATCACGACCGTGTTCGTCCCCGCCTATCCTGAATCCCGCCATATCACCGCCACGCTTGTGCGCCAGATCGCCAAGATGGGTGGCGATGTCTCGCCATTCGTTCCGGTTGTGGTGCAAAGGGCGCTCGCAGCCCGGACTTCGTGAATTGATCAGCCTTCGCCGTGGCGTTGCCAAGCTTGCGGCGGTGTGTCAAACGAGTGCCGCCGGATGCAGGACGCATCCGTGCCGGCCATTTCAATGGAGCTCCCATGCGTTCTTCACGTCTTCTTCTCGCAGCTGGCCTTGCCTTTGGCCTGGCCTCGACAACACTGGCAAGCGCCGACACGCTGACCATCGAGCTCAAATCCGGCAATGTGGTCATTGATCTCGCCGAAGACGTGGCGCCACAGCATGCGGCCCGTCTCAAGGCGCTCGCCGATGCCGGCGAATATGACAACGTCGCCTTTCACCGGGTGATCGAGGGCTTCATGGCCCAGACCGGCGACGTGCAGTTCGCCGACATGGAAAATGACTTCAAGCCCGCCCAGGCCGGCATGGGCGGTTCGTCCCAGCCTGATCTGGCAGCTGAATTCTCCGACATTCCGTTCGAACGCGGCACCGTCGGCATGGCGCGCTCACAGAACCCCAATTCCGCCAATTCGCAGTTCTTCATCATGTTCGCGCCCGCACCGGGGCTCAATGGCCAGTATACGGTCGTGGGCAAGGTGACCGAGGGCATGGAGCTTGTCGACCAGATCAAGCGCGGCGACCCCAACAACAACGGCTCGGTCAGCGATCCCGACCGGATGATCACGGTCCGCACAGGCGGCTGATACACGATACCTTTATCAAACACAGGAGAGACCCATGGCGGAGATCAAGGATCCCGAAAACACGCTCATCATGGAAACCACCAAGGGCCAGGTGACCATCGAACTGCTTCCGGATCTTGCGCCCGGCCACGTCGCCCGGATCAAGGAACTGGCCCGCGAAGGCGCCTATGACGGCGTGGTGTTTCACCGCGTGATCGACGGCTTCATGGCCCAGACCGGCGACGTCAAGTTCGGCAAGTCGGACGGCAAGTCGTTCGACCCGCGCCGCGCCGGCATGGGCGGCTCCGACAAGCCTGACCTGAAGTCGGAATTTTCCAACATGAACCACGCCCGCGGCACCTGCTCGATGGCGCGCTCGCAGGATCCGAACTCGGCCAATTCGCAGTTCTTCATCTGCTTTGACGATGCCGGCTTCTTGAACCGTCAATACACGGTCTGGGGCCAGGTCACCTCAGGCATGGACAATGTCGACAAGATCAAGCGCGGCGAACCCGTCACCGATCCCGACAAGATCGTCTCGATGAAGGTCGCGGCCGACGCCAAGGCTTGAATGAACTGATCCGCGCGGACTTCATCGGGCATCCTGCCCTTTGAAGTCCGCGCGTTTGTTTTGGGGCGCGGCCTGTGCGGGTAGACCTGTTCGATTTCGACCTTCCCGACGAGCGGATCGCGCTCAGGCCGGCAAATCCGCGCGACAGCGCCCGGCTGCTTCGCGTTGATGCAGATGGCGCGCTAGACGATCTCACCGTCTCCGATCTGGCCGATCTGCTTGAGCCCGGCGATGCGCTGGTGTTCAACGACACCAAGGTCATTCCGGCGCAGCTCGAAGGCTTCCGCAGCCGCGATGGCAATCAATCCCGCATTTCGGCCACGCTGCACATGCGCTCCGGCCCCGACCGCTGGAAGGCCTTTGTCCGTCCGGGCAAGCGCGTGAAGGAAGGCGACCGGCTTTCCTTTGGCGGCGATGGCGCAACCTGTCTCATGGGCGTGCTCGACGCGACGGCCGGAACGCGCGGCGAGGGGGGCGAGATTGAGCTGATCTTCGATCTTTCCGGCCCGGCGCTCGACGAGGCGATCATGGCCGCGGGCCACATCCCGCTGCCGCCCTATATCGCCTCCAAGCGCGGCGAGGACGCGCAGGACCGGCTCGACTACCAGACGATCTATGCCCGCGAGGACGGTGCAGTGGCGGCCCCCACGGCGGGCCTGCATTTCACGCCAGACCTCTTTGCCCGGCTCGATGCGCGCGGCGTCTCGCGCCATTTCGTCACGCTGCATGTCGGCGCCGGCACCTTCCTGCCGGTCAAGGCAGACGACACCGCGGACCACCTGATGCATTCGGAGATCGGCCATGTCAGTGCCGGGACCGCCCAGGCGCTCAACCAAGTGCATGCCCGCGGCGGCCGCATCGTCTCGGTCGGCACCACCTCATTGAGGCTGCTTGAAAGCGCTGCGGACGCCGACGGCGCCATCAAGCCATGGTCCGGCCCGACCGACATCTTCATCACCCCGGGCTACCGGTTCCGCGCGGTCGACGTGCTGATGACCAACTTCCACCTGCCGCGCTCGACCCTGTTCATGCTGGTCTCGGCCTTTTCCGGGCTTGAAACCATGCGCGCGGCCTATCAACACGCCATTGACCAGCACTACCGCTTCTACTCCTATGGCGACGCCAGCCTGCTGTTCCGGAGCACCAAGTGACCCCAGAGCCCCCCGTGAAAGCCGAAGCCTTCCAGTTCAAGCTGCTCGCCACCGACGGCAAGGCGCGTCGCGGCGTAATCACCATGCCGCGGGGCGCGATCCGCACGCCGGCTTTCATGCCGGTGGGTACCGGCGGCACGGTCAAGGCCATGTATATGGAGCAGGTCCGGGATCTGGGCGCCGACATCATCCTGGGCAACACCTATCATCTGATGCTGCGCCCCGGCGCCGAGCGCGTCGCGCGGCTGGGCGGCCTGCATCATTTCGCCCGCTGGGAGCGCCCGATCCTGACCGATTCCGGCGGGTTCCAGGTGATGTCATTGTCGGCGCTGCGCAAGATCAATGAGCAGGGCGTCACCTTCCAGTCCCATATCGACGGCTCGCGCCACGAGATGAGCCCGGAGCGCTCGATCGAGATCCAGGGCTTGCTCGGCTCCGACATCCAGATGCAGCTCGATGAATGCGTCCGGCTGCCCGCCAGCGAGGCCGAGATCGAGCGCGCCATGGAAATGTCCTTGCGCTGGGCCGACCGCTGCAAGGTCGCCTTTGGCGACCAGCCGGGCAAGGCGATGTTCGGCATCGTCCAGGGCGGCGATATTCCGAAGCTGCGCGAGCGCTCGGCTGAGGGCCTCTCAGGCCTCGATCTCAAGGGCTATGCGGTGGGCGGTCTTGCCGTCGGCGAGCCGCAGGCAGTGATGCTCGACATGCTCGATGTCACCTGTCCGCTGCTGCCTTCGGAAAAACCGCGCTACCTGATGGGCGTCGGTACCCCCGACGATATCCTCAAATCGGTTGGCCGCGGCATCGACATGTTCGACTGCGTCATGCCGACCCGCGCCGGCCGCCATGGTCTCGCCTTCACCCGCCACGGCAAGATCAACCTCAAGAATGCGCGGCACGCCATAGATCACCGCCCGCTCGACGAGGAAAGTTCATGCCCGGCGGCGCGCGACTATTCCCGCGCCTATCTGCACCACCTGGTCCGCTCCAACGAGATTTTGGGCATGATGCTTATCACCTGGAACAATTTGTCCTATTACCAGGACCTGATGGCGGGCATCCGTGCGGCGATCGAGGCGCAATGCTTCGAGGACTTCTCGGCCGAGACGACGGAGATGTGGGCGAGGGGTGACATCGCGCCGCTGGGGTAGGGGTTCCCCAAAGGCAGGCCCCATTCGATGACGATAGCCGCCACATTCACAATACCCGGATGACGCCTCCAAAGTCTCCGTCATCCCGGCCCCCGCGCCGGGATCCAGCGACCCCGCGTCTGCGGGGTCAAAAGACTCATTCAGCCCAAGGACTTGGGCTGGCTGGATGCCGGACTGGGTCCGGCATGACGGGGATGTTGCTCCACAAGCACGTGAGAAATCAGCCGGCGTCTATTCCGGTGCTGGTCGCATCAGCGACCTGCATCAGGCGGCGTCGAGCACCCTCTCGCAGTGCGACGGGCCGCCCTTGGGATCAACCCGGTCGGACAGTGCCCGGATGCTGGTGATCCGGTAGTCCTTGTTGACCTGCAACTCGACGCTGCACGACCGGCCCCGGGAAAACCCGCCGCGCCAGACATAGATCGCCCCGCCACCGCTCGCCGTGTCCGACACCGGAGGCCCATAGGCCGCAAAGAACACGCCCGCCTCCTTGCCGTTCCAGCGTGCCTGCAGCGGATTGGCGGGCACCGTCGCGGTGGTGCAGGCGGACAGAAAGGCGGCGCTGATGGCGAGTATGGCAAGCCGGAATTTCATGGTCGACAGTTCCTTGATGCATGTGATGGTGTGGCGCCGGTCCACGTGAATACTTCATAGCGGATTCGGTGGGGACGGAAAATGGTTTGCGACGGCGTAGTCAGCATTGTTTCGGATGGGATAGCAGTCAATCTCCCCCCTTGCGGGGGAGAATGGAATTTCAGCATCTTAGCTTCAGCTAAGTGCTAGAAATTCCAAGAGAGGGGGGAATTACGGGCAACAAAACGGCCCCCTCTCTTGCAAAATCTAACGTTTAGCCTTCGGCTAAATCGTTGATTTTGCTTTCTCCCCCTCCAAGAGGGAGATTGGAGCACCGCGTTGCCCCACCCTAACCACCCATGCAAACCGCTGCCGGATGGGCGCGCGAACGTGCTTGTCCACCCGGTCATACGTCAGCCGGAGCACTCCGTGACCGGCGAAAGAGAAAGCGCTCTCTTTCCTCAAGGTATCGCACCGCTTCGAAGCCTGCCTTCTCAAGCACACGCCGAGAGCCCGGATTTTCCGGATGCGCCATCGCCCACACTTCCGGGAGTTGCAGCTGCTGATCCGCAACTTCCAACGCCGCGCTGACGAGTTCGGACGCATACCCACGGCCCCAGACGTCGGGGTGAAAATAGTAACCAACCTCGAAGCCCCAGCCTGGTTCAAAGGGATCCTGATACAATCCACCCCAGCCGATAATCCGGTCATCCTGGCGCGTTGAGACGACCCATGGCGCACAGCCATCCCGTCGTCTCTGCCATTCGTGGACCATGACCCGGCGCTGGCACTGCCTCAGTGTTTCATCGACATAGGTGAACTTCATCGCCTCGGCGTCGCCCAGGAATTCGAAAAGGGATGCGACATCGGCACGAAGTGACGGGCGCAAATTCAGTCGTTCGGTCCGGAGCAATTTGGCGTTCCTGCTGTTGGCGTTATTCGGTTGTGAATTGTGCAGCCGCGCACGGATGGTTTCAAGGTGACGGGAGGCGAGGGTGTGTTTCCCGCCCGAAACGGGGAAACCGAAACGCTTCGTCCACCGCGCGCCCCAACGTCACCGTCCAGCCCCTCGGCGCATCATCCTCCGCCCGGCCGCCGTCACCCTCGCCCTGCCGCCGTCACCCTCGCCCTTGTGGCGAGGGTCTACAGACGGCCGCCCCAGTACAACCGGTCCCACGGGAAACGCGAGAGTCCGGTAGATCCTCTCACACGCCGCTTCGCTTGTGTTGGACAAGCCCGAGGAGGACGAAACGAGGGGTCAAATCGCGCCAATAACGTGGACAAAATCCAGCCCCAACCCCAACAATTCCAATCCCTTACCCGAAAATCCCCCCAGTTTTTTCCCCACCCAAACCACCCATGCCATAATCCTCGTGCTCCCGCCGCCGGATGGACCCGAGACGTTCTGGTCCGGGCGGGAGGAAGGCTTCCTGGCCTCGTCGTAACGTGCGGCGGGAACCGGGAGGAGGCGGAGGCCGGCGTGCTCCGCTGGCAGCCGGTCCTTCGGGGCCGGCCAAGCCAGCCACCGGACTTGCCCTCGCATACGGGTTTCGCGTTCGCGCGAAGCAAGCGTATGGACGGCGAGACGGGCCTGTGGCGGATTGTGGGGGCATTGACCCCGGGATTCGTGCCGGACGCGTACAACGCCTTGTCCTGCTGGCCTCGTCCGGGCCGGAGCGGCAAGGCAACGGCAACCGCCTGTCGGATGCGGACATCATCCGGCAAATCTCGGGCCGCGCGCGCGTTGCGCCACCCCGGTGCATGGTCCTGCCATGCGCCACAAACCCAAATTTCCGAAGGCAAAGCCCGCGTGCGGCCCTCCGGACTGACGTTTCTCTCCATCACCCCGGCGGAAGCCCGCACGGGGGTGTCAGTGCATGCGGCAGTTCTCCCTTCTCCCTCAGGGAGAAGGGAGGCCCGAAGGGCCGGATGAGGGAACGTCCCACCCGCTGAAACCCACATGCTCATCCGTCTCGCCGCTCTCGCGGCGATCCACCTTCTCCCACGCGTGGGGGGAGGCCGCCTGGCCCGGAGGTGGTCATGGCGGCGCGCGTCAAGAACGCACGGCGGCTCATTCGATCGACAGGATCTCCAGGTCCTGCTCATTGACCTCGACCACATCGCCCACCGCCTTGCCCATCAGCGCCCGCGCCACGGGGGAGGCAAACGAGATCGCGCCCTGCTTGGGGTCGGCCTCGTCCTCGCCGACGATGCGGTAGGTCTGCGGCGGATTGTCGTCGCGGGTGTAGGTCACGGTCGAGCCGAAGGCGACCGCGTCATGGGTCTCGGGATCGGGCTGCACCTGGGCCGAACGGACGCGCTCGGCAAAATAGCGCGCATCGCGCAAGGGCACCGACTGCTGGCGGCGGCGCTCGTTGACATCCTCGATCGCATTGGCCGCATCATAGGCCGCCCGCGCTGCGTCAAGCTCGGCCTGCAGCAGCTTGAGGCCCTGAAGCGTGACCAGATTGGGATGCCCGGAAATCGGCCGGTCGGGCAGCAGCGTCTCGGCGGCTGTTTCGGAACTCTCTTCCTTGGTGAAGGCGACACTCACGGCAATTCTCCATTGGTCCGGGCGAGCCCGCGCGCCAAAAACCTGTTCGCGCGCGTCAGCAGTCAGCATAGGGTGCGATCAGGCCGGCTGGCAATGCCTGACCATCCGCGCTCAACGCAGCGGCCTCGCGATTGTTCCGGGCGGCAGCCTCCCACGTCGCCGAAAGGCAGGGTCTTGCGCGGCGGTCAGATGCGGAGGAGGGCGGTCAGGTCTGCGGGGCGGCGGCCTTGATCATCTGCACGCCGTTGATCTTGAAGCTGCCGTCGGGCTGGCGCTCGAGCGAATAGAGCGCGGTCCAGTCCTCGCCGTCGGGGCCGGAGATCAGCACCTCCTGGACGATTCCGGCGCCGTCGGGCGCGATCTTGCCGCGGCCGAAGGCGTAGTTGCCCGGCCGGTAGACCGGCTGGTAGCCGCGCCGGACCATGGCCGAGAAGCGCTCCTGATCCGGGTACAGCCGCTTGATCGAGGGGGCGGCGAAGGAATAGGCGGTGGCCATGTCGTCGGCCAGAAAGGCCTCGATCTGGCTTTCGATGACGCCGCGCGCCGTTGCCGCGTCATTGGCGCGGGCGGGGCCGAACGCCAGCGCGGCGAGCAGGGCTGCGAGACTCCATGCGGGGTGAAACAGGTTTTTCATGATCATGCCTCCATCTTCCTGAAGATAGGACGACGGGTTGGAATGAAAAGTTTCACCAGGGGAGAATGCTCACCGGACAGTGTCGCTCGAATCCGGTCAAGCTCAGAACCATATTCGTTATCAGCACTATAGTGCGGGATCTTCAGAAAAAGATTCCGCCGTTTTTCTGCGTCATGGCACGAGCATTACCTTGCCGTCGCCCAGTTTCAACGCCTCGGGCAGGTCCCGTATCGCGTCGCCGAGCTTCACCGTCGCCACCACTTCGGTCTTCCAGGCGCCCGAGATGAAACGGGCCTGCACCGCGCGCAGTGTCCGCATCTTCTTGAGGATCGAGGCGTGCCTGAACCATTGGCTCAGCCAGAACCCCTCGATCTTCTTGTCCATGAAGATGAACTGGCCCGGCTCGCTGATCGACGGCGCGTCGGTGGCAAGCCTGCCATAGATGATCCAGCGGGCGCGATTGGGCATGGCCATGAAGATGTCGGCCGACTGCTGCCCCGCCACTGCATCGAGCAGGATCCGCGGCTTCTCGGCCTTGCAGAGCGCCGCAAGCTTGGACGAAAACTCCGGATCGGACTGGATCAGCACATGCTTGGCGCCAAGCTCCTTCAAATGCGCGGCCTGGCTCTCCTTGCGGATCACGGCGATCATCGCATAGCCGTTGTCGCGGGCAAGCCCGGCCATCAGCTTGCCCAGTTGCGAGAAAGCGGCGGTGAAGACGAAGCTCTTGGCGCCTGAGTCCTTGACCATGTCGAACATCGCCCAGGCGGTCACCGGATTGACCACGTGGCCGGCCGCGTCCTCGTCGCGCATGGCCGGCTTGACCACCACGCACATCGCAGCCGGCACGACGATGTACTCGGCCCAGGCACCCGATCCCTTGACGCCGCCGACAAAGGCCACCCGCTTGCCCTTGAGCCAGCGTGCGTAGAGGCCCTCGCCCCCCACCACGTCGCCCACGCCCTCGAAGCCCGCAGGCTGGCCCTTGACGCGGGGCTGGCCGTATTCGCCCTTGATGAAATAGAGATCGGACGGATTGACCGAAGCCATCCGCATCTTGACCAGAACCTGGCCCGCGCGGGCTTCGGGGACTGGCAGGGATCCATGGTCAAGATAGGGCTCGAACGTCTCGATCGCAGCCCCGTCACGGCTCGAGGCAAAGCCGTCCTGCTTGAGAATCAGGGCATTCATGGTGCGGGGCAGGGTCATGGACTATCCTTCCGGAACGAGAATTGTCTTGCCGATGGCGCCACGGTCGAGAATGCGCTGCAGTGCCGTTGCCGCCTCGGAGAGCGGACGGCGTTCGTCGATGCGCGGAAAAATCAGGCCCTTGGAATGCCAGTCGAACAGCTCGCGGTTGTTGGCGGCGTAGACGTCGGGCTCCTTGGCGGTGAACGCGCCCCAGAACACGCCGACCAGCGAAAACTCCTTGAGCAGCGCCAGGTTGACCGGCAACCTGGGGACCTCGCCCGAGGCAAAGCCCACCACCAGCAGCCTGCCGTTGCGCGCCATGGCGCGGGCGGCTGTATCGAATGCGGGCCCGCCGACGGGATCGAAGACAACATCGACGCCGCGGCCGTGGGTCTGCTTGAGCGTCTCGCGCAGGCCGTCATAGGGCAGGGCGACATCGGCGCCGGCTTCCAGGCAGGCCTCCTGCTTCTCAGGCGTCGAGGCCACCGCAATCACATGGGCGCCGATCGCCTTGCCGATGCCGATCGCCGCCATCCCGGTCGATCCGGCGCCGCCCAGCACCATCAGCGTCTCGCCGGACTTGAGTCGAGCGCGTTGTCGCAACGCATGATGGGCTGTGCCCCAGGCGCACATCAGCGCGCAGGCGTCCTCGTAACTCATGGTCTCGGGCAGGACGAAGACCTTGGCGGCCGGCGCCAGCACCTTCTCGGCATAGCCGCCGATGTCGACCAGCGCCACGGCACGGTATCCCGGCTTGACATGGGTGACGTTGCCGCCCACCGCCACGACCACACCCGCCGCCTCCATGCCGGGCACGAAGGGTGTCTCGGGCTTCATCTGGTAAAGCCCCTGCACCAGCAACCCATCGGGAAAGTTCACCCCGATAGCCCGCGCGTTGATCACCACCTCGTCGGGTCCGGGTGTCGGGTCGGCCACATCGCGGTAGTCGAGATTGGAAACCGGACCATATTCGGGGCAGACAATGGCTTTCATGAAAAATCAGACCTTTTCCTGGGTGTAGCGCTTGAGCTCGGTTCGAGCCACCTGGCGGCGGTGCACGGCGTCGGGACCATCGGCCAGGCGCAGCGTGCGCAGATGCGTCCACATCCTTGCGAGCGGCGTGTCCTGGGAAATGCCCTGGCCGCCGAACATCTGGGCGGCCTCGTCGGTCACCTTCAGCGCCACGCGCGGCGCCACCACCTTGATCTGGCTGATCCAGGGGGCAGCGGCCACCGCATTGCCCTGGTCCATCATCCAGGCGGCCTTGAGGCACAAGAGCCGGGCCATCTCGATCTCCATGCGGCTTTCGGCGATGATGTCGTAATTGGCGCCCAATTGAGCCAGCTTCTTGCCGAAGGCCTCGCGCTCGAGCGACCGCTTGCACATCAGTTCCAGCGCCATCTCGGCCTGGCCGATGGCGCGCATGCAATGGTGGATGCGGCCCGGTCCGAGCCGGCCCTGCGCGATCTCGAAGCCCTTGCCTTCGCCCACCAGCAGATTGCTGGCCGGCACCCGGACATCGGTGAAGCGAAGATGGAAATGCCCGTGCGGGGCGTCGTCCTGGCCATAGACCTGCATCGGCCGCAGCTTCTCGATTCCGGCCGTGTCCGCCGGCACGAGAATCATCGAATGCCGCGCGTGCCTGGGCGTGTCGTCGCCGCCGGTGCGGACCATGACGATGTAGATCTTGCAGCGCGGGTCTCCGGCGCCCGAGGCCCACCACTTCTCGCCGTTGAGAATGTAATGATCTCCATCGCGGACGCAGGCCATCGAGATGTTGGTGGCGTCCGAGGAGGCGACGTCGGGTTCGGTCATGAGGTAAGCGGAGCGGATTTCACCGTTCAGAAGCGGCTCGAGCCAGCGTTTCTTGTGCTCAGGCGTGCTGTAGCGATCCAACACCTCCATGTTGCCGGTGTCGGGCGCAGAGCAGTTGAAGGTTTCGGCGCCCAGATGCGCCTTGCCCATTTCCTCGGCCAGATAGGCATATTCGACCGTTGTCAGACCGCCCTCGGCCTGGGTGCGCCACAGGTTCCATAAGCCCCGCGCCTTGGCCTTGGCTTTCAGCCCTTCGAGGATCTCGGTCTGGCGGTCGGTGTAGCTCCAGCGGTCGCCCTGCGAGCCGACCAGCGATAGGAATTCCTCGTCGAGCGGCATGATCTCGTTGCGCACCATGTCGCGCACGGCTTCCAGAATCGGCTTCAGATGGGCGGTGATGCCCAGGTCCATGGATCCGGTTTCGGTCAATGCGTCCTCCCAGCGGTAGCGTGCGCCGCGTGATTGGGCCTTTGCCGAATCTTCCCTTTACGCACACGTCAATTCTGCGCCATGCTAGTCTCCTTGGCTTCGGGCGGCAATCGTCCTCAGGCCAATTCGACCGGACAGGGGACCGTCATGGCGACCGCTGTCCGGCTGGAGATGAAATCGGGAGGCAGCAGGAATGAGTTACACAGAGGCCCTGTTTTCGGTGCAAGGCAAGATCGCGCTGGTCACCGGCGGCGCCACCGGCATCGGCCGGATGATCGCGACCGGGCTGGCGCTCGCCGGCGCCCGGGTGATGATCGCCTCGCGCAAGGGCGAGGATTGCATCAGGACCGCCGAAGAGATCAACGCCCTGGGCGGCAGCGGCTCGGCGGAGGGATTTGCCGGCGATGTCGGCACGGAAGAGGGCGTCCTGGCGCTGGCGGACGCCGTCCGCTCGCGCACGGACAGGCTCCACATCCTGGTCAACAATGCCGGCGTGTCCTGGGGCGCGGACTATGCCCAGTTCCCGCATGCCGCATGGGCCAAGGTGATGTCGGTCAATGTGGCGGGCCTGTTCACGCTGACGCGCGAACTGACGCCACTGATGGTCCACGCCGCCAGCGACGATGATCCGGCGCGGGTCATCAATCTTGGCTCGGTGATGGGCACGCAGCCCGTGGCCGACGGCGCCTATTCCTATTCGGCCTCGAAGGCCGCGGTGCATCACCTGACCCGGATCCTGGCCGAGGAACTCTCGGCGCAGCGCATCACCGTCAATGCCTTCGCCCCGGGACCGTTCCAGAGCCGGATGACCGCCTTTGCCACCGCCCGCGACGAGCAGGTCGAGAAGGTCGCAGCAGGCGTGCCGCTTGGCCGCATTGGCGGGCCCGACGATGTGGCGGGGGCGGCGATTTATCTCTGCAGCCGCGCCGGGTCCTATATCACCGGGGCCATTCTTCCCATTGATGGCGGGCTGTCGGTGCAACACGATGTCCGCCTGTTCAAGGATGCTTGAGATGGACGCTGAACCTTTTGACATGGAAGCCCTTGCCGACGAGCTGCATGAGCTCGTGCCGGGATTTTCGGGCCTGCACGCCATCGAGAAATTCAACACCGGCCAGTCCAACCCGACCTACCGGGTGGAGGCGGACAGCGGACGCTATGTGCTCCGGGCCAAGCCGGCGGGGACGCTGCTCAAATCCGCCCACCAGGTCGACCGGGAATACCGGGTGATGAAGGCGCTGCACGACAACAATGTGCCTGTCCCCAAGGTCTTCGCCCTGTCTGATGAGCACAGCGCGATCGGCCGGATGTATTTCGTCATGGAAATGGTCGAGGGCCGCATCTTCTGGGATCCGGCGCTGCCGGGGATGAGCGTCGAGGAGCGCGCCGCCGTCTATGACGGCATGAACGACGTGCTGGCCCGGCTGCACAGCGTCGATCCGGAAGCGGCGGGACTTGCCGATTTCGGCCGCTCGGGCAATTATTTCGCCCGCCAGATCCGCCGCTGGAGCGAGCAGTATCTGGCGAGCAAGACCGAGGACCTGGCCGACATGGACCGGCTGATGGACTGGCTGTGGGAAAACCTGCCCGACGATGACGGGCTGGTCCGCGTCGTGCATGGCGATTTTCGATTGGACAACATGATCTTCTCCGCCCACGGCGAAAAAGTTCTGGCGCTGATCGACTGGGAACTCTCGACGCTCGGCCATCCGCTCGCCGATCTCTCCTACCAGTGCATGCAATGGCGGCTGCCGCATGCGAGCGGATTTCGGGGCCTGGGCGGTTTAGACCGGGCAGAGCTCGGAATCCCGAGCGAAGAGGCGTATGTGGCGCGCTATCAGGAGCGCAGCGGCATCGAGGTCGCCAACTGGTCGTTCTGCCTGGCGTTCTCCTTCTTCCGGCTCGCCGCCATCCTGCAGGGCGTCTACAAGCGCTCGCTTGATGGCAACGCCTCAAATCCCGAGCGCGCCCGCGAAATCGGCAAGGCGGTGCCTCTGCTGGCCTCGATGGCCAATGACGTCATGTCCGGGAAAGGCTGAGCCATGGCGGATTTTGCAGGCCGCGTGGTGATCCTCACCGGCGCCACAGGCGGCTTTGGCAGGGCTGCGGCGCGGTATTTCGCGGACGCCGGCGCCAGGCTGGTGATCAGCGATCTCGGCTCAGACCGGCTTGACGCGCTGGCGCAAGACCTTGGCGGCGAAACCATCGCGCTCAGCGGCGACATCACCGATTCGCAGCTGTCCGAACGACTGGTGGAGAAGGCGCTGGCGCAGTTCGGCCAGCTTGATATCGCCATCAACAATGCCGGCATCGTCCATGAGATGGCGCCGCTGCCGAAGACGCCAGTCGACGTGGCGCGGCGGATCATCGATGTCGACCTGATGGGCGTGTTCTATGCCATGCGGGCGCAACTTCCGGCTCTCGAGCAACGCTTTCGCGACACGGGCGAAACAGGGGCGATCGTCAATGTCGCCTCAGTCGCCGGCGTCGTCGGCGCGCCGATGCTGTCGGTGTACTCGGCGGCCAAGCACGGCGTGGTGGGGCTGACGAAATCGGCGGCGCTCGAATATGCCCGCCGCGGCGTGCGGGTCAACGCGCTCTGCCCATCCTTCGCGCGCACGCCGATGGCGGAAGACTTTCTCGACAAGGCGGGCAAGGACCGCGATGCGGCCGAGGCAGCCCTGGTGCAGGCCATTCCCATGCGGCGGCTCGCGGAAGTCGACGAGGTGATCGCCGGCCTCGTCTTCCTCGCTGATCCCGCATCGAGCTTCGTCACCGGGCAGACCCTGCAGATCGATGGCGGCCTGTCGGCGGCGTGACCGGGCATTAAATTCTGCACAACGGTTGCACATTCGGGCGTGTTGAACATCAAGACCGGGCAGTGCACAGTGCACTCCACAGAAACACTCCCGGGAGGCATCATCATGCAGGAACTCACTCATTTCATCGGCGGCAAGCACGTCAAGGGCACATCTGGCCGCTTTGCCGACGTGATGAACCCGGCGACGGGCGAAGTGCAGGCGAAAGTGCCGCTGGCGTCCAACGAGGAACTGGCGCAAGCCGTGGCCATTGCGGCCAAGGCGCAGGTCGGCTGGGCCGCCACCAACCCGCAGAAGCGCGCGCGGGTGCTGATGAAGTTCGTCGAGCTTCTGCACCGCGACATGGACAAGCTGGCTGAAGCCCTGTCGCGCGAACACGGCAAGACCATTCCCGACGCCAAGGGCGACATCATCCGCGGGCTGGAAGTGGCCGAATTCTGCTTTGGCGCGCCGCATCTGCTGAAGGGCGAGTTCACCGAGGGCGCGGGCCCCGGCATCGACATGTATTCGCTGCGCCAGCCGCTCGGCGTGGTCGCAGGCATCACCCCGTTCAATTTCCCGGCGATGATCCCGATGTGGAAATTCTGCCCGGCGATCGCCGCCGGCAACGCCTTCATCCTCAAGCCCTCCGAGCGCGACCCGTCGGTCCCCTTGATGCTGGCCGAACTGATGAGCGAGGCGGGCGCGCCGGACGGCATTCTCAATGTCGTCAATGGCGACAAGGGCGCGGTTGACGCGATCCTGGATCATCCGGACATCATGGCCATCGGCTTTGTCGGCTCGACCCCGATCGCGCAATACATTTACGCCCGCGGCTGCGCCAACGGCAAGCGGGTGCAGTGCTTTGGCGGCGCCAAGAACCACATGATCATCATGCCCGACGCCGACATGGACCAGGTTGTCGACGCGCTGATCGGCGCGGGCTACGGTGCTGCCGGCGAGCGCTGCATGGCGATTTCGGTCGCCGTGCCGGTCGGCGAGAAGACCGCCGACCTGCTGATCGAGAAGCTCGCGCCGCGCGTCGAAGCCCTCAAGATCGGACCTTACACGGACGGCGACGACGTCGACTTCGGTCCGCTGGTGACCAGCCAGGCGCGCGACCGGGTGCTCGGCCTGATCAATTCCGGCGTCGAGCAGGGCGCCAAGCTGGTGGTCGACGGCCGTGATTTCTCCATGCAGGGCTACGAGAACGGCTATTTCGTCGGCGGCTGCCTGTTCGACAATGTCACCCGCGACATGGACATCTACACCCAGGAGATCTTCGGGCCGGTGTTGTCCGTCGTCCGCGCGCCGAACTACGCGGAAGCCTTGCGCTACCCGATGGAGCATGAATACGGCAACGGCACCGCGATCTACACCCGCGACGGCGACACCGCGCGCGATTTCGTCAGCCGCATCAATATCGGCATGGTCGGAGTCAACGTGCCGATCCCGGTGCCGCTCGCCTACCACACCTTCGGCGGCTGGAAGAAATCCGGCTTCGGCGACCTGAACCAGCACGGCCCGGACGCCTTCCGGTTCTATACCCGCACCAAGACAGTGACCGCGCGCTGGCCTTCGGGTATCAAGGAAGGCGCCGAGTTCTCCATCCCGACCATGGGATGATTGCAATCGGATCCGGGGAATGATCGATAGCTATCGGTCATTCCTGGCGCGAGGAGAGGGTTGGGCTATGGATTTTGAACTGAACGAGGAGCAACAGGCGATCTTCGACATGGCGCGGGAATTCGGCGCCGAACAGATCGCGCCGTTCGCGGCGAAGTGGGAAAAGGACGGCGGCATCCCGCGTGAAGTCCTTGAGGCCGCGGCTGCGCTGGGGTTGGCCGCAATCTATGTGCCGGAAGAGGACGGCGGCTCCGGCCTGACCCGGCTCGACGCGACGCTGGTGTTCGAGGCGCTGTCGATGGCCTGTCCGTCGGTCGCCTCGTTCCTGTCGATCCACAACATGTGCACCTGGATGATCTCGTCCTATGGCTCGGACGCGATGAAGGCGCGGTTGCTGCCGGACCTCGTCACCATGAAGACGATTGCCTCCTATTGCCTGACCGAACCGGGCTCCGGCTCGGACGCTTCTGCGCTCCGGACCCGCGCCGAGCGCACCAATGACGGCTACAAGCTCAACGGCGCCAAGGCGTTCATCTCCGGCGGCGGGTTCTCCGATCTCTATCTGGTGATGACCCGCACCGGCGCCGATGGTCCCAGGGGCATTTCCGCCGTCGTGGTCGAGAATGGTACGCCTGGGCTTACCTTTGGCGCGCCGGAAGAGAAGATGGGCTGGCGCTCGCAGCCAACCTCGGAAGTGCAGTTCGATGATTGCGTGATCCCGGCCGAAAACCTCATCGGCGAGGAAGGCGCAGGCTTCCGCTACGCCATGAGTGGGCTCGACGGCGGGCGATTGAACATCGCCGCCTCGGCGCTTGGCGGCGCGCAATCGGCGCTCGACAAGACGCTTGTCTACATGGGCGAGCGCGAGGCTTTCGGCAAAGCAATAGACCAGTTCCAGGCGCTGCAGTTCCGGCTGGCCGACATGGAGACCGACATGCAGGCGGCGCGGATCTTCCTGCGCCAGGCGGCGAGCAAGCTCGACCGCAAGGCGCCGGACGCCACAAAATACTGCGCCATGGCCAAGCGGCTCGTTACCGACACCGCCTTCAAGGTCGCCAATGACGCGCTGCAGCTGCATGGCGGCTATGGCTATCTCGCCGATTACGGCATCGAGAAGATCGTCCGCGATCTCAGGGTGCACCAGATCCTCGAGGGCACCAACGAGATCATGCGGGTGATCATTTCGCGCGCACTGCTCGCGGAGCGGGCGGCATGAGCATCCGCATCCGCAAGATCGGCCGCATCGGCCAGATCACGCTGCAGCGGCCCGAGGCGCTCAATGCCGTGACCCATGAGATGGTGCTCAAGATCGAGGCGGCGCTTGACGGCTGGCGCGAGGATGACCGTGTCGCCTGCGTGCTGATCGATGCCGAGGGCCACAAGGCGTTCTCGGCGGGCGGCGACCTGCAGCACATGCATGACACCGCATCGAAAGGCGATTTCGAGGCTGGCCGCAGATTCTGGCGCGACGAATACCGGCTCAACGCCAAGATCGCCAGCTATCCGAAACCCTATATCGCGCTCTGCCAGGGCTTCGTCATGGGCGGCGGCGTCGGCGTGTCGCTGCACGGCTCGCACCGGGTGGTGGGGGAAAGCGCGAAGATCGCCATGCCCGAATGCGCCGTGGGCCTGGCGCCCGATGTCGGCGGCTCGCTGCTGCTGGCCCGGGCTCCAGGGCATCTGGGCGAATATCTCGGTGTCACCGGTACAAGGATGAACGCCTCGGACGCGATCCTGGCCGGATTCGCCGACTACTTCATTCCGGAGGCGGAGTGGTCGGGACTGACCGAAACGCTGATCGAGACCGGGGACTGGTCTGCAGTGGCCTCCCTTGCGCGCGATCCCGAGGATGGACCGCTGATGGCGCTGCGCGGGCAGGTGGACGCAATTTTCGGCAAGGCTACGCTTACGGAGATGCTCGCGTCGTTGCCTGACACCGACTGGGGCACGGCAACGATGAAGGCCATTCGCGCGGCCTCGCCGCTGTCTGCTGCCTGCACCATAGAGCTTGTACGCCGGGCGCGAGCCAATGACGACATTCGCATGGCGCTTCAGCAGGAATACCGCTTCACTTCGCGCAGTGCGTCCGACGGTGATTTTATCGAGGGGATCCGCGCGGCGATCATCGACAAGGACCGCAACCCGCGCTGGCGTCACGCGAGCATCGAGGATGTGACGGCGTCCGAGGTCGAGGTGATGCTGGCGGAGCCGCCGGGCGGCGATATCGCGGTGTGACACGGCATTGGACGTCGTTTTCGAAAATGATTGGGAGGACTTCAGATGAAGATCGGATTTATCGGACTGGGCAACATGGGCGCGCCGATGGCGGCCAATCTCGTCAAGGCCGGCCACGAGGTGACCGGGTTCGATGTCGCGGGCGTCATTGTTGACGGCGCTGCAACCGCAAAATCGGCGGCGGAAGCAGCCACGGGCCGGGACGCGGTGATCACCATGCTGCCCAATGGCGAGATCCTGCGCACGGTCTATGCCCAGATCGCACCCGCCGGGGACAAGGGCGCGGTGTTCATCGACTGCTCGACGGTCGATGTCGACAGCGCCAAGGCTGCCCACGGCATGGCGGCCGCTCATGGGCTGCTGTCCGTTGATGCGCCGGTGTCGGGCGGCGTCGGCGGGGCTGAGGGCGGAACGCTGACCTTCATGGCCGGCGGCAGCGACGAGGCATTTGCCCGTGCGGCCCCCCTGTTCGAGATCATGGGCAAGAAGGCGGTGCATTGCGGCGAGGCAGGCGCCGGGCAATCGGCCAAGATCTGCAACAACATGCTGCTGGGCATCTCGATGATCGGCACGTGTGAGGCCTTTGCGCTGGCGGAAAAGCTCGGGCTTTCGGCCGAGCGCCTGTTCGATGTGGTCTCGACCTCCTCGGGCTCCTGCTGGTCGGTCAACACCTATTGCCCCGTGCCAGGCGTCGGCCCGCAAAGCCCGGCCGACAATGGCTACAAGCCGGGCTTTGCGGCAGACCTGATGCTCAAGGACCTGAAGCTGTCGCAGCAGGCGGCGCAAAGCGTCGCGGCGCAAACGCCGATGGGCGCGCGCGCCACCGAACTCTATGCCGAGTTCGTCGCGGGCGATGGCAAGGGCCGCGATTTCTCGGCGATGATCGAAAAGCTGAAGTGAAGCGGAGAGCATCGTGCTCTTTGACCACGCTTGCGCTAGTATGAATCTGTGTTCCATGCGCTGATGCGCGCCCAGAAGGACCCGCTTCCCATGGCTGAGGGCTCAGCAGTTCTGATTGAAGACGGGTTGCGGCGGGAGCATCGCGATGCGGCGGTTGATCTGTTCTGGGAGGCGTTTCGAGAGAAGCTCGCGCCGGTGATGAAGCCGGAGGCGCGGGCGCTGTCCTTCCTGCGCACCGCGGTCGATCCAAGCCATGCGATCAGCGCGATCTCGGATCAGGGCGTTCTGCTCGGCATCGCCGGGTTCAAGACCGCCCGTGGCGGTTTCGTCGGCGGCGGGATGCGGCAGCTGCGCGGCGCCTACGGCCTGTTCGGCGGCCTCTGGCGCGGCGTGGTCCTCTCGGCGCTCGACCGGCCGGTGGAACCCGGCTCGCTGCTGATGGACGGGATCTTCGTATCCGAAGCGGCGCGCGGGCAGGGGGTCGGTACATTGCTGCTCAATGCCATCAAGCGCAAGGCCCGCGAGCTTGGCTCCACCCATGTCCGGCTTGACGTGATCGACAGCAATCCCCGTGCCCGGGCGCTCTACATGCGGCAGGGCTTTGTTGCCCTGGAGACCAGCGAGACCGGTCTGTTCCGGCATATTTTCGGATTTCGGTCGTCGACCCGGATGATCTGCGAGTTGTGACTAAACTGAATGGCCGCGATGTGCGGCCATCCAAGAGTGTGCGGACCGTTGCGGTCAAGCCGGTCCGATCGATGCTGGCCTCAGACGTTTTTCAGCAGATTGCCCACGGCGAGCACGACATAGGCGATGACGACAATCCAGAAGGCCGAGATCGGCAGGCCCGGAATGATGGCGAGGCCGGCCAGGATGCCGACGATGGCGATGACGAGCGAGAGCAGGAAGACGACCTGGGTCGGAGCGCTTAAATTCATGGTTTTTCCCTCTGTGACAAGAATTTGCCTCGGGATTCATTCCGCGACAGCGTCCGGATGCCTTGGGCGCGCCCGAACCGCCCATCAGGCCTACGTTGAATAGGCAACGCTTACAAGACAACTGACCCGCCGCGGCTTTCATCGGCGAGATAAGTGTGGACGGGTCTGCTGACCGGCAGGTCTGACGGGTTGATGGTTGCATTTACAACTGATTTCATGCGCCCGGATGATGATGGTGAAGACCTTTGGTGATGCATGACGCCTGCCGGAGCTGGAGAGGAGAATGGGGATGAATGGCGGCAAGCGGGACATGGCCACGGTGAAGACATGGCCACGGTGAACAGGTCGCAGCGACAGGATCGCCTTGGCTGCGAAAACCGCTCGACGCGGGACCGGAAAAGGGTCAATCTCTCCGTGAGGAAGAGACTGATGCCTGTTGCACTATTTTCACGAATAACGACCCGCAAATGCGCCGGGCGGGGGACCCTGTGAACGAACGCCTGGTCATTCTGGGATCCAAGGGCGGTCCGGCGATCCGTCCGGGCGGGCCTTCGCCGACATCGTCGCTCATCGAGATCGGCGGCCGCCGGATCGTCATCGATTGCGGGCTGGGCGTGTCGCGCGGGCTGGTGGAGGCCGGCATGGCGCTCTCGGAACTTGACCTGATCCTGATCACGCATCTGCATTCCGACCATGTGCTTGAGCTTGGACCGCTAATGCACACGGCCTGGACCGCGGGTCTCAAGCGCCCGGTCCGGGTGTTCGGCCCGGTGGGAACCAAGGCTGTCTGGGACGGGTTCTGTGCCTCGCTCAGCTATGACATCGATCTCCGGATCGACGACGAGGGCCGGCCGGATCTCCGCGAGATGGTGACGATCACCGAGTTTGGAGAGGGCATGGTGCTGGACGAAGGCGGGCTCACGATTGAGGCCTTACGGGTCGAGCATCCGCCGGTCACCGAGTGTTATGGGCTGAAATTCAGCCACCAAGGCCGGGTCATCGTGTTTTCATCCGACACCGCCTGGTTCCCGCCGCTGGTCGAATTTGCCCGCAATGCCGACATCCTGGTGCACGAAGCCATGCATCCCGAAGGGGTCGACCGGCTGGTGGCGCGCACCGGCAATGGCGCGCGGTTGAAGACGCATTTGCTGGCAAGCCACACCATGGCGGCGGATGCCGGCAAAATCGCGCGCGACGCGACCGTAGGCCATCTGGTGCTGCATCATCTGGTGCCGGCGGACGACCCGGCGATCACCGAAATTCACTGGATCGAACAGGTCCGCACGAGCTGGGACGGAGTGCTGACCATCGGTCGCGATGGGCTGGAACTGCCGCTGCCCGGCTCCAAACACCAAAGGAAAACCGCATGAAACTCGCCACACTCCGCGACGGAAGCCGCGATGGCCGTCTTGTCGTCGTCTCGCGTGACCTGACCCGGGCAACCGGCGTGCCGCATATCGCGCGCACGCTGCAGGCCGCCCTCGACGACTGGAAACACGTGGCGCCGAGGCTGAAGGACGTGGCCGAGATGCTGGAGACGGGCGCCGAACCCACGGAACGGTTTCACGAACGCGATGCCTTGTCGCCGCTGCCGCGCGCCTACCAGTGGGCTGACGGGTCGGCCTATGTCAATCATGTCGAACTGGTGCGCAAGGCCCGCGGGGCCGAGATGCCGGCAAGTTTCTGGGATGTGCCGCTGATGTACCAGGGCGGGTCGGACACGTTTCTTGCGCCCCGCGGCCCGATCCGCATGGCGGACGAGGCCTGGGGCATCGATTGCGAGGGCGAGGTTGCGGTGATCGTCGGCGACGTGCCGATGGGCGCGGACATCGACACCTGCCGCGAGGCGATCAAGCTCGTGATGCTGGTCAACGATGTGAGCCTGCGCGGGCTGATCCCGGGCGAACTCGCCAACGGTTTCGGCTTCTTCCAGTCGAAGCCCTCTTCCGCCTTCTCGCCGGTCGCGGTGACGCCGGAGATGCTGGGCGAGGCCTGGGACGGCGGCAAGCTGCATCTGCCACTCGAAGTCGACCTCAACGGCGAGGCCTTCGGCCGCGCCAATGCCGGTGTCGACATGACCTTCGATTTCCCCAGGCTGATCCAGCACGCCGCCAAGACAAGGGCGCTGTGTGCGGGCTCGATCATCGGCTCGGGAACCGTGTCCAACAAGGGCGCAGACGGCGGCCCCGGCAAGCCGGTCAGCGAAGGCGGCGCGGGCTATTCCTGCATCGCCGAAATCCGCATGATCGAGACTATCGCCTCGGGCGCGCCCAAGACGCCGTTCATGCGGTTCGGCGACACCGTGCGCATCGACATGAAGGGCGCAGACGGCCATTCCATCTTCGGCGCCATCGAGCAGACGGTCGAAAAGGCCTGAGGAGACGGGTCCATGGATAAGCCCGTTCTCTACGACTACTGGCGCTCGTCAGCGAGCTACCGCGTCCGTATTGCGCTGAACCTGGCGGGCATCGAGTATGAGGCCGTGGTGGTCGATCTGCTCGGCAAGGCGCACAAGAGCGCCGATCATCTCGCGCGCAATCCGCAAGGGCTGGTGCCGGCGCTCGCTATCGACGGGCTGATGCTGACGCAGTCGCTGGCGATGATCGAGTACATCATCGAGACCCGCGGCGTGGCCCTGCTGCCTGATGATGCGGCGGAGCGGGCACGTGTGCGGGCGCTGGCCCATGCCATCGCCATGGACATCCATCCCGTGTGCAACATGGGCGTGGTGGCGCATGTGCTGGAGCTTGCCGGCGGCGATGAGGCGATGCGGGTGGCCTGGATGCAGCGATTCATCGGCGCTGGCCTCGAGGCGTTCGAGACATTGCTCGACCATCCGGCGACCGGGACGTTCTGCCATGGCGACGCGCCGGGCCTTGCCGATCTCTGCCTGATCCCGCAGATCTACAATGCCGAGCGCTGGGGCGCGGACATTTCCGGGCTCGCGCGGATCCAGAAGATCCGGGCGGCCTGCGACCGGCTCCCGGCTTTCATCAACGCGCATCCCGACAAGGTCAAGGCTTAGCCGGCTTCAGAGTTTAGAGAGCCGTTTTTCAACCGCGGCAAGATAGGTGGCGCGGGTCTGAGGCGTCGACTTGTCCATCATGTAATGCGCCATGAACACCCGGCGGCAGCGCTTGCCGCAGAGCGCCCGCATGCCGCGCAGGATGGTGCGCTTGCCCGGGTGGCCCACGACATAGGACCACCAGCGCGGCGCGCCGCAGGTGGTAATCACGCCCAGCAGATTGACATGGGTCATCAGCGGCCTGATCGAGCCTGGGCCGTCGGGGATCTCGAAGGTCAGGTCTCCGGTCCAGACCCGGTCGAGCCAGCCCTTGAGCATCGCCGGCAGACCGTACCACCAGGTCGGATAGACAAAGATCAGCCCTTCGGCCGCCTTGAGCCGCCGTGCGTGATCGGGAAACGGGTGATCGGCCAGTTTCATCTCGTTGTAGCGGCGGCGCTCATCGGCGGGCATCACCGGGTCGAAGCCTTCGGCATAGAGGTCGAGCAGGTCAATCTCGTGGCCGGCTTTTTCAAGCCCGCTTATGGCGGCGTCGCGGACGGCGGCGCAGAAGCTTTCGGGAACCGGGTGGCAAAAGACGACAAGAATGCGCATCAGATTTTATCCAGGGCTCTTTCCACGCGCGTCATGAAGGCTTGCCGCGTCTCGGGCGTGGAAAGGTTCATCGCGTAATGGGCGAGATAGGTGACGGGCGCGCCGGGCTTGATGGTGGCGCGCAGCATGCGGTTGGCGATCTTGCGCGGCGGGTCGCCCATCAGCCAGGAGCGGAAGCGCGATCCGCCATAGGAGGTCACGACCAGGATCTTCTCGATATTGTGGAGCGTCGGCTGCACCTTGCCGCCGACAAGGCCGAATGAGACGCCCGGCAGGAACACCCGGTCGAACCAGCCCTTGAGAATGGCCGGATAACCGTAGTTCCACACCGGATAGACCAGCACCAGGGCCTGGGCCGCGAGCAGCCGCTCGACATAATCCTCGACCGGCTGCCGGTTGATCGCGGTGTCATGGTAGGTGAGCCGCTCGGCCTCGCTCATCACCGGATCGAAACCGTCCTGGTAGAGATCGATGACGTCGACCTCGTGGCCGGCCTCGGTCAGCCGGTCGAGGCTCATGCGAAACAGGCTGGCATTGAAGCTTGACGCCACGGGGTGGGCATGGACCAGAAGGATGCGCATCGGGACCCGCCTCAGCTTGCCTGTTTCAGGCCCTTGAACAACCAGATCTTTCCGGAGTTGAAGTCATAGTCCGGGTCGTCCCAGGCGATCATCTTGCCGGGATTGAGCAGGCCTTTGGGGTCAGCCTGGCGCTTGAAATCGAGCTGGATCTCGTCGGTCTGCTTCATGCCGCCTTCTTCGAGCGTGAAGCGGTGCGGATTGAAGATCGGGACGCCATTGGCGATGTGCAGGTCCATGATCTCCTCGAGCCGGTCCTCGGTGGTGAAGCGGATCAGCGGCAGGCCGAAACAGGTGATGTCGCCGTCGAAGCGGACGAACTCAAGATGCGAGATCAGCTCGCCGGGAAACATCCGGTCCATTTTCGAAGCGAGCGCAAGCTGGTTGGGGAAGGGATAGAGCGACTGCAGATAGGTCCAGGCCGGTTCGACGCGGAGCGCGCGCAAGGTGGTGTGGTTCCAAGACAGCTCGAACACCGGCGGCAGGCCCTTGAGGTCGTCCGTCGACGCCGTGGTCGCGTCGAAGGCGATGCGGCCGGAATGGCGCGCGGTGAAGGCCTTGAAGGCGTCGTGGCTCTGCGGCGCCACCATGACCAGCACCACGCTCTCGCCTTCGGTCAAAAACTTCTGGTGGCGCTTGAAATAGTCAAACGGGCAGGGGGCGGAGACGACCGAAATCAACTTGGTGAGAATGCCGTCCTGACGCGCCAGCGCATTGGCGTAGGATGCCGCCGCGTCGAAACTGTCAAAACCGACGATGGCGTCGACCCAGTCATAGGCGGTGGCGAGCGGCATTTCGATCTCGGTGATGATGCCGTTGGTGCCATAGGCGTGGGTGACCTTGTGCAGATCGGCGCCGGTGAGTTCCAGCACGCGCGGCTCTTCCTCCATGGTGACGACGCGCAGGCGGATGATGTTGCCGAAATCGCGCAAGCCACCCCAGGAGATCGAGCCGATACCGCCCGAGCCGCCGGCGACGAAGCCGCCGATGGTGGCTGTGTGTGCGGTCGAGGGATGCATCCTGAGTTCCTGGCCGGAGGCGGCGCGCGCGGCCTTGTCGAGGTCGGAGCAGATGACGCCGGGGCCGCAGACGACTCGGCCGGGCGCGATCTCGCGGATGTCGTTGATCTCGGCAAGGCTGAGCACCACGCCGCCCGAGAGCGGCATCGCCTGGCCGTAATTGCCTGTGCCGGTGCCGCGCGGAGTGACGGGGACCTCGTGCCGGTAGCAGGCTTTCAGAACGCGGATCAGCTCGTCTTCGGTCTTGGGCGAGACCACGATGTCGCCCGCGACATGGTCGAGCTGGCGCTTGAGAACGGGGGAGTACCAGTAGAAATCGCGGCTCTTCTGCAGGACGATCTTGTCGTTCTGTTCGATGCGAATTCCGTCGAGGTCGGCAATCAGCGCGGTCATGTCCATCTTAAAGCTCCATCAGATCGTCAAGGTCCTGGTAATCGGGGACAGTCGCGTCAATGAGCTTACCTTCGCGGATAAGTGTTCGGCGGCTTTCGGGGCGGGAGAGAAGTTCGGTCAGGCTGCGGCCGCGGAACAGCACGAGGTCCGCGCCGGCGCCTGGCATGAGTGTGCCTGCATCGGAAAGCCCCATGGCGCGGGCCGGATTGGCCGTGACCGCCGCAGGCCAGAAGCCGACAGGATGGTCGAAATGCAGGATGCGCGTGGCCTCGCGGTAGACTTCGAGCACATCGAGATCGCCATAGGCATAGAACGGATCGCGGGTGTTGTCGGAGGCGACGGCGACATTGATGCCGCGCGCGGCCATCTCGTGCAGCAGCGTGACGCCGCGCCAGCGCGGCGTGGTGTTATCAGTGCGCCGGTCCTGCAGATACATGTTGCACATCGGCAGCGACACGACGGACAGGCCGGCGCGGGCGACCTTGTCGAGCGTCGCCTTGACCGCGTCGTCGGGCTGGCGGGCGAGGGAACAGCAATGGCCGACGAGGATCCGGCCCTCGAAACCGTGGCGGAGGGCAGCCTCGGCAATGCGGTCGAGCGAGACGGCGTTCACGTCGTCGGTCTCGTCGGCGTGGAAATCGAGATCGAGCCCCAGAGCGGTCGCTTTGGCGAACATCCGGTCGAGAAGTTGATCGAGATCGGGAACCATGTAGGTGACGGCGCCGAGCACGCCCCTGTGATCGGCGACGATGGCCGCGAGCCGGTCGAACCAGGCTTCATCGCGGGCTTCGTCAATGCCGAACAGGCAGGCGGCCTGCAGCTCGACCCGGCCTTTCCAGCGCTCGCGGATTTCCGAAAACACCGGCCAGGAGATGTCCTCCTGCGGGGCGACGGAATCGAGATGGGTGCGCAGCGCCTTCGTGCCGTGGGCATAAGCAGAGGCCAGCGAGAACTCCATGCGCCGCGCGACATCGTCTTCCGACCAGTTGGCGCGGCGGTCCGCACCGACCGTATCGAGCGCGCCCGGGAAGCTTCCGTTGGGGTTGGGGGCGCGGGGCCAGATATGGCCCTTGTCGATATGGGTGTGGCAATCGACGAAGGCCGGAAAGGCGATACCGCCGCGGCAGTCGATTGCTGTTCCGGCCGGTGAGGCGTCACCGGCCGGACGAATGGCCGTGATCTTTCCATCTGTGATCTCGATCTGAGCCAGCGCGAAGCCTTCGGTGTCGAAGGACAGCCCTTCGGCGCCCACAACATGCGCGCGGTGCAGGCGCAGATTGGCGAGCGTGTAGGCGCCGGATGCGGGCAGGGTGATGGAAGTCGTCACCTATTGCTCCTGTTTGAGCGCGCTCTCGTGCCAGCGGTGCAGCACGAGGTGGGAGATCCACGACAGGGTCAGGAAGATCACGATTCCGGTCAGGGAGATCAGGATCAGGGCGGCAAACAGCCGCGGCGCATTGAGCCGGTAGCCGGCTTCGATGATGCGCGAGGCGAGCCCCGAGGACTGGCCGGCAGTGCCCGCGACGAATTCGGCGACGACCGCGCCGATCAGCGCCAGGCCGCCGGCGATCTTCAGACCGCCGAGGAAATAGGGCATGGCGGCGGGCAATCTCAGGTGCCACAGCGTTTGCCAGCGGGTCGCGCCGTTCAGCCTGAAATAGTCGATCAGGTTGCGGTCGACGGAGTTGAGCCCCAGCGTGGTGTTGGACAGGATCGGGAAAAAGGCGACGATCCAGGCGCATAGCAAGAGCTTGGTGGTCTGGTCGTCGACATAGATGTTGATCAGTGGAAAGATCGCCACGATCGGCGTGACCTGCAAGACGATGGCAAAGGGAAACAGGCTCATCTCGATCCAGCGCGACTGCGTGAACAGCACCGACAGCCCGACGCCGCCGAAGACGGCGAGCGCCAAGGACAGCAGCGTGATCCTGAGCGTCACCAGCAGCGAGGAAAACAGCAGGCCTGCGTCCTCGATGAGCGTGTTGAGCACCACGCCGGGCCTCGGCAGGATGTAGCGCGGGATCTCGTTCCAGACGCAGATGCGGTCCCAGAACCAAATGGCGGCGGCCATGATGATCAGCGGCAGCAGCCAGCGGCCGGTGCGCTCGAGCCTGCGCGAACGTTCGCGCCTGGCTTCCTCGGCGTCGATCACCACGGGGGGAGCGGCGCGGCCGGGCGTGTCAATGGTCGCCATAAGTCTCCGCCTCCAGGTCTTGGGCCGTGGCGTTGATCGCGCCGACGAGAACATCGGATGTCTTCCTGCACAAGGCCGCGTATTCCGGGGAGGTCCGGAAACTCTTGTTGCGCGGATAGGGCGCATCCACCGCCACCTCATCGAACACCCGACCGGGCCGGGCGGCCATGACCGTGACGCGGTTGGACAGGAAGACGCTCTCAAACACCGAGTGGGTGACGAAGATCACGGTAAAGCCCCGCTCGGCCCACAGGTCCAGAAGATCATTGTTGAGCTTGAACCGGGTGATCTCGTCGAGTGCGGCGAAGGGTTCGTCCATCAGCAGGATGCGTGGCCGCGTGACCAGGCCGCGGGCGATGGAGACGCGCATCTTCATGCCGCCCGAAAGCTCCCGCGGCACGGCTTTCTCGAACCCCGTCAGATGCACCCGTTCGAGCACGTCGGCGATCTGCGGCGCGGCCTCCGCGCGCGAGACGCCGCGCAGCCGCAAGGGAAGCCAGACATTGTCATAGACGCTGGCCCAGGGCAGCAATGTCGGCTCCTGGAAGACAAAGCCGATGTCGTTCTGCTTGAGCGGCGCGCCGCGCCAGTCGACAACGCCAGAAGTGGGCTGAGACAGCCCGGCGATGATCCTGAGCGCCGTTGACTTGCCGCATCCCGACGGACCCAGAAGGCTCATGAAATCCCCCTCGTTGACGGTCAGATTGACCCGGTCGAGGGCGGTCACGCCCGATGCGAAGGTCTTGCCGATGGCGTGCAGGATGAGGAGTGGATGGGTCGCGGGGGGCATAAGTTTCCAGATTGCAGGCTTGCCGGATGAAAAGGCCCGCGCGGTTATCCCCGGGCGGGCCGTTCCGTCATTTCTTCAGGTCGAGCCCGAGGCCGTCATTGACATAATCGAGCGTGTAGGACGCCTTAATGTCGATGCCGTCCTTGACCACGCCGGCGGCGACCATCTTGGCGTAGAAGCTTTCCATGCGCGCGTCCGTCATGGCGCCAATGCCCATGGTTTCGGTGTCGCCGGAATCGACGATGCCGTATTCTTTGAGCTTGTCGATCGAAAACGCGATCTGCTCGTCGGTCATGTCTGGATTGTCTTTCTGGATCAGGGCATTGGCGGCTGCATTGTCGCCATAGAGGTAATTGTACCAGCCCTTGATCGAACCCTCGACGAAGCACTTGACCGCGTCCGGCTTGCTGTCGATCGTCGCCTGCATCACCTCGATGGTGGTCGAATAGGTGTCGAAGCCGTAATCGGCGACCAGGAACAGGTTGGGCTTGAAGCCGCCCTCGCGCTCGACGGCGAAAGGCTCGGATGTGATGTAGCCCTGCTGCGCCGATTTCGGATTGGCGATGAACGGCGCCGGGTTGAAGGTGTAGGGGACGCGCTTACCGGCGTCGAAGCCGAACTCCGTGACCATCCACTGGTAATAGCTCTGGAAGCCTGCGTCGCCGAGAATGAATTCCTCGGCGTTCTTGAGTTCCTCCCAGGTGTCCAGCCCCTGGCCTGGATGGGTCATGAGCACCTGCGGCTCCTTCTGGAACGAGGCCGCGACGACCTTCACCGGGATCTCCTGCTCGACCGCGGAGAAGGCTTCGAGCATGTTGCCGCCCATGTGGAACTCGATCTTGCCGGCGAGCAGCAATGCGCGGTTGTTCACCTGCGGGCCGCCTTGCGCGATGGTGACGTCAAGGCCGCAGGCCGCATAGGTGCCGTCGGCAACCGACTGGTAGAAACCGCCATGCTCGGGCTGCGCCAGCCAGTTGGTGCCGAAAGTGACTTGTTCGGCGGCTGACGCCTGTGCGCCAAAAGCCAGGATGACCGCCAGCGCGGCCGAGGAGCGAAGAAGAAGCGTCATGATCACCATCCCTTTTGATTTGAGCGGAATTTCCTGTCGAATCCCGTAGGTCGTACAACACTCGTCTCTAGCAATCCCCATGCCATGAAGTCCGAGGCCGAGCCGGTCGAGATCGCCTGTGCCGATCTGCCCAAGTGCTTTGCCTCGCTGCGTCTTGCTTGAGCATGTTGCTCAATATTTCATCTGCGCTCGACGTCGTCACAGCAGATTGACGCATTCCAAGCCGGGATGGAATAGACTAAGAAAACTTTCTGTCATTGAATGGACCGCTGATACATGACTGCCGGGATGAAACACCACACGCCGCCTTCGATCCGGGCGCCCTTTGCCCGCTACAGCCATGCGGTGGAAGTACCGGCCGGACACCGGCTGGTGCTTTGCTCGGGGCAATTGTCGATCACTCTTGACGATCAGATTCCGGAAACCGCCGAAGCCCAGACCGAGCTGTGTTTTGCCAATGTTTCGGCGATCCTGGAATCTGCGGGCATGGGCTTGGCGGACATCGTCCGGATCAATGCCTATGTCACGGATCGGGCACATTTGCCCGGCTACATGAAGGTGCGGGACCGGCTGTTTTCCGATCCGCCGCCGGCCTCCACCCTGATGATTGTCTCGGGCTTCGCCCGCGAAGCCTTCAAGGTCGAGATTGAAGTGATTGCCGCAGCTGAATGAGGCTCGCGGCACAGGGAGAATGACGATGACACGGAAAATCTGGTGGGGTGATTTCACCACGCGCGAATTCGACGATCTCAACCCGGAAACGACAATCGCGGTGCTTCCGGTCGCGGCGATCGAGCAGCACGGGCCGCATCTTCCGGTCTCCACCGACAGTTCCATCATGCAGGGGATGCTCGACACGGTCATCGCCGAGGCGCCGGCCGATCTCGATATCCGCATCCTGCCGATCCAGTGCGTCGGCAAGTCCAACGAGCATCAGCATGCGGGCGGAACATTGACCATTCCCGCCACGGTCCTGATCGATCACTGGGTGGAACTCGGCCATTCGATCGCCCGCGCCGGAATCCGCAAGGTGGTGCTGGTCAATTCCCATGGCGGCAATGAAGAGGTGATGGGCATTGTCGCCCGCGAACTCAGGGTTCGCGCCAGGATGCTGGCGGTGAAGACCTCGTGGATGCGGTTCGGCCTGCCCGACGGGCTGTTCAGTGCAACCGAAACGGCCTACGGCATCCATGGCGGCGATGTCGAGACATCGCTGATGCTGCATTTCCGTCCCGATCTCGTGGCGATGGACAAGGCGGAGAACTTCGTCTCGGCCGTCACCCGCGCCGAAAAGGAGTTCGACCTGCTGCGCCATACCGGTCCGCACGCCTTCGCCTGGATTGCCAGCGATCTTCATGCATCGGGCGCGGTCGGCGAGGCGGCGCTGGCAACGGCTGCAAAAGGGGAGGCGACAGCGCGTCACCAGGCCACAGGGTTTCTCAATCTGATGAAGGATGTCCGCGCCGCCAGGCTCGACGACTGGCTGGCTTGACTGCGGCGCCTCGTGCAGGCGCCGTCAGCTCTTCGGAATGACTGTGATGCGGCCGATCTTCCCGACGATGTCGGGCGTCAGGAGCGTGGTGAACTTGACATTGAGCGTGTAGTTGCCTTGCGATCTCGCCTTGCCGTGCACCTTGGAGCCGAGGCCGGGGATGATGATATAGAGATCCTCGACCTTGCTTGGAAAATAGTCCGACGTGACGAGGCAGCCATCCTCGCTCAGATTGACCAGCCAGCAGGGCACGGCGACATGCTCGTCGGCATGGCGTCTGCGGACATGGGCGATCACGGGGCAGTTGGCGTCGCGGCGCGGGTAGACCCGCCTGTTTTCCTTTGCCCCCCCGAGCTGCGTCAGCTCATATCTTTTCGGCTGCATGGTTCAGTCCTCACAAAGCCGCAAACTTTAAGCCTCACGATACATGGTTCGGAGCTAACGAAGTGTTTACGGCCCGATGGCCTGGCGCTGACGCTGGTTGCGGACGGACCCGGCGATGCGACAAAGGGCACGGGACGTTTTTCCGCAAGCCCCTTGGCGCTGCCCGCTTATTCGATGAATAGTGGCCCGCCGGCCCGGGCCGGGCTTGAGTTTACAGCCGACAATGTCCAGTTTGAGAATCATGCCAACATATGAAACCACACGCAATGTTCCGCATTCACCCCGCCAGATGTTCGATCTGGTCGCGGATGTGGAGCGCTATCCCGAGTTCCTGCCGCTGTGCGAGGCGCTGAGCATTCGCGAGAGCAAGGAGCGTGACGCCAAGACCCTGATGATTGCCGACATGACGGTGGGCTACAAGGCCATTCGCGAGACCTTCACCAGCCAGGTGCTGCTCAAGCCGGATGAGCTCGAGATCGACGTCAAATATCTCGACGGCCCGTTCAAATATCTCGACAACAAATGGTCGTTCGAACCGCATGGCGAGCGCGGCTGCGAGGTGCGGTTCTTCATCGACTACGAATTCAAGAGCCGGATGCTGGGCATGCTGATGGGCTCGATGTTCGATCGCGCCTTCCGGATGTTCTCCGAAGCCTTCGAGAAACGCGCCCAGGCCATATACGGCGACGCCGCGGTTTCCTGAAGCCGTCGGGACCCCGTTCCCGTCAGGGCTATGTGGCGCGGCCGATCAGCGCCTCGAGTGCTGCGCGCACCGTCGCCGCGCGGATCAGGTCGCGGCTCCAGGACGGGTCCCAGCGCAGTTCCACGGCGCTGGTCAGATCGTCCGGACCGGACAGTCCCATCCACACCAGACCGACCGGTTTTTCGGCGGACCCGCCGCCGGGGCCGGCAACGCCTGTGACCGAAACCGCGAACCCGGCCCGCGAGCGGCGCCGTGCGCCGAGCACCATTTCGGTGGCGACCTGCGGCGAAACCGCTCCGAAAGCTTCGAGCGTGGCCGGCCTGACGCCCAGCATGTCCTGCTTGGCCTCGTTGGAATAGGTGATGAAGCCGCGGTCGAACACGGCCGACGATCCGGCAATGCCTGTGATTGCGCCGGCGATCAGCCCGCCGGTGCAGGATTCCGCCGTCGCCAGCATCGCGCCGATGGAAGGGAAGGTGTCGATGATTTCCTGCGCCAGCCGGCGACTGTCAGCCCGGAATTCGGCAAGCATGTCGGCCTCGGTCATGTCCGCTCTCCAAACACCACGGTGGCTGTGGCAATCGACGCGATGCCTTCGCGACGGCCGGCAAAGCCGATGGTCTCGTTGGTGGTGGCCTTGACCGAACAGCGGTCGATCGAGATTTCGAGAATCCGCGACAGCGCCGCGCGCATCGCCTGCCGGTGCGGACCGATCTTCGGCGCTTCGGCAATGATGGTCACATCGGCGTTCATGATCACGCCGCCGGCCTCGCGGACGATTTTCGCTGCGTGGGCCAGGAAGATCTCCGACGCGGCACCACGCCATTGCGGGTCGGAGGGCGGGAAATGATCGCCGATATCGCCCGCGCCGCAGGTGGCGAGCAATGCGTCGGTCAGGGCATGGAGACCGACATCCGCATCGGAATGCCCGTCGAGCCGCTGATCGTGCGGGATTTCGACGCCGCACAGCGTGACATGGTCGCCCGGGACCAGCCGATGCACATCATAGCCGTTGCCGGTGCGCACGTCGGGGAGCGGCGCTGGCGAAAGTCTTTCGTTGGCCATGGCGATATCCTCGGCAGTGGTGAGCTTGACATTCGACGGGTGGCCCGGCGTCAGCCGGACGCTCAGACCCGCCCATTCGGCAATCGCGCAATCATCGGTGAAGCTGGTGTCTGACTCTGCCGCGGCCTTCGCATGGGCGGCGGAGATGGCTGCGAAGTCGAAGCCCTGGGGCGTCTGCGCAGCGAACAGCCCGTCCCGTGGCACGGTGCCTGTGACATCGCCATGGGCGTCGCCGCGCTTGAGCGTGTCGGCCACAGCGACGGCGGGGAGGGCGGCCAGGCTGCCTGCATTGTGCGCTTCAAGCACGCCGTCAATAATCTCAAGGGTGACGAAGGGGCGGACCGCGTCGTGAATCAGCACATGGTTTGGCGCGGTTTCAGCCATCGCCTCGAGCCCGGCCCGAACCGAAGCCTGCCGGTTGGCGCCGCCCGACACCGTGCGGACGCGATCGGCGCCGGCAATCCCGGCGGTGGCGCTTGCGTAGAGCGCCTCGTCATCGGCATGGATGACCACCACGATTTCGCCGCAAGACGGGTGAGACAGAAACGTCGCCAGCGTGTGGGCGATCACCGGGCGGCCGCCGATCTGGCGGTATTGCTTTGGCCCGTCGGCGGGCGAACCGGCGCGTTCGCCGCGGCCGGCGGCGACAATCACCAGGCCGAATTTTTGTGCAGTGTTCATTTACATCGAGATCCCGCGACCTTAACTCCGCTGGTGTTTAGAGCTTGTGCGGTTTGGAAAAAAGCTCTTTTGCATTTTTCTCGGCACAGGGCCGAATACAGCTTGGCAAGGCCAACGGACTTGGCTAAAAAAAGGGCAACTGAGAAAGTTGCACGATACACATGCAAAATATCGAAACCATTTTAAGCCAGCCGCTGCAGATCGGGCCTGTCACGGCGCGCAACCGGGTATTCCTGGCGCCGCTATCGGGCATTTCCGACCTGCCATTCAGGCAATTGGCATGGAAATGCGGCGCCGGGCTGGTTTTCACCGAGATGGTGGCAAGCCGGGAGCTGGTGACGGAACGCCGCGAATCGCAGGTGCGGCTGCGCGGCGACGGCATCGATCCGCATGTGGTGCAACTCGCCGGGCGCGAAGCCTGGTGGATGGGCGAGGCGGCCCGGATCGCCGAGGCCGAAGGCGCGCATATGATCGACATCAACATGGGCTGCCCGGCCAAGAAGGTCACCGGCGGCTATTCCGGCTCGGCACTGATGCGCGATCCCGATCACGCGCTCGGCCTGATCGAGGCGACAGTCAAGGCGGTGTCGGTGCCGGTGACGCTGAAGATGCGGCTGGGCTGGGACGATGACACTCACAACGCGCCGCTGATTGCGGCACGGGCCGAGGCCGCGGGCGTACAGATGATCACCGTTCACGGCCGCACCCGCATGCAGTTCTATGAGGGCGTTGCCAATTGGGACGCCATCGCCCGGGTCCGCGAGGCAATCACCGTGCCGTTGATCGCCAATGGCGACATCGTGTCTCGCGCAGCCATCGCGGAGTGCCTCCGGCGCTCGGGCGCCGATGCGGTGATGGTCGGTCGCGCCTCGCGCGGCCAGCCCTGGATCTGCGGCGAGCTGGCGGGGGCTGACGGCGTGCCGGCGCCAGGTGCGGACCGCGCCGACGTCGCGCTCGCCCATTACCGGATGATGATCGAACATTATGGCGAGGATGTCGGCGTGCGCCATGCCCGCAAGCATATCGGCTGGTATCTTGAGACGCTGGCGCCAGGAACCTCCGCCGTGCGCAAATCCGCGATGATGACATCGCGCAATCCCGAAGATGTCCTCGCCATGTTCGCCGAGGCGCTCGGCGGCGATGCCATGCCTGCCGCAATGATGGAGAGCGCCGCGTGACCGAGAAACTCGCCGACGACGTCGCATCCGCGACCGCGGAAACCGCCGGCATGGTGCTCAATGCCATCCAGCATCCGGTGATCATGGTCGATGGCGAGGGCGTCGTGTGCTTTGCCAATTGGGAGGCGGAATCGTTTTTCGCCGCCAGCGCCGCCCATCTCGGCCGGCACAAGCTCGATACCTTCATTCCCTTCGGCAGCCCGTTGCTGCAATTGATCGAGCAGGTGCGCGACCGCCGCGCCGCGGTCAATGAGTACCGGGTCGATTTGAGTTCGCCGCGGCTGGGCAACGACAAGCTGGTCGATCTCTATGTGGCGCCGGTCGCGGGCCTGCCCGACAATGTCGTCGTGGTGTTCCAGGAACGCTCGATGGCCGACAAGATCGACCGGCAGCTGACCCATCGCGCCGCCGCCCGCTCGGTGACGGGCCTCGCCTCGATGCTGGCGCACGAGATCAAGAACCCGCTGTCGGGCATTCGCGGCGCGGCGCAATTGCTGGAAATGTCGGTCGGCGACGAGGACCGGGCACTTGCACGGCTGATCCGCGACGAGACCGACCGCATTGTCTCGCTGGTCGACCGGATGGAGATCTTCTCCGACGAGCGGCCGGTGGACCGCGTGCCGGTCAACATTCATTCGGTGCTCGATCACGTCAAGGCGGTGGCCAAGGCGGGATTTGCACGCCGGATCCGCTTCGTCGAGCTCTACGATCCGTCGCTGCCCTCGGTCTATGCCAACCGCGACCAGCTCGTTCAGGTGTTCCTCAACCTGGTCAAGAACGCGGCCGAAGCGATCGGCGACGACCCGAATGGCGAGATCGTGCTGACCACGGCCTACCGGCCGGGCATCAAGCTTTCGGTGGCCGGAACCCGCGAAAAGATCTCGCTGCCGCTCGAATTCTGTGTGCAGGACAACGGGCCCGGCGTGCCGGCCGACCTGATCCAGCATCTTTTCGATCCGTTTATCACCACCAAGACCAACGGGACGGGGCTTGGTCTGGCGCTTGTCGCCAAGATCGTCGGCGGTCATGGCGGGATCGTCGAGTGCGACAGCCAGAGCCGCAAGACCACATTCCGCATTCTGATGCCGGTCTCGCCCGACGGCCGGCCAATCAAGCCGTTGCCGTCTGCCAAGGGCAAGATCTCCGCAAGCAAGGCATCCGGCCAAAAGGACTGACATGATGGGCAAAGCCACCATACTTGTTGCAGATGATGACGCGGCGATCCGCACGGTTCTCAACCAGGCGCTCAGCCGGGCCGGCTATGAGGTCCGCATCACCTCGAATGCCGCCACGCTGTGGCGCTGGATTTCGGCCGGGGACGGCGATCTGGTGATCACCGACGTGATCATGCCCGATGAGAACGCCTTTGATCTGCTGCCGCGGATCAGACGGGCGCGACCCGACCTGCCGGTGCTGGTGATGAGTGCGCAGAACACCTTCATGACCGCGATCAAGGCGTCCGAAGGCGGCGCCTATGATTATCTGCCCAAGCCGTTCGATCTCACCGAGATGATCAACATCATCGGCAGGGCCCTGTCCGAACCGCGCAAGCTTGCGGCCCAGCCCGAGGAGGCGAGCGAAGGCATGCCGCTGGTGGGGCGATCGACCGCCATGCAGGAGATCTACCGGGTGCTCGCCAGGCTGATGCAGACCGATCTGACCCTGATGATCACCGGTGAGTCGGGCACCGGCAAGGAACTTGTGGCGCGCGCGCTGCACGACTACGGCAAGCGCCGCAACGGGCCATTTGTCGCCATCAACATGGCCGCGATTCCGCGCGACCTGATCGAATCGGAACTGTTCGGCCATGAAAAGGGCGCGTTCACCGGCGCGCAGAACAAGTCCACCGGCCGCTTTGAGCAGGCCGAGGGCGGAACACTGTTTCTCGACGAGATCGGCGACATGCCGATGGATGCCCAGACGCGGCTGTTGAGGGTTCTGCAGCAGGGCGAATACACCACGGTGGGCGGCCGCACCCCGATCAAGACCGATGTCCGGATTGTCGCCGCCACCAACAAGGATCTCAAGATCCTGATCAACCAGGGCCTGTTCCGCGAGGATCTGTTCTACCGCTTGAACGTGGTGCCGCTCAGGCTGCCGTCGCTCAGGGACCGGGCCGAGGACGTGCCGGACCTGGTGCGCCACTTCGTGCGCCAGGCGGTGGGCGAGGGGCTCGACGCCAAGCGCTTTGACGGCGAGGCGCTTGACCTGCTCAAGGCCTATGCGTGGCCGGGCAATGTGCGGGAACTCGAAAACGTGGTCCGCCGGGTGATGGCGCTCTATCCCCAGGACGTGATCACCCGCGAGATCATCGACAATGAACTCAGGATCGAATCACCCGAACCGGCCTCGCCGCAGGGATCTTCGTCTCTGGGGCCGACGACCATCGCCCAGTCGGTCGAGGAAAACATGCGGCGCTATTTCGCGGGCTTCGGCGATGACCTGCCTCCGTCGGGTCTCTATCAGCGGGTGCTCGAGGAGGTCGAATACCCCCTGATCCTGGCGGCCCTGACAGCGACGCGCGGCAACCAGATCAAGGCCGCCGATCTGCTTGGCCTCAACCGCAACACCTTGCGCAAGAAGATCCGCGAACTCGGGGTTACCGTCTACCGGTCACCACGGCTTGCCTGAGACAGCCAATCGGCGCCGGCGTGCTTGACAGGCTTTGGGGGAAAGTTGCATTTTCGCCACATTGTGTTGCTTGTTCGCAACGAAACAATCCGGGCGAAACTGGAGCAGCAAGAATAACATGGCGATCGATACGGCTCCGGGGCAGGCGGACACGGATCCGGCTTTGACTGAACCGGCAGACGCCGGACAGGAAGCCCGGCAGCGCCGTAACCTGTTCACGCTTCCCGGCATTGCGCTCGTCGTCACGGCGTTTTTGAGCGCGCTCATCTCATTCTCGATCCTGCTCGGACTGACGCCGATCGAGCCGGTCGATCAGGTCGTGCTTGCAGCGGTGGTGATCAACCTGATCTTCGTGATCGGGCTGGTCACGCTGGTGCTGCTGGAGATCCGCACCCTGCTCAAGGCGCGGCGGCGTGGCAAGGCGGCGGCGCGGCTTCACATTCGCATCGTCGGACTGTTTTCGATCGTCGCCATTCTTCCCGCGATCCTGATTGCCATCGTCGCATCGATCACGCTGGATGTCGGCCTGGACCGGTGGTTCTCGCTTCGAACCAAGGCGATCGTCAATTCGTCGCTCTCCGTGGCGCAGGCCTATGTGCTTGAGAATGCGCGCTTTCTGCAGGGCCAGACGCTGTCGATGGCCAATGATCTCGACAATGCGCGCTCGCTTTACACGCTGGACCGGATCGGGTTCGAGCAATTCATGACGCGCCAGGCGATTGGCCGCGGGCTTCTGGGCGCGTTTCTGGTGCGCGAGGACGGCAGCGTCATCCTGCAGGCCGACATCCAGACCGAGCGTCCTCTGCCGGCGGTTCCGCAACAGGCGCTCGACGATGCGGTCAAGGGCCAGCCGACGCTGATCCCGCCCGGGGTGACCAATCTGGTCGGCGCGCTGATCCCGCTCCAGCAGATTTCCGGCGCGCTGTTGTACACCGTCCGGGTGGTTGACCAGGAAGTTATGCGCTCGATGCGGCTGATGGAGGAAGCCACCGAGGAATATCAGACGCTTGAGCAAGGCCGGACCTCTTTGCAACTGGCCTTCGGAATCCTCTATCTCGGATTCGCCCTGGTTGTGCTGCTCTCGGCGATCTGGACCGCGATTGCCGTTGCCGACCGTCTGGTTCGCCCGATCCGGGTCCTGATCGGCGCCTCCGATGATGTGGCGAACGGCAATCTCGACGTCGCGGTACCCGTGCATGCGTCGGATGGCGACGTCGGCTCGCTTGCCCAGACCTTCAACAACATGATCGTCCAGATCCGTACCCAGCGTGACCAGATCCTGTCGGCGAAGGATCAGATCGACGACCGCCGTCGCTTTACCGAAGCGGTGCTGTCGGGGGTCTCCGCCGGCGTCGTCGGCGTGGACCATCACGGCGCGGTGACCATCGCCAACCGTTCGGCGCGCGAAATCCTCAGTCACAGCGGTACGGACGTGATCGGCCGTCCTTTTTCGGAAATAGCACCGGAATTCGAGACCGTGATGGCCGAGGCCGCAATGCGGCCGCGCGCCGACGCCAGGGCCCAGATCACCCTGAACCGCGGCGGCAAGGAACGCACGCTCAACGTCAAGGTCACAAGGGAGGAAACCCACGACCAGCTCGAATCCTTTGTCGTCACGCTCGATGACATCACCGATCTGGTGATCGCGCAGCGCTCCACCGCCTGGGCCGATGTTGCCCGCCGCATCGCCCATGAGATCAAGAATCCGCTCACCCCGATCCAGCTTTCAGCCGAACGCATCCGCCGCCGCTATGGAAAGCAGATCCCCGATGACGACCGCGCGGTGTTCGATCAGTGCACCGACACCATTGTCCGCCAGGTCGAGGATATCGGCCGTATGGTCGATGAATTCTCCTCCTTCGCGCGCATGCCCAAACCGTCGAAAGTCCGGGCCGATCTGCGCGACATCCTCAAGGACGCGGCATTTTTGCGTGAGGTCAGCCGTAATGATATTGAATTTACAAGAGAAATGCCCGAAGAGCCGCTTGAGGGGGAATTTGATCCGCGGATGCTGGGGCAGGCCTTTGGAAACCTGATCAAGAACGCGACGGAAGCCATTGACGCCGTTCCGGCAGATGATGAACGCGCGGGCAAGACCATCATCGTGCGGGCCGGACGCTCCGCGGACGGCCGCGAATACATCATCGATATCATCGACAATGGCCGCGGCCTTCCGGGCGAGAACCGGCACCGGCTGCTCGAACCCTACATGACAATGCGCGACAAAGGCACCGGCCTTGGTCTCGCCATTGTCAAGAAGATCATAGATGACCACGGCGGCACCATCCAGTTGCGCGATGCGCCGGCCGAGGTTGATGGAGGCAAGGGCGCAATGATTACCGTGCGCCTTCCGGTCGAAGCGTCTACGCACGCCGGGGACGACGAAAAAGCAAAGGAACCGGCAGATGGCGTCTGACATTCTGGTCGTTGATGACGAGGCCGATATTCGCGAAATCGTATCGGGCATTCTGGATGACGAAGGCCACGAAACCCGCATGGCGGCTGACAGCGATTCGGCGCTTGCGGCCATTTCCGACCGGGTTCCGCGGCTGATCTTTCTCGATATCTGGCTGCAGGGGAGCCGGCTCGACGGACTGGCCCTGCTTGACGAGATCAAGGCCAGGTACCCCGATCTTCCGGTGGTGATGATCTCGGGGCACGGCAATATCGAAACCGCAGTGTCGGCGATCAAGCGCGGCGCCTATGATTTCATCGAAAAGCCGTTCAAGGCGGACCGACTGGTGCTGGTAGCGTCCCGGGCGATCGAGACCTCGAAGCTCAAGCGCGAGGTCACCGAACTCAAGAAGCGTTCGGGCGATCCGGTGGAACTGATCGGGACATCGGTTGCGGTGTCGCAGCTCAAGCAAAGCATCGACAAGATCGCGCCGACCAACAGCCGCGTGATGATTCTCGGCCCCTCGGGAACCGGCAAGGAACTGGTGGCGCGGCTCATTCACCGCAAGTCCACCCGGTCGGGCGGGCCCTTCGTGGTTCTCAATGCCGCCGCGATCACGCCCGAGCGCATGGAGGTCGCGCTGTTCGGGACTGAAAGTGCGGCCAGCCATGAGCGCAAGGTCGGGGCGCTTGAGGAAGCCCATGGCGGCATTCTCTATCTGGATGAAGTGGCCGACATGCCGCGCGGCACTCAGAACAAGATCCTGCGCGTGCTGGTCGATCAGCAGTTCGAGCGCGTCGGCGGCACCAAGCGGGTCAAGGTGGATGTGCGGATCATTTCGTCGACTGCACGCAATCTCGAGGAATTGATCGCGGCAGGCGAATTCCGCGAGGATCTTTATCACCGCCTGGCCGTGGTCCCGGTCAAGGTGCCGTCGCTTTCCGAACGGCGCGAAGACATCCCGTTCCTGGTCGATACGTTCATGCGGCAGGTGTCCGAGCAGGCAGGCATAAGAAACCGCCGCATCGGCGAGGATGCGCTTGCCGTGATCCAGGCGCACACCTGGCCGGGCAATATCAGGCAGTTGCGCAACTACATGGAACGGCTGATGATCCTGGCGCGATCGGATGGTCCGGACACGATGATCACCGCCGACATGCTGCCCGATGATGTCTCCGACATGCTGCCCAAGACGTCGGCCGCGGGGTCGAACCATATCATGACGTTGCCGCTACGCGAGGCGCGCGAACTGTTCGAACGCGATTACCTGATCGCGCAGATCAACCGGTTCGGCGGAAATATTTCCAGAACCGCGGAGTTTGTCGGGATGGAACGGTCCGCCCTGCATCGCAAATTGAAATCGCTTGGCGTATAAGCAGCGCAAAGCGGTCTCGGCCGCGACATTTCAATCTCGCCTGCCAAAGCAGGCAAGGGGACGGCGATGAAAGTCATCATTTGCGGTGCGGGACGGGTTGGATACGGCATCGCCGAGCGTCTGGCCGCCGAAGACAACGATATTTCGGTGATCGACACATCGCCCACGCTGGTGCAGGCGATCCGCGACACGCTGGATGTGCGCAGCTATGTCGGCCACGGCGCCCACCCCGATGTGCTGGCGCAGGCGGGCGCCGACCAGGCCGACATGATCATCGCGGTGACGCTGCATGACGAGATCAACATGGTCGCCTGCCAGGTGGCGCACTCGCTGTTCAACGTCCCAACCAAGATCGCCCGTATCCGGGCCCAGTCCTATCTCAAGTCCCATTGGGCGGATCTGTTTTCCCGCGACCACATGCCGATCGACGTGATCATCTCGCCGGAAGTCGAGGTCGGCCAGATGGTGCTGCGCCGCATCGCGCTGCCCGGCGCCACCGATGCGGTCCGCTTTGCCGATGAAAAGGTGGCTATGGTGGCCATCGAATGTCTTGAGGACTGCCCGGTGGTCAACACGCCGCTGGTGCAATTGAGTGAACTGTTTCCGGACCTGCTCGCCACCGTCGTCGGTGTCTGGCGCAACGAGAAACTGTTCATCCCGCATTCGAGCGACCAGCTTGAAACCGGGGATCTCGCCTATGTGGTGTGCGACCGCGACCATGTGCGCCGTACCCTTGGCCTGTTTGGCCACGAGGAACAGGAGGCTGGGCGCATCGTCATCGCCGGCGGCGGCAACATCGGCTATTACGTCGCTGCGGCGATCGAAGAGCGGCAGCCCAAGACCAGGGTCAAGATCATCGAGGCCGACCGGGCGCGCGCCGTTTCGATCGCCGATTCGCTCTCACGCACCGTTGTCCTCAACGGCTCCTCGCTCGATCAGGCCATTCTCGTCGAGGCCGACATTCAGAATGCCGATCTGATGGTGTCGCTGACCAATGACGATCAGGTCAATATCCTGTCCTCGGTGATGGCCAAGCGTCTGGGCTGCAAGGCCAATCTCGCGCTCATCAACAATCCGTCCTATCAGACCATCACAAAGACGATGGGGATTGATGCCCATATCAACCCGCGCGCGGTGACGATTTCGCGCATTCTCCAGCATGTCCGGCGCGGACGCATCCGGGCGGTCTATTCGGTGCAGAAGGGGGCGGCGGAAGTCATCGAGGCCGAAGCGCTGGAGACCTCGCCGCTGGTCGGCAAGCCGCTGCGGAACCTCGATCTGCCCGACGGTGTGCGGATCGGAGCCATCTACCGCAACAAGCAGGTACTGCGGCCCGATGGTTCGCTCCAGATCAAGGCCAAGGACCGGGTGGTGATGTTCGCGGATCTGGATTCGGTGCGCCATGTGGAGCAGATGTTCCGCGTAAGCCTTGAGTTTTTCTGAGTTCATGCTCGGCATCCTGCACGTCTTGGCAGTTGCGGCGGCGGGGCTTTGTGCGCTGGTTGTTCCGGCGGTTCTGTTCGCCATCGCCGATGGCATGCGCGATCTGGCGATGTCCATGCTGCTGGTGGGCTCGCTCGGCGTGTTTGCAACTCTGATGGTGCTGGCGGCCATTTCCGGGTTTGAGCGCAGGCTGGGGCGGGCGTCAGGCTATCTGGCGCTCGTCGCCGTCTGGGTCGTGCTTCCGGTGTTTGCGGCCGTTTCTTTCAAGACGCTCGCGGGACTAAGCTGGATCGATGCCTGGTTTGAGGCCGCCTCCGCGCTCACCACCTCCGGATCGTCCGTACTGACCCGCGAAACCACGCCGCAGGCGATCCTGTTCTGGCGCTCCTCAATGGAATGGTATGGTGGGTTCATCACACTTGTGTCGATCATCCATGTTCTGGCGCCGGGCGGGTTTGGCGGCCTTCCCGCTGGCGACCGCCGCATCATCACAGGCCACGCCAGCGACATGACCGTCGATCTCGGCGAGTTCCGCGAGGTCCTGGGCCAATATGTGCTGATGACATTCGTTGTGTTCGTCGGACTGATGCTCACCGGCGTCGATGGGCCTTTTGCGGCAATGCTGGCAATGGTGACAATCGCGACGGGAGGTTTCCTTCCCTTCGACGGGGCGCTCGAGGATCATGCCGGTCCGCTGGCGCAATTGGTTCTGGCTGGGGGGTTGGCGCTCGGGACCGTCAGCGTGTTCTGGCGACGGCGGATGATCCGCGCGCCCAGGCGCTTCCTGAGCGTCAGTCCGGAGACCGGCCTCATAGCCTTCGCAATCCTGGCCGTGGCGCTTCTGTTTGCCGCCCGGATTTTCGCGGTTTCGGGCGGCGGGAATCTCGGACCGATCCTGGCCGAAAGCCTGCTGACCTCGGCATCGCTGATTGCAACCAGCGGCATAGAGAGCCGGCCGGGCGTGATCGCGCTCACCCCGGATGTCATTGTGCTGGTGATCGTTCTCGTCGGCGGCGGGATCTATTCGACGACGGGCGGGGTCAAGGTTTACCGGATCGTTGCGATGGGGATTCATTCGGGCCGGGAACTCAACCGACTGATCTATCCCAGCAGCGTCACCAACCTGCGGTTCGGGCGGCACAGCATCGATGAAGAGAGCATGCGGGCGATCTGGACCTATTTTGCCCTTTCCATGCTGGTCCTTGCGTTTGCCTCGCTGGCGTTCACCTTGAGCGCCACCCATTTCGAAGGCGGAATCACCATGGCGGTGGCGTTTTTCGCCAATGCCGGGCCGGTGTATGAAGCGATGGTCCCGCTGTCCTATGCAACTGATCCGGCAAATGAGGCCTGGCCGCAATTTGCCGCCATGCCGGCGTCCGCCAAACTTGCGGCGATCGCGGTGATGACGCTCGGACGCCTTGAAGTCATGGTGGTTTTTGCCGTTCTGAATGTTCGTTACTGGATAAACCGTTAGCCAAAAGCGGAAGCAAAAGCTTGCTCGCGCCTGAAAATCAAGTGTTTACAAACGCTCGCAACAATGATCTTCTGTGGCACGTTCGAACGAACGGAATTTCTGTCAGCGGCAAGCGAACAAAATCTGTCTGTCAGAGGGAACAAAACTGTTGGGGACTTGACGTTACGGAAGGCCGAGAGGCCTGCGCCTCTTTGTTTTAAAAGGGCGATTTCCATCAAGGTCTGGACGAGTGCGGTAACGACCTGCGGTTGCGCAGGCAAGAAAAAGACGGATGAATAGGCGCAATGGCGGAGCGTTCACAAAACCTGCAGGATCTTTTTCTCAACACGGTTCGAAAGCAGAAAATCTCCCTGACGATCTTTTTGATCAACGGAGTAAAGCTGACGGGCGTGGTGACGTCTTTTGACAATTTTTGCGTCCTGCTAAGACGAGACGGTCATTCGCAGCTTGTCTACAAGCATGCGATATCCACAATCATGCCGAGCCAGCCAGTCCAGATGTTCGAGAACGAGGACGCCGGCAACGGCGCCTGACGGGACAACTGACATCGAAACTGTTGACACGACCGGAAACTTCATCGACGCGGACAGCAAATCCGGCGTAACACGCGCTATTGTGCTGATCCCGGCCCTGCGCACCCGCAATCCTGCGCCCGGCAGCGGCCCGGACGGCGGCAACGTGGCCAAGCGGCCCGATGCGCACCGCATGGGCGAAGCCATCGGTCTGGCGGGCGCCATTGACCTGCAAGTCGCAGAGGCGCTGATCGTGCCGGTCTCCGATCCCAGGCCATCAACCTTGTTCGGCAAGGGCAAGATGCTCGAGATCAAGGAACTGATCGACAGCACCGGCTCGCAGCTGGTCATTGTCGACCATCCGCTCACGCCGGTGCAGCAGCGCAATCTGGAGGAGGAGTGGAAGGTCAAGGTGATCGACCGCACCGGGCTGATTCTCGAAATCTTCGGCCGCCGCGCCTCCACCAAGGAAGGCGTGCTGCAGGTCGAGCTTGCCCATCTCAATTATCAGAAGGGACGTCTGGTCCGCAGCTGGACCCACCTCGAGCGCCAGCGCGGCGGTGGCGGCTTCATGGGCGGCCCCGGCGAAACCCAGATCGAGGCCGACAGGCGCCTGCTGCAGGAGCGCATCATCAAGCTCGAGCGCGAGCTCGACCAGGTTCGCCGCACACGGCAACTGCACCGCGCCAAGCGCAAGAAGGTGCCGCACCCGATCGTGGCGCTGGTGGGCTACACCAATGCCGGCAAGTCGACGCTTTTCAACCGGGTTACAGGCGCCGAGGTACTGGCCGAGGACATGCTGTTTGCCACGCTGGATCCGACGCTCAGACGCATGAAGCTGCCGCATGGCGCGACCGTGATCCTGTCGGACACGGTGGGGTTCATCTCCAACCTGCCGACTCACCTGGTTGCAGCCTTCCGGGCGACGCTTGAAGAGGTGCTGGAAGCCGATCTGATCCTGCATGTGCGCGACATGTCCGATCCCGACCGCAATGCCCAGGCTGCCGATGTCGAGGCGATCCTGAAGAGCCTTGGCGTGGGCGAGGACCAGCCGCGCAAGATGCTCGAAGTCTGGAACAAGGTCGACCTGCTCGAGCCCGACGCCGCCGAGGCGTTGCGCGCCCGCGCGGCCACAGGCGAATCCATCGTGGTTTCGGCCTTGACCGGGGAGGGCGTCGACACGCTGCTGTCCGCCATCGAGGCGCGGATCTCGGGCGAACTCGCCATCCGGACCGTGGTGCTGGACGCCCAGCATTTGCAGGTCATGTCCTGGATCTACGACCGGGGAAGGGTCAAGGACCGGATCGACCACGAGGACGGGTCGGTGGAGATCACCGCCGAATTCACTGCCGCCGACAGCCTCGATCTAGACCGGCAGCTGGGTCTTGGCCCGAAGCCGGACACGGATTTCTGACACCTCCGTCAGCCTGTATCCTCCGCGAATTCCGCCTCCTGCCGTGACGCGGGAAACCGGAGAAATTCCCACATCGAAAGCCGTGCAAACCTTCGCCGCCTATGGCCGGCGTTATATAGGTATTTACAATACCTGTATTTAGGGGTAGTCAGGGCCCAAGCGGGCATCGGGCCACGCCCCGTGTGCGGCGGCATCGGGCGCTGGGTCCCGGTGCCCGCGACGCGATCACAGCAGGAGACACAGCGATGGCCACGACGGCGGAACAAATGCGGGCTTGGCAGGGGCCGGCGATCCTGAGTTTCGGCTTCCGGCCTTTCTTCCTGCTGGGCGCCGCCTGGGCGGCGATTGCCATGGTCGTGTGGGTGATGATGCTATCGGGCAACTCTCCGTTGCTCACGGCCTTCGATCCGGTCGCCTGGCATGCGCATGAACTGCTGTTTGGCTATCTCGGAGCGGTGCTGGCGGGGTTTTTGCTGACAGCGGTACCGAACTGGACCGGCGGTCTGCCCGTCACCGGATGGCCGCTCGCGGGACTTGTTGCGCTGTGGCTGATAGGCCGGATCGCCGTGGCGGTCTCGGCTGCGCTGCCCCCCTATGCCGCGATGGCGCTCGACCTGGCTCTGCCGGTGGCGCTTGCCGGGGTCCTGCTGCGTGAGATCATTGTTGGCAGGAACTGGCGCAACCTGCCGGTGCTGTCCCTGCTTGCAATCTGGATGCTGGCCAATGCCGGTTTCCACATCCAGGCGCTCGGTGACGGGCTGCCCGCCTATGGGGCGGAGCTGCGGCTCGGGCTTCTCGCCGCGATCATGCTGATTTCACTGATCGGCGGGCGGATCGTGCCGTCTTTCACGCGCAACTGGCTGGTGCAGCAGAAAGCAACGCGCTTTCCGGCAATTGCCGGCCGCACCGACAAGATCATTCTGCTGGCGACAGCCATTGCGCTGGCGGCATGGGTGGCAGCACCCGAACACGCGGCGACGGCAGCGCTTTGCGGCCTGGCCGGGCTTGGCCAGACCTATCGCCTCTTCGGCTGGCAAGGCAGGCAGACCTCCGCCGAGCCGCTGGTCTGGGTGCTGCATGTGGCCTATGCCTTTGTCCCCTTGGGGTTTTTCGCCATCGCCGGCGCCGCTTTGCTGGATTATCCCACTGCGGCGGCGCAGCATGTGTGGATGGCAGGCGGCATCGGGTTGATGACGCTGGCGGTGATGAGCCGGGCGAGCCTCGGCCATGCCGGGCGGCCGCTCAAGGCCACGCCCGCCATCACCGCGCTCTATGTCGCGCTGATCGTGTCGGTGGCGGCCCGCTTCATGGCAGGTCTGGCGCCCGGAGAGGACTGGCCGCTGCACCTTGCCGCCGGGGCCTGGATCCTGGCCTTCGGGGGCTTTGCGGTGATCTATTTTCCGATCCTGGCGCGACCGAAACTGGCCAGGAAGGCGCCAAGCGGCGGCAAAGTGGCGGCGCGATGAGCGGATGGGGCGAATTCATCGCCGCCTATGGCGCCTTCCTCGCCTCGCACGCCATCCCGGTCCGTCCGCCGGTCAAGCCGTTCCTGACCGCCCGGCTGGGAAAGTCCGGATTTTCGCTCGCCTATTCGCTGCTTTCCATTGCCGTGCTGGTATGGCTGATCGTGGCCGCAGGCCGTGCGCCCTATGCAGAACTGTGGCCGCGCGCTTCCTGGCAGAACCATGTTACGCTTGTGACGATGGCGGCGGCCTGCCTGATCCTGGCGCTTGCCGCGTTCCGGCCCAATCCGTTTTCCTTCGGCGGCTGGCGCAACGCGGCGTTCGATCCAGCGCGGCCGGGCATCATAGGCTGGATCCGACATCCGTTTCTCGCGGTCCTTGCCTTGTGGGCGGCCGGCCACCTCGCGCCCAATGGCGATCTGGCCCATGTGGTGCTGTTCGGCGGATTTGCCCTGTTCGCGCTCCTCGGCATGCGATTGATCGACCGCCGGCGGAAGCGTGAGATCGGAGATCAACAGTGGTCGAGATTGGTCGACGCGGCGAAATCCGGACGAAGTTTTGCGCCGGATGCCAGTACATCTGGCCGTGGAGTGGCTGGTCTCGCACTGCTTGCCGCGCTGATATGGCTGCATCCGCACGTAATCGGGCTCGATCCGCTCACCTGGTGACGGCAGGGCGGAAAGCCGGGGATTGCGTCAGTCCTCGGGCATCCGCTTCGCCGCCTGCCACAGCGCTTCCATCTCGTCGAGCGAAGCGTCTTCCGGCTTTATGCCTTGTTTCGCCAAGCCGGCCTCCACCTGGGCGAAGCGGGTGCGGAACTTGGTGTTGGTGGCGCGCAAAGCGTCCTCCGGGTCGGTCTTCAGGTGCCGGGCGAGATTGGCGACGGCGAAGATGACGTCGCCGAGTTCTTCCGCCGCTTTGGCGGTCTCGCCACTGGCGATCTCGGCGCGCAGTTCGGCGATCTCCTCCTCGATCTTGTCGAGCACAGGACCGGCCGCGCCCCAGTCGAAGCCGATGCGGCTGGCCGCTTCCTGAAGTTTCAGCGCCTCCATCAGCGCGGGCAGGGCGCGCGGAACTTCGGTCAGCTGCCCAGGCGTTTCGGTTTCCGGCAATCCGCGTTTAGTGCGGCGTGCCCGCCGCTCCGCCTTTTCCCCGGCCTTGATCTCGGCCCATTGCGCCTTGACCTTGTCGGGTGTGTCGGCGTCGGAACGCTCGAACACATGCGGATGGCGGCGGATCATCTTGCGCGTGATCGCCTCGACCACATCCTCAAAGGAGAACAGGTCCTGCTCCTTGGCCATGCGGGCGTGAAACACCACCTGCAGCAGCAGATCGCCCAGTTCGTCGCAGAGATCCTCGGGATCATTGCGCTCGATGGCGTCGGCGACTTCATAGGCCTCCTCAATCGTATAGGGCTTGATCGAGGCGAAATCCTGCTTGATGTCCCAGGGGCAGCCGGTTTCGGGATGGCGGAGCGCCGCCATGATCTCGATGAGACCGGAAATGTCGCGTGATGGTTTCATCGGATGAGACTAGCCGAGTTGCGCCGCGGCAGCGAGAGATCCGCAGGGCGCGCGCGCCTTGTCCACAGCTCAGTCGCTTGACGGCACGCCGGGAAACCCGTCGTATACGGCTATTTCTTCCAGATCAAAATCCCATGCGGCCCGGCTACCGCCGAAGATATGCGCGTCGGGCCGGATCGCCACAGTGCCGTCAATGCTGCCCGCCGGGATCGTCACGCTGTTTGTCTCGACAGTCGGAAGCGCCGAGCCGCAGGCGCTGCAGAAGCTTTTCGCGTGCCGGGTGTCCGGAAGCCGAAAGGTACGGACCTGATTGCCGCCGGTGAGCCAGGTGATGGTCGCGTCGGCGGCGAACAGATTGGACGCGTGCGCGCTGCCGGTGTCCTTCCGGCAGCGGGCGCAATGGCACAGAAAGAAGCCGTCGATCTTTCCCGTGACTTCAAACGTGACGGCGCTGCACAGGCAAGAGCCGGAAAGTGTGCGGGTCATGGTCTCGCTCCTCCTTGCGGATGCTGACGGTGTTCAGGCGAGCGGGATGGCGTTGGCGTCCTTGCCCTGCTGGTAGCTCTCGGAGAGCGCCGCGTAGCGGGCGCGGATGCGGTTGGCCTGGTCGAGCAGCGGCTGGGCTTGGTCGTCGGGAAGGCCTGCGATGATGTCGAAGATGCCGCGGCCGCGCCAGAAGGCGTTGTCGTGGTTGTAGCCGCCCGGCTCAAGCCCGAAGACTTCCTTGAGCATCTTGAGATCGTGGGGAATCGAAAAACTGTCGCGCGAATCCTGGTGGCTGAAGAAATAGAAGAAATTGTCGAAGCCGGCCCAGGCGATTGCCGACATGCACATGGTGCAGGGCTCATGGGTCGACAGGAAGATCATGTCCCTGGTCGTTTCCTGTTTCGATATAGGACTATCGTAGAAGCATTTGAGCAGGTGCACCTCGCCGTGCCACAGCGGGTTCTCGGTCTCGTTGTTGGTCTCAGCCATCACCAGCGTGAGATCCGACTTGCGCAGGAGGGCCGCGCCGAACACCTTGTTGCCTTGCGCCACACCCTTGTCAGTGAGCGGCAGGATGTCGTGCTCCATCACGTCGAGCAGCCGTCCGACCAGATCCGCGTTTTCGGTGATCCCCATTGGCGTTCCGCTCCCTTGCAGCCCGACCGCATGCGCATCAGGCGTCGCGGTCACGCTTTCTCCATAACCGGCTTTCCGGGGCAAAAGAATATCCATGCGCCCGGTTTGGCACATCTTTGTTCCTTCATTTGTTTCGCCATTCTCCTGAAAATGACGCCAACTCAGGAGTTGCCCTTCAATGTCTACGCGAAACGCGCAGCTGACCACATTTCCCGCCTTCATGCGGGTCGACGCCCGCAAGGTGGCGATTTTCGGCAATGGCGCGGTAGCTGCGGCCAAGGCGCGGCTTGTCGCCAACACGACGGCCGAGATCTTGGTCTATGCGGACGCGCCTGAGGCCGAGCTCACCGACAGTCTTTCGCGTCTCGGCATCGAACCCGTGCTGGAACCCTATGCGGCCGCGCAGATGGATGGCGCGACGCTGGTCTTCGCCGCTACCGGCGATGCGACACTGGACCGTCGGATCGTTGCCGACGCCCGCGCAAAAAGAATTCCGGCCAATGCCGTCGACCAGCCCGATTACTGCGATTTCCTGACGCCAGCGCTGGTCAACCGCGCACCTGTCGCCATCGCCATCGGCACCGAAGGGGCGGGACCCGTGCTCGCCCAGATGATCCGCGCCCGCATCGACCAGATGCTCTCACCCTCGCTCGGAACTCTGGCCCGGCTCGCCCAGGATTACCGGGTGGCCGTCGACCGGCTGTTGCCGCGCGGCGTGGCGCGGCGGGTGTTCTGGCGGCGGTTTTTCGAGGCCGATGTCGCCACCCATGTTGACAATGGCGAGTTGTCGCTGGCGCGACGGGCCGCCACCCGCATGCTGCGCGGCCGCGAACCCGTGCCAGGCCATGTCTGGCTGGTGGGCGCAGGCCCCGGCGCCGAGGATCTGCTGACGCTCAGAGCCCAGCGGGCGATGATGGAGGCCGATGCGATCGTCTATGATGCGCTGGTGCCCGAGGCCGTGGTGGCGCTCGGACGCCGTGACGCCGAGCGGATTTCGGTCGGCAAGCGCAAGGGCTGCCACTCCAAGAGCCAGAGCGAGATCAACGATCTGCTCGTCCGTCTTGGCCGCGAAGGCAAGCGCGTGGTCCGGCTGAAATCGGGCGATCCGCTGGTGTTCGGCCGCGCCGGTGAGGAAATGGCCGCACTCCGCGATGCGGCCGTCTCCTTCGAGATCGTTCCGGGGATTACCTCGGCGCTGGCTGCCGCCGCCGATTTCGAACTGCCGCTGACGCTGCGCGGTGTGGCCTCGTCACTGGTGTTCACCACCGGGCATGACCTGACCGGCGCAGCACTCCCCGACTGGGCGCGGCTTGCCGTCTCCGGCGCCACGCTCTGCGTCTATATGGGCCGCACGGTGGCCTCCAGCGTCGCAACAAGGCTGATCGAGGCAGGGCTGCCCGCCGACATGACGGTCGCCATCGTCGAGAACGCCTCGCGGGCCGACCGGCGGCTGTTTCACGGCACGCTCGCCGACCTGCCTGCGCTCGAGCACCGCAACGAGCTTGCCGGACCGGTGATGGTGGTGATCGGCGACGCGGTGGCCGGCGCCAATTTCGACCATTCCACCCCGATTTCCGACGGACAGCGTAGCGCTGCATCCGTACCCCAGACCCGATCCACTCGGACCCACGCTGCCTGAGGAGGCCAAAATGAAAACAGCCCCGATCAAGACCAAGGTTCTCACCGCCAACCGCCTCTCCGACGGCATCTCCGTCTGGCTCGGCGCCAATGGTGAGTGGGTGTTCTCGATCAAGGACGCCTTTCTCGCCCGCCATGAGGAAGCCGTGGTGGCTATCGAAGCCGCTGGAAAGCAGGCGCTCGACGACAACCGCGTGGTCGACGTCAATGTCATCGATGTCGAGGAGACGGCTTCCGGGCCGCGCCCGTTCCGCCTGCGCGAACGCATCCGCGCCGAGGGTCCCACCATCGACTATGCGCCGGCCTCGCCCGCGCGGGTCTCTCAAGCCGCTTAAGGACCAGCAATGTATCGTTACGATGAATTCGACCACGCCTTCGTGGCCCAGCGCGTCAGCCAGTTTCGCGACCAGGTCGAGCGGCGACTGACGGGCGAGATCTCCGAGGATGCATTCAAGCCGCTCCGGCTGATGAACGGCGTCTATCTGCAGCTGCATGCCTATATGCTACGCGTGGCGGTGCCCTATGGCACGCTCAACAGCCGGCAGATGCGCAAGCTTGCCCATATCGCCCGGACCTATGACCGCGGCTATGGCCATTTCACCACACGGCAGAACATCCAGTACAATTGGCCTGCACTCAAGGACATGCCGGCGATCCTGGAAGAACTGGCCGAAGTCGAGATGCATGCCATCCAGACCTCAGGCAACTGCATTCGCAATGTTACGGCCGATCATTTCGCGGGTGCTGCCGCCGACGAGGTCGCCGATCCCAGGCCCTATGCCGAGATTCTCCGGCAATGGTCGTCGGTGCATCCGGAATTCTCGTTCCTGCCGCGCAAGTTCAAGATCGCGGTGACCGCATCGGAGCGCGACCGCGCGGCGATCCAGGTGCATGACATCGGCCTGCAGCTGAAAAAGGACGAGGAAGGCCGATTGGGCTTTGCCGTCTGGATCGGCGGCGGGCAGGGGCGTACGCCGATCCTGGCCAAGAAGGTCAAGGACTTCCTGCCGGAAGCCGATCTTCTGTCCTACGTGACCGCGATCATGCGGGTCTACAATCTGCATGGCCGCCGCGACAACAAGTACAAGGCGCGGATCAAGATCCTGGTGCATGAGACCGGCGTGGAGACGCTGAGCGCCGAGATCGAGGCCGAATGGTCCCATCTCAAGGATGGCGAACTGAAGCTTCCCGCAGCCGACATCGCGGCGATCAATGCCTATTTCGCCCCCAAGGCGCTGGACTCGCGCGCCGAAGGCTGGGCCGAACTCGCTGCCTGGAAGAAATCTGATCCCGATTTTGCGTCCTGGGTCGGCCGCAATGTCGCGCCGCACCGGCATCCTGACTATGGCATGGTGACGATCTCGCTCAAGCCCATCGGCGGCATTCCGGGCGACGCCTCGGCCGACCAGATGGACGCTGTTGCGCGTCTGGCCGAAGAATTCGGCCATGACGAGATCCGCGTGACGCACGAACAGAACCTGGTGCTGCCGCATGTGGCGCTGGCCGATCTTGAGCCGCTCTATCGCGCGCTCCTGGCCGAGGGGCTCGCCACCGCCAATGCCGGCCTGATCACCGACATCATCGCCTGCCCGGGGCTCGATTATTGCGCGCTCGCCAATGCCCGCTCAATTCCCGTGGCGCAGGAGATCTCCAGCCGTTTTGGCGATCCAGCGCGGCAGGCCGAGATCGGCGATCTCAAGATCAAGATCTCGGGCTGCATCAATGCCTGCGGCCACCACCATGTCGGCCATATCGGCATCCTGGGCGTCGAGAAGAAGGGCGCGGAGCTCTACCAGATCTCGCTCGGCGGATCGGGCGACGAGAACGCCTCGATCGGCCAGATCACCGGCCGCGGTTTCGAGCCCGACCAGGTCACCGACGCGATCGAGACCATTGTCGACACCTATCTGGCCCAACGGACCGGTACCGCCGAGACCTTCATCGAGTGTTACCGCCGCATCGGCGCCGTTCCGTTCAAGGCGGCGCTCTATGGCAGCGAAGCCCAGGCCGCCTGAGCCCAGACCCGGAGAGATTCATGACTGTCATCTGGACAAAACACGGGATCGTCGAGAACGATCCGTGGATCGCAGGCGACGCGGAAAAGGCGCCCAAGCTCCTGTCGCTCGCAGACGCGCTCGCCCATGCACAGGACAACGCGCCCTTCGGCGTGGTGCTGCAGCCGGCCGACGATGTGATGGCGCTTGCGCCGATTCTCGGCCAGGTGGCGATCATTGCGCTGAGCTTTCCGGCGTTCAGCGACGGGCGGGGGTTCTCCCAGGCCGCACTGCTGCGGCAGCGGCTGGGCTACAGTGGAGAACTGCGCGCCGTGGGCATTGTGCTGCTCGACCAGGTGCCGCTGATGTTGCGAACCGGGTTCGACAGTTTCGAGGTCAGCCATGCGCCGACCATCGCGCGGCTCAAGGACAATCGCCTGCCGGGGATTGATCTGCACTATCAGCCGTCCGCCGACCGGACCGAGGCCGGGCAAAGCTACAGCTGGCGCCGCACGGCGATCGTCAACGGCTGATCCTGGAGTTTTGAGCATGCAGATTCACGTCACCGACCAGACCGGAACCCGCCACACGCTCGAAGCGCTCGAAGGCTTTCGGGTGATGGAGATCATTCGCGACTGGGGCCTCGACATCAAGGCCGAATGCGGCGGCGCCTGCGCCTGCGCCACCTGCCACGTCCATGTCGCGCCGGACTGGACCGGCAAACTGTTTCCGATCGAGGCCGAGGAAGAGGACATGCTCGACCAGGCCTTTGACGTGCGCGACACTTCGCGGCTGTCCTGCCAGCTGCTGATGAGCGAGGAGTTGGACGGTCTCGAAGTGACGCTCGCGCCCGGCACAGAACGCCGGGACCGCGACGCGGCCTGATCGGCCGACGCCAAGGGCGCAATTCCGACATCGTGGCGTCGCTTGCGCTGCTTGCGTGACGCGGGCCGGTCATGCGACCCTGAAGTCCATGATCGACAAGCTCGAATTCTTCATTGTGCTCGCACGCGAACGGCATTTCGGCCGTGCCGCAGAAGAATGCGGCGTCACCCAGCCGACCCTGTCGGCGTCGCTCAAGCAGTTGGAAGAGCAACTGGGCGTGACCCTGGTGCAGCGCGGATCGCGCTTTCAGGGGCTGACGCCGGAAGGCCAGCGGGTGCTGGAATGGGCCCGGCGCATTGTCGGCGACGCCCGCACCATGCGCGAGGAAATGAAGGCCGCGCGCAAGGGATTGTCCGGCCGCGCCCGTATCGCGGTCATTCCTACCGCCTCCTCGATGGTCACCGACCTGACCACGGCCTTTGCGCAGAAGCACCCGGCGGTGACGCTGTCGATCACGTCGTGCACCAGCTACGAGGTGCTCTCCAAGCTTGAGAATTTCGAGATCGACACCGGCATCACCTATCTCGAGAACGAACCGACAGGCCGTGTCGCCACGGTGCCGCTCTATGCCGAGCGCTACCAGCTGATCACCTCGGCCGGCCAGCCGATGGCCGACAAGGTGACGGTGACCTGGGCCGAGGTGGCGACGCTGTCGCTGTGCCTGCTCACCCCCAACATGCAGAACCGGCGGATCATCGACCAGCACCTGGCCGAAGCCGGGGCGACCGCCAAGCCGACGCTTGAATCCAATTCCATGGTGGTGCTGTTTTCCCATATCCGCACCGGAAAATGGGCCTCGATCATGCCGGTCAACCTGGCAGAGACCCTTGGGCTTGCCGGAGATATCCGCTCCATTCCCATCGTCGAGCCAGATGCCAGCCATATCGTCGGCATGATCGCTGCCCCTCGCGAACCGCACACGCCGATCGTCTCGGCGCTCTTGCACGAGGCGCGGGTCTTTGCCCGCGTGCTGTCGGAACGATAGAGTTTTTCTATTGCACCACGGATATGCTGCCTTGATACAAGGGCTTGTTGCCTGACAATGCTAATGGACGACATGCCGCCGGAGGAGCCTCGCATGGATTCATGCCACATGGATGCGGACATTGCGTCCCGGACCGAAGCGATCGTCGGGCGGCTGAAGCCGCTCGAGGGGCCACTTTTGCCGATTCTGCACGATATCCAGGCCGAATTCGGCTATGTGCCGCAGGCTTCGCTTCCGGTGATCGCCCACGGGCTCAACCTGTCGCGCGCCGAAGTGCATGGCGTGGTCAGCTTCTATCACGACTACCGCGAAACACCCGCAGGCCGCCATGTGATCAAGCTCTGCCGCGCCGAAGCCTGCCAGTCCATGGGCGGCGACGCCCTTGCCGAGCGGCTTTTGGGGCTTCTCGGGCTAGACTGGCACGAAACCAGCGCCGACGGCGCGGTCACGATAGAGCCTGTCTATTGCCTCGGCCTGTGCGCCTGCGCGCCGGCGGCGATGGTCGACGGCGAGGTCATCGGACGGCTGGATGCGGATGCGGTCCAGGATCTGGCGAAGGCGGTGCGGGCATGAGCGTGAAGATCTACATCCCGGGCGATTCCGGCGCCCTTGCCGTGGGCGCGGACAAGGTTGCGATGCGCATGGCGGAAGCGATCAGCGCACGGGATCTCGATGTCGAGATTGTCCGCAACGGCTCGCGCGGCCTGTACTGGCTGGAGCCGATGGTCGAGATTGAAACGGCCGCGGGCAGGGTGGCCTATGGCCCGGTCAAGCCGTCCGATGTCGAAGGCCTGCTTGCCGCTGGTCTGCTGGAAGGCGGCGATCATCCGCTCTGTCTCGGCACGACCGCCGACATTCCGTATCTGAAACGTCAGACCCGGCTTACCTTTGCCCGCTGCGGCATCACCGATCCGCTGTCGCTCGAGGACTATCGCAATCATGGCGGACTGGCCGGATTGACGAACGCGGTGGCGATGAGGCCGGAGGCGATTGTCCAGCAGGTGACGGAGTCGGGCCTGCGCGGCCGCGGCGGCGCCGGCTTTCCGACCGGCATCAAGTGGAAGACGGTGCTGGAGGCCGAAGGGGCGCAGAAATACATCGTCTGCAATGCGGACGAGGGCGATTCGGGCACCTTCGCCGACCGCATGATCATGGAGGGCGATCCCTTCGTGCTGATCGAAGGCATGGCGATCGCCGGCATCGCCACCGGGGCGACCAAGGGATACCTCTATACCCGCTCGGAATATCCCCACGCCATCCGGATGATCACCCGCGCCATCGAGATCGCGCGCCAGAACAACATCCTCGGCCCGTCGGTTCTCGGCTCCGGGCATGCGTTCGACATGGAAGTCCGCGAGGGCGCGGGCGCCTATGTCTGCGGCGAGGAGACCGCGCTGCTGGAAAGCCTCGAAGGCCGCCGCGGCGTGGTCCGCGCCAAGCCGCCCTTGCCGGCGCACAAGGGCTTTCTCGGCCGGCCGACCGTGGTCAACAACGTGATCTCGCTCGCCTCCGTGCCGATCATCATGGACAAGGGCGCCGACTATTACCGCGATTTCGGCATGGGCCGGTCGCGCGGCACCATCCCGGTGCAGATTGCCGGCAATGTCAGATATGGCGGGTTGTTCGAAGCGGCTTTCGGCATGAGCCTGGGCGAACTGGTCGACGACATCGGCGGCGGCAGCGCCACCGGACGTCCGGTCAAGGCTGTGCAGGTCGGCGGACCGCTCGGCGCCTATTTCCCGCGCGAGATGTTCGACACGCCGTTCGACTACGAGGCGTTTACGGCCAAGGGCGGGCTGATCGGCCATGCCGGCATCGTGGTGTTCGACGACACCGCCGACATGCTCAAGCAGGCACGCTTCGCCTTCGAATTCTGCGCCATCGAGAGCTGCGGCAAGTGCACGCCCTGCCGTATCGGCTCGACACGGGGCGTCGAGGTGATCGACCAGATCGCTGCCGGCATCGAGCCCGAGAAGCAGAAGGAGCTCGTTGCCGATCTCTGCAACACGATGAAATTCGGCTCGCTCTGCGCGCTGGGCGGCTTCACGCCCTATCCGGTGATGAGCGCGCTCACCCATTTTCCGGAGGATTTCCGTCCGGTTCCGATGTCCCAGGCTGCGGAGTGAACTTATGCCCCTGATCCAGGAAATCGACTACGGCACCCCGGCCTCGAAGGCCGAAAAGACCGTCCGCGTGACCATTGACGGCACCACGATCGACGTGCCCGAAGGCACCTCGGTGATGCGCGCCTCGATGGAAGCCGGCATCCAGGTGCCAAAGCTCTGTGCCACCGATATGGTCGACGCCTTCGGCTCCTGCCGGCTCTGCCTGGTCGAGATCGAGGGCCGCAACGGCACGCCGGCCTCCTGCACCACGCCGGTGACTGAGGGCATGGTGGTCCACACCCAGACCGGGCGCCTGAAGGACATCCGCCGCGGCGTGATGGAGCTCTACATCTCCGACCATCCGCTCGATTGCCTGACATGCGCCGCCAATGGCGATTGCGAGTTGCAGGACATGGCCGGCGCCGTCGGCCTGCGCGACGTGCGCTACGGCTATGACGGCGAGAACCACGTGCGTGCGCGCCAGAACGGCGAGGCCAATCCGCGCTACATGGCCAAGGATGAATCGAACCCCTATTTCACTTATGATCCGTCGAAATGCATCGTCTGTTCGCGCTGCGTGCGGGCCTGCGAGGAAGTGCAGGGCACGTTTGCGCTGACCATCGAGGGGAGGGGGTTTGAAAGCCGCGTGTCGCCCGGCATGCATGAAAGCTTCATGAATTCCGAATGCGTCTCCTGCGGCGCCTGCGTGCAGGCCTGCCCAACGGCGACGCTCACGGAAAAATCCGTGATCGAGATCGGCCAGCCCGAACATTCGGTGGTCACGACCTGCGCCTATTGCGGCGTCGGCTGCTCGTTCAAGGCGGAAATGCGTGGGCAAGAAGTCGTCCGCATGGTGCCGTGGAAGGACGGCAAGGCCAATCGCGGCCATTCCTGCGTCAAGGGCCGCTTCGCCTGGGGCTATGCCACCCACAAGGACCGGATCCTGAACCCGATGGTGCGGGAGAAGATCACCGACCCCTGGCGCGAAGTCAGCTGGGACGAGGCCTTCGCCCATGTCGCCAAGGAATTCCGCCGGCTGCAGTTCCAGTACGGCAAGGGCGCCATCGGCGGCATCACCTCGTCGCGCTGCACCAATGAGGAAACCTTCCTGGTGCAGAAGCTGGTGCGCGCCGGCTTCGGCAACAACAATGTCGACACCTGCGCCCGGGTCTGCCATTCGCCGACCGGCTACGGCCTCGGCAAGGCCTTCGGCACCTCGGCCGGCACCCAGGATTTCGATTCGGTCGAGCACACCGACGTGGTCATCCTGATCGGCGCCAACCCGACCGACGGTCATCCGGTGTTTGCCTCGCGGCTGAAGAAGCGGCTGCGCGCCGGCGCCAAGCTGATCGTCATCGATCCGCGCCGCATCGACCTGGTGCGCTCGGCCCATGTCGAGGCCAGCCATCACCTGCCGCTCAAGCCTGGCACCAATGTCGCGGTGCTGACCGCACTTGCCCATGTGATCGTCACCGAAGGCCTGTTTGACGAGGCCTTCATCCGCGAGCGCTGCGACTGGTCGGAATTCGAGGACTGGGCGGGCTTTGTCGCCGAACCCGCGCATTCGCCCGAGGCCACGGAGCAATTCACCGGCGTGCCGGCGGAAGAGGTGCGTGGCGCGGCACGGCTCTATGCGCGCGGCGGCAACGGCGCGATCTATTACGGGCTGGGCGTGACGGAACACAGCCAGGGCTCGACCACGGTGATGGCGATCGCCAACCTCGCCATGGTCACCGGCAATATCGGTCGTCCCGGCGTCGGCGTGAACCCGCTTCGCGGTCAGAACAACGTGCAGGGCGCCTGCGACATGGGTTCGTTCCCGCACGAGCTGCCCGGCTACCGGCATATCTCGGGCACGGAAGTGCGCGACGTGTTCGAGAAGCTGTGGGGCGTGGAACTGAACCCGGAACCGGGCCTCCGCATTCCCAACATGCTCGACGCCGCCGTCGAGGGCACGTTCCGGGGCATCTACATCCAGGGCGAGGACATTTTGCAGTCCGATCCCGACACCAAGCACGTGCAGGCGGGTCTCGCGGCGATGGAATGCGTCGTCGTCCACGACCTGTTCCTGAACGAGACCGCCAACTACGCCCATGTCTTCCTGCCGGGCTCGACCTTCCTCGAGAAGGACGGCACCTTCACCAATGCCGAACGCCGCATCAACCGCGTGCGCAAGGTGATGAGCCCGAAGAACGGCCTGGCCGACTGGGAAGTGACGCTCAGGCTGGCGCAGGCGATGGGGCTCGACTGGAATTACAGCCATCCGTCCGAGATCATGGACGAGGTTGCGGCCACCACGCCGAGCTTCGCCAAGGTGAGCTATGCGCTTCTCGACGAGAAGGGCTCGGTGCAATGGCCCTGCAACGAGGCCAATCCCGAGGGCACGCCGGTGATGCATCTCGATGGCTTCGTGCGCGGCAAGGGCAAGTTCATCCGCACCGAATATGTGGCGACCGACGAGCGCTCGGGCCCGCGCTTCCCGCTGCTGCTCACCACCGGCCGGATTCTGAGCCAGTACAATGTCGGCGCCCAGACGCGGCGCACCGAAAACGTCGCCTGGCATGCCGAGGACATGCTGGAGATCCATCCGCATGACGCCGAGCAGCGCGGCATCCGCGACGGCGATCTGGTCAAGCTCGCCAGCCGCTCGGGCGAGACAGCGCTGCGCTCGAAGATCACCGAGCGGGTGGCGCCGGGCGTGGTCTACACCACCTTCCACCATCCCGGCACCCAGGCCAATGTGATCACAACCGATTACACCGACTGGGCGACCAACTGCCCGGAATACAAGGTGACGGCGGTGCAGGTGACGCCGTCGAACGGTCCGACCGTCTGGCAGCAGGATTATGAGGCGCAGGCCACGCAATCGCGCCGCATCGCCGCGGAAGCGGCGCTGGAGCCGGCCGAGTAGGCGCGAAAGGGACAGCACGGATGGCGGACGCTCCATCAAGCACGGCCAAGGCCTCACGCATTGCGGTGCGGGCAGGGGTGGCGACGCCCGGAAGCCGGGCGCTGCCCGAGGAGGTCCCGGTGGCGCTGTCGTTCGGCGGAACCACGCAGGCGGTGATGATGGCGACGCCCGACGACCTGCAGGACTTCGGCGTCGGCTTCGCCCTGTCAGAGGCGATCGTCCGGTCGGCCGACGACATTGTGTCCATGGAGATTGTCGAGGCCGATCAGGGCTTTGACGTTCAGATGCAGCTTTCCGAGGATGTGCAAACGGCGTTCTCCGCGCGGCGGCGCAAGATGGCGGGACCGGTGGGCTGCGGGCTGTGCGGGATTGAATCGATCGAAGAGGCGCTCCGCGCCTTGCCGGACCGCGAGGATGTGGCGCTGGCGGTCGGCGCCGACGATGTGCGTGAAGCGGTGCGTTCGCTGTCGATGCACCAGAAGCTGCGCGCCGAGACCGGGGCCGTGCATGCCGCAGGCTTCTATGTGCCGGGCAGGGGCATGGCCTGCGTGCGCGAGGATGTCGGCCGCCACAATGCGCTCGACAAGCTGATCGGCGCCATGGCGCGCGCCGGCCTCAAACCCGCTGACGGCGCCATCATCATTACCAGCCGGGTGTCGGTCGACATGGTGCAGAAGGCAGTGATCGCCGGCACCGGGCTGCTGATCGCCGTCTCCGCGCCGACTGCGCTGGCGGTCAGGACAGCGGAGGCGGCGGGCCTGACGCTGGTCGGCATCGCGCGCGACGCCGATTTCGAGATTTTCACCCGGGCAGACCGGATCACACAAGGACGGACCAGCGATGTCGCCTGACAAATTGCGCTACCAGGCCAACCAGATCGCCACCTTCTTCGCCTCCCAGCCGGAAGCCGAGCAGATCGAGGGCGTGGCGGACCACATCAACAAGTTCTGGGACCCGCGCATGCGGATGCAATTGTTCGAGATCAGCGACCAGAGTACCGAAGGCTTCCAGCCGATGGTGTTGGCGGCGCTTGAGAAGGTGAAGCGGCCGGTAGGGGTTGGCAGCGCGGGGTGAGGAAAGCGGTTGATCTTCGATCGTTCGGCATTCGTCAGCGGTGTGGATTGAGAGAAATTGTCGCCTCTGCCGCTTTCTCAAAACACTGACATTTGCGACAATAGAGGCTCTTCCGGCCAGGGGCTTATGGAGCTGACCAATGCATATTCGGCAAGCACGGCTGGAAGATGTGGATAGTCTGAGCGAACTGGCGATGCGATCCAAAGCATCTCATGGCTACGATCATTCCTTCATGGAAGCTTGTCGCGAAGAACTGCGGATCGACCAGGAAGCCCTTGCACACCGCGACCTGTGGGTCGCCGAAACCGATGCGGACGGGATCGTCGGATTTTTTGGCCTTTGGCCCCCTGAAGACGCAATAGCCGAAGTAGACCCGATGTTCGTTGAGCCAAGATTTCATGGGCGTGGGATTGGCCGCACGCTGTGGGATCATCTCGAGCAAAGAGCGCGGGATGCCAATGCGATCGCGATAAGGCTCGATGCAGACCCCAACGCGGTGGCCTTCTATGAGCGAATGGGATGTGTGATTATTGGCGAGGCTCCGTCAGGTTCAATCGCGGGTCGTTATTTGCCTCAAATGGAAAAGGCGCTCGCGGGACCGCAAGGCGAAGCCGACTGAGCAAAGTGTACCGGCCTGAAGGGAGCTCAGTTCAGGCGACTTCATTCAGAAAAACAGCCGCCACAGCAGCGGCAGCAGAATGGCGGTCGCCAGCGCATTCAGCCCCATCGCGAGGCCGGAGAACGCGCCGGCGAGTTCGCTGGTCTCCAGTGCCCGCGCCGTGCCGATGCCGTGGCTCGCCGTGCCCATGGCGAGGCCGCGGGCGCGCCCGTCCCTAACCCCGATCAGCGTGAGGAGCGGCGGGCCGAGGACGGCGCCCAGGATGCCGGTGAGGATTACCATCACGGCGGTGAGCGAGGGCAGGCCGCCCAGTTGCTCGGTAATCCCCATGGCGACCGGCGCGGTCACCGATTTGGGCGCCAGCGACATCAGCGTCTCGCGACTTGCGCCCATCAACCAGCCGAGGAGGACCGCGGTTGCCATCGCCGTCAGCGAACCGCAAATGAGGCTTGCGATCAATGCAAGGGCCGAACGGCGGACGCGGTCGAATTGGCGGTAGAGCGGGATCGCCAGCGCCACGGTGGCGGGACCGAGCAGGAAATGCACGAACTGCGCGCCTTCGAAATAGGTCTCGTACGTCGTGCCGCTCAGCGTCAGCAACCCGACCATGAGGATCACGGCGGTGAGAACCGGATTGAGGAACGGCTTGTGGCCGGAGCGGGTGTAGAGCCATGTTCCGGCCTGGAACGCCGCCAGCGTCAGCGTCAGAAACAGCAGCGGACTGGCGCTGAGATAGACCCAGATGTCCGAGATGTCAGCCATGGGGGTGATATCAGTCATGGCCGGGGTCTCTCCGGTCGCCGGCCTGAGGGCGCGCGAGCCGGCTCATCATCAGTCCGGTGACGGCGATGGTGGCAAGCGTCGAACCGACAACCGCCACCGAGATCGGCAACCAGTCCTGGCCGATGAGCCCCAGATGCGCCATGATTCCGACGCCGGCGGGCACGAACAGCAGCGCCAGGTGTCTCAGCAGCCCATCCGCCACGACGCCGATGTCGTCCGGCACTTTGCCCTTGAGAGCGAGAAGCGCGAACAGGATCACCATGCCGGCCACCGGGCCCGGAACCGGCAGGCCGAGGAAGCGGGTGATCAGTTCGCCGGCCAGCTGGCAGGTCAGGATCAGGGTGAGGGCGGAGAGCATGGGACACCTGTCGCATGAGAGAGGTCGGGTGAGGCGAGTGTGGCTGATTCCCGGGGCCCGCCCCAGAGGTTTCGCAACCCCGCCCGCCAGCACCGCGCGATCCCGCCCGCAGCAGCAGTCTGGCCACCGTGGCGCAAAAGCCGCAGCGCGGCAGCTTTCGGGTTGCGGAGGCGGGAAACGGCTCCCCTCCAATCGGGCCATTTGCTAGGGAAGATCTCGGACGCAGTGCTCCTCGAGGTTGATTTTGCCTAAGTAATCGCCGGTCTCAATCCAGTTTCACCCGCAATGCCGGCCAGCGCCCTGCTGCCGGCGATTCATGTTGTTCACCGGGTGGTGGCAAGAGACCGGCTTGGCATTGTTTCCTGTGCCCTGTGCAGATCCGCTGTCTCCAGCACTTTCCGCCGCCCACACCTCGCCACGCCGCGCCCGCATGGGCTTTCTTTTGCACCCTCCTGGTGGACTTCCGAACGGAAGGCCACATCACCATGTGCAAGACGCTTCGGGTCCGCTGGCCCCTCATTCCGAAGACTGCTCCCCAGCCCTGGATCACCTGCAGCGGCTGCGGCGGGCTCAGACCCTTCCGCTGCAGCGGCAGGATCCGGCTCAACGCCAACGGCCGCAGGCTCGATGCCTGGCTCATCTACAAGTGCGTGAATTGCGACAGGACCTGGAACCGGCCGGTGTTCGAGCGACGCAATGTCCGCGACATCGATCCGGCTGTCATGGAGGCGCTGCAGAGCAACGATCCGGACTGGATCCGCGCCGAATCGTTCAACATCGAGGCGCTGCGGCGCAAGTCGAAGCGGATCGACGCGTTCTCCGAAGTCGAGATCGGCAAGGCGATCGTGGACGAGGCGCCCGGCTGGACGCGCCTTGCGATCGAGCTCGCGGCGCCGTGGCCGGTCGACCTGCGGCTTGATCGACTCCTCGCCGCCGAACTCAAGCTCCCGCGGGCGCGTCTCACGGCGCTCTATGAGAGCGGCGGGATCCGGACAGAGCCCGACGGCATCCTGCGGCGGCGGATCAGGAGCGGCACGGTCGTGTTGATCGACTTCTTCGCAGGGGAAGAGCGAATGGCCCTGTGGCGCGGGTTGGTCGTGGGGGATGGGGCCTAGCCTCTCCTGAAGGCCCGGCTTGCCGGGCCTTCAGGACCTGACGGTCAAGACAGCGCGCCGATGCTGGCGGCGAGCACCGCATAGCGGCCGATCTTGCCGATCGAGACCAGGAGCACAAACCGCCACAGCGGCTCGCGCATGATGCCGGCGGCGAGTGTCAGCGGATCGCCGATGATCGGCACCCAGGCCAAAAGCAGCGACCAGTAGCCAAAACGCTGGTACTGCGCTTGCGCGCGGGCCAGCTGGATTTCGCTCGCCGGAAACCATCGCCGGGTCCGGAACCGCTCGACACCGCGGCCGATCAGCCAGTTGAGCACGGAGCCCAGGATATTGCCGAGGCTCGCCACCGCCACCAGGGCCGCGACCGGCTGGCCGCCAGCCAGGATGAGCCCCGTGAGCACGGATTCCGACTGCGCCGGGATCAGCGTGGCGGCGAGGAAGGCCGCAAGGAACAGGCTGCCATAGGCGGCAAGATCGATCATGGCGGGCGGACCTCTGTCGGACGGGCGCGGCGATGGGGCGCCCATCCTGCCTACAGGCCCCGGCCGGCGATGGGAACAGCGGCCGGGCCATGGCCCGCGGTTTTATCCCGGCATGTGCGCGAAGGCGGGCAGGGCGGGATCCATCCGGTCCCAGGCATGGGCGCGACTGGCATAGGTCACCGCTTGCGGGACAAACAGGCCCGGATTGTCGAGGCTGGTGGCGGTCACCGCAAACAGCTCCGGCATGGCGACGAAGGTCAGGTAGACCGGGGTGCCGCATCTTGGGCAGAAGGCGTGGACCTTGTCGTTGCCGCTGTCGGCGGTGATGCGCCAGGTCGAGGCCTCGCCCGTCACGGTCACCTCGGAGCAGCGGGGGAAGGTCAGGTAGGACCCGTGTCCGGTGCCGCTTCGCCGCTGGCAGTCCCGGCACTGGCAATGGTTCTGGAAGACAGGCGTGGCCTGGGTTTCATAGCGGATCGCGCCGCAGGCGCAGCCACCGCTGTAGGTCTTGCTCATGATCATTCTCCCTTTGGCAGGCGTTGAAATTCGGCCCCGCTGAACCGGGCCGGACGGCATGGCGAAGACCTCCGGGCGGGGATGGGGCGTACAGGCAGGGTCCTGGTTTCAGAGGGGATTGAGCGACCGGCTCAGGGCGATGACATCGGCATGAATGTCGGCATAGGCGGGCTTGCCGGCAAAGAGGGTCACATATTTCTCCCGCCATTCGGTGTCGCGGATGGTCTCGGCCCTGCCTTTGACTGCAGCCTTGATGCCTTCGAGCGTCCTGGCTGCGCCATAGTCGCAGCAATAGGCGGGTGTTGAAGGCTGCTGACGCCAGGACTCGTCCAGCGTGCCGGCATCGACAGGATCAAATCCGGTTTCATTGACCAGATCCATGACGATCCGCTTGCCCCGGGCGTCGTCGCCCGCCACGGGGAGGGCCAGCCGGTCCGGGGCGCCTTCGGGCCTTCCGAATTCTGACAGGGCGTAAGACATGATGCTGTTGAACGCCTTGAAGACGGGACGCCCGAGTTGCCGTGACACCCATACGCTTTCCGGCATGCCGGCATCGATTTCCCCGATGCGGGGGTCGCGGACATCGGGGTAATAATTCGCGGTGTCGATGATCACCAGATCCGCCGGCGCCCGGTGGAAGAGGTCGTTCGGCAGGCTCGCCACGGCCGGAAACGGCATGGACAGGAGCACGATCTCCGCCCCCTCCACGGCGCCGCGGATATCGACTGCGATGGCTCCGATTTCCTCCGCGAATGGTCTGGCTGCCTCGGGCCCGCGCGAATTGGCGACCCGGACGCTGTGTCCGTTCCGGCTCCATCGGGCGGCCAGCGTTCCGCCGATCTCGCCGATGCCGATAATCCCGATCTTCATGGCTTCACCCTGCCGCTTTGGGCTTGGCGAAGACGTCGATCGGCGTGCCGGTTTCCAGGAATGATTTGAGGCTTGACAGCACAGCGGGCCAGCCCTGGCTTATGCCGGTGGCCATGCCGCTGCCGGCCACAAGGTCGTCATGGCTGACGGTCAGACGGACCATGTCGTCGTATTCGACGATCTCGAACGTCACCCGGCTGTGGGCGTCCGGATCGGCAGCCTGGGAGGCGTTGGCCCAGCTGATGACCAGACGGGATGGCGGCGAGATCTCGATGACCTCGCCCACCAGTTCGACCGTGCGGTCGTCATTGGCGCGGACATGCTGCCATTTCGATCCCGGCTTCCAGTCGGACACATTCTCATGGCCCCAATAGCGCTTTGCGATGTCCGGCCTGGTGATGGCCTCGAACACTTTTTCGGGCGTCGAGCGGATATAGGTCACGTAGACAAAGCTGGTCATTTGCCTTTGCATGTCAGTCTCCTTCAAGTTCCTGTTTGAGATCGTGCAGCAGGGTGAGCCGCTGCAGTTCGAATTTTTTGACCCAGCGCTCGTAGACCTCGTGCAGAGGCACCGGGTTGATGAAATGCAGCTTCACCCGGCCGCGCCGGACCGTGCTGACCAGGTTGGCCTCCTCCAGGATCCCCAGATGCTGAGTGACCGATTGCCGGGCCATATCCAGGCCTTCGCAGAGCTCACCGAGCGACTGTCCGTTCCTCTCGCACAGAAGGTCGAGCAGCAGTCTGCGGGTCGGGTCGCCCAGCGCCTTGAACACCTTGTCGGCGTCGTCCGTCTGTCTTGTTGTCATGAGGAGTAATATGCAGGCATTTACCTGCATGTCAAGCGGAACACATCCAGCCACCCGGAGTTTTTTTGGCAGGATAGTCCCATCGATTGCGCCAGGGTGCCCGTGCGGATTCTGCGGAATCAAAAAAGCCACAATTATTCAATGGCCTGAGAGGGAAGGGCGGTCGCAAGTAACGCAAATTAAATAGCAGGCTATCTGTTATTGCATAGCGTGCTATTTATTGCTAATATCGCGCATGACCTTTGATAAGACCCGTTCGGCCGGCGTTCTGGCCGGTGAGCTGGCGCGCCTTTATGGCGCCGAACTTCAAGCCCGCCTGGCGCCACTCGGGCTGCAGCCGGCGCAATTTCTTGTGCTGAGCGAATTGTGGGTTGAGGACGGCCAGACCCAGCGGGCGCTGACCGGACGGCTGGGCGTCGAGCAGGCGACCATGGCCAACACGCTTGCGCGAATGGAGCGCGACCATCTGGTCACGCGAGCACCGCATCCTGATGACCGGCGGTCGCAATTGGTGTGGCTTACCGATGCGGCGCGGGAGCTCGAGGCCGCGGCTGTTGCAGCAGTGGTCGATGTCAATCAGGGCGTTCTCGAGGGGCTGCCGGCCGCAGAACGGGAGCTGTTTTTGAGCATGCTGGGACGGGTTGTGTCAGCAATGCGGGATCCTAACTACAAACCGGAGAGGTAATTCCGGATCCGGCGTCACGAAAGGGTTTCGCCATGCGGTTAAACGGAGTAGGGACGCCGGGTGGTCGTTTCATCGTACGAGTCATCGCATCACGACACTTTTAAGCCATCGGGAACCGTTTTCATGGACAATATGCGCGGCATCATCCTGATGGTGCTCGGAATGGCGGGATTTGCCGCCGAGGACATGTTCATCAAGCTCGCCGCTTCGAGCTTGCCGGTGGGCCAGATTCTCGTTGTTCTCGGATTTTTTGGAGCATTGTTCTTTGCGATCTACGCCCGCCTGAACCGGACGAGCGTCGTCTCAAAGGGATTTTTTCATCCGGCGGTGATCGTGCGAAATTTGAGCGAAATGCTTGGCGGCCTGTGCTTCGTCACCGGCCTGACGCTGATCCCGCTCGCCACGCTGACGACGATCCTGCAGGCGACGCCGCTCTTGGTGACGATGGGCGCAGCGCTGGTGCTGGGCGAGGCGGTCGGCTGGCGGCGGTGGACCGCCATCCTGATCGGCTTCGGTGGCGTGCTGCTGGTCATCCGCCCGGGGTTTGAAGGCTTTGAGCCCGCGGTTTTGTGGGGCGTTATGGCGGTGATCGGTCTGGCGATCCGCGATCTGGCCAGCCGCAAGGTTCCCAAGTCGATCTCTTCGCTGCAATTGTCGGCATGGGGCTTCTTTGCCGTCGGCGTTTCCGGCGCCGTGCTGCTTGCCTTTACCGGTGGCGCGGAAGTGCCGGATCTGCGCGCGGCGGGGTATCTCACCGGCGCGCTGGCGGTGGGTGTGGGGGCTTACTGGGCGTTGACCGAGGCCACGCGCATCGGCGAAATCGGCGTGGTCACGCCGTTCCGCTATTCGCGGCTAGTGTTTTCCACCTTCATCGGCATGCTGGTGTTCGCCGAATTCCCCGATGGCTATACGCTCGCCGGCGCCTGCATCATCATCGCCACCGGCATCTACACGATCATGCGCGAACGCAAGCGCCGCAGGCTTGCGGCTGCAGAGCTGCGCGCCGCATCCGCCGCCGGAACCGTGCTCTGAGGGGCAGGGCCGGCGAGAGGATTATTGCCCGTAGCGGGCTTCGAGATGGGCGATGAAGAAGGCCGGGTTGAGCTCTTCGCCGGTGGCATTCTTGAGGATCTCGGGCGTCGATCCGGTCGAGGCCTTCGACCAGATATTGTCGCGCCGCCAGGCGTTGACCGCGTCGAAATCGCCTGCGGCGATCTGGGCATCGACATCCGGATTGGTCCTGGCGATCGCCGCCCATTGCTGCGCGGCCATCAGCGCGCCCAGCGTGTAGGACGGGAAATAGCCGAAGGCGCCCGACGGCCAGTGCACATCCTGCATCGGGCCGTTCTTCGGATCGTCAAGCGTGGAGATGCCAAGCGACGCCTGCATCTTTTCGTCCCAGGCTTCCGGAAGGTCCTTGACCTCAAGCCGGCCCGTCAGCAGATCCTGTTCCAGTTCATAGCGCAGGATCACATGCAGCGGGTAAGTGACCTCATCGGCGTCGACCCGGATCTTGCCGCGCTTGACCTGATGCACATGCGGCAGCAGGTCCTCGATGGTCCAGGATTCCTTAAGATGCGCATCGACCAGCGGCAGCGCGAAGCGCCAGAAGGCCGGGTTGCGGCCGATCTGCTTTTCGACGAACAGGCTCTGGCTTTCATGCAGCGACATGCCGCGGGCCTTGCCCGAGGGCCAGTGCGCCCAGTCCTTGGGCAGGTTCTGCTCATAGAGCCCGTGGCCGGTCTCGTGCAGGATGCCCATCAGCGCGGGCAGGAACTCGTCGGTGCGGTAGCGCGTGGTCATGCGCACATCGGTGGGCACGCCGCCGCAGAAGGGGTGATCGGAGACCGACAGGCTGCCATGGTTCATGTCGAAGCCGACCGCCTGCATCAGCACCAGGCCGAGCGTCTTCTGCCGTTCAACCGGATAATCGCCCGACAGGGGTTTCAGCGGCCGCAGCGCCTGACGCTGTTCCTGCACGTCGAGCGCCCTGGGCACGAAATCGACCAGGAATGCCTTGAGCTCGTCGAAGACCGGCGTGATGGTGGCAGTACGGTTGCCCGGGTCATATTGTTCCATCAGCGCGTCGTAGGGCGCGAGTTGGAGCGCGTCGGCGCGCAGCGCCGCTTCCTCGCGCATCATCGCAACCACGCCTTCGAGCGCCGGCTCGAAAGCCGCCCAGTCGCCGCCGGGCCGCGCCTTGCGCCACAATTGCTCGGAGCGCATCGAGGTGCGCATCCTGCGCTCGACGAAATCGGAGGGCAGGCAGGTCATGTTGATGTAGCTGCGCTCGAGTTCGCCCACCGCGATCTTCTGCTCTTCGGTCAGATCCTCGGACTTTGCAGCCTCGATCCAGTCACGCACCTTCGGGTCGGTCGCCTGGCGGTGATACATGCCCGACAGCGACGCCATCGCTTCGGCCCGGGCTTCGCCGCCGCCCGGCGCCATGTTGGTCGCCTCGTCGGTGCCGAGGATCGACAGCGCATGGTCAAGCGCGCCCAGCGCGCGGCAATGATCGTCTAGCTTGGCAAAGGACATGCGGGGAACTCCGGGGATGTGGACAGGCACCGGAGATAGGCCAAGCCGTCAGGGCCTGCAAGGGCGAAGCGGCGCGGGTGGCCGCGCGTGTCGCGACAGGTTGAAACGGCTGAGACCAGGTTAAAGCCGGGTCCAGGCGCGACTCGGTACGTCCTGGCTACCGGCTCGCCTGCATTGGCAGGATCAAGCCCCATTCGGTTTCCCGAGGTGGTCCAGACGGTTCAAACCCGAGTTTCCTGTAGACGGCTATGGCTCGTTGATTGTCGGGATGCGGATCTGTGGCGATCACAGGCGCGCCCGCATCGAAAAGAGCCAGCATCCTCATTTCGATAAATGCTGACCCATGGCCGATCCCCATCATTTCAGGATCTCCGATATATTGATCAATTCCCCGCGACCCGTTGGGCAGATCGGCAAAATGGTGGTTTTCCCATCCGTGCACGGTGTAGTCCTGCATAAAAGCAAAGGGGTGCTCAGCGGTTGAAACGATCCAACGCGCCACACGGGGATCGGCCAGTTCCTCATCGTCAAAGGGCTCACCGGCATCCCACCATTGCAGGACATGCGGGCTCGACCGCCACGCTTTCAGCAAAGCGAGATCATCCAGGGTCACTCTGCGAAAGCTGTACCGACTGGCTGGGGTCATAGTTCTATTCTACCAGATCGTCCGGCGGGAAGGTACGGGTTCGAAGCCGTCATCCACGTCTGACGCGCGCGTCTCACCGGAGGTCGAAACCGGTGAGACAAAGATCGCATAAGATGGATTATGGAACTTACGGATATCAATCCCTTGGGAAACGCGGCTTTGTGTCAATCGTGAGAAGCTCAAGAGAATCATCACTGTGTGCGGATTTCCGAGTGCATGCTGCGAGAATGGCCTGACAATTGATCGCTGGCAAGACGCGCGCGATCTGGACTATGGTTTGCGCGCCAACAGCACAAGACAGCAGCCGTCTGGCGCGACATATGAGGATTGCATGCTCGAAGGATTGCGGATTGTCGAGATCGAGGCCCTGGGCCCGGCGCCGTTTGCCTGCATGATGCTGGCCGATCTCGGCGCTGACGTGATTGTCGTCCACCGCAAGAACGGCAAGCCGGCGCCAGGCATGCCGGACCGATCGCTGATCGACCGCGGCAAGCGCTCGATCGAGTTGGACCTCAAATCGACGGACGACGCTGCTGCGCTCAAGAAACTCGTGGCACGGTCCGAAGCGCTGGTCGAGGGATTCAGGCCCGGCGTCATGGAGCGGCTCGGGCTCGGGCCTGCGGATCTTGCCAGCGTCAATCCGGATCTCGTCTATGGCCGGATGACCGGCTGGGGCCAATCCGGGCCACGGGCGCAGACAGCAGGCCACGATCTCAATTACATCTCGCTCTCGGGCGCTGCCTGGTATGCGAGCAATCCGGGTGAGCCGCCATTCACGCCGCCGACGCTGGTGGGCGATATCGGCGGCGGCGCGCTCTATCTGGTCGCGGGCATCCTGGCCGGCGTGATGGCGGCGCGTGCAGGCCGCGGCGGCACGGTGGTGGATGCAGCCATTGTCGACGGATCGGCGCATATGATGAACCTTCTGATGGCGCTCAAGCAGACCGGCGGCCTGTCGATGACGCGCGGCCACAGCATGCTCGACGGGCCGCACTGGAGCCGCTGCTACGCCTGCGCCGATGGTGGTTTCATTTCGGTGCAATGCCTAGAGCCGAAATTCTATGCCGCGTTTCTTGCGCGCCTGGGGCTTGGCGACGACCCGGATTTCGCATCCCAGTTCGACAAGACCGCGTGGCCGCGGCAGACCGCGTTGCTGGCTGGAATCGTCGTCAAACAGCCCCGGGCGCACTGGGAAGAACTCTTTGCCGGTTCGGACGCCTGCGTGGCCCCTGCCCTTGATCCGCTCCAATCTTCAGCCGACCCGCACATGGCGGCGCGCGGCGTCTGGCAGAATATCGATGGCGTGCTGCAGGCCGCATCCGCGCCACGGTTTTCGAGCGAGCCCGGGAATGCTCCGCGCGGCATTCCGGCGCGCGGTGAACATACGGATGCGGTGCTGGAATGGCTGGAGGCTGACGCGTGAGGTTGGATGTGACTCCTCTCTCACCGTCATGCCGGGCTTGACCCGGCATCCAGCCAGCCCAAGTCCTTGGGCTGAATAGGTCTTTTGACCCCACGGACGCGGGGTCGCTGGATCCCGGCTCAAGGCCGGGATGACGGTGCGGGAAGATGCGAAGTCCCAGACCGTAGCCTAGGCTGTGTGCCCCGGACTAACGAGCACCAGCGCCGACCTCAGCCCTGCGCGCGCACGTCAATGATCTCGGCCTTGATGGCAGTCGCCAGTGCCTGCGGATCGACGCGGAAAACGCTGTCGGGGCGGCCGGCGGCGGCCCAGACTTCGGCGTGATCGAGCAATGTCCGGTCCATATAGACCGTGATCGGCGTGAGATGGCCGATGGGCGCCACGCCTCCGATAGCGAAGCCGGTCTCGTCGCGCACGCGGCGCGCATCGCAGCGCGTGAAGGAAAGATTGTAATTCTTTGATATATAATCCATATCGGCATTGTGAGCGCCTGAAACGAGCATCAGGTTGAGCTGTCCGGTCGCACTGTTCTCGAACACCAGCGACTTGACGATCTGGCTCACGTGGCAGCCCGCAGCCTCGGCGGCTTCCTCGGCGGTGCGGGTCGATTGCGCCATCTTGAGGATCCGGATCGAGAGCCCGGCGTCGGCAGCCGCACTTGCCACCCGCGCCATGCTGGACCCTGCCGGAATGAGATCCGGCGTCATTTCGGTCGCAATCTCGCTCATGATGTCATCTCCATTTCAAACGTCAGTCCGTCATAGCCCGGCTCGACCCGGTCCGGGGTTTCCGCAAGCACGGTTTCATAATCAAGCGGCACATGCATATGGGTGAGGATAGCGCGTTTGGGGTCGAGCTTCTCGATCCACCACAGCGCCTGGTCGATCGACAGATGGCTCGGGTGCGGCTTGTATTGCAGCGAGTCGATGATCAGAACGTCGAGACCCTGGAGTCTGTCGATGGTCTGGCGCGGGAAATCGCTGACATCGCAGCAATAGGCCACATTGCCGATCCGGAAGCCCAACGAACGGATCGAGCCGTGAATCTGGTCGAGTGGCTGCACCTCGATGGTCCCGCCGGCGCCTGTGACCTTGATGGTTTCATCGAGCGAGTTGATCAGCATCGGACGGGTGATCGGCGGGTATTCGCTGCCGGGCGGCGTCTCCAGGCAATAGCCGAAGCCTGAACGGATGCGGGCCATGGTGTCCGGATCGGCGTGGATCGGGATGCGCATGCGTTGCGACAGCGCGAAGCCGCGCAGATCATCGATGCCATGGACATGGTCAGCGTGGGAATGGGTGTAGAGTACCGCGTCGATGCTGCGGACGCCATTGGCGATCATCTGCTCGCGGAAATCCGGGCCAGTGTCGACCGCTATGGTGGTTTCGCCGCCATCGGCGCCGATCTGCCGGATCAGGAAGGCCGCACGGGTGCGGCGGTTCCTTGGATTGGTCGGGTCGCAGGCGCCCCAGTCGCCATTGACCCGCGGCACGCCGGGCGACGAGGCGCAGCCCAGAAGAATGAACTGGCGTCGAACAGGCCCTGTCACAGCGCCGTCATCTTGGAAAAACAACGGAAGGCGTTCTCGGTCGTGATCCGGGCGATCTCCTCATAGGAAACACCCTTCACCTCGGCCAGGACTTCCGCGGTGTTGACCACATAGGACGGTTCGTTGCGCTTGCCGCGCCAGCGCTTGGGCGCGAGATAGGGCGCGTCGGTCTCGACCAGCAGCCGGTCCATCGGCACGGTGGCGGCGATCTCGCGCAGCTCGGTCGACTTGGGGAAAGTCAGGATGCCCGAGAACGACACGTAACCGCCCAGCGCCACGCCGGTGTCGGCCAGCCCCTGGCCTGACGAAAAGCAGTGCAGAATGAAGGGGAAGGCCCCCTTCCCCGTTTCCTCGTTGAGAATCGCCGCCATGTCCTCGTCGGCGGCTCTGCTGTGGATCACCAGCGGCAGCTGCGTCCGGCGTGCGGCCTCGATATGGCGCCGGAAGCCGGTCTTCTGGTCTTCGGGCTTCTGCGTGTCGTAGAAATAGTCGAGCCCTGCCTCACCGATCGCCACCACCTTGGCATGGGCCTCGGCAAGCGCCACCAGCTCGTCCGCCGTCACGTCGAGCTCGTCGCCGGCATTGTTGGGATGGGTGCCAACCGTACAGAAGACGCTCGGATAGCGCTCGGTCAGCTCAAGCAGCCGGTCGAGTGTACGCACGCGCGTCGAGATCGTCACCATCTGCATGACGCCCGCTTCATGGGCGCGCGCGACCAGCTCGTCGCGTTCCGCGTCGAAATCGGGGAAATCCAGATGGCAATGGGTGTCGATCAGCATGTATCAGGCTTCCTCGGGCGCCACGTAGCGCGGGAACACCGGCTCCGGCTTGTCGATCGGCGTACCTGGCTTGAGACGCCCGGATTCGCCAAGCGCCTTGAAATCGCGGCTGTCAACCGGGGTGGCGAGCAGGTCGAGCAGCTTGCCCGCTGATTGCGGCATGAAGGGCAAGAGCAGGATCGCGATCTGGCGCACGGTTTCCGCGGTCACATAGAGCACGGTCTCCATGCGCGCCGGATCGGTCTTCTTCAGCGCCCAGGGCTCCTGGCCGGCGAAATAGCGATCGCCATCGGCGACGACGTCGATGATCGCGGCCAAAGCCTTGTGGATCTGGAAATTCGCCATTTCGGCGCGGGCCGTGTCGATCACCTTGTCCACGGTGGCGAGCAGCGCCTTGTCCTCGTCGGTCAGCGTGCCACATTCCGGCATCCTGCCGTCGCAGTTCTTGTTGATCATCGACAGCGAGCGGCTGGCGAGATTGCCGATGCCATTGGCGAGATCCGAATTGATCCGCGTCGCAATGGTTTCGGGACTGTAGCTGCCATCCTGTCCGAACGGCACCTCGCGCATGAAGAAATAGCGCACCTGGTCAAGACCGTAGGCCTCGATCAGGGCAAACGGATCGACCACATTGCCGATCGACTTCGACATCTTCTCGCCCTTGACCAGCAGGAAACCGTGGGCGAACACCTTGGCTGGAAGCGCAAGGCCCGCCGACATCAGGAAGGCCGGCCAGTAGACCGCGTGGAAACGGACGATGTCCTTGCCGATCATGTGGATGGCGGGCCAGTAGTTCCATCGCTCCGCCGTCTCGTCGGGAAAGCCCGCGGCGGTGATGTAGTTGGTCAGCGCGTCAACCCAGACATACATGACATGCTTGTCATTGCCCGGCACCGGCACGCCCCAGTCGAATGTCGTGCGCGAGATCGACAGGTCCCTCAGTCCCGATTTGACGAAGCTCGCCACCTCGTTGCGCCGCTCCGCGGGTGCGACGAAATCCGGGTTGGTGTCATAGAGTTCCAGAAGCTTGTCGCCATAGGCCGAAAGGCGGAAATAGTAGCTTTCCTCCTCCACCCATTCGACCGGCGAGCCGAGCGGCTCGCGGCGCACGCCGTCCTCGCCGAGGGTTGTCTCGGCCTCGTCGAAATAGGCTTCCTGACGCACCGAATACCAGCCGCCGTAATTGCCCAGATAGATGTCGCCCTTGGCCTCCATCCGGCGCCACAGTTCCTGCACGGAGCGCTTGTGGCGCTCCTCGGTGGTGCGGATGAAATCGTCATTGGAGCAATTGAGACGCGCCAGCATGTCGCGGAACACGGCCGAGTTCCTGTCCGCGAGCGCGATCGGGCTGATGCCCTCCTGCTCGGCGGTCTGCTGCATCTTCTGGCCGTGTTCGTCGGTGCCGGAGAGGAAGAACACATCCTTTCCGTCCAGCCGCTGGAACCGCGCCATCACATCGGTCGCAATCGCCGTGTAGGCGTGGCCGATATGCGGCACGCCATTGGGATAGAAGATCGGTGTGGTGATGTAATAACGCTCTGTGCTCATGATCGCCTTCAACTGCAAGATCGAGGTCAGGACCCTTGGTCTGATCCATATCCGCAGCCGTCATAAGCGATAAATCCGCATGATGCCATGCCCTGAGCTAGCCAAAAAACAGGGAAAAGGCGTGCAGCACCGTCTGCTTGCGATCGAGATTGTAGGCGGCCGCGGTGGCGAAATGGTCCTTGAGCACGGACGAAAGCCGTGCCAGCCGGTCGGCCTCCATGAGATCCCCGGTCACGCCCGCGTCCCGCGCCATGGCCTGGACCCGGTCGACGGCGAGTTCGGTGAAGAACTGGTAGGCTACGTCGCGGTCGCGGGCGGCCAGCGTTTCGGCGAGCTTGTAGATCGGCTCCCTATTGGTGAGGCTGCCGCGCTCGAGAATGTCGACAAAGGCCTCGGCGATGTCCACGCCGCCGTAGTTTCTCAACAGCAGGGCCCGCGCAACACTGCCTTCGCTGAGCGTGATGATCGAGTCACTCTCACCGGGTGCGGCGCCGAGATGGGCGAGCGCACGGTCCAGATTCGCGGCCGAAAGCGGCTGCAGCCGCAACGACAGGCAGCGCGAGCGGATGGTGGGCAGCAGCCGTCCCGGCGTGTGCGACAGCACCAGGAACAGCGAGCGTTTGGGCGGCTCTTCGAGGATCTTGAGGATTGCGTTGGCAGCGTTGCGGTTCAAATCATCGGCCGGATCGATGATCGCGATCCGCCAGTTGCCGGTGCCCGATGTCTGGTTGAAGAATTTTCCGGCGCGGCGGACCTCGTCCACGGTGATGACGGACTTGGCCTTGCCGGTCTTCTCATCCACAGGCCGGGCCAGGTGCAGCACATTGTGCGACGCGCCGCTGGCCATCTGACGGCCGATGGAATCGTTCGGATCCGGGTCGGCGATGGTTTCCGGCGCGCTCAGCGGATCGGGATGGGACAGAACATGATGGGCAAAGCGGTAGGCCAGCGTTGCCTTGCCGATCCCCTCGGCGCCTTCTATCAGGATGGCATGGTGCATGCGTCCGGACCGGTAGGCGCCGGCCAGAAACTCCTGGGCGGCGTCATGGCCAAACAGCGCCGTGTTGTTTTCGGGCGGGATCGCGCCCTCCAGCAAACCCGGTTGATCTGCGGTCATGCCTTTCTGTCCCGCGCAGACCCGCTGGTCGCCTCGTCCTGCAACACCGGCTCGACGGCCGCCAGGATCGCGAGCGCCACCGCGTCCTCGGACTGGCTGGCGTCGATCAGCAGGCAACGGTCGGGCTCCGTCCGGGTCAGGTCGAGGAATGCCTCGCGGCGTTTCTCGTGGGTGGCGAGTTCCTCTTTTTCAAACCGGTCCGGTTGGGCGTCCGTACCCACGCGCGCCTTGGCGCGGCGGAGGCCGGCCTCGGCGGGAAGGTCGAGCACCAGCGTCAGGTCCGGGATCATGCCGTTGACGGCAATGCGCTCGAGATTGCGCACGAATTGCGGTTCAAGATTGCCGGTCACGCCCTGATAGACCCGGCTTGAATCCATGAACCGATCACACAACACGATCGCGCCTTCCGAAACCGCGGGGCGGATGACTTCCTCGACATGATCGCTGCGCGCGGCGGCAAACAGCACCGCCTCCATGCGCACGCCGAATTCCTCTGCCGCGCCGGACAGAAGCACATAGCGAACCGCTTCGGCGCCCAGCGATCCGCCGGGTTCGCGGGTGACCAGCACATCATGGCCGCGGCGGCGCAGAACACCGGCCAGCCGATGGATCTGGGTCGACTTGCCCACCCCTTCCCCGCCCTCGAATGTGATGAAGCGCCCTGTGCTTTGCGTCACGCCATGCTTTCCCGGGCTTTGCGGACGCGACATCCGTCCCGACCCTGTTGCTAAGTATAGCCGGAGATTCCGGTTTCCATCTACCTAGACCATTTCGGAAGACAATTGAACGCTCGCGCGAGACTTATAGCCAGAATTGCGCAAGTTCCAGCAGCGCATCGAGCGCCTGGCTGTACAGGGGACCCTTGTCGACACTGTCGACCACGTAGAGCGGCGTTTCCTGGGACAGCGTATCGCCGATATAGACCTTGAGCACGCCGACCTGGGCACCCGCTTCGAGCGGGGCCCGCAGCGGCCAGCCATAGGTGATTCGGGCCGCGAGCCGCTCGGGATTTGTGATCGGGATGAAGATATCGACCGCACCTTTGGCCCTGACGATGGCGCTGCCTGCCCCGCCATAGACGCTGAGTTCGCCGATGGTTTCATCCTGTGCGAACAGGGTCTTGCGCTCGAAGGCGCGGATCCCCCATTCCAGCATCTTGCGTGATTCCTCGGCGCGCTCGCGCTCACTCGACATGCCGCCCATCGCCAGGAACAGGCGCCGCCCGTCCCTGTTGATGGAAGCAACAATGGCGTAGCCCGACTCCTCGGTGAACCCGGTCTTCATCCCGTCAACGCCAATGTCGAGACCGAGCAACGGGTTGCGGTTGCGCTGCAGGATCTTGTTCCAGGTAAAATCCCGCTGCGAATAATAGCGGTAGAATTCCGGATAGGTCGACTGGATGTGCCGGGCGAGCGTCACCAGATCCTTCATCGACACCTTGGAGTCGGGATGCGGCAAGCCGTTCGAATTGCCGAACACGGATTGCGTCAGGCCGATTTCGCGCGCGCGTTCGGTCATCAGCCGGGCAAAGTTCTCCTCCGACCCCGCCATGCCTTCGGCAATGATGATGCAACCGTCATTGGCCGATTGCACGATCACGCCCTGAATCAGGTCTTCAAGCCGGATCGAGGATTTGAGTTCGGCGAACATGGTCGAGGTCCGCGACATCGCGCCGCCGGTACGCCAGGCATTCTCCGAGACCTCGAACGTGTCCTCAAGGGTCAGCCGTCCGCTGCGGATGGCGTGGAACACCACTTCCATGGTCATCAGCTTGGCGAGCGAGGCCGGCGGCACCAGATCGTTTTCGTTCTTGGCGAACAGCACCGTGCCGGTGTCAGCATCGATCAGATAGGCCTGTTGGGCCCGCGTTTCAAACAGTTGCGCCCGGGCTGGACCGACAGCACAGCAGACCAGAAGCGCAAACACGAAAAGCAGGCGGGCGGGGACCAACCGGACCATAGATCTCATCCATTCACGGAGAATACCGGAGTTGCTGCAAACCTAGCAATGTAGCCGGGTCGGATCAATGGCTTGAGAGAATTGAGACCTGTCGCGGCGGACGCAACGGACGTTGCTACCGCCTGGCGTTGATGCCGAAAACCGCGTCGAACGGCTCGGTCTTGACGACCCTGCCACCCCAGTAAGCCAGTACGACATCGTGCAGGCCGGTATCCGCGGCGCCCTGGTTGTTGGCAGCCACCGGACCGCCAAATGAGGGCCGGTCAAGCAGCACCGGACCTATTTCGGGCAGCGCGAAGCCGGGAGGAAGGCCCGAGTCCGCACTTGCCATTGACGGCTGGAACGCGGTTGCAGCGCCAACCACTGCGGGCGGGGCGAGCGAAGCCTGAGCCGAATTCACACCAGGCAATGCCGAATCCACGGCATTCATGGCCATCATGACGCCGGTGGCGATCACGCCGCCTGCAGGTTCCTTGGAGCCGCCAGGCCTGTAGCTGGCCATTAGAAATTGGGTGTCATCGCCCTCGACCGGCGCCCGGCCGATATACTCGACCCGAACCGCGGCCACGCCTTCCTGCTTCATGTCCAGCAATTGGGCTGCCTGGTTGGACACATCGATGATGCGGCCATGGGCATAGGGGCCGCGATCATTGACCCGGACAACCACTGTGTTGCCGTTCTTCTTGTTGGTCACCCGGGCGTAGCTCGGCAGCGGGAAGGTTGGATGGGCGGCGGACAGGTGAAACTGGTCGTAGATTTCGCCATTGGCGGTCAGGCGGCCATGAAAATTGGGTCCGTACCAGGAGGCCAGGCCCGCCTTGTCGTAATCTTTCTCTTCCTTGGGCGTGTACCATTTTCCGCGGATCCGGTATGGCTTGCCGACCATGTCGCGTCCGCCACCTTTTTTCGGGCGTTTGGCTGTGGTGATCCGCGGGCTGGCTTCGACACCATATTCGGCGACGGAAAACTTGGTCTTGGTGTTGATGTGGGAGGTGTCGGGCTTGCCACTGGATTTGGACGTGGATGAACATCCAGCGAGCCCTGCACCCAAGATTGCCACAAGAGACAGCCTGGCCGCCATGCGCAGCCCCGCCCCCGGCAGATTGATCAATTTGTGTCCCACATTGATACTCGATGCTCTGGCTGTCGCCATTCTGGCCTGGCAGTATGCCCCCTGCAAAGCCTTCCCCTTCGATCTATGCGATTTGATGTCCTAATCGCAGGTTTAGATCGCCCTGCAAGATGGCAAAAATGCGATTGGCCGCCTCAATCGAGCGGCCAACCGATTAATATGGTGAAAAATCTGTAAATACTCAGCCTTCTATGCGCGCCTTGCCCTTGCGCCCGTCATCGCGCTCCCAGGTGAGCGACTGTTCGCCGGTTTTCGTGATTCGGAAGCAACTCGGCTTGCCGTCATACCAGGTAGGCCACTGCTGGCACAGGGTCTCCCCCCTCACCCACCATCGCCCTGTCTCTTTCGGGGCGAGAAATTTCCCCAGGCCGAGTGCTGTTCCATCGCCGGTGACAGCGCCCGAATTCTTGTAATTGAGTGGAAACTCGCCGCCGAACGGCGTGGCCAGATAAACTCGCTTGCCGTTGACGAACTGCTTCAGTTCGCTGCCAGCGAGCTGTTCGGCGCTGGCCGACGCCGAAACCCCGAGCACCAGCAGTGCGGCCGCACCGGATAAGGAAAAGATCTTGCCTAGCATTGCATTGCTCCGATTGTTGTTCATGTGCGGTCAATACGCTCTTGCCAGCGAAATGGTTTCATGCGGCACTCGAATTTTGTTCCTCCGCTCTGGTGCAAGCGGCCAGGACGACTGCGCCTTTGCAGACTGAATGGCAGGAGGGCTTGCAAGGGATCGAAACAAGTTGACGTCACGCGCGTTGCGGAGCTAAAAGCGCGCCATCCGCATCGGGATCCCCTGCCGCCTAGGGCCGCAGGGTGATGGACGAAGTTCCTGGGTTCCGATTGCCCGGAGGGGTGGCCGAGCGGTTTAAGGCACCGGTCTTGAAAACCGGCGTGCGGGAGACCGTACCGTGGGTTCGAATCCCACCCCCTCCGCCATAACCGTTGGATTTAATTCATATTTCTGACGAATAGAGCCTCAGTCCTCCGTCCTATCCTGCACCCCGGTCTTGAAAGGATGGTGCAACAGCCTGCCTTTTGCAGAAGACTGGACATGCAGCCAAATCCGAATTCGAACCCGGTAGACCGGTTCACTCGCAACCTTGATGCAGAATTGGCTCCCGTGGGCACAGCGCGGATTCCAGCCATCGCTGACTGTCGGCGCCTGTGATAGGTTGCTTCACAACCGAAATCCGGAAGGTCTGTTAAACAATGGCAATCGAACCGCGCGCTCCCCGCCTCGCCGTGCTCATTGATGCCGACAACGCCTCGGCCAAGATCGTCGACGGCCTGTTCGACGAAATCGCCAAGATCGGGGAAGCCAGCGTTCGTCGGATCTATGGCGACTTTTCCAGCCCGAGATCGAAAGCCTGGATCGAAGTGCTCTCGCGCCACGCCATCATCCCGCAGCAGCAGTTCGCCTATACGACCGGCAAGAATGCTTCCGACATCACACTGGTCATCGATGCGATGGATCTGTTGCACAGCGGCCGTTTCGATGGCTTCTGCCTGGTGTCGTCCGACAGCGATTTCACACGGCTGGCTGCCCGTATTCGCGAGCACGGGGTCGATGTCTTCGGGTTCGGGGAGCAAAAGACGCCGGAGAGCTTCCGTCAGGCTTGCCGGCGATTCACCTACACCGAGAATTTGCTCCCCGATGCCCCCGCCAATGTGGAAGCTGCAGGGAGCAAGACCAAGCCGCTTCAGCCACCCAGCGCGGCCACGCCGATCATTCGGCGCGTGCTCGATCAGATGGAGACCGAAGACGGATGGGCTCCGCTTGGCGCGGTTGGAACGCAACTGGCGAACCTGTCGTCCGATTTCGATCCGCGCAATTTCGGCTTTCGCAAGCTCAGCGATCTGGTCCGCAAGACCAACGCCTTCGAGATCGACCATGCCGATGGACGCGCCGTGCGCATTCGCAAAAAGGCGGTCCCGGCCAAGGCTCCAACCAAACAGACCTAGGTGGCCGCTGGAAATCAGCAGGCACACTCCAGCGCAAGGAGGCCTTGCGCGGCTGGTCACTGAGGGATTCGGTCTCGAAATTGTCGAAGCGGACCTGCCTTCGCCAAGGAATTCGTGCAGGGTTTCCGAACCGGAACCGATCAAGGTCAACGGCTTGCGCATTTTGCCCCTGGAGCTGGGCGCACCAATCCGCGGAGAAAGCGAAAACCGTCCTCCTCCCTGCCAAGCTGCGCCAAAGCAGCAGATCGGGGCCCGAAGGCCCCGATCGATCTCACCAACGTGCCAAGAGACGCGGCTTATTTCCAGCTCTGGACCAGTTCGTCGTAATTGATGGTCAAGGGCTGTTCCTTTTCGTTCTCGATCTTGAGCTGCGGCGCGAGGTTGCCCTTGGCGACCGCATCTGCGTTCCAGTACTCCAGATCATGCTCTTCGGCCATCTTCGGGCCGATGTCGCCCTGTACGCCGGCGCGCTCGAGACGTTCCATCACCTTTTCCTGCTCTTCGCAGAGCGAGTCCATGGCTTCCTGGGCAGTCTTGGCGCCCGACGAAGCGTCGCCGATCGCCTGCCACCACAGCTGCGCCAGCTTCGGATAGTCCGGCACGTTGGTTCCCGTCGGCGACCACTGCAGGCGGGCCGGCGAGCGGTAGAACTCGACCAGACCGCCAAGCTTCGGAGCCCGCTCGGTGAAGGACGGGTGGTCGAGCGTCGACTGGCGGATGAAGGTGAGGCCGACATGGCTCTTCTTCACGTCCACCGTCTTCGATGTGACGAACTGCGCGTAGAGCCAGGCGGCCTTGGCGCGGTCTTCGGGCGTCGACTTCATCAGCGTCCATGAGCCTGCGTCCTGGTAGCCGAGCTTCATGCCTTCCTTCCAGTAGACGCCATGCGGGCTGGGCGCGAAGCGCCATTTCGGCGTGCCGTCCTCGTTGACGACCGGCAGGCCTTCCTTGACGAAGTCCGCGGTGAACGCCGTGTAGGTGAACATCTGCTGCGCGATCTCGCCCTGCGACGGGACAGGCCCCGACTCGCCGAACGTCATGCCCTGGGCGGCCGCAGGCGCGTATTTCGCCATCCACTCCAGATACTTCTCGATCGAATAGACCGCCGCGGGTCCGTTGGTGTCGCCGCCGCGCGCAACGCAGGAGCCCACCGGCCTGTCGTTCTCATCGACCTTGATGCCCCATTCATCGACCGGCTTGCCGTTCGGGATGCCGCGATCGCCATTGCCGGCCATCGACAGCCAGGCGTCGGTGAAGCGCCAGCCGAGTGACGGATCCTTCTTGCCGTAGTCCATGTGGCCATAGACCTTCTTGCCGTCGATCTCGCGGCCGGTGAAGAATTCGGCGATATCCTCATACGCCGACCAGTTGACCGGCACGCCCAGATCGTAGCCGTATTTGGTCTTGAAATCGGCCTTGTTGGTCTCGTCGTTGAACCAGTCGTAGCGGAAGAAGTAGAGGTTGGCGAACTGCTGGGTGGGCAGCTGGTAGAGCTTGCCGTCAGGCGCGGTGGTGAACGAGCGGCCGATGAAATCCTCCACATCGAGCGTCGGGCTGGTCACGTCAGCGCCTTCGTTGGCCATCCAGTCGGTCAGATTGCGCACCTGCTGGTAGCGCCAGTGGGTGCCGATCAGGTCCGAATCGTTGACATAGGCGTCATAGATGTTCTCGCCCGACTGCATCTGCGTCTGCAGCTTTTCGACCACATCGCCTTCGCCGATAAGGTCGTGCGTGATCTTGATGCCGGTGATCGCGGTGAAGGCCGGGGCCAGCACCTTGGACTCATATTCATGCGTGGTGATGGTTTCCGACACCACCTTGATGTCCATGCCGGCAAACGGCTGGGCGGCGTCGACCAGCCATTGCATTTCAGCTTCCTGGGCAGCGCGGTCGAGCGACGACATGTCGCCGATTTCGGCGTCGAGGAAGCTCCTGGCCTCGTCCATTCCGGCATGCGCGACGCCCGCGCTGAACATCAGCGCCATTGCCGCCGTTGATAAAAGTAGATGTTTCCGCATTGCAGTTTCCTCCCGACTTGCGAAAACGGAAGCGGCGGTATTGCCGCCTCCGGTAGTCAAACCCTAGACATGGCGGAACACGCCGATGGCGTAGACCACGGACAGGGCAAGAGCCCACCACAGGTTCGGACCGACAAGTCCGAGCCAGGCGAGATTGATGAACGCCGAACCAAGCAGCGAGATGAACAGACGGTCGCCGCGCGTGGTTTCAAAGCGCAGGATTCCGACCCGAGGCGAGCCGCCGGGGACGAAATACTCCCACACTCCCATGCCGACGAGCAGCAGGAGAATGACGAGAAAGAAGATCGTGGTCGGCGCGGTCCAGGCCATCCAGGAAAGATCCATAATCAGCCTCCTCAGACCCGGCCCAGGGCAAAGCCCTTGGCGATGTAGTTGCGGACAAACCAGATGACGAGCGCGCCCGGGATGATGGTCAGCACGCCGGCCGCCGCCAGCACGCCCCAGTCGAGCCCCGAAGCCGAAACCGTCCGGGTCATGGTGGCGGCGATCGGCTTGGCGTCGGTGACCGTCAGCGTGCGGGCGATCAGCAATTCGACCCAGGAGAACATGAAGCAGAAGAACGCCGCCACACCGATGCCGCTCGCAATCAGCGGCATGAAGATCTTGACGAAGAAGCGCGGGAACGAATAGCCGTCGATATAGGCGGTCTCGTCGATCTCCTTGGGCACCCCGGACATGAAGCCCTCGAGGATCCACACCGCTAAGGGAACGTTGAACAGGCAGTGCGCGATCGCCACCGCGATATGGGTGTCGATCAGCCCGAAGGCGGAATAGAGCTGGAAGAACGGCAGCGCAAACACCGCCGGCGGTGCCATGCGGTTGGTCAGGAGCCAGAAGAACAGATGCTTGTCGCCCAGAAACCGGTAGCGCGAGAAGGCATAGGCTGCAGGCAGCGCCACCGCCACTGCGATCACCATGTTCATCACCACATAGATGATCGAATTGATGTAGCCGTTGTACCAGGACGGGTCGGTGAAGATGACCATGTAATTGGCAATTGTCGGGTCCCTCGGCCACAGCGAGAACGCGCCGAGGATTTCGGCGTTGGTCTTGAAGCTCATGTTGATCAGCCAGTAGATCGGCAACATCAGCAGGAAGATGTAGATCACCGGAACCAGGAAGGAGAAGCGCGCGATCGCGTTGGACCGCCGGGTGCGCCGGGCCATGGCGGCTGTGGCATCAAGACTGGTCTGCGAAGTGGGGGTGTCTGAATAGCTCATGGTCCCTGCCCTCAGCCCCTGGCGTCGTTGGTGATCATCACGGTGTAGAAAACCCATGACAGCAAAAGGATGATGAGGAAGTAGATAAGCGACATCGCCGCTGCAGGTCCGACGTCGAACTGGCCGATGGCGGTCTTCACCAGATCAATCGAGAGGAATGTGGTCGCATTGCCGGGACCGCCGCCGGTGACGACGAAGGGCTCGGTGTAGATCATGAAGGAATCCATGAACCTCAGAAGCACGGCAATCAGCAGCACCCGGTTCATTTTCGGCAGTTGAATGTAGCGGAACACCGAGAACCGCGAGGCGCCGTCGATCTTTGCCGCCTGGTAGTAGGCGTCGGGGATCGACACCAGTCCGGCATAGCAGAGCAGCACCACCAGGCTGGTCCAGTGCCAGACATCCATGAGGATGACCGTCACCCAGGCGTCGAACGGGTCGTTGACGTAATTGTAGTCGAACCCGAGCGCGTTCAGCGAATAGCCGAGCAGGCCGATGTCGACGCGGCCGAACACCTGCCAGATGGTGCCGACCACGTTCCACGGAATGAGCAGCGGCAGTGACATGAACACCAGGCAGAACGGCACGCCCAGGCCCTTGCGCGGCATGTTGAGCGCGATGAAGATGCCGAGCGGCACCTCGATCAGAAGGATGATGGCGGAGAAGGCCAGGTTGCGCAAAAGCGCGTCGTGAAAACGCGACGAGGATAGGACGTCGGAAAACCAGTCGGTGCCGGCCCAGAAGAACTGGTTGTTGCCGAACGTATCCTGGACCGAATAATTGACCACCGTCATCAACGGGATGACGGCCGAGAACGCCACCAGCAGCAGCATCGGCAGAACCATGAACCAGGCCTTGTTGTTCCAGGTCTTGTCCATCTCAGTCTCCCAGCTTCACGCGCCAGTCGTCGGCGTAAATGTTGATTCCGGCGGGATCGAAAGTGACATGCGGATCCGTAGGCACGGACTTGTCCTCTTCAAGCACAACCGCCAGTTCGTGGCCCTCGATCATGGCGCGGACGATCTTGTGCCGCCCGATATCCTCCACCGCGCGGATGCTGACCGGCATGCCTTCGCTGCCGAACTGGACGTATTCAGGCCGGATGCCGAGCTCGGTGCGCTTGCCGCCGGTCGGGCCAGGCGCGCCCGGCAGCACGATTGACTGACTGCCCAGTTGCGCCCGCGCGCCATCCAGGGAAACCGGCAGCACATTCATACCCGGAGAGCCGATGAAGTAGCCGACAAAGGTGTGACTGGGGCGTTCGAACAATTCCTGCGGCGTGCCGATCTGGACGATCTCGCCTTCATACATCACCACCACCTTGTCCGCGAAAGTCAACGCCTCGGTCTGGTCGTGGGTGACATAGACCATGGTGTGGCCGAAGCTGCGGTGCAAGAGCTTGAGCTGCGAACGCAGCTGCCACTTCATGTGCGGATCGATCACCGTCAGCGGCTCGTCGAACAGGATGGCGTTGACATCGGCGCGCACCAGGCCGCGGCCAAGCGAGATCTTCTGCTTGAGATCGGCTGTCAGGCCGCGCGCCTTGCGGTGGGCGATGCCGGTGAGATCGATCATCTCCAGAACTTCCGCCACACGGGCCTGGACAGCAGCTTCCGCCATACCGCGATTCCTCAGCGGAAAGGCCAGGTTGTCGGCGACTGTCATGGTGTCGTAGACGACGGGGAACTGGAACACCTGGGCGATGTTGCGTTCTTCCGGCTGCAGGCCGGTAACGTCGGCGCCATCGAACAGGATCCTGCCTTCCGATGGCGTCAGCAGGCCCGAAATGATGTTGAGCAGCGTGGTCTTGCCGCAGCCCGAAGGGCCGAGCAGCGCATAGGCGCCTCCATCCTCCCAGGAGTGATGCACTTCGCGCAGCGCGTAGTCTTCCTCGCGTGTCGGGTTGGGGAGATAGGCGTGACGGATGTGGTCGAGATCAATGCGGGCCATGGCTGTTCCTCATGCTCCCGCAGGCCGGGCGCGGACGGTGCGCCCGTTGCGATCGAACACCAGCAGGTGCCGCGTGTCGAGATGAACGTCCAGCATTGCGTCGGCCTCGATGTCGTGAATGCCCATCGTCAGCATCACCCAGCGCTGATCATCATGGACGAGATGCACATAGCTTTCCGAACCGGTGATCTCGGTCACCATCACCCTGGCCGAAATCGGCGTCGTGCCTGCGCCGGGGTTGAGCGACAGGTTGTGCGGGCGGAAGCCGAGGGTGCAGGGGCCGTCTTCGAGATGCATGAGAGCCGCCGGAACCGGGATGTCGCGCAGGCCAGACTTGACGAACCTGCCCTGGCTTTTCTGCATCGACAGAAGGTTCATCGGCGGATCGGAAAATGTCTGCGCCGTGATGAGGTCGACCGGGTCGCGAAACACCTCGACCGTGGGGCCGAACTGGGTGATGCGGCCCTGGCTGAGCGTCGCAGTCCTGCCGCCCAGCAGCAACGCCTCGGAGGGTTCGGTTGTGGCGTAAACGAAGATGGCGCCGGATTCCGAGAAGATCTTCGGCAGTTCGGCGCGCAGTTCCTCGCGCAATTTGTAGTCAAGATTGGCCAGCGGCTCGTCGAGCAGCACGAGCCCCGCTTTCTTGACGATGGCGCGCGCCAGCGCCGTGCGCTGCTGCTGCCCGCCGGAAAGATTGAGCGGTGTGCGCTGAAGGTAAGGCCCGAGCCTGAGCAGGTCGGAGGCGCGGGCCACTTCCCGCTCGATCGTCGCCTTGTCGGCGCCGGCAATCCTGAGCGGTGACGCGATATTCTCATAGACCGTCATCGCCGGGTAGTTGATGAATTGCTGGTAGACCATGGCGACGTTGCGTTTTTGCACGGCCTCGCCGGTCACATCGCGGCCGTCACTCAGAACGCGTCCGCGCGTCGGACGGTCAAGCCCCGCCATGATCCGCATCAGGCTGGTTTTGCCCGACAATGTCGGGCCCAGGAGCACATTCAGTGACCCGCTTTCCAGCCGCAGCGAAACATCACTGATGTGCGCTTCTCCGTTGGAAATCTTGGAGACATTGTCCAGTTCCAGCATGTAGAAGAAGCCCTCCCAAGCCTCGCCTCCCGATTGCGGATCCCTCGCGCCGTCAAGCTGCCGCGAATGCCCGCCACAGGTCAGTGTATCACCTGCGTTCCCTATTTCGTTAAGAATTAAAAGGAACCTTAATTGAATGTCAAACGAAAATAAACGAAACTTGACTGGACCTTGTGCAACATTCGCTCATTGATGTCGGCCACCGTGAAAATTTGTGATCTGGAGACCTAGAAAGGTCTAGAAGGGAGAGGCCAGGCCCGGCAAATTCAGGGGCATGGTCGGCCACCTTGACGGACACCCCCAAGGTGAGAGTCCGGAATGAGGCTGCAGCCGCTCGGCGGACGCTGCGGATGATGAAGCTGCGGTCTTCGCGTTCATTTTGCAGCGCTAGCCGAGGCCGCAAAACGACCATGGGCCTTTCGTCCCCTAACGGGGAGCATGGATCGGACTCCGAATGCCGTTCAGGCGTTGATGGTTGCAGGCCCCAAAAGGGACAATGAACCCAGCTGCCGTTTGACAATATCTTCCAATGGTTCCGGTCGATGGAGATGGAAGCCCTGACCATAGGCCACGCCCAACCTTGTCAAATGGGTCAGGATCTCCTGGTTCTTGATTTTCTCCGCCACGACATCGAAGCCCAGATTTCTGGCAAGCTCGACGACAGATGCAACAATCGCGCGATCGACTTTGCTTTCTGCGATTCTCTCCACAAACGCGCCGTCTATCTTGATGCAATTAATGGGAAAGCGGCGCAGATAGTCAAAAGAGCTGAGGCCCGATCCAAAATCATCCAGAGACACCATGCAGCCATGCTGGCGCGCGTTGAGTACAAATCCGTTCGCGGTCTCAAAACAGGTGACCGCCGCGGTTTCTGTAATCTCGAATGCAATCTGGGGAAGCGGTGTTCGGTGTTCTTCCGCCGTCGCAGTCACGAAGGACCAAAGACCAGGGTCAGCCAAGGTCTGAGCTGACAGATTGAACCCTATCTTGAGATCAAACGCCTCCAGCAGATGCCCATAGTCGGCAAAGGCCTTTCTTATGATCCAACGGTCGAGGACGGATGCCATTCCAAAACGCTCCGCGGCAGGAATGAAAGCATCGGGGCCGACGATACGACCGTCCCGATCCTGCAATCTGGCCAGGATCTCCACACGTCCGCACCGGTCGTGAGGTTGCTCCAGCGAGCGGATTTCCTGGGCGAACAGAATCACCCTGTTTTCCTCAAGGGCACTCATGAGATCCACGACTTCCCTTGCTGCGGAAAATCCGCTGGTCGCCGAGTTCCTGTCTTCGGTGAAAAACGAGAACCGATTCCGGCCAGCCGATTTGGCGGCGTAGCAGGCATCGTCGGCGCGCGCCAATGCGTCTGATGCCGTGGTCGAAGGATCGCTCACCATGGTGATGCCGATACTGCAGCCCAATCGCGGCCCGCCCACCACGCATCCAACATCAATATCCCGTATAGCCGCGATTACATTCGTGGCAATCTTCCGGGCTGCTTCTCTGTCTGAACCCGGCAGCAGGATGGCGAATTCATCACCGCCGAGTCGTGCAAAGAACGCATTTCCGGGCAGCAGTTTCGCAATTCCTGCCGCAAGCAGTTTCAGCGCTTCATCACCAGCCGCATGTCCAGCGAAATCGTTGATGGCCTTGAAGTGATCAAGATCCAGATAGAAGACGGAAAATGCCTTATCGGCCGCCCCGCTGATCGCATTCTCCAGCGCCTCATCGAAAGCAACCCTGTTAAAGAGTCCGGAGAGCGCATCATGATGGGCCGCATAAGCAAGTTGCTTATGACGCAGCGTTTCCTCTGTTATGTTTTGAAATGTATAGACATTACCCCACCAGTCCCCGGATGGCGATGTAATCGGATTGTTCTTGCACCTGTAAATCCCGGAATTGATGTGAAGTGTCGAATTGTTGTTGCGGTCTCCTTGATCGCTTGCAATCTCATGTTCGATCGGCGCGTCACGATTGAACAGATGGAAAATGTTTGTGCCGATGACATCTTCCTTGTCCACAGACAGCATTGCCCTGGCTGACGGATTGGCAAAGTTGACCACTCCTTCGATGCTCGTGCTGATCACGGCATCACTGATTGCATCCAGGGTGACTTCATATCGCTCTTTCTCGGCTTGAAGGGCGCGGGATGCGCGCACCTCGTCCGTGACGTCCCGGATTGTCCCCACCAGCAATCCTGAGTATCCCTGACCAGGAACGGATTTCGCAAGTGTCTCGACATGGCGGATTTCACCGCCCTTCCTCATGATCCTGTAGCGAAGCCGGACTTCGTTGTGTTCGCAGAGGGCTTGCATATGCTGCCGCTCAGCGTGCAATTTGTCGTCAGGGTGGAGAAATCCATGCCACGTTTCGCCACTGATGTCTGCCGGGCGCGACTCCAATCCGAAGATCTCGCAGGTCTTGGCATCCCAGAAACTTCTCTTGCGATCGACATCATAATGCCAGATGCCGATTTCCGAGGCTGAGAGCGCGAGTCTGAACCGCTCGTACATCAAACTCAGGTCTCGTTCGGCTTCCTTCTGCTTTGTGATATCCGTCTGAACGCCTATGACCCGCAACGGAAGACCATTTTCATCGCGCTCAATGACTGCGCCTCTATCCAGGACCCACACCCAGTGACCGTCCTTGTGGCGAAGCCGCAATTCGGTTTCAATGCTATCAGATTTTCCGGCCAGATGCCGGTCGCCGCTCTCTATTGCTCGTTCCCGATCCTCGGGATGGACCAGCAAGAGAAACAGATCTGCGTTCTCGGCAAAGTCGCTTCGCGTGTATCCGAGCATTCGCCGCCAGGACTCTGAGTACACACAGATCTGGGTTTTCAGGTTCCAGTCCCAAACACCCAGCCCAGCCGCTTCCAGGGCCTGCTTCCACCTGTCATTCTCTTCAATGAAAGACCTGCTTGGATAGTCCATATTCTAGCTTCCGCTCGACGGATTTTCTTGTTTTCAGCAAGATCATTGGTCGAAGAGCTTCAACAACAGGTTAAGTGCGCGGACAAAACGGTTAGACGGCTGTTTCTATTAGGGGAACGGGCAGGTTGATCGGGAGGTGCAAGTTCGCATTCGGCTGCGCGATCCGGCACCGGTGGTGCCCCGGGCGTCCGGCTGATGGCGTCGGCGACCAGGACATGTCTGATCGCGGTTTGGGGTAATCCGGCTTTCAGGCGGATGTCCCGCCGTCCGGGCGCACACCGCGATGCGCCACTCCATCTGGCAGCGTGAAGCGACGTCGCAGCGACTTGACCACTGCCATTGCCGATACGGGCGACTGAAATGCGAGACCGGATTCAGATACGTCGAGTGGCTCCAGCGTCTTCAACTGGCTGTCGAGCAGGGTCGGCGGCATGAAATGGCGCGTTCTTGCGGCCATCCTTTGGGCAAGCGTCTCGCGGTCCAGATCAAGGTGGACGAAGGCGGCATCGTCGCGGCCGCCCACAAGGGTGCGGCGGTAGCTCTGCTTGAGCGCAGAACAGGAGACCACGACGCCTGCGCCCTGCCCTCGCCACCTGTTGATTTCCTCGGCGATCGCGGCAAGCCAGGGTTCGCGCATCTCGTCGGTCAGCGCCGTGCCATTGCTCATCGCTTCGATGTTCTGTGCCGGATGAAGATCATCACCCTCGATATAGGACCAGCCGAGCAGATCGGCGAGTTCGATAGCGAGCGTGGACTTTCCACAGCCGCATACCCCCATGACGATGATCACGGCGAGCGGCGGGCCTGGAAGATCATCGGTCATGTCAGTATCCGCGCAGGCCACAGGACGATTTCCGGAAAGGCAGCCACCGCCACCAGCACAAGGATGTTGAGAATATAAAACGGAACAGTCGCCAGTGTCAGACGCTCGACCGGGATTCGGGCCACCTGAGCGGCAGCAAAGAGACAGGTGCCGACCGGCGGCGAGGCCAGGCCGACGGCGAGACAGGCGGTCATGAAGACGACGAAATGCAGCGGATCGACGCCGGCAAGCACAGCCGCCGGCATCATGACCGGGATCAGCATCAGAGCCGCCGCAACGATATCCATCAGCATGCCGACAATCAGGAAGACAATGCCCATCAGCAGAAGTGTGGCAAAGCCGCTGCTGGCGATGTGGGACATCAGGCCCGCGGTCTTGTTGGGCAGAAGGTCGACGGTGAAGATGAAGGTGGCTGCATTGGCGACCATCAGGATCAGCAGCACCGAACCGGCCGTCCTGCCGGAGTGGACGATCAGCGGCACCAGGTCGCGAAACCCGATTTCCCGGTAGACCAGAAAACCAACCAGGAAGGTGTAGAGCACGGCCAGACCGGCGGCCTCCGTGGGCGTGACGATACCGGAAAACATTCCGGTCAGGATGATGACCGGCGCGCCCACGGCTGGAACCGCACGCCCGATGGCGCCAAGGCTGTGGCGCGCAGTTTGCCGCTTCACTTCGCCATAGCCGCGCCGCCAGGAAATGTAGCCGTTGTAGCAGGCGAGCGCCACGGCGAGCAGAATGCCGGGTCCGAGCCCGCCGGCGAGTGCGGCGCCCACGGACTGACCCGAAGATGAAGCCGCCACGATCATCAGGATACTGGGCGGCACCAGGGTCGCCAAGGTTGCGGTGATCAGCGTCAGCGCCGCCGAGTAAGGCAGAGGATATCCACGGGTGGTCATGGCGCGAATGCTGATCGGGCCGAGACTGGCGATGTCGGCGACCGAGGATCCTGAAATGCCGCCGAAAACAAAGCTCGAGGCGATGTTGACATAGCCCAGGCCGCCGCGAAAACGGCCAACCACGGCTTCCGCGGCATCGAAGATGCGCTCCGACAGGCCGCCACGCTCCATGATCTGGCCGGCAAGGATGAATAGCGGGACGGCGATCAGCAGGAAGGAGTTGATCGAGGTCGCCATGTTCTGGGTAATCATTGCCACCGGCAGGCCGTAATACCACAAGGTGATCACCGCCGAGAGGCCGAGCGACAGCGACAATGGCACGCCAAGCAGAGCAATAACGCCGAACAGCACGAGAAGGGTAATGCTCATCGGCGCACCTCTGCTGACTGGTCCATATCACCCGGTTCAACCAAGGCGTAGGTGATGGCTCCGATGGGCGCCAGCACCGCGCCGATGATCAGCGGCAGCGTGGTGATCCACATACCCATCTGTAGAATGGGCGAGATCTCGCCGAAACGCAGCTGCTGCCGGAACAGCTTGAACCCGAACCAGGCGACAATGGAAAAGAACACCAGCGCGGCCAGCGGCGTGAGCAAACGAAGATATTTTTGAACCGACCAGGGCAGCCCCTCGGCGAAAAGGCCGAGCGACGGATGGGTGCCATAGCGGAAACCGGTGGCCATACCGAGAAAGGTGGTCCAGATGAACAAAAACCGCGAAAGCTCCTCGGTCCACGGAGCGGACTGACCAAGGAAGCGGGTTCCAACCTGGGTGCAGATCAGAAGCACCATGCCGACCACCGCAACGAAGATCGCCGCATCGACAACAAGCCATATTGCCCGGTCAAACCGTTTCATCTTCTTCCTCCTCCGCGCCTGGCGCAGGCAGGGACTCTCAACGAGCCCCTGCCCGGCGGCGTTGCCTGGGCTTATCCCTGCAAGAACTGCATGCTCGTCTTCATGAAGTCGGCGCCGATCTGTTCCTCGAACTCAGGATAGATGCTATGCGCGAGTTCCTGGGTTTTTTCCAGTTCGCCCGGCTCGAAACGGTTGACCTGCATTCCGAGCTCCTCCAGCTTGACGATGATTTCGGCCTCCTGGGCAATCTCTTCGTCGTCGTGCTTGCTGACCATATCGGTGGCCGCCTTGCGGACCGCATCATGATGCTCGGCGGGAATCTGTTCCCAGGCGGTCTTCGAAAGCGCCAGAAGGAACGAATCGGCCAGATGCTGGGTCATGTTGAGATGGCTCTGGACTTCGAACAGCTTGTTGTTAAAGGGCACTTCCACCGGATTTTCCTGGCCGTCAATGGTCTTGAGCTGCAGGGCGCTGTAGACTTCGGAGAAAGCCATCGGCGTCGGGTTGGCGCCAAGTGTCTGGAACAGGCGCACCCAGAGCGGATTGTTCGGGGTACGCAAGGTGAGACCCTTGAAATCCTCGACCTTGGTGATCGGCGTTTCGCGCGTTGTGACATTGCGGAAGGTGCGAAGGAAAATGCCAAGGCCGACGATGTCGAGGCGATCAAGCGAAGACAACAGGGTCTGGCCTGGCTCGCCGCCGAGATAGCCGCGCAACTGGTCATAGTCCTTGAACAGATAAGGCAAGCTGATGGCGTTCATCTTCGGCTCGAACGAGGCGTAAACACTGCTGGCGAGAATAAGGCCGTCAAGCGAGCCTGCGCCGAGCTGGTTGATGGCGGCGTTCTGGTCCTTGCCGAACAGGATGCCGTCGGCAAACACCTGGAAGGAGACTTCACCGCCGGTGCCTTCCTTGACGAAATCGGCGAACTGCGTCGCGGCGCGGCCGACCGACGAGTCCGCTGGATCCGGCACGGCCAGGCGCAGGGTCGTGGCGGCGCGGGTCGCGGTGATGAAAGCCGGAGCAGCCAGGGCGAGGGCTGCGGCGCCACCGCCATATTTAAGCAGCGAGCGGCGATCGATTTTAGAATTGAACAAGGTCTTCATGGTCTTCTCCTCCAACAGTCAGACAGGTGGCACTGGGCCGGTTAACCGCGCCGCCTCAGGCGGTGAGCGGAGCATATTCTTCAGGCGGCAGTCCGTTCCGCCTGGAAAGTTCGAGAAAAACAGCGCTGTGGTCGAGGTCGCCGCCGCCATGGGCGACGAGATCACCAAACAGCCGGTCTGCAAGATTGAGCATCGGCAGATCGAGCCCGAGGGCCGTCGCGGTCTCGCGCGCGGCGCCCGTGTCCTTGATCTGGTATTTCGCCGGGCCACCCGGTTCGAAGGCGCCGTCGATCATGCGCTGGCCGTGCAGGTCGAGAATGCGCGAACCGGCAAATCCGGCCATCAGCGCCTCCCGGACCCGGGCGATGTCGGCGCCACCCTGGCGAGCCAGCAGCAACGCCTCGGCGACGGCGACGATGGTGCTGGCGACCGTCAGCTGATTGACGAGCTTGGTCAACGCGCCAGTCCCCGCCGGGCCGATATGGACCGGTTTGCCCATGGCCTTGAAGATCGGGTTTGCGGCCTCCACATGCTCGACGCTGCCGCCAACCATGATCGAAAGCGAACCGCCAATGGCGCCGACTTCGCCGCCGGAGACCGGCGCATCGAGATAGGCAATTCCGGCGCGGCCGGCCAAGTCCGCCTGGGTCTTTGCGGTTTCGACCGGGATCGAGCTCATCACGATCAGCAGCGCGCCCGGGCGCATCGCGGCTATTGCGCCACCGGGGCCAAAAAGCACCTCGTCGCAGACCGGGCCCGAACTGAGCATCACCACCACCGCGTCCTGGCCTGTTGCAGCTTGTGCAGCAGTCGCCGCTATTGCGACACCGTCAGCAGTCAGCTTTGCGGCCTTGGCCGGATCCCGGTTCCACGCTGTCACGTCAAAGCCGGCGCGGGCGAGGTTGCGAGCCATGGGCGCCCCCATGATCCCGGTGCCGAGAAAGCCGATCCGTCGGACAGTGTCAGGATTGTCCATCAGCGACATCCCGGTGGTTGTGGTCACAGGACAGGAAGCGAACCGGACGCTCAACCTCGATCAGAGCCGGAAACGCCCGCCGGAAACGGTCAAGATGTGGCGTCTCGAGATGGGAGTCGAACGCCTCCCTCGACTTGTACACTTCATAGAAGGTCACCAGATCGGGGTCGTCCTCCGACGTGCAGATATCGAATTGCAGGCAGCCTGGTTCGTCAGCGACCGAATGGTTGGCATCGTCGCGGGCAATGGCGAGAAAGTCTTCGCGCATGCCGGGTTTGACCTCAAACTGGGCAATGACCGCAAAAAACGTAGTCCTGTGGGACGATTGCATGGTTCAACGGCTCCCATCGACGAGCATGCCGTTCTGCTCTTCCCGCAATGCCACGATGTCGGCGTCATTGACCAGTTCGACGTCTGAGAAGCGGACCACCTGATCCTTGGCAATGGCGTTCTTGAGACGGACATTGTGCGCCAGGCCGATCGGCAGCGCATCCAGTGCGCGCGACTTCGACGCCGGGATCGCATTGGCCCAGACCGCGAAGCCGCCTTCGCCGTCCAGCATGTCGCCGGCCTTGAGGTCGCATTTGGCGGTCGCCACGGCATCGCCGCGGAATTCCTTGCTGGAGCCGGTCGGCTCGCCACGCAGCACGGCGGACAGCACGCTGACGCTGGTTTCGAGCCCGATCAGGTGGAACGGCCGCCACATCGAGCCGTACCAGCCGGACTTGTCGGTCAGCAGGCCGTATTGCTTGAAGCAGGCGCGGGTGTATTCGTCAGGCGCCTTGAAGGTGACGAACATGCCGTAGCGGATGTTGTTGAGCACCTCGCGGCCATCGGGTTCCTGGCTTGCGGCGATCTCGACCAGGCCGGTCTTGGGCATCCTGCCGCCATCTGAAGCCGGCTTGAACACCTGGGCCAGGTCCTGCAGGCCGGCCGGATAGAAGGCAAGGCCGTCATCGGGGCAATCCAGACCGGTGCCATTGGCGACAGCCGCCATCTCGATGGCCGCCTTGGTGCCGTCGGTGAAGGAATTGTACATTTTCGGATTGAAATCGCCTGCGGCAACTTCTTCGTCCGACCAGCCGAAGAAGCTCCAGACCGTGTCAGGCGTCGAATAGCGGTAGCGCGGCTCGTAGTTCATGCCCTTGCCGGCAGAGATCAGCTCGAAACCGCAACTGCGGACCCAGTCAACCAGCTCGCAGATGAAGGCCGGCTGATCGCCATAGGCCATGGAATAGACCACACCTTGTTCGCGCGCCTTCTTGGCCAGAATCGGGCCGCACATCACATCGGCTTCGACATTGACCATGACGATGTTCTTGGACGCCTCGATCGCCATCAATGCGTGGCGGGTTCCGGCGAGCGGATGGCCGGTGGCTTCGATTATACAGTCGATTCCCTCGAAGGCGACCAGGGCGGCGACATCGTCGGTGACGCAAGTGGCGCCCGACTTGTAGGCGTCGGCCAGCGTCTTGGCGCTGTACTGGACTTCGTCCCAGCCAACGCGCTTGAGCGATTCGCGCGCCTTTGCGACATTGAGATCGGCGACGCCGACGACATGGTAGCCCTCAATGCACTTGGCCTGGGCCAGCATCATCGAGCCGAACTTGCCGGCGCCGATGATTCCGACCCGGACAGGACGCCCGCTTTCATTGCGGGTTGCAAGCATTGACGAAAGGTTCATTGGGCGCTCCTGTTGCAGCCATCCGCATACCGCGGATTTCGGATTCATCTGGCGGGATCAGTTCGAAACAGCGTGGCGAGACCTGCGCATGGGGCGCAACGATCCATCCGGGCCGAAGCCCGTGCCAGCGACAATGTTCTGAATGTCTCCTCTGCCGGGCTTCTCTCTCCCACCCGGCCATTGGACATTACAGGCGTGTGTTGATGTAGTTCAATTGAATTAATCTAACTTAATGGTTAGATTTTCTTCTGTATTTCGACGCAACTCTCAAGCCAGAGACGTGCTTCCCGATCAATCCAGTTGATGAACCGCTTGACCCTTGCGCGGCGCAGGTGGTGCGGCGGGCAGACAAGCCATTGCGTCGTCAGCATGAAGGACGGCGCATTGGCGATCGGCACGACCAGGGCGCCGCTTTCCAGTTCCGCCTGCATCATCAACAGGCTTTCGAGCGCCACGCCCATGCCCGACACTGCGGCATCGACGGCCATATGCGAGCGGTCGAAGTATATCTTTTGCCAGTTCCCGTCGACGGGAAGTGACTGGGCTGAAAACCACGCCGACCACTGCAATTGCGATTTGACCGAATGAATGAGCCGCATGGCCTGAAGGTCGGCAAGATCGAGGCTGCCTGCTGCGGCGAGCTTGGGGGAGCAGACCGGGACGAACATCTCCTGGGCCAGTGGCTGGACATGCATTCCGGTCCAGCGGCCTTCGCCATGGCGGATCTCGATGTCGACATTGTCACGGGTGAAATCGACCGGCTCGTTGGAGCCGTCGAGCCGGATGTCGAGACCGGAATTTTCCGCGATGAAACCGGGCAACCTTGGCAGCAGCCACTTGGTCGAGATGCTGGGGGTCGCGCGGATGTTGAGCAGTTCGGTGGTCCGCGCGCCGGTGATCTGCCGTGTCGCCTCCCAGATATGCTCGATGTTCTCGGCGATCATTTCGAAATAGCGCTCGCCGGTTTCGGTCAGGCGCACTTCGCGGCCGACCTTGCGCACAAGCGTGGTTCCGAGCTGCTCTTCGAGCGTGCGGATCTGCTGGCTTATCGCCGAGGGTGTCACCCCGAGATATTCGGCCGCCTTCGAGACGCTGTTGAGCCGCCCGAGCTGGTAGAAGACGCCGATGGATCGTAACGGAGGCAAATGCATGACTGTTTCGTTCCTCCATGCCCTGGATCGCACCATGTATACAGTCGTCCAAAGCCGCGGTGCACAAGCGCGGTGTCCACAATAATCGCGTCCGGGACAAGTCCAAGACATATGAGACGCGTCGAAAAAGCAAACCTCCGCTTCAGCGGACGCGAGCGCGCCCTGTCGACCGGCGCCGCCATACGCGGCGCTCTCACGCCACGCCGCCCGGCGAGCCGCCTGCCCCACGCGCCGTGATTGCTTAACAGTTCACCACGAAAACGCATCCAATTTGGCCTATTCCACGGCTCAAGTCTTCAGAAAGACCTGCCAATCTGTCCGGTGATGGAAAATCAGACGAAACAGATCCGGAAGCCGTCCACCCTGTCAGACCGTGCGGCTCCTGCGGAGGATCCTGCCGTCACGGCGGAAGTCGAAAGGCTTTTGACGCTTCGCACCCGCGACATTCGCTTCAGGGGGGAGATCAACCGGCTCTATCAGGCACGCATCTGGCCGCAAACGGCCAAGATCATTCGAGCGTGGATGATATGGGTGGCCATTCTGGGCGTCATCACGCTGGCCCTCAACATGCTGCTGCTTCCGCCGGCGGTGTCGCTTTCCATGATCATGCCCAACGCAGTCATCCCTCCGATTGCGATTGCCGTTGCTCTTGTCTGGCAAAGGCCGCGCCCGCCATGGCTGCAAGGGAGCCTGCTGATCGCGGGCATGTTTCTCATTCTTCTGGCAGTCGCGCTGGTCGGCGTCAGGGCCGGAGGAGAATTCTACGAACGCAGCTTGAACATCATGTTGTTCGTGGCAATCACCGCCATCATCATCTTCGGCATTCCACTGGCATGGACAGTGACCATCGCCGCGCTGGCGCTCAGCCTCTATCTTTTCCTGCAACTTGCCAACCCTGCTCTCGAACTTGGAAGCGCCGTGGCCGCGACGCTTTTCTTTGCCACCGGCATCTTCGCGACAGTCGTTGCCCGGCGCAACATGACGCTTCTGGCCCAGAAGACGTTCCTTTTCGGGTTGCGCGACCGTCGCCGGGTCACTGAGCTGGCCGATGTCAACGATCGGCTCGAACGTCTGGCGCGGCTTGATCCGCTCACCGGGCTTGCCAACCGGCGCTGGATGGAAGAATCGCTCAGCCATGTGTGGGGCGATGGTCATCGTCGGCGCGACCGCATCGCCATGCTGATGTGCGACATCGACGAGTTCAAGAAGCTGAACGACCATCTTGGCCATGCCGAAGGGGATCGCTGCCTTGTGGAGGTCGCCAGGATCATCCAGCAGAATGTGCGAAGCAACGCCGACCATGTGGCGCGTTACGGGGGCGAAGAGTTCCTGGTGCTGCTTCCCGGGATGAGCGAGGAGGAGGCCCTGTTCGTGGCGGAACGGATCCGCGAAAGCGTCGAGGCGGCCGGATTTCCCAACCCGACGTCCCGCGTGTCGCGTTTCATCACGCTGAGCATCGGGGTTGCTGTGCTGGGACCTGCCGGCGAGGCCTTGTCGCCCGAGCAGCTGCAGCGCAATGCCGACGCCGCGCTTTACGTGGCCAAGCAGTCTGGCCGCAACCGCGTCGTGGCCTACCGGCCGGCGTCACCGGACCTTCGGACCGCACACACGGCCTGAGGTTTCGTCCTTGGACCGCCAGGGCTCCTACGTGACGACCACGCTTGCATGAAGAGGTGATGGGGAGGCTGGCCAAATCGGCCTGAGACCGGTTCGCTTGGCGTCGCGCTCCCCATCGCAGTTCCTATTTCAGTTCGAGCGGCAGCAGCGCGTCCGGCATGTTCTGATAGGCCACGGGCCGAATGAACCTGCGGATGGCGAGCGTGCCGACCGACGTAGCCCCGAAATTGGTGGAGGCCGGATAGGGGCCGCCATGCACCATGGCGTCACAGACCTCCACGCCGGTCGGGAACCCGTTGGCGAGGATGCGCCCGGCCTTGCGCTCGAGGATCGGCATCAGCTCCTTTGCCAGATCGAGATCGGCATCGTCCATCTGCAGCGTGCAGGTCAGCTGGCCATGAAGGTCAAGCGCGATGGCTTTCATCTGCTCCTCGTCATCCGCCTCGACGACGATTCCGAGCGGACCAAAGACCTCTTCGGCCAGAACGCGGTTGTCGAGCCAGTCGCTGCCGGCGACGCGGTAGAGATAGGGTGCGGCATTGCGGCCGTCGCAGGAGGCGGCCAGCAGTTCTTCCACGCCCGCGGTGGCGGCGACAGCGTCGCGTCCGGATCTGTAGGCCGAGGCGATGCCGTCGGTCAGCATGGTCTGCGGATTGACGTCGGCCAGCGCCGCGCTGGCCGCATCCGAGAAGGATTTCGCTTCATCGCCCTTTACCGCGATAACGACGCCGGGATTGGTGCAGAACTGCCCCGCCCCCATGGTCAGCGATCCGGCCCAGCCTTTCGCGATCTCGGCGCCGCGGGCCTTGAGCGCATGCGGCATCAGGAACATCGGATTGATCGAGCCAAGCTCGCCGTAAAACGGAATCGGCGTCGGGCGCGCGGCGCACAGGTCAAACAGTGCCCTGCCCGCTCCGAGCGATCCGGTGAAGCCGACGGCCTGGATCAGCGGATGGGTGACCAGCGCCTCACCGGCCTCGCGGCTGTTGGACTGGACCAGCGAGAACACGCCCGGATGAACCCCGCAGGTCTTGATCGCGGCATCGATTGCCTGGGCCACGATTTCGGCGGTTCCCGGATGGGCGGGGTGCCCCTTGACCACGACCGGACAGCCCGCGGCGAGCGCCGACGCGGTGTCGCCGCCCGCCGTCGAGAACGCCAGCGGGAAATTCGACGCGCCGAAGACGCCGACCGGACCCACAGGCCGCTCGACCATCTTGATGTCGGGGCGCGGCAGCGGCGCGCGGTCGGGCAGCGCCTTGTCATGGCGGCGGTCGAGATAGGCGCCGTCAAGAATATGCGACGCAAACAGGCGCAGCTGACCGGTGGTGCGACCACGTTCGCCGTTCAGCCGCGCTTCCGGCAGGCCGGTTTCGGCCGTGCCGATCGCGGTCAGCGCCTCGCCGCGCGCTTCGATTTCATCGGCGATGGCGTTGAGGAACTTGGCCCGGCTTTCCGCCGTCGAATAGCCGTAGCTCCAAAACGCAGCTTCGGCGGCCTTCGCGGCTGCATCGATATGGACCTTCGTGCCCTGGGCATAGTCAGCCGCCGGGCCATGCGCCGGCTGGGAGCTGAATGTGGTGTCTCCAGCAACCCATTGTCCTGCAATCAAGTGCTTTCCGGTGATCATCTTAGGTATTCCATTTCAAAATTTGTGGTTTGCGGCAGATCACGCGATCCGCCTATTTGCCCCATTTCAGGGCCATGACGTCAAGCTCGGCGGCAAGCTGCAGCAGGCGGGTCCTGGTGCGCTCCGTCATCGGCTTGAGCGGGTGGCGGACATGATCACTGGCGATCACGCCGCCCTCCTTGAAGACCACTTTTGCGGCGCGAAGTCCACACTGGCGGTTCTCATGATTGATCAGCGGCAGGCATTTCTCCCACTGCTTGAGCGCTGCATCCTTGTTGCCCGCCCGGTATTCGGTGACGATGGGCCGGATCTTTTCGGGGAACATCGCCGATGTCATCGTGCCGGTGGCGCCGGCGTCGAGATCGGCAAGCAGCGTCACGGCTTCCTCGCCGTCGAACGGTCCCTCGATGTACTCCCCCGCAGCCTCGATCAGCGCGGCAAGCTTGTCGGCGGCGAAGGGGCATTCGATCTTGAAATAGGAGACGTTCTCAAGCTCCTTGGCCAATCGCGCCAGCAGATCGACAGACATGGTCACGCCCGACAGCGGCGCATCCTGGACCATGATCGGGATGGAAATGGCATTGTTCACCACTTCGAAATGCTCGAAGATCCCTTGCGGCGCGGGAAAAAGCCCGGAGCCGTGATAGGGCGGCATCATCATGATCATCGAGGCGCCCATGGATTGGGCAAGCTTTGCCCGCTCGGTCGCCACCTGGGTGGAGAAATGGCTGGTGGTGACGATCACCGGCACGCGGCCGGCCGCATGCTCGAGGCTTGTCCGCATGAGCAGGGTGCGCTCCTCGTCCGACAGCAGGAACTGCTCGGAATAATTGGCCAGAATGCAGATTGCATCAACGCCCTGATCGATCATGCAGTCGATCACCCGGCGCATGCCGTCCTCATCCACCCGTCCATCCGGATGGAAGGGCGTCGGCGCGACGGGAAGAATGTTGGCGATCGGTTGGGTCATGGTCTGGTCCTTTCAGACTGTCTCTTGTTGTCTCGGCAGGGGTGCGCTACCGCGCTGGGCGACTTCATTTGCCGGCTTATCAAATTACTCGACAAAGGGCTCGACGGTGATCCGCTTGCCCAGCAGGAACGCATCGGCGACATGCGCCATCGGCGCGAGATCCATGTCCACGCCCCCTGCCCGCACGAGATTTGCCATCCTGGCATAGAGCCGCGGATACTCGCCCTTGAGCGCGTCGCCGGCAGCGTCGGTCTGGGACACCCCGTCGATCTCGAGCGTCGCACCGCCTTCGGACAGCACCAGGCTGCCCTGATCCGTCCTGATCGCAATGTTCCAGAACTGATCGCCTTCCTTGCGGAAATCGAATTCGGCGCTGACCTGCGCCCCATGCGGATGCGCAAAGGCAAGGGTCGCGGCGATCGGGGTTTCGCAGTTTTCCGGAATGAACAGCTCCGACGCGGTCAGATGGATCGGATCGGCAAGGATCTCGGTGACGATCGACAGCGCGTTGATGCCGGGGTCGAAGACGCCGAGCCCGCCGGCCTGCCAGATCCAGGTCTGGCCGGGATGCCATTTGCGCACGTCTTCCTTCCAGGTCACAATCAGGCTCTCGAGCCGCTTGCCTTCGAGCCAGGCCTTTGCGGTGGCCACCATCGCGGCTTCCCGGGAATGCCAGGTCGCATAGATCGAGACGCCGGCCGCGCGGGCCATGGCTTCGAGCGCATGGCACTCGGACACGGTCGCGCCCGGCGGCTTTTCCAGCATCACATGGCGACCCGCGGCAATCGCCGCCCTCGCATAGTCGAACCGCGGCACCGGCGGCATGCACAGCGACACCACGCCGATGTCGGGCCTGGCCTCCAGCATGGCGCCGAAATCATCGTGAGACTCGACGCCGTCGACCGTCGCATGACGCGAGACCGTGGCCGCGAGCTCCCAGTCCGGCGATGCGGTGATCGCCGGAATATGCTGGTCGCGGGCGATCTTGCCGATCCCCGCCAATGCTACCTTCAATGCCATCAGTGCGAGTCCCTTCCGACCGGCGCGCCGCGGCAGCCGACCAGGAAGTCGAGATCCGCACCGGTGTCGGCGCCCTGGGTATGCGTCTGGTGCAGCCAGGCATAGCCTGACGTCTGTTTTTCGATATTCGGCTTCCAGTCCGTCAGGCGCGCCGCCAGTTCCTCGTCGGAAATGTCGAGATGCACGGTCCGCGCGACAACATCGAGTTCGATGAAATCGCCGTCGCGCACGACCGCCAAAGGCCCGCCGTCGGCGGCTTCCGGCGAGGTGTGCAGCACCACGGTGCCATAGGCGGTGCCCGACATGCGGGCATCGGAGATCCGCACCATGTCGGTGATGCCCTTTTTCAGGACTTTCGGCGGCAGCCCCATGTTGCCGACCTCGGCCATGCCGGGATAGCCCTTGGGGCCGCAATTCTTCAGCACCATCACACAGGTCTCGTCGATGTCGAGCGCATCGTCATTGATCTTGGCCTTGTAGTCGTCGATGTCCTCGAACACGACCGCACGGCCGCGGTGCTTGAGCAGATGCGGCGACGCTGCCGAGGGCTTGATGACGGCGCCCTTGGGCGCGAGATTCCCGCGCAGCACCGCGATTCCCCCCTGTGCGGTCAACGCTTTCTCGACCGGCAGGATGACGTCATCATTGTGATTGACGACATCCTTGACCTGGTCCCACATGGTTTCGCCGGACACGGTCAGCGCATCCTTGTGCAACAGGCCCGCCTCGCCCAGGTGCTTGAGCACCACCGGCAGGCCGCCGGCGTAGAAGAACTCTTCCATCAGGTATTTGCCCGACGGCATGAGGTTGACGATGGTCGCAACGTCGCGGCCGCAGCGGTCCCAGTCGTCGAGCGTCAGGTCAACGCCCACGCGACCGGCCATGGCGAGCAGGTGGATGACGGCATTGGTCGAGCCGCCGATGGCGCCGTTGGTGCGAATGGCGTTCTCGAAGGCCTGCTTTGTCATGACATCGGACGGCTTGAGGTCGTCCCTGACCATGTCGACGATCCGCCGGCCGGACATCTGCGCCATGACGCGGCGGCGGCTGTCAACCGCAGGAATGGCCGCGTTGCCCGACAGCGCCATGCCCAGCGCTTCGGCCATCGAGGCCATGGTCGAGGCGGTGCCCATGGTGTTGCACGACCCCGCAGACCGCGACATCGAGGCCTCTGCTTCCAGGAAATCCTCGGTCGTCATCTCGCCCGCCTTGACCGCTTCCGAGAATTTCCACAGATGCGTGCCCGAGCCGACGCGCTCGCCGCGGAAATAGCCGTTGAGCATCGGCCCGCCGGTGACCACGATCGACGGCAGATCGGTCGAGGCCGCCCCCATCAACAGGCTGGGCGTGGTCTTGTCGCAGCCGACGAGCAGCACCACGCCATCCATCGGCTGGCCGCGAATGGTTTCCTCCACCGCCAGAGCCGCGAGGTTGCGGAACATCATCGCGGTTGGACGGAAGGTGGCTTCGGACGCGGAAAACACCGGCACTTCCACGGGAAAGCCGCCGGCCTCGTAGACGCCGTTTTTCACGCGTTCGGCAAGATCTCGCAGATGCGCGTTGCACGGCGTCAGTTCCGACCATGTATTGAGAATGCCGATGACCGGACGCCCATCGAACATGTCGTGGGTGAATCCCTGGTTCTTCATCCATCCGCGATGATAGATCTGGTCGCGGCCGGTTCCGCCGAACCACTCCTGTGAACGCAGTTTCCGTGGCCATTTTGCAGGTGTGAATGTCATGATAACTCCGAAGCCCCTGTCCGTTTCGGGCAGGCGGCCCTCCTTGTTGGTTCAGCTCTGTTTGTTCTTGTTGTAGACGTCGAAGATCACCGCGGCCAGCAACACAAGGCCCTTGATGACCTGCTGGTAGTCGATGCCGATCCCCATGATCGACATGCCGTTGTTCATCACGCCCATGATAAAGGCGCCGACGACCGCGCCGACGATCTTGCCGACCCCGCCGGACATCGAGGCGCCGCCGATGAATACCGCCGCGATGACATCCAGTTCGAAGGAGACGCCGGCCTTGGGGGTTGCCGTGTTCAGTCGCGCGGCGAAGATCAGCCCCGCAAGCGCTGCCAGCATGCCCATGTTGACGAAAGCCAGGAAGGTCAGCCGCTCGGTCCTGATCCCCGATAGCTTGGCCGCCTTCTCGTTGCCGCCCAGCGCATAGATTCGGCGACCGAGCGTGGTGGATTCGGTCAGGAACGCGTAGACGATGGTCAGGATGCCCATGGTGATCAGGACGTTGGGCAGGCCACGGAAGGTCGCAAGCTTGTAGGACACGAACACGATCGCGCCGGCGACCAGCAGATTGCGCACTACAAAGAAGATCATCGGTTCCGTCACCATGCCATAGGCGCGGTTGCGGGCGCGTGCCTGCAGCCCCATCCAGATGATCAGGCCCGCTATGACAAAGCCGGTGACCACGGCAAAACCGTTCATGCGCTCAAAGCCGAACATGTCCTTGATGAAGGGAAGCAGATCGGGGATGAAGCCGGTCGACAACGCCTGGAATTCCCGCGGGAACGGCCCCACCGACTGGCCTTCGAGCAGCCACAGCGACGCGCCGCGGAACACCAGCATGCCGGCCAGCGTCACAATGAAGGATGGAATCCGCCAATAGGCGATCCAGTAGCCCTGGGCGGCGCCGATGAGGATGCCCACGAAGAGACAGGCGGGAATGGTGAGATAGATCGACCAGCCCCACTGCACCATCATCACTGCGGCGAGCGCGCCGACGAAGCCCACGACTGAGCCCACCGACAGGTCGATATGGCCTGCGACAATCACCAAAAGCATGCCCAGAGCCATGATGATGATGTAGCTGTTCTGCAGGAACAGGTTGGTGATGTTGACCGGGCGCAGCAGCGTGCCATCGGTGGTGAACTGAAAGAACGCCATGATGGCGATCAGCGCCAGCACCATGCCATAATCACGCAAATGGTTCGCAAGATACTGGCTGACAGAGCGGTCCTGTTGACCGGCAGTGGACTCTACGGTTTCCGTGGCCATGGCCTAGCTCCTCACTATGAAGGACATGATGCGTTCCTGGCTCGCTTCCGCGGCGGTCAGCTCGCCCACCAGGGCGCCTTCATTCATTACATAAATTCTGTCGCACATGCCCAGCAGTTCCGGCAGTTCAGATGAGATCATCAACACGCCCTTGCCGTCATCCACCAGCTTGTTGATGATGCCATAGATCTCGTATTTGGCACCGACATCAATGCCGCGCGTCGGCTCATCCAGAATCAGCACCTTCGGATCCGCAAACAGCCATTTGGACAAGACAACCTTCTGCTGATTGCCACCCGAGAGATTGACCACCTTCTGGAAAACGCCCGGCGTGCGGATGTTGATCGCCTTCCGGTATCCTTCGGCGACCTTGACCTCTTCTGCCTCCGAGATCACTCCGTAGGACGAGACCTTTGGAAGATTGGCAAGGGTGATGTTGCGCTGGATGGTTTCGTCGAGAACCAGACCGAGATGCTTGCGGTCCTCGGTGACATAGGCCAGGCCCGAGGAAATGGCGCGATCAACAGTAGAGACATCCACCGGCGCGCCATCGATCAGCACTTCACCCGAGATCCTGCGCCCATAGCTCTTGCCGAAAATGCTCATGGAGAGTTCGGTGCGGCCGGAGCCCATGAGGCCGGCAATGCCGACAACCTCGCCCGCGCGGACAGTCAGGCAGGCATCGCGAATGACCTGTCGTTCGGTATGTTCGGGGTGCCAGACGTTCCAGTTACGCACTTCCATGAGGACCGGGCCGGGCCGGCTCTTGCGCTCCGGAAAGCGCTGCGCCATGTCGCGGCCCACCATGTCGCGGATGATGCGGTCCTCGGTGATCTCTTCGCCCTTTGCGTGAAGGGTCGAAATCGTTGCGCCGTCACGGATCACGGTGACCCGGTCGGCAATGCTGCGCACCTCGTTGAGCTTGTGGCTGATGATGATCGAGGTCACGCCCTGGGTCTTGAGTTCGAGCAGCAGGTCGAGCAGTTTCTGGCTGTCCTTTTCGGATAGCGCCGATGTCGGTTCGTCAAGAATGAGCAGGCGGACGTCCTTGGAGAGCGCCTTGGCGATCTCGACCAGTTGTTGCTTGCCGACGCCGATGCGGTCGACCAGCGTGCCGGGCGCTTCCGACAGCCCGACCTTTTTAAGCAGCGCCTCGGTGCGCTGAAAGGTCTCGTGCCAGTTCACAATGCCATATTTGGCGCATTCATTGCCGATGAACAGGTTTTCGGCAATCGACAACAACGGCACCAGCGCCAGTTCCTGGTGGATGATGATGATGCCAACGGCTTCGCTCTGGCTGATCCCCGAGAACTCGGCGAGCTTGCCGTCATAGTGGATCTCGCCCTCATAGGAGCCTGCCGGATAGACCCCGGACAGCACCTTCATCAAGGTGGATTTGCCTGCGCCATTTTCACCAACCAGCGCATGAATTTCGCCTTCCATGACGGTGAGACTCACCGCATCGAGGGCTTTCACGCCGGGAAATGTCTTGGTGATGGAGCGCATCTCCAGAAGAGGCTTCATTGCAGTCTCTCGATTTCCGCAAAATTCAGGAGCAAGCCCCTGCCCGCACCCTTGAAAGGCGCGGGCAGTCTGACCTGCGGATTGCGCGGATTGATTACTTGATCTGATCCATCGTGTAGTAGCCGGAGCCGATCAGGATCTCTTCCCAGTTCGACTTGTCGACGGAGACCGGTTCAAGCAGATAGGATTCCACGACCTTGACGCCGTTGTCATAGGTCTCGGTATCGTTGATTTCCGGTGTGCCGCCCTGCAGCAGGGCATCGACCATGCCGACGGTGACGCGCGCAAGTTCGCGGGTATCCTTGAACACCGTTGAATATTGCTCGTCCGCCAGGATCGACTTGACCGACTGCACTTCAGCATCCTGGCCGCTGACGATCGGCATTTGCAGATCGCCGGAGCCGTAGCCGACACCCTTGAGCGAGGACAGGATGCCGATCGACAGGCCGTCATAGGGCGAAAGAACACCGTGGACCTGCTTGTCGGTGTAATGGGCGGAGAGAAGGTTGTCCATGCGGGCCTGGGCCACGGCGCCGTCCCAGCGAAGGGTTCCGACCTTGTCCATGCCCATCTGACCGGAGACGATCACGACCTTGCCGGAATCGATCAGCGGCTGAAGCACGCTCATGGCGCCATTGTAGAAGAAGAAGGCGTTGTTGTCGTCGGGCGAGCCGCCGAAGAGTTCGACATTGTAGGGGCCTTCGCCGAAGCGTTCTTCGAGACCCTTGACCAGGGACGAGGCCTGCTGCACGCCGACCTTGAAGTTGTCGAAGGTGGCATAGTAATCGACATTGCCGCTTTCGCGGATCAGGCGGTCATAGGCGATAACCTTGATGCCCGAGGCTGCGGCGTTTTCCAGCGCATTGGACAGCGTGGTGCCGTCAATGGCGGCGATGACCAGAACATTCACGCCCTTGGTGATCATGTTCTCGATCTGGGCAAGCTGGTTTGGAATGTCGTCTTCGGCATATTGCAGATCGGTTTCATAACCGGCAGCCGTGAATTGCTCGACCATCGAGTTGCCGTCGGAAATCCAACGGGCCGATGATTTGGTCGGCATGGCGATGCCGACTGTGCCCTTGTCCTGCGCCATCACCGGCGCCGACATCAGTCCGACGCCAAACGCAACTGTGGCCAAAATTGAAGTAAGTTTTCTCATCACGTCCTCCCGAGACAACACCACACAGGCGCCCACTTCTCCTCAGAAGCCGCACCTGCTGGCAAAAAATAGGGATCCAATTGAACCCGGCGCAAGTTAAGAGGTGTTTTGCATGATTTTCAAATGAATAGATTGACAAACAACATACCATTTTTGATAAGCCACTAATGAACCAGACCGCGCGTAACCTTCAGCTCAAGGACTTCCGGCTCATCGAGGCGATCCATGAGACCGGGCAACTGGCCCTGGCCGCCGAGCAGCTTTCCATGTCGCAGCCGGCCGCCTCTCGCATGCTCGCCGGCATTGAGCGCATTGTCGGCGGGGCCGTGTTTGAGCGTCACCCCAAGGGCATGACTCCCACCCAGGTCGGGCTAACGCTGATCCGCAACGGATCCAACCTGCTCAATGGTCTCGATCAGACGCTCAAGGAGATCCGGTCGCTGAGCGAGGGCCTTGCGGGCACCGCCCGGGTCGGCTCGGTGACGGACGGGGCGGTGGCCTTTGTGGTGCCGGCCATTCAGCAGCTGAAGCGGACTGCGACGGGTGCGGACATCCATGTCGATGTCGCGCCCAGCGATGTGCTGGTCGAGGGCCTGTTCCGCGGGGAATATGATTTCGTGCTGTCGCGCATCCCGCCGGGCTACGACAAGCACCAGCTCGACGTGCGGCGTGGTCGCAACGAGGACATCTGCTTCCTGATGCGCACCGGGCATCCGCTTGCGCGACACACCTCTGCGCCGCTCGCTGACCTGGCCGGCTTCGAGTGGATCACCCAGGCGCCGCACTCCCCCCTCAGGCAGGCGGTGGAGGGCGTGTTCGTATCGTCCGGCGTGGCGCTGCCCAAGGACATCGTCAATACGCCGTCGATGCTGGTGATGATTGCCTATCTTGCGTCCTCGGATGCGATTGCACCGATCCCGCGCCAGGTCGCCGCCCTCCTGGCTACAAACCGGTTTTCGGGCGAATTCGTCACCGTCGATCCGGACCAGAAAATCATCGTCAGCCCCTATTTCCTGATCTCCCACAAGTCCACGGTCATCAGCGCGATTGCGTCGCGGCTGCGGGACCTCGTGGTCGCGGCGATGAACCAACCGGCAGCCTGACACCGCCCTTGCTTCTCCGGCTCGGAACTCAGTTGGCGTCGATGAAGACGCTGACGCTCGCGGCTCGGCCTTCGGCGTCCATCACAGTCAACGTAGAAGCACCTTCGCTGTCGGGGTTCCAATTCATGACCCGCCGCCGCGTCGGCTTCGGCAGCGGCTGTCCGTTGGCGATCAGCCGGTAGGGCGCGACCCCACCCTGCAGCTTGATGACCAGCGGCATCATCCGGCCCTCGCCGCCGGCCCCCAACGCCACGCGCGCGCCCTGCGGCGGGTAGACGATCCGCGGCGGTAGCGATGCTCCCGCCACAGCGTTGGCCGGCTCGTCGCGGCTTTTGTATTTCCTGAGCGCAAACGGCAGCGCATTGCGGGACCGCTCGACCACGCCCTGCGGCGCCGGCGGAAAATCGACCCGGTCGAGACCGCTGCGAACAAAGGCCTCGAACAGCAAGGGCGCGGCCGTGGTGATCCCCGAGAGCCCGGGAACGGGCGAGGCGTCCGGGCGCCCCACCCAGACGCCGAGCACATATCTTCCGTCAAATCCGATCGCCCAGGCGTCACGGTAGCCGTAGGATGTGCCGGTCTTGTAGGCGATGGCCAATCGCGGCGCGCCCTGCGGCGCCTCGACGCCGGTCAGGATCCGGCCAACGCGCCAGCCGGCCTGCCGGTCGATTACCGGATGTTCGAATCCCGGTCCCGGTTCGGTCTCGGCCCCGTCACGCAGGTGCCGCGCCGTTCCGCCATTGACGAAGGCCGTGTAGAGCTGAACCAGGCCGCGCAGGCTTATCCCTGCCCCGCCAAGCCCGATCGCCAGGCCCGGCGGCCCGCCGGGCGGCAACTGCAGGTCCACGCCGCCACGCTTGAGCCGCGCCAGCAGCCGCTGCGGGCCGACCGCTTCGAGAAGCCGGACAGCCGGCACGTTGAGCGAGAACTGCAGCGCCTCGCGAATGGAGACCTCGCCCATGTAGTCCCGGTCGAAATTGCGCGGCCGGTAGCCGGAAAAATCTGCCGGCCGGTCGTCGATCAGCGTCTCGGCGGCAATCAGCGCGTCCTCGAAGGCAAGACCGTAGATGAACGGCTTGAGCGCCGAGCCGGGCGAGCGCACCGCGCGGGTCATGTCGATGGCGCCCGAGCGAGCGGTGTCGAGATGCCCGGTCGATCCGACGGAGGCGAGGATCTCGCCAGTGCGGCCATCGGCCAGAACCATGGCGAGGGATTGCTTTGGCCCGAGGCGCGCCGCGGTCTCCCGCGCCAATTGTTCAAGCCTGTGCTGAATGCCGCCGTCGAGCGTCAGGCGGACCGGACCGGTCTCGCCTTGTATGCCGATCGCCAGATCGGCAAGATGCGCGGCAAGATCGGGCATGGCCAGACGCCGGGACGGGACGGAGGTGGCCGCTGCGCGGGCGATCTCGCTCGCCGGGATCAGCCCCGCATTCCGCATCCGGCCAAGCACCCGGTCGCGCGCCAGCCGCGCCTGGGCCTGGTGGCGATCGGGGCGGCGTGATTCCGGCGATTGCGGCAGCGCCACCAGCAGGGCCGATTGCGAGAGCGTGAGTTTCCTCGGCTCGCGCCCGAACCAGGCCAGGCTTGCCGCCCGCACCCCTTCGAGATTGCCGCCATAGGGCGCAAGCGTCAGATAGAGCGAGAGGATCTGATCCTTGCTCAGGCGGCGCTCGATCTGGAGCGCGCGCGCCATCTGTCGCAGCTTGGCGGTGAGCGAGCGCTCCGTGCGCGGCTCGATCAAGCGGGCCAACTGCATGGTGATGGTCGATCCGCCCGAGACGATCCGGCCATTGCCGGCAAACTGCAAAGCCGCGCGCAGCAACGCCACCGGATCGACGCCGTGATGGGAGCGGAAGCGCCGATCCTCATAGGCGATCAGCATGTTGATGTAGTCCGGATCGACCTCGTCCAGCTGGACCGGCAGCCGCCAGACACCTCCTGCCGCGGTATAGGCCCTGAGCAGGCCTCCATCACGATCCAGCACTTCGCGCGAGACCTCGTTCGCTGCCTCAAGCGGTGGCGGATAGGCCTTGTCGGCCCGGTCGAACGCGAACAGCGCAAGTCCGCTCGCCACCACGCAGACTGCGGCGCCAAGTCCGAACAGACGAAGGACCTTCACGCCGCGCGGCCGTGTCATGGCCTGCCGCGCACCTCGAGCACGCCGGTTGCGGTGCGCGCGGCAAGTTCGGGCCGGTACATGTCCTCGACCACCGCGGCCGGGTGGGCATAGACCCCCGGCGTCACCGCGCGGACCACATAGGCCGCGACGAACTCGCGATCCGAGGAGCCGTAACGATCGAAGGCCGCCATGAACCGGTCGGTGCGGAACTCGGAATGACTGGCGGAAATCTCGCCAAGCCATGCGAAATTGGCGAGCTCGGCGCTCCCCATCAGGCGTGGATTGTCGATGACAAAGCCTGCGGGCAGCAGGTCGGTGACGACCACGCGCGAGGTCCAGGCATTGGCCTCGCGCATCTGCAGCACCACCAGGAAGCGGTCATTCTGGTTGACCGACGAGATCGACGCCGGCAGGCCATCGAGCCTGTAATAGCTCCGGTCGATGGAAAACCCGGTGCCGCCGGCGCTCAAGGGCTGCAAGGGGGCAGCCATCGTGGTCACCACCGCATCGACCGGATCGGGCCCCTGGTTGACGATGGTCAGGGGACTGGCGCCTATCTCCTCGCCGCTCATCCGCGCTTCAAAGGCTCCTGCGAAGGCCTGTCCGTTGACATTGACCGAGATCGACCGGTTGCCCGCGGTGATCGCCCGCGCTGCCAGCACCATCCAGGCGTCTTCCTGGGTGCTGGTCGATGTCTTCGCCGTCTTGGCGTCGCTGACAAAGCGGATCAGGTCCGGCACGATGCCCGGCGTCGGCGTCGATTCCGCTGCCAGCGCCAGCATCGCAGCACCATCGCGCAGGCTTGATCCGTAATCGTCGCGCCCGCCAATCAGCATCGCGGTCGAGCGGGCATGGGCAAAGGCCGAGCGGAAACTCTCCTCGGCCCGCTGCGCATCGCCGTAAAGCGATAGCGCCGCCCCGATCTGGGCCCGCGCGAGCGGCTGCGCGAAGGCGTCGATCTGGCTGTCGGAATAGTATCTCAGATCGGTCGCCGCAGCCTTCTGGTTGCGCGCCAGCACATAGAGCGCATAGGCGATGCTGCTGCCCTGCGCGCTCACATCGGTGGTGTAGGCCAGCGTGTTCTGCAGATTGTCGAGCGCCAGGCGGCTGGCGACCGGGGGAACCGAAAAGCCCTTCTCCATGGCCCTTGTCAGGAAGTCGGTGATGTAGGAATCAAGCCAGAGATCGCCTGATCCGGGTCCCCACAGGCCGAAACTGCCCGAGGACGACTGATAGGCCACAAGCCGGGTGATGGCGCTTTCGATCCGCTCGCGGATTGTCCCGGCATCGTCGCCGCCAAATGTGTCGCCAAGATCGCTGAGATAAAGCAGCGGCAGCGCGCGGCTGGTGGTCTGCTCGGCGCAACCATAGGGATAGCGGTCGAGCGCCATCAGGAGCGAGGCCACGTCGAAGGCGGCGTTGCGGGTGAGGCCAACGGTGACCGACGCGCCGTCAAGCTGGCTGTCGGCCAGCAATTCACCGTCGATCCGCAAGGTCCCGCCATTGCCGGCAAGACTGATCACCCGCTTGGTGGTGACCGGCATGGCCGCCGGCCGGACGGTTATGATCTCCTCCCGGTCGAGCGACAACCCATCCGGTCCGGTGAGCGCAATGGTCACGGTATCCGATCCGGTGAGCAATCCCTCAAGCGGCATGACCAGGCTTTCCCGGGCTCCGGAGCCCAGGTTAAGGCTCTGGCGCAGTCCGTCGCCGGTTTTGACGCGGCCCGACGCTGTGAAAAGCTCAACGCCGTAATCGCCGGCAGGGCCATCGGTGTTGGCCAGTTCGACCAGGATCTGCGACCGGTCGCCCGGCGCAAGGAACTGCGGCAGGCTGGCGGAGATCACCACCGGATCGCGCACAATGACGTCCCGGGTCGCGTGGCCCACGCCGCGGCTGCTCCAGGCCACCGCGTTGACACGGACGGTGCCGTTGAACTGCGGCATGTCGAAGGTGATGCTGGCCTTGCCATCGGAATCGACCGCGACCGGACCTTCGAAAAAGGCCACGAGCCTTTCGCGCGGCGGACTGCCTTCCGAACGCATCATCGCACCGTCGCCGCCCGTGCGGATCCGGCCGGTGACGCCCGCCGACCCGTCGATCAGGCGGCCATAGATATCGCGGATCTCAAGCCCCAGCGCGCGCTGGCCGAAATACCAGGATTCAGGATCGGCGGCGGCATGCCGGGTCAGATTGAGAATACCGACATCGACCGCCGCAACGGTGACGAAGGCGTCCTCACCCGGGGTCAGGCCTGCAAGCGTGACCGGAATCGTGAATGGCCCACGCGGCGTGGTCTGCTCCGTCAGATCAAGACTGACCTGCAATTGCCGGTCTGCGGGATCGACCGAGAGCCACTTGACGCCGATGGCGCGCATCGGCATGCGCGACTGCGCGTCGCCGGGCCGGTAGAGCGTGGCGGTGACATAGGCGCCCGCCCCCCATTCCTCGGTCACGATCAGGTCGATCGTGGTGCCTTCTTCACCGACGGATGCGGTTGTGGTAGCGATCAGCCGTTCCGAGCCAACGGTGATCAGCGCCTCGCCGGCAAAGCGCGGCGAAATCCTGAGCTGCGCGGTTTCGCCCACGGCGTAGCGGTCCTTGTCGAAGGCGATTTCGAGCCCGTCCGGGGACTCGATCGACTTGGCCTCGACATGCCAGCCGGCATCGAACAGCACGCTGGTCTCGGCGCCGTCGGCGCCGGTGACGTCGAGCCGGTAGCGGCCCCATTCCACAGTGGCGGCGATCCTCGCGGGGTCCTGCTCGCTCACATCGATCTCGCCATCGGCGATTTCGGTGGTGAAATCGACAACCTCGTAATTCCAGGAACTGCCCTGGCGGTACCATTGATAGTTCCGCTCGATGCGGACCAGCGACCAGGTCGTCCCCGGCATGGCAATCCGCGCGCCGTCAGCGTCGATGGCGATAATGCGGAACCCGGCTTCGCTGTTCTCCGACACCTGGGCGTCGTCGAAATCCGGATTGATGCCGATGCGCGGGCCGTCGGTTGCGACCTTGAGCCCGACTGCACGTTCCACCGCTCGTCCCCCGCCTTCTGAAGCGCGGATTGTGACGTCGGCCTTGAGGAACTGCGTGGTGACGGGCAATTCACCCAGATCGATTTCGACGATCCCCTCGCCCGCCTCGTCAAGCGAAGCAAGATTGTCGAGCGTAATTCTCGAATTCTCGAATTCCTCGTCTTCAAGTCCGAATACATAGCCCGGATAGGCGTCCAGCGACCGGTTGCGGCTCACTACGATCTCGCCTTCGGTCGACAGACCACCCGCAGGCGCGCCGTAGAGATAGCGGCCGGTCACGGCGATTTCAGCCGGGCTGCCGGGACTTACCAAGCCATCGCCGGCGTCGAGTTCGATCTCGATGCGGTCGGGCTGGAAATCCTCGACCAGAAAGGACACCTCGGCAATGGAAGGGCGCTTCGGATCGGTGTGCAGGCTGGCGCGCCAGGCGCCATGCATGGCGTTGCCGGGAAGATCGATTTCGAGTGCGTGACCGCCAAGATCCTCGCCGTCTGAGACCACGCGGCGGTCTTCCACCCCGTCGGGACGCTGAAGGATCATGGTCAGCGGCAGATCGCTGAGCGCCTCGGCCTGTCCGTCGCGTGCAAGGGCTGCGAGGTGGACGGTCTCGCCGGCGCGATAAATGCCGCGTTCGGTCCAGGCCATGACATCGACGCCGCCGGGCGAAGGACGGCCGGCAACACCGCGGTCAGAGAGGTCAAAGCCGCCTCGAGTGAGGTCGAGAAACACGAAATCGCCCTCCGGCCCCTTGGCCAGCAGCGCTGCCGGGGCAAGGCCGGATTGTCCTCGGATTAAGCCAGGCTGGAAGGTGGCGCGGCCATCAGCATCGGTGACTGCTTCGCCCAGCACCTCGTTGTTGCGGGCAAGCAGCGTCAGCGAGACCGAGGCCAGCGGTTGGGCCGTTTCGAGCGAACGCAGGAACACCGACAGCCCGTCCTCTCCGGCAAAGCTCGTAAGCCCGATATCGGAAATGACGAACCACTGGGTGGCCTTCGATTCCCAGCTTTCGGACTTGTCGCCGAGCGGCGCGGCGCTCAGAACATAGACGCCCGGCTCGCGTTCGGGCAGCAGGGTGTCGACTGGAATGCTGGTGATGACTTCGCGGTTGGGCTCGCTTGCGATCTCGACCGCGCCCTCCCAGACCGGCGCGCCCACATCCTGGGCTATGGTCTCGAGCGAATAGCTGTCGAGTTGCCTCAGGAACTCCGAGCCGGAGATGATCCGGGCCAGAGCCCGCTCGCCGACGCGGTAGAGCTTCAGATCCGCCGACGGCGCATTGATGGTGACCAGCGGTATGCCGAGCCGCGATTTCGCGGGCAGCACGAAACTCGAACCGGTAAACCGGGCGGCGGGCGACCGGTCGCGTATGTACAGCGACAGCTCCACCGGCGCTTCCAGGACCTCGTCGACCGCCGATGGCAGGCCCTGGCGCAGCACCAGCCGGTAACGCTGGCCGTGCTCAAGCCCGTTGACGCAGATCTGCCGTGTGTCGGTATCAATGGCGACGTCTCCTGCGCCGTCGATGCTGACGAAGCCGGAATAGTCCTGGCCACGAACGAGATTTTCGGAGAACTGCACGCAGACCCGCGGGGTTTCGCTGTCGGCGTCAATCGTGTTGTCGACCACCCGGAAGCCGTGCGTGGCGCGCAGAGTGTCATAAGCCGCCCGCAGCGCCGGCACTTCTGCAATTTCCAGGCTTGCGCGGTAGGCTGAAAGAGCCGGACGCCAGTTTTCCGCCCGTTCCAGCGCTTCGCCCAGAACGGCAAGCGAATCGGCCCGCGCCGAAGCGGTTCGCGAGGTCTGATAGGCGTTGACGGCGGCCGATATCGCCACGGATCGAAGGCTGCGGATCATGTTCGCGTCTTGCGTCACATAGGCCAGTGATCCGCGGGAGAGCTCCCGCCACAGCAGGCTCTGTGCCGGGTCAGCCGCCGCCGCCATCGCGTAAAACCGGATGACGCCATCCATGTCGCCTTGCGCGCTCGCCGATTTCGCCAGCGCGATATACTGCGATGCGCCGCCGCTGGCATTGCTGTTGCGCGCGATCGTCCGCTCCCGGTAGGCCCGGGCTTCATCCAGAAGCGATGCGGGAACGAAGGTCAGGTCCGGCGCCGCCCCCAGATCCGGCTCACCGCCGCTCACCACCCTGCCAGCTATCGCGCCGACAAAGGGATTGATGGTGTTGTAGTCGGACTTGAGAAAGCACCAGCCGGCCTTGATGTTGTAGGTGAAGGCCTTGCATTGCCGGTCGTCGAGACAGGCAGCCTCGCATTGCTCCAGTCCGATATCGCGCACCGTGCGGAGATCAAATCCGAAATAATCGGCATTTTCAGTGGTTTCTATGCGGCGTGGACCATCTTGAGCCTGTGTCGGATTGGACATGGCGAGCAGTCCGATGACGATCAGAATGCGACGGAGTGCAGACATTGAAACCTCCCGCGCCCGCAATGAGCCGGGCAATTGCGAACAATCCAAGCTCCGCTTCACCCCGCGTGCGGCGCGATGCTCGAGACCTGGGTTTCTCAAAGAGAGTAAGGCCGGAATGCGGCAACCGGCAAGCGGTTTTCAAGCCAATCGTCAAGATTGAACGAAGAACCTACGCGGCCCAGCAAAAGATTGCGGAACGGGTCTATAATCGGTTAGAATTAGGATTATGCTTCACAATTGTACGCATCGATTACTGCCTGTCTGAAGGGCGCCTGTCAAAATGAGGCCGATGGGACCCTTTTCGAGATGATCGAAAAGCCCTATAACCACCTGCATTCACCGAGCAAAACACATGACCTTACCTCACATCAAAGCCGACATGGATGAGAAAGAGCTGAACGTGCTCATGGTCCAGGCGCGCAAGGCCAGCGACCTGTTGAAGTCGCTCAGCCATGAGACACGGTTGATGATCCTTTGCATTCTGTCCGAAGGCGAGAAATCCGTTTCCGAACTCGAGGAAATCCTGGCGATGCCGCAGGCTGCGGTTTCGCAGCAACTGGCGCGGCTTCGTCTCGACGGGCTTGTCGATACCAGACGCGAAGGCCGGATGATCTACTACTCGATCCTCAATCACGAAGTCTCGTCGGTGATCGGCACGCTGTATACGCTGTTTTGCGCGCCGGTGCGGGATGGGGCCGACAAGGCCGAATAGCTACACAGGATCCTTGAATTGAAAAAGCCGGACAGGAACTACCTGACCGGCTTTTTCAGTTGATGGAACCCGAAACCTGGTCCGTCCCGATATCAGGCGACTGCCCGGGCCAGGGCGCACTGCGACCACAACTCGCTCAAGGCGCCAGCCAGATGCGCGATATCGGCATCCGAATGCATTGGCGTCGGCGTGATGCGCAGACGCTCGGTCTTGACCGGAACCGTCGGGTAGTTGATCGGCTGCACATAGATGCCGTGCTGGTCCATAAGCACGTCGGAAATCCATTTGCACTTCGAGGCATTTCCCACCATCACCGGCACGATGTGGCTCGGATTGGGCATGTGCGGAATGCCGTGGTAATCCAGCGCGCGGCGCACCTTGGCGACAGCTTCCTGATGACGGCGGCGCTCCATCTGGCTCGCCTTGAGATGGCGGATCGATGCGGCAGCGCCTGCTGCCAGCGATGGCGGCAAGGCGGTGGTGAAGATGAATCCCGATGCGAAGCTACGGACAAAATCGCACAGCGCGCGGGTGCCGGTAATGTAACCACCCATGACGCCAAAAGCCTTGCCAAGCGTGCCTTCGATCACCGTCAGGCGATGCATGATGCCCTCGCGTTCGGCAATGCCGCCGCCGCGCGGGCCATACATGCCAACGGCGTGGACTTCATCGAGATAGGTCATCGCGCCAAATTCGTCGGCCACATCGCAGAGCGCTGCTATCGGGGAAATGTCGCCATCCATCGAATAGACGCTCTCGAAGGCCACCATCTTGGGGGCGGCCGGATCATCCAGCGCCATCATGCGGCGCAGATCCTGGGGATCATTGTGCTTGAACACGCGCTTCTCGCAGCGGGAATGGCGAATGCCTTCGATCATCGACGCGTGGTTGAGGGCATCGGAATAGACGATCAGACCGGGAATCTTGCCGGCGAGCGTTCCGAGCGCCGCCCAGTTGGACACATAGCCTGATGTGAAAATCAGCGCGTCTTCCTTGTCGTGCAGATCGGCAAGTTCGCGCTCGAGCAGCACATGGTAGTGATTCGTGCCGGAGATGTTGCGCGTGCCGCCGGCGCCCGCGCCGCAGCGATCAATGGCTTCCTTCATCGCGCCGGTGACCAGCGGATTCTGGCCCATGCCAAGATAGTCATTGGAACACCAGACCGTGACGTCCTGCGTCGAACCGTCGGCGCGATAGCGTGTTGCCCGCGGGAAACCACCGGCATGGCGCTCGATATCGGCAAAAACCCGGTAATTGCCGGCTTCGTGCAGACCACCCAGCTTCTCCTCAAAGAACGCTTCAAAATCCATTGTATTCTTCCTATGTGTCCCAGACAAGATGCGAAACAATCCGGCCCGCGTCAACCCGGAAAAGGGTTGGGCGGAGACCGGCAAAAGGTCGCATGCTGCGCTTGGGCGGTCTTTGTCCTATGTCAAATCGCCACAGAACTTGTCCGAGCTTTGTCCAATCGATGAATCACGCATCCGGCCGGTGCAGGGATCAGAGATAGGTCGACCGCTCCAAGGGGGTGATTTCATTGTCGAATGCCTTGAGTTCCTCGCGCTTGATTTCGGCGAATATCCGGCGCAGTTCGGGGCCGAACAGGCGACGGATGAAATCGGACTGCTCGAAATCCTCGATTGCGTCGTCCATGTCATCCGACAGTTGCGGAAGCGGCACATTGTAGGCGTTGCCCTCCACCGCCGGCGGCGGCATTTTTCCGTTTTCCAGCCCTTCGAGCATGCCGCCAAGAACACCGGCCAGCACGAAATAGGGATTGGCGTCGGCGCCGGACATGCGGTGTTCGAGCCGCCTCGCCCTGTCGTCGGAGGCCGGCACACGCACCACCACCGACCGGTTGTTGCGGCCCCAGGCAATCCGGGTCGGCGCATAGGAGCCGGGCTGCAAACGGCGATAGCCATTGAAGCCTGGAATGTAGAGCAGCAGCGTGTCCTTCAGCGTCTGCAGCAGCCCCGCCGCGGCATGCTGCAGCCGCAGATCGCCTGCCTCGCCCGAGAAAATGTTGTTGCCGTCCACATCCAGCACGCTGGCATGGACATGCATGCCGTTGCCCGGCCATTCCAGAAACGGCTTGGCCATGAAGGTGGCCCGCAATCCATGTTTATGGGCGGATTCGGTGATCAGGCGGCGCAGCAGCACGGTGTCGTCGGCCGCCGCCATCGCATCGTCGCGATGCTTGAGATTGACTTCGAACTGACCCGGCGCCGCCTCCTTGATGATGGTGTCGATCGGCAGGCCCTGCGCCACTGCGGCGGCGCGGATCTCGGCAAACAGGTCGCTCTGGCCGCGCAATTCGGACAGCGAGTACATCTGCTGCTGGTCCGGACCAGGCCCACGATCCTTGCCCATGCGGCCCGACCGCTGGAACACCGCCGGATCCACCAGATAGAATTCAAGTTCGAACGCGGTCACCGGACGCAGGCCCAGAGCGGTGAAGCGGTCGACAATGCCCTGCAGCACGTTGCGGGGATCGTAGATGCAGGGCTCGCCGGTCTCGGTGTACATCGACATCAGAACCTGGGCCGAGGGGCGCGGCGCCCAGGGCGCGCGGTTGATTCGCCCGGGAATTGCCCGGCAGTAGCCGTCGATGTCTCCGGTCTCGATGTGAATGCCGGTGGATTCGACCTCCCTGCCCCAGATGTCGAGGCCGAAGATCGACAAGGGCATGTTGATGCCGGGATAACCGGCCTTGGACAGGGCTTCGGTGGGACCCCATTTGCCACGCATCACGCCATTGATGTCCGGAATCAGGAAATCGACGGATTCGATATCGGGATTTTCCGCCAGAAACCGATCAGCCTCTTCATTGGTCGGGAGGGTTATGTCTTTTTTATCCGTGGCGCTTTCGCGCATAATGTCACCTTGCCCCTTCAGGACTTTCAATTGTCGCACTGCCGCGCAGGCCGCCCCCGTGAGGATATGGCTGGCGCTTGAGCACTTAGAACCTGTTCCTATACATCATTGCACACACGAATCCATTTGATCGCGTCAGGCATCAGGCGGAGAGTGCGGTGGTTGTCCGCGCGGAAAATTTGTGCACACACTCAAATAAAGGTCAAACCGATTTCCTTCAGGCCTCTGTCAAAAACCAATCAGGACTAAAACAATGCGCGTCAATGTGTCTTCTCATGATCTCAAGGTTTCCGATCACAAGCACCATCTTCACCCTTTCACCGATCACGGCGCCCTTGGTGTTGACGAGCGGCGGGTGATCTCCAAGGCGGACGGCGTGTGGCTTTGGGACACAGACGGCAATCGCATCATGGACGGTATGGCAGGCTTGTGGTGCGTCAATGTCGGCCATGGCCGTCAGGAGATCGTCGAGGCGGTGCGCGCGCAAATGAGCGAGCTCTCCTATTACAACACTTTCTTCAAGACCACGCATCCGCCTGTCATCGAACTGTCGGCGATGCTGGCCGATCTCGCCCCCGATCACATCAACATGGTGTTTTACGGCGGCTCCGGCTCGGACGCCAACGACACGATATTGCGACTGGTGCGCACCTACTGGGCGCTTCAGGGCAAGGGAAGCAAGAAAGTGGTGATCAGCCGCAAGAACGCCTATCACGGCTCCACCATCGCCGGCGCCTCGCTGGGCGGCATGAGCGCCATGCACAGCCAGGGCGGATTGCCGATTCCGGACATCCATCACATCGATCAGCCTTACTGGTTCGGTGAAGGCATGATGACAGACATGAGCGAAGACGAGTTCGGCCTGTGGGCGGCGCGCGAGCTCGAACGCGCCATCGAGGAGATCGGCGAGGAAAATGTCGCCGCCTTCATCGCCGAACCGATCCAGGGCGCCGGCGGCGTCATCATTCCGCCCGCAACCTACTGGCCCGAGGTCAAGCGCATTCTCGAAAGCCGCGACATCCTTTTTGTCTCCGACGAGGTCATCTGCGGTTTCGGCCGCACCGGAGAATGGTTCGGCTCTGGGTATTACGACATGAAGCCCGACCTGATGGCGATCGCCAAGGGGCTTACATCGGGCTATCTGCCGATGGGGGGCGTGCTGGTGTCAGACGAGATCGCCGAAGTCCTGCACCGTGAAAACGTCGAATTCTATCACGGCTATACCTATTCCGGTCATCCCGCCTGCTGCGCGGCGGCGATCGCCAATCTCACCATCATCAAGCGTGAAGGTCTGGTCGAGCGCGTCCGCGACCACATCGGCCCCTATTTTCACCAGCGCTGGACCGCGCTTGCCGATCACCCGATGGTCGGCGAAGCCCGGATGGTGGGCATGTTCGGCGCGCTGGAACTGGTGCCCGATGAAAACGACCTGAAGAAACGCTTCGACAATGTCGGCAAGGTCGGCACCATCACACGCGACCATTCCTTCTCCAACGGGCTGGTGATGCGCGCCGTGCGCGATTCGCTGATCATCTCGCCGCCGCTGACGATAACCGAGGAAGAGGTGGATGTGCTCATCGCGTCAGCGAAGAAGACACTGGATGCGGCCTGGAACGATGTGCGCAAGCAGGGGCTCGCCTGATCGCGATTCACATTAACCCTCACGCTTAAGCTTAACGCCGGGTTATCAAACCCGGCGTTTCAGTTTGCGGTACAATCGTGAACATAATCAAGGGAAGCCGACCTGCTGCGCTTGTCGTGGCCATGATTTGGACGGGTTCTCACAATACCCCGCGCCGGCCAAATAAAGGCTGCAAGACGACGGGGATAACAAGAAGGGGCGGCCCATGCAGCCGCCCCCGCTTTCGTATCCGACTCAGCGTCTGACCTGGCTTACTGTGGAAGCTGGTCGTCAATGCCCGCGACGTAGAAGTTCAGGCCTGCGAGTTCGCCGTCTTCGGCCACTTGGCCTTCAGCCAGCCATTCGGAACCGTCCTGCTTCTTGATCGGGCCTGTGAACGGGTGGAATTCGCCAGAGGTGATCTTGGCCTCGGTTTCTTCCGCCATCGCCTTCACATCGTCAGGCATGTTCGTGTAGGGCGCCATCACCACGTGACCTTCGGCCATGCCGGCCCAGGTTGCCTGCTGCTCCCAGGTTCCTTCGAGCACCGCCGTGATCCGTTCCATGTAATACGGACCCCATTCATCGATAATGGAGGTCAGCTGGGTGTTCGGTCCAAAGGCGATCATCTCGGACGCCTGTCCGAAGGCGTAGGCGCCACGCTCAGCGGCAACCTGCATCGGCGCGGTCGAATCGGTGTGCTGGGTCAGGATATCGACACCGCCATCGAGCAGCACCTTGGCGGCATCGGCTTCCTTGCCTGGATCGAACCAGGTGTTGACCCACACGACCTTGAGCTTGAATTCGGGATTGACCGACTGCGCGCCGAGCATGAAGGAGTTGATGCCCTGCACCACTTCCGGGATCGGGAACGAGGCGATGTATCCGGCCGAGCCGGTCTTCGACATTTTCGCGGCGATCTGCCCGATCACATAGCGGCCCTGGAAGAACTTCGAATCATAGGTCGCAACGTTCGGATGCTCGCGCTTGTAACCGGTGGCGTGCTCGAACTTGATGTCCGGAAAATCCTTGGCGACCTTGTTGGTCGCGTCCATGTAGCCGAAGGATGTGGTGAAGATGATGTTGCAGCCGGACCGGGCGAAACGCTCGAGCGCGCGCTCGGAATCCGCACCTTCCGGCACGCTTTCCAGATAGGCGGTCTCAAGCTTGTCGCCGAGCTTTTCCTCGACATAGAGGCGGCCCTGGTCGTGCTGGTAGGACCAGCCAAAGTCGCCGACCGGGCCGACATAGATGAAGCATGCCTTGACCTTGTCCATGCCCTGGGCGTTGGCCGGAGCGGCGATGCCGGCGAGCGCTGTCGCCGCAGCGAGAAGAAATAGCGTCTTTTTCATTGAGTTCACCCTGTCTGGTTGGTTGTTGAGATCATGCCGTAAGCCTTGTTGTTCTATCTTTCCGGCACGAAGGACTTGCCGAGCGAAGCCGGCGTATTGATCAGCGTCATTCTCCGATTCAGCGATATGATAACAAGTACCGCAATCGTTGCGAGGTAGGGAAGAGCCGAAAGCAATTGCGATGGAATTCCGATGCCGCGCGATTGCGCGAACAATTGTCCGATCGACACGGCGCCAAACAGGTAGGCTCCAATCAACGCCCGTCCGGGGCGCCAGGAGGCAAACACCACCAGCGCCAGCGCGATCCAGCCTCGCCCCGCCGTCATGTTCTCCACCCATTGCGGCGTGTAGACGATCGACAGATGCGCTCCGGCAAGGCCGGCGCAGGCGCCGCCGAACATCACCGCAAGATACCGGGTCCGCACAACGTTGATACCGAGCGCATGCGCCGACGAATGATTGTCGCCAATCGCCCGGAGCCGGAGCCCTGCCCGGCTCTTGAACAGGAACCAGCTCACGCCAAAGACCGCGATGATCGAGGTGTAAAAAATCGGATCCTGCGAAAACAGAACACGACCGATGAAAGGGATGTCAGACAGCAGCGGGATTTCAATCGCCGCGAGCTTGAGACCCGGAAGACCGATAAAGGATTCGCCGATCATGCCGGACAATCCCAGCCCGAGAATTGTCAGCGCCAGCCCCGTCGCCACCTGGTTGGCAACCAGGGTCAGTGTAAGGAAGCCGAACAGCAGTGAGAACAGCATGCCCGAGACCAGCCCGCCAATGGCGCCGAGGCCGGCCGAGCCTGTCAGCTGAGCGATCGCAAAGGCCGCAACCGCCCCCATGATCATCATGCCCTCGACGCCAAGATTGAGTACGCCTGAGCGTTCGACCACCAGTTCGCCGATCGCAGCAAGGAGCAGCGGCGTGGCCGCGGTGATGATGGTCAAGATGATTGCCTGGGTCATGTCCATCAGGCGGCACTCCCTTTCTGCGCCGCGCCGAACACCAGCCGGATACGGTAGTGGATCAGCGTGTCGCAGCCCAGAACGAAGAACAGCAGCAGCCCCTGGAACAGGCGCGTCACCTTGTCGGTGATCCCGATCGAGATCTGCGCCGCCTCGCCGCCCAGATAGGTCAAGGCCAGGACCAGGCCGGCGGCAACGATCCCCAGCGGGTTGAGCCGTCCGAGGAAGGCCACGATGATGGCGGTGAAGCCGTAGCCGGGAGAAATCACCGGGCGCAGCTGCTCGATCGAGCCCGATACCTCCGCCATGCCTGCGAGTCCGGCGAGCGCGCCTGAAAGCAGGAAGGCGAAATAGACCATCTTCTTGTCGGAAAAGCCGGCAAACCGCCCTGCCCGGGCCGATTGACCAAGCACGGTGATCTCGAAGCCCTTGAGCGTACGGCGCATGACGAACCACAACACAATCGCCGCGATCAGCGCGAAACCAAAACCCCAATGGGTCTTGCCGGTCTCGATGATGCGCGGCAGCACCGCGTAGTCATGGAAGTTGCGCGTCTCGGGAAAATTGAAGCCTTCCGGGTTGCGCCAGGGGCCGCGCACCGTCCAGTCGAGGAACAGTTGCGCGACATAGACCAGCATCAGGCTGGTCAGGATCTCGTTGGTGTTGAGCCGCGCCTTGAGGAAGGCCGGAATCGCCGCATAGGCCGCGCCGCCTATCATGGCGAAGACAATCATCAGCGGCAGCACCAGCGGCGACTGCCAGCCATGAAACACCACCGGCAGGATCGAGCCCGCCATGGCGCCGATGATGAACTGGCCCTCGGCGCCGATGTTCCAGTTGTTCGACCGGAAGCAGACCGACAGCCCCACCGCGATCAGGATCAGCGGCGCAGCCTTGATCGCCAGTTCATGCAGCGACCAGATCTCGGTCAATGGTTCGATGAAGAAACTGTAGAGAGCTGCGACCGGATCCTTGCCGAGTGCAACGAACAGGATGACGCCGGCAATCAGGGTGAGACCAAGCGCCACGAAGGGCGACAGGACCGCAAACAGCGTGGAAACACCATCGCGCTTCTGGAGTTCAATGCGCATGCAACGCCTCCGGCTGGGGATGCCCGGCGCCATCGTGAAAACCGCCCATCAGCAATCCGATGCGCTCGCGAGTCATGGTGGCGACCGGTTCGGGCCGGGACAGCCGCCCCTCATTGAGGACAGCTACGCGGCTCGCGATCTCGAAGACTTCGTCAAGATCCTGGCTGATGACTATGACCGCTGAACCGCTCTTGGCCAGATCAATCAACGCCTGGCGAATGCGGCTGGCGGCGCCTGCGTCCACGCCCCAGGTCGGCTGGTTGACGACCAGCACGCGCGGCTGGCGGTCGAGTTCACGGCCAACGATGAATTTCTGCAGATTGCCGCCCGACAACGATCCGGCCATGGGGTCCACCAGCGATTTTCGCACGTCCATGGCGCTCGAGATTCGCTTGGTGGCGGTGGCCACGGGGCCGGCGTTGATCAGGCCCAGCCATCCGCCGCTGAGGAAGGTCTTGCGGTCCGACGCATAGCGCGACAGCACCAGGTTGCTGCTGAGGTTCATGTTCGGGACCGCGGCATGGCCGTGGCGTTCTTCGGGCACGAAGCTGCAGCCCATCAGCCGGCGCGCGGTGATCCCGAGACGCCCGGCGGCAACGCCCGCGATGCGGATCGAGTCCGCGTCAGACACGGTCACTTCGCCCGAGAGCACGTCGAAGAGTTCGCTCTGGCCATTGCCCGCGACACCGGCAATGGCGATGACTTCGCCGGCCCGGACCGTGAGGTCCACATCCTTCAAGGTAACCGCGAACGGACTGCGCGCCGGCGCCGACAGTTTTTGGACCTCCACCAGCACCTCACCCGGTTCGCCCAGCCCGGCGCCGGAGACCGTCGCGACTTCGCCGCCGACCATCATGCGGGCCAGCGAAGAGGGCGTCTCCTGGCGCGGGTCGCAGGCGCCAGTCACCTTGCCGTGGCGCAGCACCGTGGCGCGGTCGCAGATGCGCTGCACCTCCTCGAGGCGGTGGGAAATATAGAGAACCGACCGGCCTTCGGCCTTGAGCTTGGCCAGCGTCTCGAACAGCTTGTCGGCTTCCTGGGGCGTGAGCACCGAGGTCGGCTCGTCAAGAATGATCAGTTCCGGATTTTGCAGCAGCGCGCGGACAATCTCGATGCGCTGGCGTTCGCCGACGGAGAGATCGGCCACATGGGCTGACGGATCGAGCGGCAGGCCGTAGTCCAGTGAAAGCCGCCGCGCTTCATCTGAGATTTTCTCGATCGGGACCTTGCCATCGAGCGCCAGGGCGATGTTTTCAGCCACGGTCAGGGCTTCGAACAGCGAGAAATGCTGGAACACCATGCCGATACCGGTGGCGCGCGCCTCGCCGGGGCTGCCGATCTTGACCGGCTTGCCTTTCCACAGAATTTCGCCGCCGCTCGGATCGAGCACGCCGAACAGCATCTTGACCAGAGTCGACTTGCCGGCGCCATTCTCGCCCAGCAGCGCATGCACTTCACCGGGTGCGATTGCCAGATCAATGGCATCGCAAGCCCTGAGGCTTCCGAAGATCTTGGTCAGCCCCCTGGTTTCCAGAAGCGGTATCTCGGACTGCTGGTTTTCCACGTCACCCCCCGGACTCAGGCACCTTTCGGATTCGCCTAGTTTTGAGGCGTTTTTCCGCAAAGCACAAGAAACAAGCTTCACTATCTGGCCTTGAATTTCAAGGGATCTTTATGGACGTCGGTGTTGCCCCGGATTCTCATGAAACGCAATAATTGTGCGTCGCACAAGAGGCCGATGACAGAAAATATCAAATGTTTTCATGGGCAGGCGGATTTCGATCTGTAGCCACAGGCGAAAACCGCCGGCCTTTGCCAAAATAATTTTGAGAGTGCTTCAACCTCGGTCGCCCGGGTCCCGCCATGCCTCACGGCTTGAGAACCGTCACGCCGGTGGTCTTGCGTCCTTCGAGATCGGTGTGCGCCTGTGCGGCTTCGGCCAGCTTGTAGCGTTGATTGATGTCGATCTTGACAATGCCGCGGGCAACGACGTCGAACAGGGCGTTTGCCGAGGCTTCGAGGTCTTCCCGGCTGGCGATGTAGGTGAACAGGGTCGGCCGGGTGGCAAACAGCGATCCCTTTTGCGACAGGATTCCGATGTTGATCGGCTCGATCGGGCCGGAGGACTGGCCGAAGCTCGCCCAGAGTCCGCGAGGACGCAGGCAGTCGAGCGAACCGGGAAACGTGTCCTTGCCGACCGAATCATAGACCACATCGACGCCCTTGCCGCCGGTGATGTCCTTGACCCGTTCGACGAAATCCTCGGTCCGGTAATTGATGACGTGATCATAGCCGTTGGCCGCGGCAAGCTCGGCCTTTTCGGCAGACCCCACCGTTCCGATCACGGTGGCGCCGAGCGCCTTGGCCCATTGCCCGGCAATCAGCCCGACACCGCCTGCGGCGGCATGAAACAGGATCGTGTCACCCGGCTGAACGACATGGGTACGGCGAAGCAGGTATTCCGCGGTCATGCCCTTGAGCATCATGCCGGCGGCAACGTCCAGCTCGATGCCGTCGGGCACCTTGACGATCTTTTCGGCGGCAATCACCCGCTCCTCGGCATAGGCGCCGATCGGCCCGGCATAGGCGATGCGGTCGCCCTCCTTGAACCGCGTCACCCCTTCGCCGACGGCGGTGACAATGCCTGCGCCTTCATTGCCCGGAACCAGCGGCAGGCCATTGGGCGCAGGATAGAGCCCGGTGCGGAAATAGACGTCGATGAAATTGAGCCCGACGGCTTCATGGCGGATGCGGACTTCCCCGGCTCCCGGATCTGAAATCGCGTGGTCCCGCCATTCCAGGACCTCCGGGCCGCCATGCTTCGATACCAGGATTGCTTTCATCTTACTCATCTCCACTCAAGCCGGTCATCGGACCGGAATTACATATCTGGCTCAGTTTGAAGCCCTTTTGCCGAGATCGGGGAACATCTGCATGACCCCGCCAATGCAGAACAGATAGGCGCCGGTCAGCATCACCGCCCACATCAGCCAGTCCGGGCTGTTGAAATGCAGCAGAAGCGCGTATCCCGACAGGACCGACCAGACCCCGAATATCGTCAGGTTGACCGGACGGAGCCTGACAACGCGGACGGGATGCAGGAAGTTGATCGGAAGGAATGTCATGAAGACAGCTGCCAGCACGATGCCGAAGGCCACCAGTTCCGACGGATTGGTCACGAACAGCGTGAACACCAGCATGTTCCAGACCACGGGAAAGCCTGAGAAGAAATTCTCGTCGGTCTTCATGCCCATGTCAGCATAATAGATGGCGCTCGACACCACGATCAGGCCGGCGGCGACAAAGGACAGCGGCTCACCGATCATGCCGCTCTGATAGAGCGCGAAGGCCGGAATCAGCACATAGGTGACATAGTCGATGACATTGTCGAGCATCACGCCGGACCAGTTCGGCAGCACTTCCTTGACATTGAGCTTGCGCGCGATCGGACCGTCGATGCCGTCGATCAGCATGGCGACACCCAGCCACCACCACAGATCGACGAACCGCCCTTCCGCCGCCGCTACCAGCGCCAGGAACGCCATATAGGAACCGGTGGCGGTCAGAATATGGACAGAAAACGCCCTGATTTCCGCGTAAGGAACGCGGCGATACTTGAATGGAAGCTTCATGCCGCCAGCACCCTCTCCGCGCCCTAGTTGGGTCCGCTCCAGTCGAGCTTGCAGATTTCGGCCGAGCGGCCGGCGAAATTCCAGTTGCGGCCGAAGGCGCGCATCTTGGACCGTTCGGATTTTGCCACGATGATCTCGGGCGCGATCCAGTATTCCGAATTGGAGATCACGGTGTCCTCGCCGTGGTTCTTGCCCGGGATCGGCGAAATGACACCGTCGATGATCTTTGGGATCTTGACGATGCGCTTCTTGTCCTCGATCTCGTAGCTGATCGGCTCCTGCTGAACGCCCAGGAAATTGCCGACCAGGATCGACAGCAACGATGTGGTGCCACCGGCCTTGCCGGTGAATATCTTCGTGAATGCCTTGGTGGCGTAGATCGAGGCGCGCTTGTCGACGAACAGGCCGGCAGTCCAGTTGCCCCGGCTCATATAGCCCGGGATTTCCATGACCAGACCGAGATTGAGGCCGGACAGATCGGTGTCGCCGTAATAGCCGTTGTCAACCTTGAACCCGGCCCAGGTCTGGCAATAGCCCTCGGTTGGCGGATGCTGGCCGAGCGAAATCACGCAAGGGCAGAACACCGTGCAATTGCACGACAGCACCAGTTCGCCCTTCAAGGCCCACTCCACATCACCCATGCAGACCAACTCCCGATGTCATGTCAGTGCCCCCCAAATCAGCGCAACTCCCCACAAGCTCACTATCGCGCCGCCTGCCTGCGTTGTCACCCGGCCAGCCCCGGTTTTTTCCAGAAATGTGAACACCGTCAACGCCGCCATCCAGACCACATTCATGCTGCCCACTGCAAGCATGATCAGCATCAGCGCCCAGCAGCACCCCAGGCACCAGACCCCCTGCTCCATCCCGAGCCGGAACACGCCGCGGGCGTTTGTTTGCCAGCGCGAGAACAGCGTCGTGAACGGATTTCGGCACTTGTTGAGGCACGCCTGTTTGAGCGAGGTGAACTGATAGGCGCCGGCGCCCAGCAGGATGATCCCGGCGATTACGCCTCTGACAGGGGCGGTGACCGAAGCGCCGGTGAAAGTCCCGATCAGCATCTGGACAATGGTAAACAGCATCGCGGCCAGTGCCCAGACAAAGAGATATCCGGCGGCCAGAACCGCGGGATGGACCACGGGGTCGCCGCGACCGGCCGCGGTGTCGGCGATTTCGGCATAGGTGCGGATCATCGGGGCCGCGACCGGCAGCATCATGGCCGCGGACATGGCGAACCACATCACAAACAAGGCAAAGGCCAGCGACAGGAACGACCCGTCGGCGGTCATGGGGCTCGAGCCGCCCGACAGGCAAAGGTCAGCGATGATGGCCGCGAAGGATCCCGGATCAACCGGCAAGAAACGGGCAAACAACGACATGCCTGGCCCGAGCGGCCGCGCCGAGCCTTCGATGCCAGCAATCGAACCAGCCATGGAAAGCAGGAACCACCAGGCGATCCCGGCGGTCAGCGCCACCATGGCAAGCACCGGCCACACCGGCCGCCGCGCCAGGCTGGCAATGGCCCGCCCCGGCCGGTCCAGCTGATCGAACCGGCCGTCGAGCGGATCCCTGTTTCCGCGAGGCGTGAACATGCGCCAATTGATCCCATGGAGTTCGTTTGCCAAGCGATGTAAAGGATGAACCAACCACGTGGCAATCGGCAACCAACTGAAAGGCCGAAGAAATGCATGAGCACTTTGACATCGCGGTTGTTGGCGGCGGGCTGGCGGGATCGGTTGCCGCGCTCGCAGCCGCCGCCGAGGGCTGGCGGGTTGCCTTCATCGCGCCTCAGCCCCCGCGTCAGGACGGACGGACCACCGCGCTGTTGTCGGAATCTGTTGATTTTCTCGCCCGGCTCGGCGTCTGGGATGCGGTGGAGCCGTCGTCAGCCCCCTTGCGCACGATGCGCATTCTCGATGGCACGACGCGGCTGCTGCGCGCCCCGCCGGTCTCGTTCCGGTCAAGCGAAATCGGACTGGACGCCTTTGGCTACAATATCCCCAACAAGCCGTTGTTTGAAGAACTTCAGGCGGCCACCACCGGATCTGCCCTGATTACGCGTTTTGAAAGCTCGCTCGTCTCCGCCGTGCAGTCCGGTGAAGCCGTGGAGCTCAATCTGGAGGATGGGACCCGCATCACCGCACTTGCCGCCCTTGCCGCCGATGGCCGCGGCTCCAAGCTGCGCGAAGACATCGGGATTCGGGTCAGAACCTGGACCTATCCGCAAACTGCACTGGTGCTGAACTTTACCCACAGCATCGCTCATTCCGACACGTCGACGGAATTTCACACAGAACAGGGTCCGTTCACGCAAGTGCCGCTACCCGGCAAGCGCTCGAGCCTCGTCTGGGCGGTCAAGCCCGATCAGGTGGATATCATTCTCGCGATGCCGCGCGACCAGCTCAATCTCGAGGTCGAGACGCGGATGAGCTCGATCCTTGGAAAAGTCGAGGTCGAGGGCGAGGTTCAGGCCTGGCCGCTGTCGAGCCTGATCGCCCACAGCTTTGGGACGGGAAGGACCATGCTGGTGGGTGAAACCGGCCACGCCTTCCCGCCGATTGGCGCGCAAGGCCTCAATCTCGGACTGCGCGACATCATGCAGGCGATCCAGGCGCTCAAGACTGCCGGCGGGCCCGAACAAGCGCCCCGGGCGGTGAGCGCGTATAATCGCCAGCGCTGGCTCGATGTCACCAGCCGGACCGCGGGCGTGGATCTGCTCAACCGCACGCTCTTGAGCTCTTTCCTGCCGGTTCAGGCTCTGCGCGCCGGCGGCCTTGCTGTGCTCTCGGCGATCCCGCCGCTGAGGAATCTCGCCATGCGCGAAGGCATGACGCCGGGCTGGCGCAAGGCCAGGTCCGCCGCCTGATCCTCAGGGAAACAGGTCGGGCGGCAGCGTGCCGCTGGTGATCAGCCAGAGCAGCGCCGAGACGGTCGCGACGCTGCTGACCGTGGTCACCAGCACGGTTGCCGAGGCCCGCTCCACCCATGTCGAATATTGCTGGGCGATCACGAACACATTGGTTGCCGTGGGCAGCGAGGCCAGCAGAACCGCGGTGTAGACCCAGACCGGATCGAAATTTCCGACCGCGCTCAATCCGACATACATCAGCACCGGATGAACGATCAGCTTCATCGGCACGATGTAGCCGAGTTCGGGCGGAACCCGCTTGAGCGGCCGCAAGGCGAGCGTCACCCCCATGGCGAACAGTGCGCATGGAGCGGCCGCCTGCGCCAGGTAATCGATCAATCGTCCGACCGGCACCGGCGGCACGAATTCCAGCCAGGCGGCGGCCACCCCCACCGCGGTGGCGAGAATGAACGGGTGAAACGCGATCTTGCGCACGACGCCAACAGCCAGCGCGCCCGGACTGCGGTGATCGCCGCCGGCCAGCGCCATCATCATCGGCGCAATGGTGAAATGCATGATGTTTTCAAAGCAGAAGATCAGCGCGACAGGCACCGCCGCCGGCTCCCCGAAAGCCAGGATGGCGATGCCCGGCCCCATATAGCCGATATTGCCATAGGCGCCGGCGAGACCCTGCACCGTGGCTTCGCCGATTGCCGCACGCCGGATCAGAATGGCGCCCGCGAAGACCAGCGCGAACACGATATAGGTCACCACCATGCTCGTCAGCACATAGTCCCAGCGGCCCAGTTCCTCGATCGGCGTGCGCGACAGAAGCTTGAAAAACAGCGCCGGCAGAGACACATAGATGATGAAGGTGTTGAGCCACCCCATCGCCTCCTGCGGTTGCCTGGTAATGCGCGCGGCGATGTAACCCAGCAGGATAAGGCCGAAGAAGGGTAACACCAGACCAGTGATTTCAGCCATTCTTGTGCCTGTGCAAGCTGTTAAGACGAGGTTTCAGCTTTGCGAGGGGGTAAGTTCCAAGCCCTCCGCCGTCAAGGCCAAGTGGTTGCATTTCCCGTCAAACGTCCCATCTTAGGGAACCAAAGGATGAAAGACATGACGCCCAAACACGCAAAATTCCAGATCGGACAGGTCGTCAAGCACCGGATCTTCCCGTTCCGGGGCGTGATCTTCGACGTTGACCCGATCTATGCCAATACCGAGGAATGGTGGAACGCCATCCCGGAAAATGTTCGTCCGCGCAAGGACCAGCCGTTTTATCATCTGCTGGCTGAGAACGACGAGACCGAGTACGTCGCCTATGTCTCCGAGCAGAACCTGCTGACCGATGACAGTGACAAACCCGTCCGGCACCCGCAGCTCGCAGAATTTTTCGACGCGCAGATTGATGGTGTCTATCGCCCGAAGGAACGGGTCAGCCACTGATCACAAGACATTGTCTGCCAGCACGACCTGACGGGATGACAAACAAAAAACAGCCCGGATGCCGTGGGGCATCCGGGCTGTCTTCATTTCGAGTGCGAAGAAAAACTCAGTTCTTCTTGGCTTCCGCCTGGGCTTCTTCAAGCTTCTTGCGGGCTTCCTCGGCCTTCTTGGTCATTTCTTCCTGCAGCAGACGCTGGCGTTCCTGAAGTTCGGACTGGGCGATCGGATCGCCGTCATAGGCCTGGGTGAAGCCTTCGAGCGAGATACGGAGCGGGTTCGGGGTACGCTGGTAGTTGACCGACGTCAGCACCAGTTCGCCGCCCTTCTTGAAGGAGGCGATCATGGCGTCGGTGAGCAGGATTTCCGCCACGCAGGTCTCGGGCATGCAGATCGCATATTCGACGCGCTGGGCCTGTCCGCCATCGACCTGCAGGCCGACACCCGGCTGGATCAGGCGCGCGGTCGGAACCGTGACCTGAAGGATCTTGCGGTTCACCTTGCCGGCAACCTCGATCAGACCGATCGCCGTGAGAAGCTGGCCCGAGGGTGCGGTGACGATGTTCTGGACAACACACACATCATTGTCTTCCTGCTTGGTGCAGGTCTTGTACCAACCCTGGTTTGCGCCCTGGGCGACAGCGGTTGCCGGCACGAACGCGGCGGCGACGCCTGCCGACATGATGGCTGCGAAAACGGTCTTTGTGGTGGCGTTCATGTGCTTCCAATTCTCCTGAATTGCGCCCCCGGGGCGGCGTTCTGTTTGCGCGGTGTCCGCGCCCTCATCACTATGTCGCGCCTTCTCGATTGAAAATGCGGCGACAGCAAGGCTTTGCTCGCGTTCCTGTTAGCGCGGTCACAGACCAATATCCAGCCCGGAGGCGGTTTGGCGTCAAAAAAACCGCCTCATTGTCCGTCCATTGTGGCCTGCTAATCAGCCCGCGTATATCTTCTGTCCGAGAATCGACGTTTATACCGGTACTTGTACCACCCGTCACGCCTTGGAGGATCGACAATGAAACGATTGCTGACAGCAATGACCTTGATTGCCGGCGGAATGTCGGGATATCTGGCCGCCGCCCATGCGGAACCGGTGCATGGCATCGCCATGCATGGTGAACCGGCATTGCCCGCCGATTTCGACCATCTTCCCTATGTGAACCCCGATGCGCCGAAAGGCGGCAAGGTCAATTATGGCGTTGTCGGCACCTTCGACAGCGTCCGGCCGTTCATTGTCAGAAGCATGCGCACGCATGCCCGAGGTGTGGTCGATACCGAATTCGGCAACCTCGTCTATGAGACGCTGATGCAACGGTCCCAGGACGAACCATTCACGCTCTACGGGTTGCTGGCCGAAACCGTCGAATGGGACGATGAGCGCAGTTTCATCCAGTACAACCTCAATCCCAGGGCGCGCTGGTCGGATGGGGAGCCGGTGACGGCCGACGACATCATCTTCACCATGGAACTGCTGCGCGACAAGGGCCGTCCGCCCTTCAGCACCCGACTGAGCCGGGTCGCCAAAATGGAAAAAATCAGCGATCTGTCGGTGCGCTTTACTTTCAACGAGGAATCCAACCGCGAGTTTCCGCTGATCCTGTCGCTGTCGCCGGTGCTGCCCGAACACGCGACCGATGCCGAGACGTTCGACCAGTCGACACTCGTGCCCGGGATTGGTTCCGGACCCTACCTGATCAGCGAGATCAAGCCCGGCGAACGCATCACGTTCCAGCGCCGCGACGACTACTGGGCGAAAGACCTGCCGATCAAACGCGGAATCGACAATTACGACGAGATCGTGGTTGAGTATTTCCTCTCCGAAACCGCGCAGTTCGAGGCCTTCAAGAAAGGTGTCTTCGACGTCTATCCGGACGGCAGCGCCACCAACTGGTCTCGCGGCTACAATTTTCCCGCTGTGGCGGCCGGCGATGTGGTCCGCAAGGAATATGCCCGGCAAACCCCCTCGGGCATGTACGGCTTTGTCTTCAACACCCGACGGCCGGTGTTTGAGGATGTGCGCGTGCGCCAGGCATTGACCATGCTGTTTGATTTCGAATGGGCAAACCGCAGCCTTTACGACAATGCCTACACGCGCACGCATTCGTTCTGGGACAGCTCCTACCTTTCGAGCTATGGAAAGCCCGCCGATCAGCGCGAACGGGAAATCCTTGCCCCGTTCCCCGAAGCGGTGCCCGAAGACATCCTGGAGGGAACCTGGACATTGCCCGCGTCCGATGGTTCGGGACGCGACCGCAAGATGCAGCGCGCGGCGCTGACGCTGCTGCAGGAAGCGGGATACCGGATCGAGGGCGGTCGACTGCTTGACAAGGAGGCCAAGCCATTCGCCTTCGCCCTGATGACCCAGAACGAAGGTCAGGAAAAGCTCGCGGTGGCGTTTCAGCGTTCGCTCGCAGCGCTCGGGATCGAGATGTCGATACGCACCGTTGACGACGCCCAGTACCAACAGCGCTCGCAGACCTTCGACTACGACATGATCATGAAATCCTTCACCTCGTCGCTGTCACCCGGCGCGGAGCAGATCCCCCGCTGGGGCTCGGCGTCGCGCGACCAGGAAGGCTCTTTCAACTTCGCCGGTGCTGCGAGCCCCGCCATCGACGCCGCGATCGACGCGATGTTGAACGCCCGCACGGCTGATGATTTCCGCTCGTCAGTGCGCGCATTTGACCGGGTTTTGCTGTCGGGGCACTATGTCATTCCCACGTTTCACCTGGGCAAGGCCTGGGTGGCGCATCGCAGCCGGATCGCGGCTCCTGAAGGCGACCCGCCGCTTTACGGCTATTACCTGCCTTCGTGGTGGGACACCTCAGCCAAGCCCTGACCGATCAAAAAGGCACTCCATGACCGTTCCCTCGCTCACCATCGACATCGTCTCCGATATCATGTGCCCCTGGTGTTACATCGGCAAGAAACGGCTGGAGGCCGCCCTGGACGAGGTCGGATCAGAGATGAATGTCGAAGTCCGCTGGCGGCCCTACCAGCTTGATCCGTCGCTGCCCAAAGAAGGCAAGGACCGGAAGCAGTATATGGAGGACAAGTTCGGCGGGCCGGAAGGGGCTGAGAAAGCCTATGCGAATGTTCGCGCCGCAGGCGTCGACGAGAATATCCCCTTCGCCTTCGAAAAGATCCCCGTCTCCGCCAACACGCTGGACGCGCACCGGCTGATCCGCTGGGCCGGATCGCTGGGTCCGCTAGCCCAGGACACGGTGGTGGATGCGCTGTTCAAGGCCTATTTCGAGAATGGCCAGAACATCGGCGATGATGCTGTGCTGGTCGAGGCAGGCCGGCATGCGGGTCTGGAACCAGAGGTGGTGGAACGGCTGCTCGCGGGCGACGCCGACCGCGACGCTGTCAGCGCCGAAATCGACCAGGCGCGGCAGATGGGGGTGACCGGCGTGCCGTGCTTCATCATCGACATGAAGTACGCCGTCGTCGGCGCGCAGCCCGCCGAAGCGCTGGCCGACGCCATGCGCAAGGTCGCGGCCGAAAAGCATCGGCAATCAACAGACGAAGCCGCCCCAGAACAAGACGAAACCTGACCGGCCGGCCAGGCTGGTCAGCCGGCAAGCTCGGCAAGCTGCGTCATCACCACGGCAGCGCCCGTCAGGCGCTTTTCCGGCGTCGGCAGGTCGCGGATGAACACCACGCTCTGGTCGGGACGGATCTTGGCCATCTGCCCCTGCTTGGAGATGTGGCCGACCAGGGCTGCCGGGTTGGCGAATTCCTTGTTGCGGAACTGCACCACGACGCCCTTCGGCCCGGCGTCGAGCTTCTCGACATTGGCCTTTCGGCACAGAGCCTTGATGAAGACGATCTTCAAAAGATGCTGCACCTCGATCGGAAGCGGCCCGAAGCGGTCGATCATCTCGGCGCCAAAGCCGTCGATATCGCCCACTTCTGTGATGTCGCCCAGCCGCCGGTAGAGTCCCAGCCGCAGGTGCAGATCCGGCACATAGTCTTCCGGGATCATCACCGGGGTGCCCACCGTGATCTGCGGCGACCAGCCGGTGTCGATGATCTCGTCCTCGCCGCGCACCTCGGCCACCGCCTCCTCCAGCATGTGCTGGTAGAGCTCGAAACCCACCTCCTTGATGTGGCCCGACTGTTCCTCGCCCAGCAGGTTGCCCGCCCCGCGGATGTCGAGATCGTGGCTTGCGAGCTGGAAGCCGGCGCCAAGCGTATCGAGTGACTGCAGCACCTTGAGCCGCTTGTCGGCGGTGGCCGTCAGCGTCTTGTTGACCGGCAGCGTGAACAGCGCGAAGGCGCGGACCTTGGAGCGGCCCACCCGACCGCGCAGCTGGTAGAGCTGGGCCAGGCCGAACATGTCGGCGCGGTGCACGATCAGCGTGTTGGCGGTCGGCACGTCGAGGCCGGATTCGACGATGGTCGTCGACAACAGCACGTCATACTGGCCATCGTAGAAGGCGTTCATGATGTCATCGAGTTCGCCCGCCGCCATCTGGCCATGGGCCACGGCGAATTTGAGCTCCGGCACATCCGAGCGCAGGAATGCGGCGATGTCTTCGAGATCGGACACGCGCGGGCAGACATAAAAACTCTGGCCGCCGCGGTAATGCTCGCGCATCAGGGTCTCGCGAATCGTCACCGGATCAAACGGCGAAATGAAGGTCCTGACCGCCATCCGGTCGACCGGAGGCGTGGTGATCAGCGAGAGTTCCCGGACCCCGGTCATGGCGAGTTGAAGCGTGCGCGGGATCGGCGTCGCCGAGAGCGTGAGCACATGCACGTCGGATTTCAGTTCCTTGAGCCGCTCCTTGTGCTTGACGCCGAAATGCTGCTCCTCGTCGATGATCAGCAGACCCAGATTGGCGAAGTTGATCGAGGTCCCGAGCAGTGCATGGGTGCCGACCACGATGTCGGTCTTGCCCGATTGCAGCTCGGCCTTGGTCAGCGCCAGTTCCTTGGCGCCGACCAGGCGCGAGGCCTGGGCGATGCGCACCGGATAGCCGCGCAGCCGCTCGGTGAAGGTCTTGAAGTGCTGGCGCGCGAGCAGCGTGGTGGGCACCACCACGGCGACCTGCACCCCGTTCATCGCGGCGATGAAGGCCGCGCGCAACGCCACTTCGGTCTTGCCAAAACCGACATCGCCGCAGATCAGCCGGTCCATCGGCTGCCCTGCCGCCAGATCGTCGCGCACCCGCTCGATCGCGGCCATCTGGTCTTCGGTCTCGTCATAGGGGAAGCGGGCGGAGAACTCGTCATAGAGCCCCTCGGGCGCGCCCAGCACCGGGGCTGCGCGCATATGGCGTTCGGCTGCAATCCGGATCAGGCCGGCGGCCATGTCGAGCAGCCGCTTCTTCAGTTTTGCCTTGCGCGACTGCCAGGCCACGCCGCCGAGACGGTCGAGCTGCACTTCGGCGCTGTCGGAGCCGTAGCGGGTCAGCAGTTCGATGTTCTCGACCGGCAGGAACAGCTTGGCGTCGCCGGCGTAAAGCAGCTCAAGGCAGGCATGCGGCGCGCCGGCGGCCTCGATGGTGCGCAGGCCGATGAACTGGCCGATGCCGTGTTCGGCGTGGACGACGTAGCTGCCTTCGTCGAGACCGGACACCTCGGAGATGTAGTCCGCGCCGCGCCGCTTGCGTTTTGCCCTGCGGACCAGCCGGTCGCCGAGCACATCCTGCTCGCCGATGACGACGAGATCATCGATTTCAAAGCCACCCTCGATGGCGAGCACGGCGGCGGCGGCCTCGCCCAGCTTGATCTTGTCCAGATCGGCGTGGCGGGTGATCCGGACCACCCGTTCCAGACCGTGCTCCTCGGTGACCTGCAGCAGACGGTCGAGCGAGCCTTCGGTCCAAGCGGTGATCAGCACCTTGCGGCCCTCGGCGCGCTTGACGCCGACATGGGCGACAAGCTTGTCGAACAGATTGGCGCGCGCGCCTTCCACCGATTTGTCGGCTTCCGCGTCAGCCGCCCAGCGTGGGCCGGTGCGGGTTTCGAGTTCGATCACCCGGCGGGCGGCGCTTTCCGGTTCATGGAACGGCGTGAGCCGTATCGCGTTCCATCCATCAAGCCCGGCGATCAGCTCCGGCGTATCGAGATAGAGCAGATCCGGCTCGATCGCCTTGTAGGGCGTGGCGTGCATGCTCTTGGTCTTCTCGATCGAGAGAGCGGCAGCGCGCGCCTCGTAGTGATCGACGATCTGCGCACGGCGTTCGCCCGCGGCTTCAGCCAGCATATGGTCGCCGGCGATGCGGAAACCGTGGAGATAGTCGAACACGGTCTCCATGCGGTCATGAAACAGCGGCAGCCAGTGCTCCATGCCGGGATAGCGGCGGCCTTCGCTGATGGCGACATAAAGCGCATCGTCGCGCGTGGCGGCCCCGAACCGGGCGAGGTAATTGGTGCGGAACCGGCTGATGGTTTCCGGATCGAGCCTTACCTCGCTCATGGCGTTGAGCGCCAGTTCCTTGGCCTGGGTGGTCGTGCGCTGCGAGGCGGGATCGAAATGGCGCACGCTTTCGAGCGTGTCGCCGAAGAAATCGAGCCGCACAGGCTCGTCGTCTCCGGGCACGAAGACATCGAGAATGCCGCCGCGCACTGCGTATTCACCCACTTCGCGGACAGTGTCGACGCGCTCGAACCCGTTGCGGGCGAGCTGGGCGGACAGGTCCTCCATCTTCAGCCGGTTGCCGGGCCGGGCCGAAAATCCGAGGCCCGAGACCACCGCCTTGGGCGGCACCCGCTGCAGCATGGCGTTGACGGTGATGATCACGATTGCCGGATGCGGATTGTCCGCAAACCGCGCGAGCGATGACAGGGCCGCAAGCCGGCGCGCGGAGATATCGGCGCCGGGCGAGACACGGTCGTAGGGCAGGCAATCCCAGCCCGGCAATGTCAACACCGGAATGTCGGGGGCGAAGAACGCCAGGTTCTGCTCGAGATCGGCCATGCGCTGGCCATCGGAGATGATGTAGGCAAGCGGACCGCCCGCGCGCGCCAGTTCTGAAAGAGCCAGCGCCTCCATGCCTTGTGGCACGCCCGACAACGTCACCGGGGTTCTTGCGCCTGCAATCGCTGCGGCCGGTATGACAGACTTCATGATCGGGTCGCCTGCCCTTGCGGCGCAGTCTGCTGAGGTTCGAAATCCGGCACATAGGCGCGCATGCGCTCGAACATCGCAGTGCGGAACCGTTCGGGAATCGCTTCTTCACCAGTCACCCAGCGAAAGATGTCCGCATCCTCCTCGGCCATCAGCAATTCCAGCTCGTCCAGTTCCTTGTCATTGAGTGTGGCGATCTCGGCATCGGCAAATCCGCCGATCACCAGGTCCATCTCGCGGATGCCGCGGCGCCAGGCCCGCACCAGAATGCGGCGGCGGCGCGGATCAAGGTCGGCGCTTGAACGTGTCGTTCCGGTCATGATCTGCCTTTTTCGGTTGGAGGGTTTCCATATCCTGTCGCTGACCGGTTGTCAGCCTTGCCTTTCAGTCAAATTTGCAGTTCATCTGGGCCCATGCGACCGCTCGAGCTTGATCCCCTGTTCAAACCCGTGGAAAGCCTGCCCGGAATCGGCCCGAAGCTGGCCGAGGCGCTGGCGCGGGTCACCGGCCGGGAAGGACCCGAGGACACCCGCGCGCTCGACCTGGTGCTGTTGCCGCCGCACGGGCTGATCGACCGCAGCCGGAAATCCGAAATTGCCCTGGCGCCCGAAGGCGTCATCGCCACGCTCAAGGTGCGGGTCGATCGCCACCAGCCCTCGCCGCCCGGCCGCAAGGCTGCGCCCTACCGGGTCTATGTGCATGATGAAACGGGCGAAATGGCGCTCACCTTCTTCCACGCCAAGCAGGCCTGGCTCGAAAAGCTGCTGCCCGTGGGCGAGACATTCCTGGTCAGCGGCAAGGTCGAATGGTTCAATGGCAGGCCCTCGATGGTCCATCCCGATCACGTGGTGCGCGAGGCAGAGGCCGAGAATTTTCCGCTGATCGAACCGGTCTATCCGCTGACCGCCGGCCTGTCGCCCAAGATCCTGCGACGCTCGATCGACTCCGCGCTCGAACTGCTGCCGCATCTGCCGGAATGGGCGGACCCGCATCTGGTGGCGCGGAACAGTTTCCCTGAATTCTCCGAAGCCGTCCGGCATCTGCATCGGCCCGAAGCAGCCCACGACATCGAACCGCTCACCCCTGCGCGGCGGCGGCTTGCCTATGACGAATTGCTGGCCGGGCAATTGTCGCTGGCGCTGGTGCGCCAGACGCTGCGCAAGCTGCCGGGTGTGCCGGTGGTGGCTGAAGGCAAACTCCGCCAGGCCATCCTTGACGCCCTGCCGTTCTCGCTGACCGCGAGCCAGCAGATCGCGGTTCACGAGATCCTGGCCGACATGGCGGGCACCGACCGGATGCTGAGACTGCTGCAGGGCGATGTCGGCTCCGGCAAGACCGCCGTCGCCATGCTCGCCATGGCGGACGCGGTGGAGGCCGGCGGCCAGGCGGTGCTGATGGCGCCCACGGAAATCCTCGCCCGCCAGCATTACGCCACCATCGCGAAGATGGCCGAGGCCGCGGGCATCGAGGTCGTGGTGCTGACATCGCGCTCCAAGGGCCGCGAGCGCCAGGAGCTGCTCGACAAGATCGCCTCGGGCGCGGCGCAGATCGTCATCGGCACCCATGCGCTGTTCCAGGAATCCGTTGTCTACGCCAACCTGACGCTCGCCGTGGTCGACGAGCAGCACCGCTTCGGCGTGCACCAGCGGCTGAGGCTGACCGCCAAGGGCACGGCGCCGCACATGCTGGTGATGACGGCGACCCCGATCCCGCGCACGCTGGTGCTGGCGGCGTTTGGCGACATGGATGTCTCCAAGCTCACGGAAAAGCCCGCCGGCCGGCAACCGATTGCCACCGTCACCATTCCCGACGAGCGCCTCGGCGACATCATCACGCGGCTGAAGACGGCGGTGCTCGACGGCAAGAAGGCCTACTGGATCTGCCCGCTGGTCGAGGATTCCGACGAGAGCGAGCTGATGAGCGTGGAAAGCCGCCATGCGAGCCTTTCCAAGGCCTTCGGACCGGATCTCGCCGCGTCGGTCGCCCTCGTGCACGGGCGCATGACGTCGGAGGAAAAGGACCAGGCGATGAGCGCCTTCAAGGCCGGCCAGACAAGGCTGCTGGTGGCGACCACGGTGATCGAGGTGGGCGTCGACGTGCCCGACGCCACGATCATGGTGATCGAGCACGCCGAGCGCTTCGGGCTGGCGCAATTGCACCAGCTGCGCGGCCGGGTCGGGCGCGGCGACGGCGCGTCGAGCTGCATCCTGCTCTATCACGGTCCGCTGGGCGAGACGGCAGAAGCCCGCCTCAAGGTCCTGCGCGAGACCGAGGACGGCTTCAGGATCGCCGAGGAAGACTTGAAACTGCGCGGCGAGGGCGAAGTGCTGGGCACCCGGCAATCGGGCCTGCCGGGCTTTCGCCTGGCCGATCTTGCCGTGCATGGCGATCTGCTGGAAATCGCCCGCACCGACGCGCGCAATGTGCTCGACTCCGATCCGGGCCTGTCAGGTCCGCGCGGGCCGGCCCTGCGCATGCTGCTCTACCTTATGCGCCGCGACGAGGCGATCCGGTTCCTGCGCGCCGGGTGAGGCAGTCAGGCTGCTGTCGGCTTGGGCTTGCCCTGGATCGGCAGCGTCTTCGGGAAGTCGGGCGACACCAGGCCTGCGGAAATCACCATCTTGGCCGCCTCTTCCACGCTCATGTCCAGAAACATGATGTCCTTGCGCGGCACGAACAGCAGAAAGCCCGATGTCGGGTTGGGCGTGGTGGGCAGGAAGACCGAGATCGGATCGTCATCGGGCAGCCGGTGGTTGACTTCGCCCTTGGTCTCCGTGGCGATGAAGACGATCGACCAGATCCCCTTGCGCGGATACTCAATCAGCCCGGCCTGCTTGAAGGAGCCGCCCTTCTCCGCCAGCACCGTCTGGAAGATCTGCTTGAGCCCCTTGTAGAGGTTGCGCACCAGCGGCATCCGGTCGAGCAGCGATTCTCCGAACGCCACGATCGAGCGGCCGACAAGATTGGCGGTCATGAAGCCGATCAGCGTGATCAGCACCAGCGCGGTGAGCAAGCCGAAGCCGGGCACGGCGAAGGGCAGATAGTAATCCGGGTTGTAAATCGCCGGGATATAGGGTTTGACCCAGCCATCCACCCAGCCGATGAAGGTCCAGGTCAGATAGGCCGTGATGAAGACCGGCGCCACGATGATCAGGCCGGTGAGGAAGTAGTTCCGCAACCGCACGCCGGCGCCGGGCCGTTTCTGCTTTTCGTTCATCGTCTGACCTGTTCCTGCCCTGCCCGCGCACAATGATGCGCCGCAACACTACCATAATGGTGTCGCCTGCCCGCCAAGACAAGGCCCGGCGAGACGGGGCCGGGCGGGACGGGTCAATTCCGCAGGTGGCCTATTCGACCGTGACGGATTTCGCCAGGTTGCGCGGCTGGTCGACATCTGTGCCCATGAACACCGCCGTGTGATAGGCGATCAGCTGCACCGGCAGGGCATAAAGGATCGGCGCCACGATCTCGTCGACGACCGGCAGCACGATGGTGGCCATGGTCTCAAGCGTGGTGGCGGCTGCGCCCGTCTCGTCGGTGATCAGGATGATCCGGCCGCCGCGGGCGGCAACCTCCTGCATGTTGGAGACGGTCTTTTCGAAATGCCGGTCATGCGGCGCGATGACGATCACCGGCATGGTCTCGTCGATCAGCGCGATCGGACCATGCTTGAGTTCGCCCGCGGCATAGCCTTCGGCATGGATATAGGAGATTTCCTTGAGCTTCAGCGCGCCCTCGAGCGCCAGCGGGAAGCTGGTGCCGCGGCCGAGATAGAGCACATCCTTGAAGCGGGAGAGTTCGCGCGACAGCATTTCGATCTGCGGCTGGATCGCGGTGAGCACCTGATTGAAAAGCCGCGGCGCCTCGACCAGGGCGCGGACCATCTTGCTTTCGTCCTCGGCCGACAATGTGCCGCGCGCCCGTCCGGCGATCATCGCCAATGCAGCGAGTACGGACAACTGACAGGTAAAGGCCTTGGTTGAGGCGACGCCGATTTCCGGGCCGGCGAGCGTCGGAAACACCGCGTCCGATTCCCGCGCAATGGTGGACTCGCGCACATTGACCACGGCGCCAATGGTCAGCTTGTGGTCACGGCAATAGCGCAGCGACGCCAGCGTGTCGGCCGTTTCACCGGATTGCGAGATGAACAAAGCGGCCATGCGGCCGGTCAGCGGCATTTCCCGGTAGCGGAATTCGGAAGCAACATCGATTTCCACCGGCAGCCGGGCGAAGCGCTCGAACCAGTACTTGCCGACGAGACCCGCATAATAGGCGGTGCCGCAGGCCGACATCGCCAGCCGGTCGAGATTGGCGAAATCGATCAGCGAGGATTCGAATTTCACCCGGCCTTCGGCAAAATCGATGTAGTGCGCCAAGGTGTGAGACACCACCTCGGCCTGCTCATAGATTTCCTTTTCCATGAAATGCCGGTGATTGCCCTTGTCGACGACATAGGCAGCCCCTTGCGATTTCTGCCGCCGGCGCTCGACCAGTTTGCCTGTGCGATCATGGATCTCCAGCAAATCCCGCTTGATGACCACCCAGTCGCCATCTTCAAGATAGGTGATCTCGTCGGTGAACGGGGCCAGGGCGATCGCGTCGGAGCCGAGAAACATCTCGCCCTGGCCGTGGCCGACGGCAAGCGGCGGTCCGGAGCGAGCGCCCAGGATCATGTCCGGCTGATCCTCAAACAGCACCGCCAGCGCATAGGCGCCCTCAAACCGGCCCAGCGCCTTCTGCATGGCCTCGCGCGGCGCGAGCCCCTCCTGCCGATAGGCCGAAAGCAATTGGGCGACCACTTCCGTGTCGGTCTGGCTGTAAAACGTTGCGCCCTTTGCCATGAGCTCGGCTCTGAGCGGCGCGAAATTCTCGATGATGCCGTTGTGGACCACGGCGACGCCGTTGCAGAAATGCGGATGCGCATTGGCTTCGGTCGGCGCGCCATGGGTGGCCCAGCGGGTGTGGCCGATGCCGACATGCCCGGCCAGCGGCTCTTCGCCCAACTTGCGGTCGAGATTGGCGAGCTTGCCCTCGGCGCGGCGGCGGTCGAGCTTGCCATCCTTGATGGTGGCGACGCCCGCGGAATCATAGCCGCGATATTCAAGCCGCTTGAGCGCATCCACCAGGAGCGGTGCCACCTCGCGGTTGCCGACAATGCCAATTATGCCGCACATGCAGTTCTCCCCGGATGTTTGCTGGCAAAGCTCATATCGGGCAACGCCAGGTTAGACCAGTGTCCTAACACTTTGGGTCCGCTCAATTTTCATGACACCCCGTAACCCGCACTGCCGCTCCGCTCAGGACCGGGGCTTTTTCGTCAATGCCTTGATAGCGGCAATCTTTTCCCGGAGTCGCGAAGCCCGGCCCGGCTTTGTCTCCTGCCGCGCCCGGGCAATCGCCAGGGCATCGTCCGGCACATCCATGGTGATAACGCTGCCGGAGCCCACATAGGCGCCGTCGCCGATGCGGACCGGCGCCACCAGCGAGGAGTTCGATCCGATGAAGGCCCCTGCCCCGATATCGGTCACATGCTTGTTCTGGCCATCATAATTGCAGGTGATGGTGCCCGCGCCGATATTGGCGCCCTCGCCGACCACGGCGTCGCCAATATAGCTCAGATGGTTGATCTTGGCGCCGGCGCCGACCTTGGCCTTCTTGGTCTCGCAGAAATTCCCGACCTTCGCCTTCTCGGCCAGTTCCGTGCCCGGACGCAGCCGCGCGAACGGCCCGATCATCGCGCCCGGTCCGACATCTGCGCCCTCGAGATGGCTGAACGCGTGGATGACGGCGCCGGCGCCGACGCGCACGCCGGGGCCGAACCAGACATTGGGCTCGATCATCACGTCGGGCCCAAGCTCGGTGTCAAAGGACAGAAACACGCTGGCCGGATCGATCATGGTGACGCCCGACAGCATCGCCGCATGCCGGGCGCGCGCTTGCCAGACGGCTTCGATCTCGGCCAGTTCGGCGCGGGTGTTGCAGCCCATCATGTCTTCCTCGGGCGCTTCGATGGCGACGCATCTGAGGCCGCGCGCGCGCGCGATCTCGACAATGTCGGTGAGATAATATTCGCCCTTGGCGTTTTCGTTGCCGATGGCTTCGAGCAGGCTCACGGCCTCGCGGCCGGAGAAGGTGATGACACCGCCATTGCAGAAATCGATGGCGAGTTCCTCGTCCGAGGCCTCCCTGTGCTCGCGGATGGCGATCAGTTCGCCGTCGCGCTCGATCAACCTTCCATAGCCGGTGGGATCGGCGGCGCGAAAGCCCAGAACCACGACATCGGCGCCGCTCGCGCGTTCGGCGGTCGCCGCCAGCAGGCTTTCGGGATTGATCAGCGGCCCATCGCCATAGAGCACGACAACATCGTCAAAGCCTTCGCCGATAATGTCGCGCGCCATCAGCACGGCGTGCCCGGTGCCCTTGCGTTCGGTCTGTTCAACGGATGCCACCGGCACATCAATACCGGATTCGGCGGCCTCGATGACCCGGCTGGCGTCGCGGCCGACAACGAGCCCCACCTTGCGCACGCCGGCGGATGCGGCCGCGCGGGTGACATGGGCGATCAGCGGCAGATTGCCGACCGTATGCAACACCTTGGATTTGGACGACTTCATTCGTGTCGCATCGCCTGCCGCGAGCACGACAGCCAGACATGTCCGCGCCATTCCATTTCCCCTTCATCGAATCGCTTGTTTAGCCGTGCCGGAGCCTATAGCACCGGACGCGGTATTTATCTCCTCCAGGCCCTTCTTGCCAAGACATGGACCCCGCATGCCCGCTGCCCCCGCGACTGCCGAGACGTCTTCGCTCAAGCGCTTCATCCCGCTCACGGTGATGCTGCTGACGCCGCTGTTCTTCTCGTCCAATCTCATTTTCGGGCGCTCCACGATCCCCGAAGTGGCGCCGTTCACGCTGGCCTTCCTGCGCTGGGCCGCGGCGGCGCTGCTGCTGTCGCCGTTCCTGTTTATGGCGCGCGACCGGGTGCGGACCTATGTTGCGACCTACACGGTTCACTGGCTGACACTGGGGTTTCTCGGCATGGGGGTCTGCGGCGCCGGCGTCTATTACGCGCTGCAATTCACCACCGCCACCAACGGCACGCTGATCTACACCACCTCGCCGCTGATGATCATCATCCTCGAAAGGCTGTTCTTCGGACGTCCGACAAGCTGGCGGGAGATCGCCGGGATCGTCATCGGCTTCCTGGGTGTGGCGATCATCGTGCTGAAGGGGGATCTCGCCAGCCTTGCGGGCTTTTCCTTCAATCTCGGCGATCTGATGTTCATCGCGGCGGCGCTGTCCTGGGCGGGGTACTCGGTGCTGCTCAAGGGGCCGCGCACGGCGGGCCTTCCGGTGCAGGCGCTGTTTGCCACGATCACCCTGTCCGGCGCCATCCTGCTTGCGCCCTTCGCCCTGTGGGAGTTCCTGGCCGGTGCGCGCATGCCGGTCACCTGGAGCGCCTGGGGCGGGATCGCCGGCATCGTGGTATTCTCGTCGCTGCTGGCGTTTTCGGGCTACCAGTATGGCGTGGCCCGGCTCGGCGCCTCGACGGCCAGCGTTTTCATGTATCTGCTGCCGCCCTACGGCGTCGGCCTTGCGGTGTTCGTGCTGGGCGAACCGTTCGAGGCGCATCACGCCCTCGGCATCCTGACGGTGCTGTCAGGCCTGGTGCTGGCCACCGCACCGCGGCGGCGGTCCTGATTGAATGGAGCCTGTCGGTCAGCCGATCATGCCGAGCGCAGGAAAGGTCTCGAGCAGCCAGTAGGCCATGGTCGCCATGCCGCCGGTGAGGAACAGGATCCCGGTCAGCACCAGCAGCGCGCCGGTGATCTTCTCGACCGTTCCCAGATGCTGGCGAAAGCGCTGCGCGAACCGCATGAAACGCTCGGAAAACAGCGCCGCGATCCAGAACGGCACGGCAAGTCCGAGCGAATAGGCCGCCAGCAGAAGCGCGCCCGAGCCGACCGTGTCGCGCGCCGCCGCCACGCCCAGAACTGCGCCCAGCACAGGGCCGATGCAGGGCGTCCAGCCGAAGGCGAAGGCAAGCCCCATCAGATAGGCGCCCGACAGCGTCGCCGGCTTGCCGCCGCCCGCAAACCGGGCTTCGCGGGCAAGCACGCCGATCTTGAAGACACCGAGGAAATGCAGTCCCATCAGGATGATCACCACGCCGCCGACCTTGGCCAGCAGATCCATGTGCTGGCGCAAGGCGCCGCCGATGCTGGAGGCGCCGGCGCCGAGCGCCACGAACACCGTGGCAAATCCAAGCGTGAAGAACACCGAGGCCAGCACCACCGCCCGGCGGGTCTCCGACGCCCGGGCAGCGGCCCCCGATCCGCGGAAATCCTCCACCGACACGCCCGCCATGTAGCACAGATAGGGCGGCACCAGCGGCAGCACACAGGGCGACAGGAACGACAGCGCGCCGGCGAGCAGCACGGTAAGGAGCGGAATGTCGGCGATGGTCACGTAACCGGAGCCCTTTGAGATATCTGTTGGATCGGCACTGGATCGGCCGCAGCCGCCCTGATCGCTTCGGGCTTCTTCTAATACTCCGGTGGCTCAAGCGCCAGTCACGTTTTGGAAAGCGCCGCGTCATCGCGTCGCGCCGCCCCCGTCTTTTCACGGCTCCGGAGCCAGGCAAGGCAACCCTGTCGCCACAGTCCGTGGCCTTCATGCGCGGCCGGCAGGCGGGTGCGCGACACCCAGCCTTCGCAGCCATTCCGACCGGCGCAGACACGCCTGTGCCAGGCCCGCCTTGCACTCATGCAGCGCCCTCCCCGGAGCCCCGGAATTTTCTGCTCCACCCGGCGTGTTTTGCGGTTGACCATGTGCGGCTGCCTGCCTATGTTCCGCGCCACTCAAGGCCCTTGGCGCAACCGCGCCGGACGGGGTTCGGGAGCGCGTAGCTCAGCTGGTAGAGCAACTGACTTTTAATCAGTAGGTCCGGGGTTCGAACCCCCGCGCGCTCACCAAAATATTACAACAATTTGAACATGGTAACGACGGTAAATGGCGTAAATCCTTACCGGATACTACCGCACTTTGTGTGCCGTTTACGGGTTTTTGCGGCACATGATTGGCACACGGGCACATGCCCAAGAAAAACCGCCGCCCCTTCAACTGGCGCCTGCTTCAGCCCAGTTCGAAGCTCGTCACGCCAAAGATCCGTGACCACGGAAGCTCCGGCGCTGCACCACGGTACATGCGGGCGGTTTCGAAAACCGGCGTCATGCCCGTGCTTTCAGCCATCGCCACGGCCTGACGATTTGCTTCCGGCACATCCAGCATGATGGTAGCCCCGGCATCCGCATGCCCGCAGCATGCCCGAAACAGCGCTTCCGCGGATGGCCGGTTTGGCGCAAACAGGGGTCCGATCTTGAAACCCTCGGCACATCTGCGGATGGTGGCAAAGCCGCTCAGATCACCGTTTTCGAAAGCCGCGAACGTCTTGCGTTCGGCGTCAGGCGCAGCAAACACCCATGCCCTGAGGAAGTCTGGCCTCGGCGCCCCAAAACACATCCGATCCAGCTTTTCGAGCTGGTCGGCATGATCGATGCGCACGTCAATACCCGTTACAGCCGATTTGTCAGCCTCAGGCAGTCCAGGAACACCGCTGAAGCGGATATTGCGGCCAACGAGCTGGAATCCGCTTTTCCTGTAATTGTCTTGCTGCGCGACAACGCCATCGAGCCCGACGGTGCGGTTTTCGAGATACGCCATACCGGCTTTCCATGTGGCCATGCCGTAGCCTTTGCCCCTGGCATCCGGGTGGACAATGTAGAAGCCAAGAAATCCCTGGTCATCGCCGTAGCGCACAACTGAAACGGACGAGACAGGGTTTCCATCGGCAAAGCCCATCAGGAAACCGCCGGGGTCCGCTGCGAAAAAGGCATCTCGATCCGAAAGGCCGGGATTCCAGCCCTCCTCCCGCGCCCATCCTATGGCAATGGAGAAGTCGTCCCGGGTTGCCCTGCGCACCTCAAACCCGTCACGCGGCTTGGCAGTCATGATGCACCCGCTGTATCTCGACCCGCAAGCCTGGCCGCGACTTCGCCCTCGCACCAGGCCACCGCGGCGCTGACGCCTTCAATCACCGGGATGGAATAGCGCCTTTCAAGGATGTGCGCCATGTCGGCCATGCCGGCGCAACCGAGCACGATCGAACCGCAATGTTCAAGCTTCATTGCCTCTGCAATTGCCGAGCCGATGCGCGTCAGCACCCGTTCGGGATCAAGCTCGAGATCCAGCACCGGGATGCCGCTTGCGCTAACTCCCGCGCAGTAGCCCGCAAGGCCATAGGCGCGGATGTTGTCCTCAAGCACGGGAATGGATACGGCGAGCGTGGTGACAACCGAAAACGGGGCTGCGATCCTCGCCGCCAGCCGGTAGGCCGCTTCCCCGATTCCGGTGATTGGCGCGTCGGACCGGGCGCGAAGCTCACGCAAGCCGGTATCATCAAAACAGGCGATGACAACCGCATCATAGGGCTCATCGCCGGACATGTACCGATCAAAAACCGCGAAGAGGCCCGGCAGCGCAGCTTCGCCATCCTCAGGCCCCTGGATCGACGCCGGACCGGTGTCCGGGTTTACCGCGACAATCGACGTTCCATCCGACGCCACCCTTGCGGCCGCCACTTCGATGGCCTCGGTCATGGAAGCCGTGGTGTTGGGATTGATGAACAGGATGCGCATGGCAGGTTACACGAGACCGTCGCCGGCATCATTGCCGGCGCGAACGCGAGAACGGTTCAGCCACCAGGCGCTGAGGATGAAGATCGCGATGATGATCAGCGAGAAAACCGTGGTCAATGTGCCAAGCGCATACAGCACAGGCGACGTCACATTGGTGGTCATGCCGAAGATCTCGAGCGGCAGCGTGTTGTAGGAGCCCGCAGTCAGAAGCGTGCGGGCAAACTCGTCATAGGATAGGGTAAAGCCGAAGAGAGCTACACCGATCAGGCTCGGGGCGATGATCGGCAGCACCACGTGGCGAATTGTCTGCCAGGACGTTGCCCCGAGATCGCGGGCCGCTTCCTCGTAGGTCTTGTCGAAGCGGTTAAACACCGCGAACATGATCAAGAGGCCAAACGGCAATGTCCAGGTCAGCTGCGAACCAAATCCGGATGTCGTCCAATGCACGTCCAGATCGAGCTGGTTGAAGATCAGGCCGACGCCGAGCGAGATCAGGATCGAAGGTATGATCAGGCTGGTGATCACCAGATAAAACAGCACGCCTGACCCGATGAAACGCTTGCGGAAGGCAAGGCCGCCCATCACCGAGACAATGATCGTGGTGACCATCACCATCAGACCGAGCGCCAGCGACCGCCGGAACGAGCCCCAGATATCGCCCACCGCCTGCTGCTCGAACAGGTTGTAGAACCAATGCAGCGAGACGCCGTTCATCGGGAAAGTCAGGCCGCCGCGCGGTCCCTGGAACGAGAGAATGGCGATGGTGATCGTCGGGCCGTAGAGAAACAGGATGAAGAGAATGAAAAATCCCGCCAGCACATAGAAGGAGCGTCCGCGCTGTTCCGACATCTCAAAGCTCCTTCCGGATGTTGACGAAGCGCAGCATGATGCCGATCGTTATCAGGACGGTGATCAGCAGTACCACCGAGGTGGCCGCCGCGGACGGATATCGCAGCAGCGCAACATCATTGGAGATCAGCCGCCCGACATTGGCCGATTGCGAGCCGCTCATGAAGCGCACGGTAATGAAGTCCCCCATGACGAGGGTGACCACGAAGATCGAGCCGATCATGATGCCGGGCTTGGTCAGCGGCAGGATGACGTTGGTCAGCGTCTGAAACCCGGTGGCGCCCGCGTCGCGGGCAGCTTCCAGCAGTGATTTGTCGATCCGCATCATGGTGTTGAAGATTGGCACGACCATGAACAGCGTGTAGAGATGGACGAAGGCCAGCACCACGGCGAAATCGGAAAACAGCAGCCATTCCAGCGGCTGCTCGATCACGCCCATCGACATCAGCGTCTGGTTGGCAATGCCGTTGCGGCCCAGAAACGGCACCCAGGAAATCATCCGGATGATGTTCGATGTCCAGAACGGCACCGTGCACAGCAGGAACAGCACGATCTGCCAGGTCTGGGTGCGGACGTGGAATGCGAGGAAATAGGCGACCGTGAAGCCGATCACCAGGCACAGCGCCCAGGAGATGATGGTGAACATGAAGGTCTTGAGATAGACCGAATAGGTCACCGACGAGCGCAACAGAAATTCGTAATTGTCGAGTTTGAACGCCGGATAGATCGAGAATTCCGTCGCTCCCCAGAAGCTCACCACCACGATCATCGCAATCGGCAGCACCAGAAACAGCGCAAGCACGATCACCAGCGGCGCGGCCATCAGCCAGCCGGAAAGCGCATCGGAAAAATTTTGCTTGGAAGACATGGATGACCTGACCGTCCGGTTGGGCCCCGCGCCCGGGATGGGCGCGGGGAATTGCATTAAACAGGCGTCAGGCGGCGATGAACTCGTTCCACTTGCCAACCATGTACTGGTTCTCGTCCATGACGGCATTCCAGCAGGCAACGGCGCCCATGCGCTCGATGTACGAACCGCCATCGCGGACGTCGCCGGCGGCGGCCAGCTTGTCGCCTGTCGGGCTGGTGATGTCGCCGGTTGCGGGCTTGCCCTCGTACCAGTAGCCCCACTCGTTCTCGGACATGAACTCCTTGGAGGTTTCCGGAACAGCCGAGTAGTAGCCCTGGCGCATCAAATAACCGCCGACCCAGCCGCTCAGATACCAGTTGATGTATTCATAGGCGGCTTCCAGCTCGAGGCCCGAGAGGTTGGCCGACAGGCCGATGCCGCCGCCCCAGGAGCGATAGCCTTCCTTGAGCGGCTGATAGACACACTCGATGCCCTTGGACTTGACGGCCGTGATGGCAGGCGACCACATCGACTGGATGACAACCTCGCCGGAGGCCATCAGGTTGACGCTCTCGTCGAAGCTCTTCCAGAAGGCCCGGAACTGGCCGTTCTTCTTGGCTTCCATGAAGATGCCGATGGTCTTGTCGATCTCTTCCCTGGTCATGTTGCCCTTGTCGGCATATTTGATCTCGCCCATGGCTTCGCAGACCATGGCCATGTCCATGATGCCGATTGACGAGATGTCGAGGATGGAGGCCTTGCCCTTGAATTCCGGATTGAGCAGCTCAGCCCATGTGTCGATCGGGCGGCCGATGAGGTCGGGGCGAATGCCGAGCGTGTCGGCATTGTAGATGGTCGGGATCAGCGTCATCCAGCCGGTCACTTCCTTGGCGAACGCGGTGCCGTCCTGGCCTTCGACAAAACCGACAGTGCTCGGCGCAGTGCCTTGTGCGACTGTGCTTTCGGGCGTCAGCTTGCCGGTGGTGAAGATGGGCGCAATCCTGTCGAAATTCTTGATCTTGGATGTGTCCATCGCTTGCAGGTTACCGGTCGGCCAGACCTTCTTGCAGATCCAGTACTCGATGTCGGCAATGTCGAAGCTCTTGGGCTGGGTCGCCGCGCGCTGCGTCACGCTGTCGGAATCGAGAGCTGTCATTTCAAGGGTAAAGCCCAGGTCCTCTTTCACCTTGATGGCAACATCATTGAGGTTGGACACCCCCGTGCCGAACTGGCGCAGGGTCACGTCCTTGATGTTCTGCGCCCAGATGGTCGGAAATCCGGTCACAACACCCGAGCCGATGGCGGCGCCGGCAACCGCCGCCGTGCCCTTGAGCAGCGAGCGGCGGCTGACGGAGCTGGTTTTCGATGTTTCAGTCATGTTCATTCTCCTTGGTGATGGTTGGATTGGGTCAACTCGCCAGACGGTGCGCGTCGTCTGGCATCCAGGTGAGAAAGACCGTCTGGCCGATCTCCATTGTTTCGTGGGAAAAAACAGAATCCGGAACGGTCACGCTGACCGGGTTCGAGGTCTGGGCCATTCCTGTCGCGTCAAGCGCTACGGAGAAGGTTGTTCCGAGATATTCTATGGCGCGCACGGTTGCCGGAATGCCGGCGCTGCCGTCCGGATTTGACTTTGCAATCGTGATCTTGTCGGACCTTATGGCGAGCCTGGACTGGCCGTCATGCATGACATTGTGGCCTCCCATGAACTGGGCGACGAATTGCGTCTTGGGCCTGTCAAAAACCTCCTGGGCGCTGCCGACCTGTTCGATCCGGCCCTTGTTCATGACGATGATCCGGTCGGCCAGGGACAGCGCTTCATCCTGGGAATGGGTGACGTGAATGAAGGATATGCCCAATTCGCGCTGCAGCCGCTTGAGTTCGGAGCGCATGCGGAGCCGCAGAAACGGATCAAGCGCCGACAATGGCTCGTCAAGCAACAGGATCGAGGGATTGGTGATCAGCGCGCGCGCCAGGGCGACACGCTGCTGCTGGCCGCCCGACAGCTGCGCCGGCAGCCTTTCGGCCAGGGCCGCCATGTCCACCAAGTCCAGCAGCTTCGTCGCCTCGGCGCGGCGCGCCGTCTTTTCGACCCCCTTCATCTTCAAGCTGAACGCGACATTGTCGACGACGCTCAAATGGGGGAAAAGCGCATAGCTCTGGAACATCATCGCCGTGCCGCGCTCGGCGGGGGCCAGGTCGGTGATGTTCTTGCCGCCAAGCAGGATATCGCCTTCAGATACGGTCTCGTGTCCGGCCAGCATGCGCAATGTCGATGATTTGCCGCATCCCGACGGGCCGAGAAGGCAGGTGTAGGAATTGCCGGGGATCTTCAGCGAAATCCCGTCGACGGCAATCGACTGTCCATAGGACTTGGTGACTGCCACAAGTTCTGCTTCGGATTTGTCCATCATGGCCTGGCTCCTTGCCTCGGTCATGAGATCAGCAAGACGCGTGCCAGATTCGACAAACCCATAGGTTATTGATTTTATTTGATCTTATTTTGCGACAAGCTCTCGCCGATGTGGCCTGCTCAAAACGTAGCCAACATTTAATACGATATGCACAAATATTGTATACAATATTCCATTGCCAAGATCGGCGGCAAATCCTATGTAAGTCAGTCAGAAGCTTCCAGATTCCAGGCGTTCCGAAGTGAACAAAGCGCTTTTCCCTTCCAAAGCCGACCTGCGCGACGACGCAGGGTCGACAAGCCGATCTGATCTGGTCGTAGCCGGTCTTCAGCGTGCGATCTTTGAACACAAGATCGCACCCGGAACAAAATTGTCGGAGGATGAGGTCGGGGATATCTTTGGCGTCAGCCGCACCATCGTGCGCTCCGCGCTTCAGTCGCTCGCCCATTCGCAACTTGTCACCATCGAGAAGAATCGCGGCGCCTTCATCGCCAGTCCCAGCCCAAGAGAAGCGCATGAGGTTTTCGAGGCGCGCGGCCTGATTGAGCCGCGGGTTGCGACCATGGCCGCCAAGCGGATGACAGACCAGTCACTCGAAATCCTGCGTATCCACACCGAGGACGAACATGCCGCCATGCATGCAGGCGACAAGGGAAAGGCGCTGGCGCTTTCAGGCGGATTTCATCTCAAGATCGCAGACATCGCCGGCCACGATGTCTTCACCAGCTTCATCCACTCGCTCATCTCCCGATCTTCGCTGATCATCGCGCTTTACTGGCGTCGGGCCGACACCACCTGCGAAAGCCATTCGCATCATGCCTTGATGAGAGCATTTGAGAACCGGGACGCCGCGGCCGCGGAGGAAATCATGCGCAGCCATATTGTTGATCTGCATTCCGGCCTCAACTTGAGCGGCCCGAACACCCCACCGCTCTCGCTGGCGGATGCCCTGAGACAGGACTGACTGACGAAGACCGCGTCCGGCCGGTCGAGCGCCTCGCAAACATCGCCGGGGCGAGCATGTGATCTTCTGCGCCGGCCGGCACGCCGCCGGTCTTAAAGACGACATCCTGTTCGTCAGCCGGCCGCGCCATAGATATGACATCCGGGACAGTCTCCAGACATGAGCAAGCCCGCCGCGACGGATCGCGGCGGGCTGGTCTGGGAGGGAGGATCTAGGCCGACCGGTATTCCTTCGACTTGAAGGAGACGGCTTTCACCCGTGGCGTCGCATTGGCGATTTTCCGGATGTTGCCCCATGTGTGCTTGTAGTCAGGAAGCACCAGTTCGTTCACGCCGGGACTGACAACGTTGCCTTGGCTTCCGGCCGGGGAGCCGAACACCATGGCGACGTGGCCGCGCTTGGCCGTGTCGGTCGGATAGGCCATGCCCTGGGTCGCCCCGTTGCCATTGGAGATCTCGATCAGATCCCCGGCAGCGATCCCCTCTTCCGCCATGTCCTCTTCGTTCATCTCGATGAACGGATAGGGGAAGCGGTCCTGGATAAAGTCGATGTCCTGATCCAGGAACTGGTTCTGCCAGAAGATGTTGGCGCGCACATTGTTGATCCAGTACTTGTGGGTCTCCTTCTCGCGTGCCTTGCCGGCAGCCTGCCAGCCCCGCCATTTGGCGGCGCAGAACAGCGCCTTCTTGTCCTCGCGTCCGTGCCGGGTGAATTGGCCATCCGTGTAGAGGCGCTCGGTGCCGATCAGCTTGCCGTCGGCATAGCCGCTCACCGGTTCCTGCACGCCATTGTTGCCCATGGCGCGCAGACGCTCGTAGGTGACTTCCGGATTGCCCTTGTTGTAGCCATCCATGAAGGCGTCTTCCTCGGTCTGCCAGTCATAGCCCTTGAACTGGTCGGCATAGGCTTCATTGCCCATCTCGCGCAGAACCCGTTCCATGTTCTGCGCGACGCCGGCGGCAATCAGGCAGTCCGGTCTCGAGTTTCCATAGGGGTCCATGTATTTTTCCGACAGGCGCAGGCGCCGCTCGCCGTTCATCGAGGTCAGATTCATCTCGTTGGCTTCGCAGGCGGGCAGGATGACATGGGCATTGTGACCGATCTGGCTGTGGATGATGTCGACATCGACCACGAACAGACCACCGCCATTGACCGCTCCGACAATGGCGTCGACCAGTTGTTCGCGTGTGCCTCCGGCAGCATAATCCATGGCTTCCTTGACCATGTCGGCCCGGCGCTTGTGCACCCGCTTGAACTCGGACGCATTCAGCGTGGTCTTGTGATGGTCGCAGGCCCACACATGGTGGATCTTGCCGCCGCCGCGGATCAGCAGCTGGTCGACATATTCCGCCGGCCGGCCGACATGGGCGTCAGACGGACGGTAGTAGCCCTCCTGGTGGCCGCCGAGGCGGCAGACGCCGCCACCTTCGCGGCCGATATTGCCGGTGGCCAGACCAATGTTCACCAGCGCGCCAATGGTGCGATAATTGTCATTGCCCCAGATGATGCCCTTCTCATAGGCGGTGACGCATGTGCGCCGCGATCCGTCATCCTTGGGCTTGGCGATCCATTCCGCCGCCTTGGCGATGTCGGCTTCCGACACACCGCAGATTTCCGCCGCATCGGCCAGCGAGGTCCGGCAGGCGTCGAGTGCGTAGTCGAGGCTGCCGAGGCCGGCCGGATGGCCGTCGTCCAGCGGCGTCGCCTCACCGCCCTGGAAGGTCGAGTTGGCGATGAAGTCCTTGTCGACCCAGCCATTGTCGACGATGTGCGTGAACAGCGCATTGAACAGCACCATGTCGGTGCCTTCGTTGATCGCCAGATGCAGGACGTTTTCCTTGCCGGCGACTTCCTCGGCGGCGTTGATGGTGACCGTGCGACGCGGATCGACCGAGACGAAGCAGGCGCCGTTGCGCATGCCCGGAACCATGTGGTTGAGGAACAGGTTGGTCTGTGTCTCGAGCGAGTTGGCGCCGATCATGAAGATCGTGTCGGTGATCTCGTAGTCCTTGTAGGCATAGTTCAACTCGTCGACGCCCATGTCGCGGGTCGAATGGACCTCGGAATTGTAGGCCGGGCGGTTATGGATGCGGCAGTTCTTGACCTTCATGCTCTCGAAATAGAGCTTGCCGGTGGCCCAGGTGTTCTCATAGCCGCCGGCGGAGCCGCCATGGTCGAACATCGAGACGACGAGATCGTCTTCGGAGCCCTGCGTGACGACACGGGCGGTGACGCGGGCGACAAGATCAAGCGCATCGTCCCAGGAGGTGGGCTGCCAGACGCCGTTGCGCCACATCATCGGGTCGCTCAGCCGCTGCTGCTGGGTGCCGGTGACATAGGACGGGCGGGCTTCCGCCATGCGCGCGCCGCGGACGGAACCGAGGCCGGAATTGACCACGCAATCCTTGTCGGGAACCACGGCGAGATGGACATCCTTGCCGTCCTGGCGGACGATATTGTACATCGACGGCGCGATCCAGGTGCCGTCGGCTGCCTGCTGTTCGCCGAGGTTGATGCCGAAGGCGTTCTCCGTGAGCGTGCCCTGCTTGTTGCGCGGCCAGGTGTAGGCCTTGTAGCCGCAGCCGACGATGCAGTAGTGGCAGGTGACGTTGTGAACCTTGGCATCCTTGGGGGGGATGGGCAGGCGATCGATTTGTCTCTTGTAAGCCATGATTGTTTCTCCTCCCTCAGAGCACGTTCGACGGGCGGCCGAAAATCAGGTCGCTTGCGCCCTCGGCATAGATGTCGCCCTTGTCGTCCACGCTGAGCGTGAACTGCGGCACATTCTGCGTGGCGTGGCCCCAGATCTGCTGGCCGCCGGCCTCGCAGTCGAACCGGGAGAAATGACCCGGGCAATTGAGCGACTTGTCGTCCGCGCGGTAGCTCATCAGCCAGCCCTTGTGCGGGCACAGCACGGAGTAGGCCACGATATCGCCATCGGGCCCGACGCCGCCCTCGACCGCGTGGCCGATCTTGAGAAGGATGCCAGGGCTGTCTTCGTCCGGATAAGTGATGTCGACGGGCTCGTTTACCGCGAGATCGGCAACATTGCCGAGCCTGTTCGCCGGATAATCGAGCAAGGCGCTCCCCGACGCTGCGCGGGCCTGTTCCGCCGGCAATACGGTCGCGGTTGCGGCCCCGGCGGCGGCGATCGCCCCGCCCCTCAGGAAATGACGACGGCCGAGATCGACCATTTTGTTGCATCGAGACATGCGTTCCTCCCATGCGGTTGTCTGCAGGGATCTGTAAGCAATGCGCATGCCAAACTTCTATGTTATTGTTATAATTTAATATTTTTCGTTATGGGCAAAAATTGAAGGCGTGATTCATCGGGATTCCGAACATGGTGCGGCGCCGAAGGTTCAGTTTTCCGAACGTTTGCCGCCAATGCCCAGACGGTTCATCTTTTCCCACAATGTTGTGCGGGAAACACCGAGAATCCGGGCGGATTCGGCGATCTGGCCGTCCGTGATCGACAGCGCCCGTCCGATGTGGCGCCGTTCGGCATCGTCGCGGATTCCCGACAAGGGTTCAAAACCCGACCGGGGGATTTCGCCTTTCACCAGATCCGGGAACATGTCCTGAGGCAGGATGTAGTCGTATCGGCACACCGCGACCGCCCGTTCGACCCGGTTGCGCAGTTCGCGCACATTGCCCCGCCACGGATGATCCAGCGCGAGTTCCTCGACAAGGCTCGAGAATCCCTTGAAGTTCCGGTTCTGCCGCTCGGCCGCTTCGGCAAGGAACTGGCCCATGAATTGAAGAATGTCTTCGGGGCGGTCCCGCAGCGGATCGATATGGATGGGCAACACGGCCAGCCGGTAGAAAAGATCCTCGCGGAATTTCCCCCGGCCGCTCTCCTCAAGCAGGTCCCGGTGGGTAGCGGCAACGATCCGCCCCGTAAAGGAGATGGCCTGTTCGCCGCCGACACGGAAGAAACACCGGTCCTCCACGAGCCGGAGAATCTTGGCTTGAAGCGCAAGCGGCATGTCGCCGATCTCGTCGAGAAACAGTGTGCCCTGTTTGGTCCGCTCCGCGTAGCCGTGATGCTGCTTGTCGGCTCCGGTGAAGGCGCCGCGCTCGTGGCCAAAAATCTCGCTCTCAAGGAGTTCGGCGGGAATCGCCGCACAATTGACCGCCATGAACGGCCCGGAGGCAAAGCCGGACCGCTTGTGAAGGACACGCGCGGCAACCTCCTTGCCCGCACCGGTTTCCCCTGTGATGAGCACAGGCAGATCTGTGGGGGCATAGCGGTCAAGCAGGTTCTCGGCTTCGCGCATCCGGGGCGAGACCCCGAGGCGGGGCGCGTCGGTCAGTGTCGCCCTGCCACCTTTCCGGGCGTTCTGCTGCAACCGCAGAAGAAACTCCTCGAAGACAAAGGGTTTGAGGATATAGTCCGAAGCTCCCAGACGCATCAGGCGCACCGCCTGGTCGATCTCGCCATATCCCGTGATGAAGACGAACGGCGGCGTGTCGGCGGCGCCGAGCCTGCGCCGGTATATGTCCTCTCCGGTCATGTCCGGCAACCGGATGTCGCATATGACGATATCGGCCAGGGCCAGTTGCGGCGATCCAAGCGCATCCTTGCCGGTTCGCCACCAGTCCACCGACCATCTTTCGATCTTCAGGCGCTGCACGATCGATTCCCCCATTATGGGGTCATCCTCGATCAATCCGACTTTGAACACCTCAGGCTGCATGATTGATCTCCACGAAGGCGTCCGAATCAAGCGTGATCCTGACGATGCTGCCGCCGCCGGGTCTTGGCTCAACGGCCAGCCCTGCGCCGATTTCGTCGGTTATCTGCCGCACGACCCACAATCCAAGTCCCTTGCCTTCCGGCAGGTTTTTCGGGGCCGGGCCAGTCAGCAGACTGAGAGAGTCCAACGGAAAGCCAGGTCCGCGGTCGCCCACCTCGATCATGAGGCTGTCTTCCCGTTTGAGCGCCCACAGGAACAGATCCGCGCCGTCGGGTGATGCCGCGCTTGCGTTGAGAAGAAGATTGATCACGGCCTGACGGACGGGATCAGCCGGACAGTTGCAGGCAAAACCGTCCTCGCATTCCAGCAAGAGCTCCAGCGCCTGTCCCCGACTGCGCAACTCCGGCGACAGCAGCATCTTTGCGTCGTGAAAATCACTCAAGGAGAGCGGTCTTGCCTGGCGTGACGGCCTGTAAGTGGCGAGTGCCGCGCGCACCACTTCACCGATCCCCTGCAGACCTCGCTGCAACAGATCCAGCGAAGACTTGCGCACTCCGGCGTCGGCGCCGTGCTTCTTCAGCGTGTCCACGGCATTGAGCAGCCCGCCCAGCGGATTGTTGATCTCATGAGCCATGACGGAAGACAGACGGCCAAGACTTGCAAGCTTTTCCTCCTCGGCCAGCCTGGTGGACAGCTCCCTGCGCTCTTCATCGGCATCAAGCAGCGAATTGTAGGCCATGAAGAGCCGCCTCGTCTCGGAATTGCCTGACGTCTGCGGAGACACCCCGATACGCGTGGCCTTTCCCTCCGCCGCCTCGATCATATGGCTTTCAAGGGTTTGCATGGGTCTGATCATCCTGCGCACGGTCATGAACCCGACCAGCACGAGGAGCACAGTCAACCCGGCATTCGTCAGGATCAGAGTCGATAGAACGTCGCGGCGTTCGGCCAGAAGCAGGCGCGCGTCGAAAATTGTGTAGATGCGGCCGATGGTGGTGTCCTGATAGACAATGTCCCTTTCAAGATAGGCAAGCCCGTCATCGCTCTCGATCCTGATCTGCCTGTCGGGAAACTGCTCGATGTGCTGGTCGTCCATCTTTTCCAGGCTCGGATATCTGAGCGGGTCAGTGGCGGCCAGAATGCTGCCTGAGGGCGTGGTGACAATGGTCTCGACCGGGACGATCGCTGTATTGACCGGCCGCAACCTCTCGAGCGCATCAAAGATTTCCCAGCTGTCTTCGCGCAGGACCGAGGGGGATATCGACGCTGTCACGCCATCCAGATAGGAGTTGGCGATGCTTTGCAGGTAGGTTTCCTGGATCGAGCCGAGGCGGTCGAGAACTCTCTCGGTAATGACCGCCGACACCAGGACCATGAGAACCGAGACGGCGAGCGGCACCCGCCAGATCAAAGGCAGGCGAAAGAAGCCAAACCGGCCCCTCACAACACACCTCGCAGCCTGGCCACCATGCCGGCTATCCCTTCGAAGGCCTTCTCCTGGGGCATTTCGAAACCGGTCAGTCTCAGCAGATCCAGCACTTTCCGGCCCTGCGGGCTCGATCCCATATCAACCAGGGCCTCTTGCAGGGCCAGGGCCTTCTCCGTTCCCGCCATTTTCCGGCTTGTCGCAATCGGCGGAAACCCCAGCCACTTGGAACGGCGCAAGACCCTTGTCTGGGAAACAAGCGCGGGCTCCAGTTCCAGCATCACTTCCCAGACATAGCCGTCGACACTGCCGGATTGGGCCAGACTGGAGGCAACGGCGCGAATGACATTGCGATGGCCATAGGTGAACAGCGTCTTGCGGAAAAAGGTCTCCGGATCCAGACCATGCTCGAACATCAAGGTGCGGGTGACGAGAAACCCCGAATTGGAATCGGGATCGGAGAAGGCATGGATGTCGCCACGCAGATCGAGGACCGTTTCCGCATCCCGATCCGCCGCCACGATCAGATAGGATTGGTAGTACGGCTTTCCGTTCCAGGCCGGGATCGCGACCAGCTCAAGGTCGTCGCGGTACTGGATATAGGGGTAGCCGCAGATCCAGGCTGCGTCGAGCTGCCCCGACACCAATAGCGAGGTCACTTCCTGGTAGGTGCGCCGCGTGACCAGGTCCACGCTGTGGCCTGTTGCCGCTTCCAGATAGAGCTTCAACGCGTCCAGCAGCTGGATGTCATTGTTGAGAAAGACCGGAGTCAGTCCAAACCTGATCGCTGGCAAACCCGCCCGGGAAGCCTTGCTCGAACCAAATGCCAACGGAACGCACGCCCCGCCCGCGATAAAACGCCGGCGGGACAGGGCAACGGCAAAACCTGACCGTCGATCCTGTGACATCACTCCTCCCCCGAGGCTTTGTACCGCGATAAGCCGGGCGCATTCAAATCAAACTTCGGGCAAAATGCGATTGGCCATCGAATTCCTGATCAGATCCGGAAATGCATTTGTGTATATCGGCTCATGGAGAAGTCCAAGCAGATGCTCTCTAGCCTATTTGCCCTGACCGAACCGACCCGGGGCCGCCATCCGGATCTTGTCCGATGACGTTGCGCATTGGGTTAGCGAACGGATGGAGGGCTTCTGTCAAGGTCTCGCGGAAATGTTGTCAAAGCCAGAACGCGCCCCGACCGGCAACCAGACCGGCGGCCAGCAGCGCCCTGCTCGAAACCCTCGATCAGGATAATGAAAGCCGGCCAAGTTCATTCCGCTCATTTCTGCCTGGTTGACAGATAGGTTGCAGCCTTGGCCGGCGTTTCGATCAGGACGTAATCATCCTCCGGGATATCCACTCCCAACCTTTCGTGCAGAGCCGCCACGAGGTTGAGCACATCCATGGAATCCAGTTCCAGATCATCCTGGAGCTGATCGTCCTGCCTGATTGTCGCAGGATCGAGGTCGGGCGCCACCTTGACAAGTTCCTCGATGAACAGGGCGTAGAGCGTATCGTAAGTCATAGGGCCTCCGGGGCTTGTAAAAGCTGGTCGATCTCGCTGAGGAAGCGGGCGCCGCGCCGGCCGTCGCTGGTCCGGTGATCCGCCGCAAGCGTCACCGCCACGGCCTGGCGGACCTGAACGGCGCTGCCCACGACCCGCGCCACCGCCCGCGGCGTTCCAAAGGTCACAAGCGCCACCTGCGGAGGATAGATCACCCCGCTCATCTGGTCGACGCCACGCTCGCCAAGGCTTGAGATGGTGATCGTGCCGCTGGTCATTTCCGAGGAGCGAAGCCGTCCCGCGCGGGCGCGGGCGACCAGGTCGCGCATGCCGGCCATCACCTCGGCCAAGGTCTTGTCCTCCGCCGCCGGGATCGCCGGCGCAACCAGGCCGCCGCCGCGCAAAGCGACAGCGACACCTGCATTGACGGATTCAGAGGGACGGTAGACGCCCTGCTCGAAAGTGCCGTTCAAGCCGTCGACGGCTTTGGCGGCCAGAGCCGTGGCCTTGACGAACAACGCGCCCATCAGCAGCCGGTCGGCAGGGCCGACATCGGCATTCTTCGCCGCGAGCCATTCTGTGGCGTGTTGAAGGTCGACCTCATGGGTCATGTAATAATGCGGAATCTCCCGCTTGGACCGCGTCATGGCGGCGGCGATGCCCTGGCGCATGGCCTCGATATCAAAACCGCGCACGGGTTTTGTAAGCGAAACCGCCTCGATTGCCGGCGAAGCTGACGCCGGGACGATCGCGTGCTCTACATCGGCCAGGACAATCGCGCCGCCGGGCCAGGTCCCGGTGACGCGGGTAAGATCGATCCCCTTCTCCGCCGCCAGGGCGCGTGCTGCGGGAGATGCGGCGATGCCCAGGCGTGCTGCGGCGGGAGCCGGCATCGGCGGCGCCGGGGGTGGCGGCACCGCCGCGGCTTCGGGCACGGGAGCCTGGGGTACTGGCGCGTGCGTCTCCGTGGCGGGAGGAACATCGGGTTCTGGCGCCTTTGGCTCCGGTTTGGCAGGTGTGGCGGGCGGAACAGCCTCCTGCACCAGGACCGGTTCTTGCGCCGGGGCCGGTTCTCCCGAGCCATCCCCGATCAAGGCCAGGGCGGCGCCAACGGGCAGCGTCGCGCCAAGCTCCGCCTCCAGCGACTGCACGATCCCGTCCTCGAAGATCTCGATCTCGATTGCCCCCTTCTGGGTCTCGACCACGGCGACAACGTCGCCGCGATGGACCGCATCGCCGGGTTTGACCAGCCATTCGACGAGCTTGCCGTCCTCCATGTCGGCGCCAAGCGAAGGCATGACGAAGACGCTCATTGACCCTTACCCTTACCCCGTCCCATCGCTGCGCGGGCCGCCGTGACAATATCGGCAATCTGGGGGATCGACGCCGCTTCGAGATGGGCGGGATAGGGGATCGGCACCTCCTTGGCGCAAACCCGGCCTAGTGGCGCATCGAGATGCCAGAACGCCTGTTCATTGATCCGGGCGATGATCTCGGCGGAAATCGAGCCGCTGCGCCAGCCCTCGTCGATCACCACCGCCCTCCGGGTCCGGGCCAGGGAGGCCATGATCGTGGCGTCGTCCAGCGGCCTGAGGCTGCGCAGGTCGATGACTTCCGCCTCGATGCCCTCGGCGGAGAGTTTCTCCGCCGCCTCCAGCGTCTTCCACAGCGAGCCGCCATAGGTGATCAGGCTCACGTCCCTGCCCTTTCGCCGGATGGCGGCGCGATCGATATCCACCGCCCCCGCCGCCTCGTCGAGCGCGCCGGTCATGTTGTAGAGCATCACGTTTTCGAAGATCAGCACCGGATCGGGATCCTGAAGCGCCGTCCAGAGCATGCCTCTCGCATCCTCGATCGTCGCCGGTGCCAGCACCCGAAGCCCGGGGATATGGGCATACCAGCCCTCGAGGCTGTGCGAATGCTGCGCGGCGAGCTGCTTGCCCGCGCCGGTCGCCATCCGGATCACCAGCGGCACGCCGAACTGACCGCCCGACATGTGGCGGATCGTGGCTGCGGTGTTCATGATCTGGTCGAGCGCCAGCAGGCTGAAATTGACCGTCATCAGCTCGACAATGGGCCTCATGCCAACAGCGGCGGCGCCGATGCCGAAACCGGTGAAGCCCGATTCCGACAGCGGCGTATCGCGGATGCGGGCCTCGCCAAACTCCGCCATCAGCCCCTTGGTCACGGCGTAGCAGCCGCCATAGGCCCCGACATCCTCACCCATGAGAAAGACCCGCTCGTCGCGGATCATGGCGTCGCGGATCGCCTGTTTGACCGCCTCGCGGTAGGTCACCTCCTGGGTCCGGCCCGAGGCTGCTGCGGCAACCGGCCGAGGCGCTGGCTCATCAGCCACGACGTGCCGCATCAGTGTCTCCACCGGCTCCCAGGTGCCTGCCTCGGCGAAGGCAACGGCTTCGGCGATTTCCGCCGCGACCTCGGCCTCGATGCGGGTGATGTCGCTGCCCTGGAGAAGGTGGTTTTCCAGCAGCCACCCCTGGAACCTTACAATGGGTCCCTGGGCGCGGAATCTGGCAACCTCTTCCTTGTCGCGATAGAGCTGCGCGTCAAACATGGAATGGGCGCGGAACCGGTAGGTGCGGCATTCGAGGAAATACGGCTTGCCGGTCTCGCGAATGCTGGCGATCGCCCGCCGGGCGGCGGCTTCCACCGCCACGACGTCCTGCCCGTCCACGACTTCCGAAACAATGCCGTAGGATGCTGCCTTGGCATGGATGTCGGTTTCCGATTCCGAACGGGCGAGCGCCGTGCCCATGGCATAGCCATTGTTTTCGCAGACAAACAGCGCCGGGACCTGCCACAGCTGCGCCAGATTCATCGTCTCGTGAAATTCCCCCTCCGCAACGGCCCCTTCCCCGAAGAAGCATACGGTAATGCCTGGCGCGCCGGACAGTTTGTCACCAAGCGCCAGACCGCCTGCCAGGGGCAGGCCGCCACCGACGATGGCATTTCCGCCGAAGAAATTCGTGGGCGCGTGGAACAGGTGCATGGAGCCGCCCCGCCCGCCCGAACAGCCCTCGGCCTTGCCGTACATCTCCGCCATGACCTCGGGCATGGGCACGCCGCGGGCCAGGGCCTGTCCGTGCTCGCGGTAGGTCGCCACAATCCGGTCGTCAGTGCCAAGCACAGGGATCACGCCCATGGCGATCGCCTCTTCGCCATCATAGAGATGGAGGAACCCGCGGATCTTCTGCTGGGTGTAGAGTTCGGCGCATTTGTCCTCGAACTGGCGGATGCGGATCATGCCCTTGAGCAATTCGGTAACATGGGCGTGGTTCAGGTGGGTCTTTTCGGTCTTGCTCATGACTCATCCGTCTCCAGCGTGGAAATGTCGCCTTCGGGCAGGCCAAGTTCGCGCGCCTTGAGCAGGCGGCGCATGATCTTGCCCGATCGCGTCTTTGGCAGGGTCTTGCGGAATTCGACCGTGCGCGGGGCCACCGCCGGACCCAGTTTCTTGCGGGCATGGCCCCTAATCGATTTCTCAAGCTCGTCGGAGGGTTCGTAGCCGGGATTGAGCGAGACATAAGCCTTGACGACCTCGCCAGCCGTCTCGTCGGGCAGGCCGATCACGCCGGCCTCGGCGACCGCCTCGTGCTCGATCAACGCGCTCTCCACCTCGAACGGCCCGATCAGGTGGCCGGAGGACTTGATCAGGTCGTCGGCGCGGCCGACGAACCAGAAATAGCCATCCTCATCCTTGAGCGCCAGGTCGCCGGAGATGTACCAGTCGTCCACGAAACACTTCTTGTAGCGCGCCTCTTCATGCAGGTAGGCCCTCATCATCGAAGGCCAGCCGGCTTTCAGCGCGAGATCGCCGATCTCTCCCGGCTTGCAGGGCCTGATGCCGCCATCCTCGCGGTTGAGAATCTCAGCCTCTATTCCAGGCAGCGGACGGCCCATGGAGCCCGGCTTGATGTCCATGTCGAGCGTGTTGGCGATCATGATGCCACCGGTTTCGGTCTGCCACCAATTGTCGTGAAACGGCAGGCCGAAGGTCTCGCTGCCCCAGACGACGGCCTCCGGATTGAGTGGCTCACCGACGCTGGCGAGGAAACGCAGCGAGGAGAAATCATATCTGGCGGCGGCCTCCTTGCCGGCCCGCATCATCATGCGGATGGCAGTGGGGGCGGTGTACCAGACCTCGACCTTCTCGCGCTCGATCGTCGCGTACCAGCGCTCAAGATCGAACTCGGCCTCGTCGATGATCAGCGTTGCGCGGTGCACGAGTGGCGCGATGATGCCATAGGAAGTGCCCGTGACCCAGCCGGGGTCGGCCGTGCACCAGTAGATGGCGCCGGGCCTGAGTTCGAGCGCGTAGCGGCCCGTCGCGGCATGATTGAGCACGGCATGATGGACATGAACAGCGCCCTTGGGGCGACCCGTGGTGCCCGAGGTGAAGTGAATCAGCGCCTCGTCCTCGGGACGCGTCGGAACAGCCTCGAAGCCGGGCGAGGCTTCCTGCATGGCGGGATCGAGCGCGACACAGCCTTCGGGCGCTGTCTCGCCGACAATCAGCACGAGCCGCATCGAGGGGATGTCCCGGATCCAGGGCTCGATCTTGCGCCGGTAAATCGCCTCGGTGGTGACGAGAGCATTGGCCTGCCCGATTTCCATCCGGGTCCGGATCGGTTCAGGTCCGAAGGCCGAGAACAAAGGCGTGAAGGTCATCCCGGCCTTCAGCGTGCCAAGCGCCGCATGGAAGACCTCGGGCTGTCGACCGAGCAGCGAAAACACCCGGTCGCCGCGGCCAAGCCCATGGCTGGCCAGCACCGACGCGAACCGCGCTGATGCGACGCTGAGGTCGGCATAGCTCAGATCCAGACGCTCGCCCGACTTGCCGAGCCACCGAAGCGCCGTGACGGACCCGAAACCATGCGCGACATGCCGGTCTACAGCTTCATAGGCGATATTGATCGCCCCGCCGGGAAGCCCGTCGAGCAGTTCCTTCTCGATTTTTTCCCAGGAAAAAGCGGCGCGAACTCCGGACGTGAGTTCAGCAGTCGCACGAAGCGTCTCCGGCTTGATGATGGTCTCCCACATCGGCAATCCTCCCTGACTGCCAGTATTGCGGCAGCCGGGGCAGACCACATTGATGCACATCAAGGAAACATATCATCGGCCGGATATGCGGCCCGATACCCGGTGTCGAATTGCGTGACAATCCAGCGATCGCGGGCCGATTTCGACAAACGAGCAAACAGGGCTGCAGCGCCCTGCTGGCACAGGGTGCCGGAAATGATTGTCTGGAGGCCCACCGGCTCATGAGCCGGCCTCATTCACCCAGATACTTCGCATTTTTTACATAGGCATCCGGAAAGCACTTCCGCGCTTGTTTCAGCATGCTGTCGGCAACCGATTTGCTCTCGAATGCGCCAATGACGAAAACATTGTATCCTGATCTGAAGCCGCTGAATTTGGCAGAGAGATCGTTGAAGACGGCAAGGCCGCAACGCGCTGCGGTGGCTTGGGTTCTTTCATAATCGCTGGTTTGTCGTTCCCAGGGTTCGGTTGGAAACGACCCGACAACAACCCACCATCCTGAATCCATCAACGTCTGGGGCTCGGTGGCGCCCAGCGTCGCGGTGGGGTTTGCACGCGTCTGATCGGCCTGCGGTTGGGGCGTCGGGACCGGTGACGGGGCCCCTCCGCTGCGGAGTCGATTGATCTTGTTCCGGGCCAACGCGGCAAAGGTGCCATTTGGCCACTGCGCCAGATAGGCCTCGAATTCCGCCGGATCCATGGAGGTGCTGATGGTATTCCAGAACGCCAGTTCCATCGCGCCTTTGTCTGCTTCCGGCGCAGATACGCCCTGTGTGCCGATTGCGCCCGCCTCAACGCGAAGCGAGGCGGCAATGTCGGCCAGACTCTGCTGCGTCGTGGCGTCCACGGAGGGATCCATCGAGATTTCGACCACATGTTGCACATTGGCAGCGTCGAGAATTTCCGCATGGATGATGGTGCGGCCATCGCGCACGCCGCTGACTTCAAAACGGTTGCCCTGCATCTTCGTCGCGGTGATGCTCTCAAAGCCGCTGCCGAGCGTATCGCCGAGCAGTTCCGGCACGGTCCGCTCCAGGGCATTGTGGCCGGCATAGACCGTGATCTCGGCCGTTCCGTCCAGGCTTTCGAAGCGGCGGCCGTCGCCATTTTCCGATTCCGGCAATGCTGTCCACAGGCTTGCCGGATAGCTGATCACCGTGCCGAAACGGGCGTTCTGGTAGATGGCCAACGTTGCGTCCCTCACAGGACTGTGGAACTGCATCATGTGACCCTCGAGCCAGTCAAATTCATCCGGTGCGGCCGGGCTGACCGGCGCCACCAGTTCGCCCATGCCTGCAGCCGGCTGCCGATCAGGCTCGATTGGCACATCTCCGGCCTCATCCGCATAACCACCCGGTGACGCAGCGCCGTCAGGCAGACCAGGCAGGATGTAATTGCTGTGCGCCCAGCCGATGCGCCCGTCCTGGGTTTCAATGTAAAGCCAGTCGCCATCCGCATCCAGAACCTCGACAATCGTTCCGGCTCCCATGCGGCTGATCTCACGCGATTTCGAGGACGAGTACTGGCGCAGCGTCAGATAGCTGTCTCCGCTGGGATTGAGATTGCCGACATAATCGGCCGAGGCCGGCATCGCCGCACCAAAGAAGGCGAACAAGACGATGGGCGCGACGCGCTTCAAACCTAAGGACCGTTTCATCTTCGCCTCCCTCAATTGCCGGTCCCTGCCGGCGGCTGGAACTGCTGCTGCATCTGTCTGAGCAGATCTTCGATCGCGGCAGGGTCGGCTGCACGTGGAGCCGGCTCAGTTGCCTCGGCCCTCACAGGCGTTGCGTTCAACCCTTCAGCCCCGGGGCCATAGGCGGTCAGAATGCCGGTTTCGCCAAACAGGGCTGTGAACGGTTTTTCGCTCAAAGGGAGAACCGAGAAAGCGGTGATCATGAGAAAGCCGCTTCGGGTGCGGATCAGCAGTAGGCGGGCGCTGACTGGCTTGTTGCCCTCCGAGACCAGATCGAGCCCGCCTTCGAAGTCAGCGCCGGCGATTTCGAAGCGGCCCGCGACCAGCTCAAACGGCGTCCGCGCCACCACCGCGGTCATCAACTGACCGGCAACGATATCCGCCGCGCGGTCGCGCATGGCCCCGATATCCGGCCAGGGATCGCCGTCAAGAAAGGTGACCGTGACGGCGATCAGCCCGGATTCCTTTGGCGCCGGATCCCAGGTTTCGGCGCGCAGATGCCAGACCTTGAGCGCGGCGTCGTCGTGCTCCTCAAGTTTCCAGCCCTGCGCCGGTGGATTGAGACCGATGCCGGACTTGCCGAGATCAAGGGCAACAGCGCCGCTGCCGGAGAAGTGAAACAACAGCAAGAGCAGCAAAAGCCCTCGCACTCCCGGATTGGACCTTGGCATGCCTGTTCCTCCTATTGCGGGCTGGCTATCCAGCCGCCCCGATCGGACTGGTAATTGTTTCCGGCACTCCAGTCCCCGGTGAAGGCGCCGTTGGCATAGGTTCCAGACACCGTGCCGGTGATGGAAACGCGCCCATAGCGGCCGGATGAATCGATCAGGTAGCCGCTCAGGGGAACGCTGAACCGGTTTCCGTCAACATTTCCCTGAAAGGACAAATTGATCTGGTCGCCTTCATAGATCCCGGTGATCTGGCCGTTGATCCGGCCATTGGAATATTCGATGGAGAGCCTGCTTTGCGGCGCACCCTCGACGGTCCCGGTGTATCGCGTCGATTGCGGTGTCAAGCCGGCGCCTGGCGATTGGGTTTGCGGTGCCTGTGCCGCCTGCTCAGCCGCTCGCTGCGCCTCTTCGGCCTGGCGCTGGGCATCGAACTGCGCCTGGCGCTCTTTCTCCTCGGCCTCTTCAATGAGCACGCTCACCTGCTCCAGATTGGCGATGCGGTCAGGATCGGCGCAGAGCGAGACGCTTTTGCGCAGCGCCGCCAGCCCTGCGCTCCGCTCTCCCGCCCCCAGCAGATCGCTGCCGTGACTCCAGCTTGCTTCAGCCTCTGCGTAACGCGCGCCGCCGGGCTCGCAGGCCTTGGCGGCATCCCTGATCGCTTCCTCGATCGTCATCGGCGCATCCGGCTGGGCTGCGTCTCCGGCCACGTCGGCGCCGCTTTCCTCGGAGATGCCCAGTTGCTGCTTCAGCGCTTTAAGCTGGGTCTGGCGCATTTCATCGGGGCAGTCGCCGACGCTCGTTTCCAGGAGCGCGACACCCGCGCCCACTTCGCCGCTCCCGATCAGGGCAATGCCGCGCTGCCAGGCATCCTGGGCTGAAACATATCTGTCACCGCCCGGCCGGCATGCTTCAGCGTCCTCGGGCTGCGGGACTTCGGCGCCTGCCAGCTGCTGTTTTAACGTGTCGAGTTGGGCCTGCCGTTGCGGGTCGGGACATTGGCCGAGGCTTCGCTCAAGGGCCGCCACGCCGGCTTCATCATTGCCGCCGGCCAGCAACGCGAGCCCCTGCTGCCAGTTGCTCACGGCCTCGGCATGGAGGCTGCCGCCGGGGCGGCAGTCTGCAACAGGCGATGGCGGTTGGGGGGCGGGAGCCCCTACCCCGCCAAGCTGCTGGCGCAAGGCGTCAAGCTGGGACTGCCGCGTCGGATCGGGACAGACCACAAGACTGGCCTCAAGCGCCGCAACGCCGCCCTCGGCATTGCCGCCCGAAAGCATCGACAGGCCCCTGCTCCATAGATCGACCGCCGCTGTGTAGTGCGGCGAGCCCGGCGCGCAGGTTTCCACGACGGGAGGCTTGGCGGGCTGGGGTGGAGCTACCGGTTGGGGCGGCGCCGGCTGAGGTGGCGCTACGGGTTGGGCTGGCTTTGGCTGCGACGATGGCGACTGCGATGACGTGGCAGGCTGAACCGGGGCCGGCGGCGTTGCCTGACCGGTCGCGCCGGGCTCCGATGCAGGTGAGGGCGTACCGGGTGTGGCACCGGGCGCTGGCGTCTGGATGACAGGTTCCGGCACCGGTTGTTGGGACGGAAGCTGCCCTGGGGATGTGACGGGTTGTTCCGCTGTTGGGGCGGGCTCCCGTGCAACCGGCCCGGCGGTTTCGGCCCCCGGCGTCTGAGCCGGCGTGGCGGTTGCCGCCGGCCCGGCCTTGTCCTTTGGCGCCTGCCCCTGCGGCTGCACGCTCAGGCTGATCGAACCCGACGCGATTTCGATCCCGTCCTTGTCGGTTGCCGTCACCTTCGCCTCGATCTGCCCCGCTTCGGAACGCGAGACCGTCGGCGTCTGCGATATCTCGTTGGAGATCGACGTGCCGTCATTGACCGACCAGAGCCAGCGGACATCGTCCGGCGCGTCACCGCTTGCGAACTCGGCGCGTAAGTCGATTTCCTGTCCGTCGACATAGTGCCCCTCGGGCACATCCACCAGGCCGCCGCTGGCCTGGTTCCAGACTTGCGGCCGCGGCCCGCGCGACCGGGCGGTGACATTGAGACTGCCAGCCACCAGACTGTAGCTGCTGGTGACCGAGCCAATTACGTCGCCGTAATAAGCAACATTGGCGGTGGCCGCGAGCGTTACCGGCTTGCCCGCCGCACCGGAAAAGCGGATTTCGGAGCCGTTGTCGTTGAGTTCCTCCCGGTTGGAGGTCGGCGGCTCCAGCCATCGCACCGTCCAGTATCTGGACAGAACCATCGGGGTCGCGACGACAGTCGCCTTGATCTTCGATCCCGCCTTCGCCCCGGAAGCCGGATCGAACCTGATCGACAGGGATGGCGCCAGCACCTTGATCGTCTGCTGCTCGGTCTCGGCGATTGTCGAGCCCTGCTTGACCACCTGGGCCCAGATCTTGATGTCGCCGATACGCTCGAACGTTGCGGATGTGCGGCCATCGGTCGATGTCGTTGGCTCGAAGCTCACGCCCTCGCTGCCGTGCCAGATATATTGCAGTTCCACCATCGCCGGCTGCGGCCCGCCCCATTCCTCCTCGTCGGGGGAACCGATATAGACGCTGGCGCCACCGGTTCCAGACGGGGTGACAGCGCAACCCGTGAACGGATTGGTGCTGTTCGGATCGCAATCATCCGCCCCGTCCGACGCCAGATCCTCGCCCCGATAGGGCGTCGAGATCAGGACGGTTTCGCCGAGATAGACCTGAGCGCGCGGAATGGAGAGGCCGACGATGTTGTCGGCGCCTGGCGCCGCCGGCTCTGTCGCATCGCCGGCTCCAGCCACGGCCTTGCCTGCCTCTTCCGCTGTTCCGCCGGCCGCTTCTGCAGTTGAAGGGGCCTGCTCCGGCGTGTCTGCTGAAGCAGGCGTTTCATCGATTTCGGTTTTGGCATCGGCTGCGCCGGCAACGGCGGGGTCCACCGGCGCACCCGCATCGCCGGCATCATCAGCTCCGGATTCCGAGCTTGTCTCTGTGCCTTCCACCGGGGCCACCACATCCCCCGCAGTCTCCGCGCTTTCCGCCGGGGCAGGAACATCTCCGGCAGTTTCCACCGGATCGGCGGGCAGTGCCGCCCCTGGCGTAGCGGGTGCGGTGGCCTGCTGCGCCGCAGGATCTTGCGGTTCCCGCGGGACCGGCTGCGGACGCGCAGGCTGCGGCGCGTCGACTGCGACGGGCGGAACAGGGGCCGGAACCGGAACGGTTTGCTTGACTGCGGGATCGGGCCTGACCGGCGCCGGGGCATCGGCCGCCTCCGGCTGGTCCGCATCGGCGTCCGCCTTGCCCGCAGCATCGTCCTCCGGCGCAACCGGCTCGGCCTCTTCGCGGTCCATGTAGATCGTCGCGAACCTGCGTTGTGCCGAAAGACTCAGCGTCTTGAGCGCCGGCCTGAACCCCTCGGCCTCCACCTCGACGCTGATGGGGTGACGGGCATCGACCAGCGCCTCGATCCGGGTGAATCCGGCCACCCTTCTCATGCCGGCTCCGGCTTCGCCGAAGACAAGCGGAATGCCGTCGATCCGGACCTCAGTTACAACGGGAGAGAGCGCCCGGTCGAGCGGATAGACATCGATGGTGACGGCGACCAGATGGCGATAGCGATCCGCCAGGTTGCGCATCACCAGCCGCATGCGCGGATCATACAGGCACAACCCGCTGATTTCCGCGGGACTTGTGATCGCCGGCTGAAGCACCGTCCCGCCCGGAGCACTGACGGCGCCGGCACTGTCGAGTGCGCCGACTTCGGCGAGGACGGCCCGGAAGTTCCTGTCGGAAAACAGCGTCGCATATTCATCGCATTCGGGCTTGGCCACGACCGCCTTCGACCGGGTGACCACGCGGGCCAGCGACATGAACACCGACGCCGTGGCGCGGTCGCTGTTGGACGCAATCCCGCTTTCCCTCAGCGCCCGGAAAGGTTCGAGCAGATCGGCCTGATTGCCCGCGGTCAGATAGGCGGCGACGTCGTGGTCCTTGTCGTAGAAAAAAGTCTCGTTGCTTTCGGCATTGGTCCAGACCAGCAAGGGCTTGAGCAGGGCCTGCAGCTCGTAATTGGTATAGAAATTGATGCAGGCGCCACCCTTGATGTGCTCATCAAGGGCCTTCAGCTCCGTCGACAGAACTCCAAGCTGACCGCAGATCGAACCATCACGCGCATCCAGGATCTTCTTGTTCAGCTCGCCGAGCGCTTCGGTGAACTGCCTGGTCGCGTCGATGTAGAAATCCAGGAGGTGGCCAAAGCCGGGGATCGCGCTGGTGAAATCCTTCATTTTGCCAAGTACGTTGCCGATGGCATTGAGACTGCTGATCGGGGAGTCCGGGTCGACGTTGGACGGGTCGAACAGGGCGACGAAATCGAGCATGTCTCCGGCCTTGCCGATATAGGCCGATCCCTTTTCTAACCGGGCCTTGATCTTGTCGAGCTTGTCGAAAACCCCGCTGTTGCGCAGGGTCCGCTCGTAACCGCTCAACTGGTACATATAGCCGTAGAGCTTTTCCCTTCCCTGCTTGTCGACAAGCATCTTGAGAAGTGTTTCCGTATCGGGGATGCCGATCTGGATGCCGAGCTCCGCCTCGACCTTCTTCATCTGCTCGACGAATTCCGCGCTGAAGACCTTCTTGAGCAGCTCATCGCGACCGGCGACCAGTTCACCCTCAAAAAGATCATTGATGTCCTTGATCGAAGCGTCCTGGGTGCGCCTGGTTGTGGCTTGCCGCCAGTTGGTCACAGAGCTGCGGATGGATGCGAGCTTGTCGTAGAGCTCATCAAACTTGCCCTTGACGACATCGAAGGTGCTTTTCACCTCCGAATGCATTTCCTGGTAGATTTTCTGCTCCGCCTCGTCGTCGGCGCTCGCCGCATGCGGCACCATGAATGCGAGACAGGCGGCAAACAGCAGAATGAACGCGGTTCGGCGACCTGACGCCAAGGACGCCGCCGCCGAAACTGGTGAAACCTGCCGCAACCCCATGAAAGCGATTTCTCTTATCCCTGCCTTCCGCCGACCGGAAGTTTCCGCACTACCCAAGGACATCAGCTTTGCGCTCGCCGATCATTGACCGAGGTCAATACCGGAGCCGAATTGCGGGGCTATGATCGACAATGGGAAACAGAGTTGTGATGATGTCGGACCCCCTCGCCTGGACCATCGAAGTGCCCCTGCTGTCGACACCGGTCATTGTCAGGCAACTTGCCGCCGTTGTCCTGATTCCGCTTGGCATTCTGACGCTGCTGCTGGTCGGGCTGGCATGGATCGAGGGCAGTCTGGATGATCTCGGCGCCATCCTTCGAGCAATGGTCGGCGTCCTGGCCATTCTGGCGGTCCTGATGCTGGTTGCCATCTTGCTGTTTTTCAACAACCGGATGACGGTCAGTTTTGAATTCACCGAAGACGGCGTCCGCTCCAGGGTCGTTGACCAGCGCGCGAGGGTCGGCCGGACGATGGCGATTGTTCTCGGCGTGCTGGCGCGCAGCCCCGCGGCGGCCGGCGCGGGACTTCTGGCCCAAAGCAACTCCTCGCGCTTCACCCGGTGGCATGCCATTCAAAAGCTCGAAGCAGACCCCAAACGGCATTGTATCCTGTTGAAGGGCAAAGCCCTGACCCTCGATGCGATTTTCTGCTCAGAAGACAATTTCCCGATCGTCAAGACCAGGCTTGAAGAGAAACTAAAGGCTGCATCAAAACGGAAGGTGGCAACGGTCCAAGATTCCCGGACTTCGGGCTGACCATTTTTATCTCAATCGCTCCACAGGGCTCCATGTGAAAGCAGTTTCAACAAAAATTGAAAGTCTCAACGGCGAGCAGGAAACCGGTGGGAGGCACTGCAGCGGATGCGATGACCACCCATTTGGGCAGGGAGGCAGCAGAAGAAGCAAATCTGTCGAGCGTCACCGCCCAATCAATCCACGCTCGGTCGCACTGTCATCATGGTTTGTCAATGCCACGGCGCACTCACACCTTTGACAGGGTTGCTCTAACCAATTCAGCGACCTGCTCCGGCTCGCCACTTGCGTCGATTTCGGTCCAGGCCACCGGCCCGGGCCCACGCTTGAGTTGCGCGCGCAACACATCCCTATCCGCATCGGAGGCATCTGCGGTGCGACTGGCGATGCGGCGTTCGAGCGTGGCAGGATCTGAGTTCAACCAGATGCCGTCAAACGGGACACGCAGGCGAGCGGCGAGCTCGCCTATCGCCTCGCGGTCAGACCCGGCGAGAAAGGTTGCGTCGATGATGACGCTGTGGCCGGCCAGCAAGACCTGCTCTGCCTCGTTCAACAACCGCGCGTAGATCTCCCGGTTGGCTTCGGACCGGTACGCTTCTTGAGGCAGCCTGACCAGCGGCTCGACACCGAACATCGCCTTGCGCTCCAGATCGCTGCGCAGGTGGACAGCTCCGGGAGAAGGCCCCAGGCCCGGAGCGATTCGAACGGCAATCGTGGTCTTGCCGGTGCCGGAGAGCCCTCCGATTGCCGCCAGCCTTGGTGGCGACGGGGAGAGAAAACCTGTGGCCTGATCAAGGTAACTCTGTGCGTCACGGGCGATTTCGCCGGCCACCGCGCCGGACATGGATTGCACCGCAACCATGCAGCGGATCGCGGCGCGGATGCTCAAGAACAGCGGCAGAGTGGCGAGCCCGGAGAAATCTCGCGATTTCCCAAGATAGCTGTTCTGCAAGACATTGGCTTGCTCGGTCAGGCCCCGGTGCAGCAGATCCATCACAAGGAAGGCGAAGTCGTAAAAGGTGTCGCAGGTGCCCAGCCGCTCGTCGAACTCGAGGGCGTCAAAGGGCACCGGCTGCCCGTCAATCATGACCAGGTTTTTCAAGTGCAGATCGCTGTGGCACCGCCGCACGCGCCCCTCGCCGGACCGTTGCGACAAGAGGGAAGCCACGTCGCCAAAGGCTTGGTCAACCTGACTGAAATAGACCGCCAGCCTGTCCTCGCCGAGGGTCGATTCCATGGGTCCCAACGCCTCCCGCAACTCCTCGATGATTTCGCCAATCAGAACCGCGCCATCGGAGGACCGTCTCTCGGCGGCGGCGTGAAGACCGGCGATGACGTGGCCCAGTTTTTCGGCAAGATCATTCGTCAGGTTTCCGGCGTCAGCGATGGAGGTCAATTCGTCTTCGCGGCGAAACCTGTGCATCCGCAGCGCATATTCCACCGGTTTGCCTTTGCCGTCGAGGGCCAGCCGGCCCGGACCCTCGCGGGTGATCGTCACCACGCGGTCATAGATCGCAGGCGCCGCCGGGGCGTTCAGGGCAAGCTCATGCGCAATGACCTTTCGGCGGGTGTCGAGCGTGCTGAAATCAAGGTAGTTGTATTTGACCGCACGCTTGATTTTGAACGCGAAATCGCCGGCGAGAAACACGTAGGCCGAATGCGTTGTGACCAATTCGACCGGTGTGTCGATTCCGTGTGTTTGCGGATCGCTGAGAAATTCCACAACGTCCGTCTGATCGGTCGTGTCTGAATTCATCGTATACTGACGCCGTCCAGGGCATTCATCATCTCTTGCATAAACCGGCAATCCCCGTTTGCGATTCCTCCTTTCAACTTGAGTCTGATGGCCGCGCGGGTCAAGCCAAGTTTTCCCGCCCAGGCTCCTGCGGGGACCGTATCGAAGTGGACGTGATAAAAAGAGCTCGCCCGGGAACAGGCTGGACTGCGGCCAGGCGACGACCGTTTAAGGAAAAACCAGACCGTCCATAAGCTTTCTTGCGGTCCGCAATGTGCCCGCCCCCGTCACCTGGCCATGGCTGTCCAGGGTGATCAGCACCTCGGCGGCGCCGGTCGGATGCTCGATGGAAAAACGGCCGTCCCCTGGCAGATCTGCCAGGCTGTTGGCGGGCGAGCCCTCAAGCACGCAAGCCGTGGCGACGCTGACCGCGGCAAAGACGCCGATGGTGGCGTGGCAGCGGTGCGGGATAAAACTGCGGGTATTGATGGCGCCGCCAGAACGGGCCCTTGAGACCAGCGTCATCTTGGGCACAGGCTTGTCGGTGACATCGCCGAGCCTCATCATCTCGCCCGCCTGAAGGCGGATGGTTTCGAGCCGCGTCTTGAGGGTCGTATCGGCGTCGAGCTGCTCGCGGCCTTCATAGCCGGTGCGTCCAAGATCGGAAGCCCGCAGGATGACGCAGGGCATGCCGTTGTCGATCAGGGTGCAGTCGATGCCGTCAATCCTGTCAACATGGTTGCCCGTGGGCAGCAGCGCGCCGCACATCGAGCCCGCAATGTTCTCGAACATCAGCGGCACAGGCGCGTGGGTGCCCGGAACGCCGTCGATCGCCGCGTCTCCCGCATAGCTCACCCGGCCATTCGGCGTCGAAATCCGTGCAGTGGCGACTTCGCCGGTGTTGAGCATGTGAATGCGCACCGGGGTGATCTCGCCTGTGACGCTCACCAGCCCCCGCTCGATCGCCGCGGGGCCGACAGCGGCAAGGATGTTGCCGCAACCTTGCGCGCCAGAGACCAGCGCCTGGTCGACAAAGACCTGCAGGAACAGATAGTCGACATCGGCATCGTCCCGCGTCGAGGGCGACAGGATGGCCACTTTCGAGGTCAGCGGATCGGCGCCGCCGATGCCGTCAATCTGGCGCGGGTCGGGCGAGCCCATGATCCGCAGCAGCAGCGCGTCACGGTCCTGGGTTGTCTCCGGCAGGTCGCGCTCGAGAAAAAACGCGCCCTTGGAGGTGCCGCCGCGCATCCACAGGCAGGGGATGCCGTCAGACATATTTCAGGCCCTTTTCGGCCAGCCGGGGCCGCATGTCGTAAATGTCCAGACCCAGTTCGCCTGCCGCAAGGCGCAGGCGCTTGGCTTCTTCCGCATCAAGCCGTTTGCGCGTTGCCGCCAGCACCGCTTCCGCATCGGCACGCGGGACGACACAGACACCGTCATCATCGGCGACAATGATGTCGCCGGGATGGACCAGCGCGCCGGCGCAGACGATCGGCACGTTGACGCTGCCGAGTGTTTCCTTGACCGTGCCTTGCGCCGACACCGCCGTCGACCACACGCCAAATCCCATCCGGCGCAGATCGCGTGTGTCGCGCACGCCGGCATCGATGACCAGCGCCTTGCAGCCGCGCGCCATGGCGGAGGTTGCAAGCAGGTCGCCGAAATAGCCCATGTCGCAGGGCGCGGTGGGCGCCAGAACCATGATGTCGCCTTCGCGCAATTGCTCGATGGCCACATGGATCATCCAGTTGTCGCCGGGCGCAGCCGAGATCGTCACCGCGGAACCCGCGATCGCGACATCCTGCTGGATCGGGCGCATGGCGGCCTTCATCAGGCCCGAGCGCCCCATGGCCTCATGCACGGTGGCGACTCCGGCAAGACCGAACTCCCGGATGATTTCCGCACTGGCGCGTTCTATGGATTGCGTGACGACCGGCATATTATGATCCCCTCAGTGGTCTTCGCCCACGGGCGGCGTTCCATGCGTGTGAAAACTCGGGATTGTCTTGAGACCCCAGGCCTGGCCCTTCTTGCGGTCGGCCTCTGTCCAGACCACCGGCTCCCAGTCCGGCTGCAGCATCAGCCTTGCGCCGGAATTGGCCAGTTCCACGCGGTTGCCCGCCGGTTCCCAAACATAGAGAAAGAAGGTGCCCTGAATGGCGTGCTTGTGCGGTCCGGTTTCAATGTGAACGCCGTTTTCGAGGAAGATGTCGGCGGCGCGCAGGATGTCCTCGCGGGTATCGGTCGCGTAGGTGACGTGATGCAGACGCCCCACGCCGCCGCCATGTTCCTCGGTGCAGGCCAGATCATAGGTCTTGTTGTTGATCGTGAACCAGCAGCCGCCCAGCCGGCCATTGTCGAGCTGGATGATCTCGGTCACCCGGGAGCCGAGGCAGGTTTCCATGAAGGCGCGGAACTCGCTCACATCGGTCGCGAGCAGGTTCAGGTGATCGATGCGGCGCGGACAGGCGCCGGTCGCATGAAACCGGCTCGCGATGTTCTTGAGCGCCGGCGTGTGCGCGGCATCCGGCTGATACTTGACCGTGTCCCAGTAGATCTCGAAGACGTGGCCAAACGGATCCTCGAACCGGAAAGCGCGGCCGTGACCGAGATCGCCGTCGACCCATCCGAGGGTCTTGAAGCGGCTTGCCTCGATGGCGGCCACGCGCCGCTCCAGCGCTTCCGGCGATGAGGCGCGATAGGCGATGTGGCCGACGCCGGTGGTGTGGTGCCGGGTCAGCTTCAGGCTGTGGAACTCGTAATCGTCCCAGGCGCGCAGATAGGCCGACTTCTCATCCTGACCTGACACGGTGAGCCCATAGACCCGGGTGAAGAAGTCGAGACTTTCCTCGAACTTGTCGGTGTACATCTCGACATGGGCCAGATGCGCCAGGTCAAAGCAGGGTTCAGTCATGTCAGTTCTCCAATAGGGGCTTGTCGCCGCAGCGCAGGCTCACAGCTCGTCCACTGTGCGCGGAAAGATCGATTCAAACCCTTCGGCATATTTGCAGTCCCGCCCCCCGGACTGGCCGCCCGAATTGCGCTTGAAATGGTTGGCCCGGTTCATCGCCACCCTGGTGTAGTACTCCCAGAGGTGCTCCTGGCCCTGCATGCATTCGATGGCCGCGCGCTTTTTCTCCCATACCGGCGTGATATCGAGGAATGTATCGGGCTTCCATCCCATCTGCTCGGTCTGATGCGGCTCGAACAGATAGAGCTGCGGCGCGCCCAGCACCTTTTCGCCGGGATTGTGGCCCCAGGCCTGGGCGATCATCCGGCACTCGAGGGCGACTTGAGTCGCATACATGTGGTCGGTGTTGTAGGGATCATATTTGGAATGCGACAGCATGAAGGACGGCTGCACCTTGCGGATCACGTCGACAACCCGGTTCTTGTCTTCACGGCCAAGTTCCAGCGGATAATCGCCGAGATCAAGGCACACCAGATCATGCACCCCGAGTGCCCTGCCGGCCTCCTCGGCTTCCTTGCGGCGGGCATCCTTGACCTTCTCAAGCGTCATGCCTTCCTGTTTCCACAGCTTGGCGCTTTCGCCGCGCTCGCCGAAGGACAGGCAAAGCACGGTGACGTCATAGCCAAGCTCGGCATGGGCGGCGATGGCGCCGCCGCAGCGCCAGACAAAATCGGCGGCGTGGGCGCTGATGACGAGCGCCGTTTTCTTCACAGGCATCTGGAACTCTCCCTTCCGGTTGGCTGATTTTTGCGCGCTCCAGGCCGCAGGGGCAATTTCAATGCCGCGCGCCTGACATAAGATTTTGCTATAGCGTGTGGATTGGATGCTCCAATTCTGCCAGATTTGGCGCAGCAAAATGCGGGAGGCCCGAGCCATGACACAGCTGCCGGAACAACTGGCGACCATCGGATTTGGCGAGGCGGCGGAAGCCTTTTCCTCGGGATGGCGCGAGACCTATGACGGCGGCATCGCCGCTTTCGACGTAAAGGTCCGCCACCCCGAAGGACGGGCCGGGCTCGACGCGCGAGGCCGCAATTCAGGCGTTACGATCGCCGAAACCGCCGCTGATGCAATTGCCGGCGTGCCTGTCATCTTCAGCCTGGTTACTGCCGATCAGGCGCTGATTGCCGCGCAGGCGTGCGCACCTTATCTCCGTCCCGGCGCCCTGTGGTTTGACTGCAATTCCTGCTCGCCGGGAACCAAACGCCAAGCCGCCCGTACCATTGAAGCGACCGGCGGCGTCTATGTCGATGTCGCGGTGATGGCGCCGGTTCATCCGAAACGGCACCGGACACCCCTGCTGGTCTCCGGCCCGGAGACCGTCGCTGCGGTCGCGTTGCTCGAAGCGCTTGGCATGAAACCGGCTTTGGCAGGCGACACGGTGGGACAGGCGTCCTCCATCAAGATGTTCCGTTCGGTGATGATCAAGGGGCTGGAAGCGCTGACCGGCGAATGCCTGCTGGCGGCGCGGCGCGCGGGCGTCGAGGGCGATGTCCTGGCCTCGCTTCAGGCGTCCGATCCGGGATTTGACTGGGCGACGCGCTCCGCCTACAGCCTTGAGCGGATGATGGTTCACGGCGAAAGGCGGGCGGCGGAAATGCAGGAAGTCTCCAGGACCATTGCCGAGCTGGGATTGCCGTCGCGCATGTCGGACGCCATCGCCGAATGGCAGGCGCAGATCGCAGGCCTTGATCTCGGTGGCGGCACGGCGGATCTCGCCGACCGGGCCGACCGGATTTTGGACGCCCTGTCCGCGGACAGGGCCGTGCCGTGAATCACAATATTCGCCATCTGCGGATTTTCCTCGCGGTCGCCGAACTGGCTTCGATCAGCAAGGCCGCGCGGGAATGCGGGTTGTCGCAGCCGGCCGTGACCCAGGCGATCAACAAGATGGAAGCGGAATTCGACGCCGCCTTGTTCGACCGCACGCCGCAGGGGGTGTTCGCGACCCACCTTGGCGCCGTGCATGCCGGACGCATCGGCCGGGCGCTATCGATCATCGACGCGGCGTTCCTGTCGGTTGCGCCCCGCTTGAGGCTGACCGCGACGGCGTCGCAGCTTGAAGCCCTGATCGCGGTTCGCGAGACCGGCAATTTCACCCTGGCCGCAAGAAGGCTCGGCATTGCGCAGCCGACCGTTCACCGCGCTGTCAGCCAGCTGGAAAAGGAAGCCTTGCGGCCGCTGTTCGAGCGCACCTCGGCGGGGATTGTGGCGACACGCGGCGGACAATTGCTTGCCAGCGCCGCGCGCCTGATGGAAGCGGAGCTGGTTCAGGCGGACATGGAAATCGCCGAGGCGCTCGGCCGCGAAACCGGACGCATCGTGATAGGCGCGATGCCCTTGTCGCGGGCCTATCTCCTGCCCAGGGTGATCGCACAGTTCCGGCGGGACTGGCCGCGGCTGCCGCTGCGCGTTCTTGACGGGCCTTATGACGAAATGATTTCCGGCCTGAGGAACGGCGAAATCGATTTCCTCATCGGCGCCTTGCGGAACCCCGCCCCGATCGGCGACGTCGAACAGACGCCTTTGTTCGATGACACCCTGGCGATCGTCGCGGGGCCCGCTCATCCGCTGGCCGGCAAATCGGGACTGGGCGTCGAGGATCTCATCACTTATCCCTGGGCGGTGGCTGCCGCGGGAACGCCGACCCGCGACCATTTCGAGCGGATGTTTTCCAGCGCGGGCCTCAAGACGCCAGAAAGCATTGTCGAAACGGCGTCGCTCATCCTCATTCGCGAATTGCTGGTCAACAGCCATCATCTGGGCTGCGTGTCAGCCCTGCAGGCCGAGGCGGAGATCAAGGCCGGACGAATCGCGCGCATCGATTTTGAATTGTCCGACACGGCTCGACCGATCGGGATCACCACCCGCCGCGGCTGGAAACCAACGCCATCGCAGGCAAGACTGATCGCGCTGGTAAGCGATTTCGAAGGTTGACTATAGCCTCAATTTATATGCACAGCATGTCTTTGGAATGGCTTCACAGGCCTTGGACTTGTAGGGAGGACTGACATTCCGAATCCGTGTTGGTTTCGGCTGGACGTTTAACCAGGGAGGAAGACCATGCGAATTTCCAAAGCCATCACCGGCGCCGTCGCAGCGCTGGGCCTTGTGACCGGAGCCGTTTCAGCGGCTGATCTGAAGCTCGCCGACTTTCAGCCGCCGAGCCACTTCGTCGTCGATGCGGCCTACACGCCGTTTGCCGAGAAGGTCGCGGCCGAGACCAACGGCGAAGTCACCGTCAGCGTGTTCATGGGCGGAGAACTCGGGCCGGGTCCGAGGGAGCAATACAGCCGTGCCGTGGACGGCGTGACGGACATCGCCTTCGGCCTGCCGGGCTACACCGCTTCGACATTTCCCCAGACACTGCTGACCGAACTTCCGGGCGTCATTTCCGCCGAGACCGGCACCGCGAGCATCCTTGCCAACATCGACATGCTGTCGGATGAATACAAGCGCGTCGTGCTCCTGGGGCTTTGGAACAATGCGCCGAACGTGATCTTCACGGCGAACAAGCCGATCCGCGCCATGGAAGACCTCAAGGGTCTCAAGATCCGGGTCCCTTCGCGCAATGCCGGCCTGGTCGTGGAAGCATGGGGCGCCTCGCCCGTGTCGATGCCCGCGCCTGAAATCTACAACGCCATGCAGACCGGCGTGATCGACGGCGCCATGACCGACGCCACAACGCTCGGCGCCTTCAAGCTTGCCGAAGTGACCAACTACATCACCGTCGGCATGGAAACGACCATCTCCAGCTTCTTCCTGATCATGAACCGCGACAGCTTCAATGATCTGAGCGAAGAGCATCAGAAAGTCGTTCTGGAAGCCGGCCGCGAAGCCGCCGTCAACGGCAACGCCGCTTGGCTCGGGATCGCCGACAAGGCGCTCTCCGGCTTTGCCGCAACGGAAGGCAAGGAAGTGATCACGCTTTCCGATGATGAAGCGGCAAAATTCAATGCTGCATCAGCGCCGGTTGTCGGCACCGTGGTCGCCGAAGCCGAGGCTCAAGGGATTGCGGCCCAAGCCTTCGTCGATGCGCTGAAGAGCAAGTGAGCCGGTCTTGAGCACACCAAGACATGATCTGGTCCATTCGACACCTGTCGAATGGACCGTGCGCATGCTGACCCTTGCTTCGTCGCTGGCGCTGGGCCTGCTGCTGCTGGTGACGTTTGCTGGAGTCGTCATGCGCTATTTCTTCAATGCGCCGATTCTCGGCTCCAACGAGATCATCGAACTGGTCTCGGTCGCCGTGGTGATGCTGGCCATGCCGGGTGCTGCGCAAAGGCAAATGCATATCAGGGTCGATGTCTTTGACGGGCTTATCGGCGCGTTCGGCCGGTTTGCCGGCGACATCGTGGCGCGCGGCCTTTCTATCTATCTGCTGACGCTTCTGGGCTGGCGCGCGTGGGGCAAGCTCACCGACGCCGCCGAATATGGCGACGTCACCAACATGCTCAGCATCCCGCTTTGGCCATTCTACGGACTTCTCGTGCTGGGTGCAGCGCTCTACGCCATCGTGCTGGCGATCCAGCTCGTCGACATCCTCCGGTCGGGAGTGGCCAGCAGTGAGTGATTTCATGATCGGGGTCGGTGGCCTTCTGGCCATGTTCGGCCTTATGGTGTTTCGCATGCCCGTTGGCATGGCGATGCTGGCCGCGGGCTATTTCGGCACGATGCTGATCAGCGGCGGCCGCTCCGCCAACGCCATGTTTGTGACGGAAGCCTTCTCGGCAACGTCGAATTATAATCTGACGGTGATCCCGCTGTTCATCCTGATGGGCAATATCGCGTCGGTCGCGGGTTTCAGCAGCCGTCTGTACGAAGCAGCCTTCGCCTGGGTCGGCTGGCTGCGCGGCGGTCTCGCCTCCGCCTCCATCCTCGGCTGCGCCGCCTTTGCCGCCGTCAGCGGATCGTCGGTGGCCACCGCGGTGACCATCGGCAAGGTTGCCCTGCCGGAAATGAAGCGCTTCGGCTATTCCGACGCACTGGCGACCGGGGCCATTGCCGCGGGCGGCACGCTCGGCTTTCTCATCCCGCCATCCACCGGCTTCGTGCTCTATGCCATTCTCACCGAGGAAAGCATCGGCCAGCTCTTCATGGCAGGGATTCTGCCCGGTCTGCTGCTGACGCTCCTGTTCATGGCGGCCGTGGGGCTCATGACCTTCATCGACCCGAAGGCCGGTCCGCGCGGCGAATGGGTGCCGATGGCGAAACGCATGATGGCGCTGCTCAGGGCGTTTCCGCTGCTGATTGTGATCGTCGTCTCCATCGGCGGCATCTATCTCGGCGTCTTCACGCCGGTCGAGGCCGCCGGTGTCGGCGCCGGGCTGGTCATCCTGATGGCTCTCGCCATGCGCAAGCTGGAATGGCGCGCGTTCAAGCAGGCCATCACCGCAACCGTGGGCACCACGGCGATGCTCTATCTCATCATCATCGGCGCGAGCGTGCTCAATCCCTTCCTGGCGCTCACCTATGTGCCCGCAACGCTGGGCGAGGCGATGACATCGGCGGGTCTCGGTCCCTACGGGGTTCTGATGTTGATCATCCTCGCCTATCTGGTGCTGGGCATGTTCATGGACGGGCTGGCGATGCTGGTGGTGACGACGCCGATCTTCTTTCCGATCATCACCGGCATGGGCTTCGATCCGATCTGGTTCGGCGTGATCGCCGTCATCGTCATCGAGATGGGCATGATCACCCCGCCGGTCGGCCTCAATGTCTTTGTGGTCAAGAGCGTTGCCCAGGATGTGCCGATGGCGACGATCTTCCGCGGCGTCATCCCGTTCTGGATCGCGATGGCGGTGGGCCTGCTGGCGATCATCGTCTTCCCGCAGATCGCGCTGATCATTCCCCAGGCGATGTTCCAGTAGAGCATACGCCGCTCCGGTTTGCCGGGGCGGCAAAATTCCCTGCTCAATCCCCCGCGACGGATCCCGTCGCCCTCGCCGCCTTGGCGGCCAGTTCGACGAACATTCTGTACTCGGCCTCGTCAAGGCCGGTAAGAATTTCCTTCTGAAGCGCTTCGACGAGCGGCGTCAGAGTGGCCACCAGGGCCTCCCCCTCCTCCGTCAACGCCAGTTTGCGCGCGCGCTTGTCCCTTGCGTTGACCTTGCGGCTGACGAGCCCCTTGTGCACCAGCCGATCGGCCACGGCGCCGATGGTCGCCCGGTCCTTGGCGACCGCATCGGCAAGACCGGCCTGATCGATCCCCGGGCTCTGCCGGATCGCGTCAAGGGCGGCATATTGCACGGGCGTAAGGTCAAAGCCTGCTTCCCTGGTGCGCGTCATGAAGACATGGGTCGAGATCTGGTGCAGCCGCCGGATGAGATGTCCGGGCATTTTTGAAACATGGGGCATCGTGTCTCTCGCTATTGCGCCAACCGTCGCGGCAGCGCCATGAAATTGCGATGCCCGAAGCCAGTCTACCCGAAAATAATATCTGTACATATCATTTGATTCATCGCCGCTTCCGGGCTATTAATAAGTACACATATTACTTTGGGAGAGTGGCAATGCAATATCATCAAAACGGCTTTCGTCCAGGCGACCCTCACATTCACGATGCCGCGCCCGGCAGGCCGTTGTCCGACCCGGGTTTTTCCGAACCGGTGGATGTGCTGATCGTCGGCACCGGCCCGGCCGGCCTGACCCTCGCAGCCCAGCTTGCCGCTTTCCCCGACATCAGGACGCGAATTGTCGAGCGCAGGGCGGGTCCGATGGACAAGGGCCAGGCGGACGGCATTTCCTGCCGCTCTATGGAGATGTTCAACGCGTTCGATTTCGCCGAAAAGATCCTCAAGCAGGGCTACTGGGTCAACGAGACAACCTTCTGGAAGCCGGATCCGAAAACCCCGGACCGGATTGTCCGCAATGGCCGCATCCAGGATGTCGAGGACGGGCTTTCGGAAATGCCACACATGATCCTCAACCAGGCCCGCGTGCACGACATGTATCTCGAAGTGATGCGCAACTCCCCCTCACGGCTGGAGCCGGACTATTCCATCCAACTGGCGGGCCTGACAATCGATCCCGCAGGCGGCGACTATCCGGTGACCGCCACGCTCGAAAGGGCGGACCGCGAAGGCGAGACGTTTACTCTTAAGGCGCGCTATGTCGTGGGTTGCGACGGCGCGCGCAGCGCGGTGCGCAAGGCCATCGACCGGGAACTCACCGGCGATTCCGCCAACCAGGCCTGGGGCGTCATGGACGTGCTGGCCGTCAGCAGCTTTCCCGATATCCGCTGCAAGACCCTGATTCAGTCGGCCGGCGAAGGCAATATCATCATCATTCCGCGCGAAGGCGGCTATCTGACCCGGCTCTACATCGAGCTCGACAAGCTGAAGTCCGGCGAGCGCGTCGCCAACCGCAACATCACCATCGACCACCTGATCGCGGCGGCGCAGCGCATCTTCCGGCCCTATTCGCTCGACGTGAAGGATGTGGCCTGGTGGTCGGTCTACGAGATCGGCCAGCGCCTGACCGACAAGTTCGACGACGTTCCTGAGAACGAGGTCGCCACGCGTCTGCCGCATGTCTTCATCTGCGGCGACGCCTGCCACACCCACAGCCCCAAGGCCGGCCAGGGCATGAATGTGTCGATGGGCGATGCGTTCAATCTCGGCTGGAAACTGGCAGCCGTGCTACAGGGCCGCTCAGCTCCGGACATCCTGCACAGCTACTCCGCCGAGCGCCAGGCCGTCGCCAAGGACCTCATTGATTTCGACCGTGAATGGTCGCGGATCATGAGCGAGCGGCCCGAAACCGGCGATGGCGAGAACGGCGAGGCGCCGAAATTCCAGCGCTATTTCATCCAGCACGGCCGCTATACGGCGGGCATGTCGGTCAAGTACGACGCCTCGACGCTGACAGGTGAGGCAACATGGCAATCGCTTGCGCCGGGCTTTGAAATCGGGACCCGGTTCCATTCCGCCCCGGTGGTCCGGCTTGCCGATGCCAAGCCGGTGCACCTCGGTCACGTGGTGAAGGCGGATGCGCGCTGGCGGCTCTTTGCCTTCTGCCCCTATGAGGATCCGGCGTCCGGCGATTCGGCGATTGCCGGTCTCTGCCGGTTCCTTGCCGACGACCCTCGATCGCCGGTGCGCCGTTTCACCCGGCCCGACGAGGACATCGACGCGGTGATTGATTTTCGCGCGATCTTCCAGCAGGGCACGCGCGAACTGGCGCTTGAAACGCTGCCCGCCCTTCTCAAGCCGCAAAAAGGCAAGCTCGGCCTTGTCGACTATGAGAAGATGTTCTGCCCGGACCTGAAGGCCGGGCCGGGCATTTTCGGCGCGCGCGGGATCGACCGGAAGAACGGATGCCTGGTGATCGTGCGCCCCGACCAGTATGTCGCCCACATCCTGCCGTTCAATGCCCATGACAAACTGGCAGCCTTCTTCGACGGCATCCTGCTCGAACCGGCCGACTGAACCGGTGGAGGATCATGCGGCAGGCGGGGCGCCCGCTTCGACAAATTCCCGCCAGCCGCCGAAGTGGGTGATGTCGCGTGCGCCCTTGAGACCCGACGGTTCGCAGATGAAGCCCTTCACGCTGGTTCCATCTGCGAGCGTCACCGTGCCGATGCCGAGCGGTGCGGGAATGCCCGCGATGAATTCGCCGAACGCGGCCTTGGGCAGCGCCCAGACCTCGATGTTGATTCCCGCGCCTTCTTCAGAGCGGACCAGGCCCGGGCGAAACGGCGGGCCGCCTTCGAGCGCATAGAGCCTGTAATTGCCCGCAGTCCTGCATGCCTTGAGGAAGCGAGCGCCGAGCTTTGTGAGTTCCTTGTTGAGCGGCAGGCCGGACATGTGCGCGCCTGCCGCCAGAACCGCGATTTCCCCGGGGCTCACGTCAGTGGCCCGTTCCACAGGAATGGGCGCCGGCCAGCCCGTCGCGCCCATGCTGCCCCCCGCATGGCCATGCAGCCGGACCGCGATTGACGCCAACCGGCCATCATCCCCGGCCTTTGAGATCAGCGTCACGCTGGCCGGACGGCCATCACTTCGCTGGCCCATCGGCACGGCGATGGCGCAGAGATCCATCAGGTTGACGAAATTGGTGTAGGTGCCGAAATGGCTGTTGGGGCCGACCGGGTCCGCTTCCAGGTCCTTGAGCGCGAAGAAGGTGGGGATCGTCGGCACGCAGAGCAGATCGACCGAGGCGAGCAGCGGCTCGGCAATCCGCTTGAGATCGGCAAAGCGGTAGAAATCCCGGAACGCATCGGCGGCAGAGAAATTCTCCGCTTTCGAAATGATCGCCCTGGTGACCGGATGGAGCGCGCCTGGGTTCTGCTTCAGCAACGCCTCCACAACGGTGTAGCGCTCGGCCACCCAGACGCCTTCGTACAGCATCCGTGCGATGGCGTAGAAGGGGTCGAAATCGAGCTCGACGATCTTGCCGCCCTGCGCTTCAATGGCTGTCCGGGCCGCCTCGAAGGAGGCCTGCTGCACAGCGTCACCGAGGAACCGGATAGTCTCTCGGGACGGCACACCCACCTTGAACGCCTTGGCCACAGGCCCGAGCGGTGTGGCCGGAAACCGCCTGGCATAGGCGTCCTGGCTGTCAAACGCCGAGGCTTCAGCAAACACCGCATAGGCATCCTCCACCGACAGGGCGAAGATCGAGATTGTGTCGAGCGTCCGGCAGGCGGGCACCACGCCCGAGGCCGACAGCGCGCCGAGTGTGGGTTTGAGCCCGACGATGTTGTTGAGCGCGGCGGGCACCCTTCCCGAGCCGGCGGTGTCGGTGCCCAGGCTGAAGGTCACCATTCCATGGGCGACCGCCACCGCCGAGCCCGAACTCGACCCGCCCGGAACGATCGCCGGATCCAGCGCGTTCTTCGGCGCCGGATAGGGTGAGCGCACGCCCACAAGGCCGGTGGCGAACTGGTCGAGGTTGGTCTTGCCGATGAGGAGCGCGCCGGCCTGTTTCAGCCGAGCCACGACGAACGCATCGTCTTTAGCCGTATAGGCGAAGTCCGGACATGCGGCGGTCGTTTGCTTTCCGGCCACATCGATATTGTCTTTGATGACGAAGGGAATGCCCCACAACGGCCTGGCGTCCGGATCGAAATCCCCGAGCGCTGCGGCCGCTTCGCTCACTTCCGCCGGGCTGAACAGTTCGATGAATATACCGGGATCGTCGACCGCCGCAATGCGCCGGAAACACTCGGCGACGATCTCGGCGGCGCTCGCCCCCGCGCCATAGGCGGTGTGCAGGGAGGCAATGGTGAAGGGCAGGTCTGCTAGCACGGGTCTATCCTTGGTCTTCGTCGTCCAGAATGATGACGGGCCGGTTCCACTGGATCAACACCACGCAGCCGGTCTCGGACCAGACCGAATGCTCGCTGCCTTCCGGATTGGCCATCATGGCGCCCGCCGGATAGGCGCCGTTGTCGTCGATCTGCGTGCCGGCAAGGACAAGGATCGTTTCCAGTCCCGCATGGCGGTGCCGGGGAACCCGCGCGCCGGGCTCGTACCGGAGCAGCGCGATCGCCGGTTCGCCCTTCAAGATATGATGGATGGTCACGCCGTCGCGAAACGGCTCGAAGGCCACATCTTCCCATCCGCCGGTGATGAGATCGCGCAGGACAATCGGCCTGGTCATGCGATTTTGCCGATCAGATCGTCCGAAGTCGCGGCCCATCCAACAATGCCGCCCTGGGCCACGATCATGGCGATGGCCGCCTGCTTGAACTCAGGGAAATAGCTCTCGGTGGCGTCGGTGATCAGCAGGCATTCATAGCCGCGGTCATTGGCCTCGCGCATTGTGGTCTGGACACAGACTTCCGTGGTGACGCCGGCAAAGATAAGCTGGGTGATGCCGCGCTTGCCGAGCTGATCGCCGAGATCGGTGGCGTAGAACGCCCCCTTGCCCGGCTTGTCGATGACGATCTCGCCCGGCAGCGGCATGAGTTCATCGACGATCGCGGCCCCGGGCTCACCCGCGATCAGGATGCGCCCCATCGGACCCAGATCGCCGATGCGCAGGCCGGGATTGCCGCGCTCGCGCTTGGCCGGCGGGCAGTCGGAGAGATCGGGCCTGTGGCATTCGCGGGTGTGGACGATGGCGAGGCCCGCCTCACGGCATGCATCCAGCAGCCGGCGCACCACCGGCACAATCGCCTTGCAGCCGGAGACGTCGTTGCCGAGCGTTTCGCCAAAGCCGCCCGGCTCGACGAAATCGCGCTGCATGTCGATGATGATCAATGCCGCGCGGGCGGGGTCGAGCCGGAACGGAAATGGCGATGCTTGTATCTCGACCATCACGCGTGCCCCGCCATGTGCCGGCCGAGTTCGCCCACATCCAGCGTCGCGATCGGCGTCTCATAGGCGATGCGGCCTTCCGACATCACCAGCACGCGGTCGGACAGTTCGAGGATCTCGTCCAGATCCTCGCTGATCAAAAGCACCGCGGCGCCGGCGTTGCGCGCCGCCATGATGCGGGCGCGGATCTCGGCGACGGCGGAGAAATCGAGGCCGAAACAGGGATTGGCGATGATCAGCAGGTCCACCTCGTCGGAAAGTTCGCGCGCCAGCACTGCGCGCTGCACATTGCCGCCTGACAGCGAGGCAATCGGGCTTTCAATCGACGCTGTCTTGACCTTGAAGGCGTCGACCAGTTCCACCGCGAGCCTGCTCATGCCGGCCCTGTCGAGCCAGGTGCGCGTGCTCTTGCCGTTCAGGCCACCGTTTTTCTTCAGATCGAATGTGCGGAAGGCCAGGTTTTCAGCCACGCTCATGCGCCCGGCGCTGGCGTTCTGCAAAGGCTCCTCGGGCAAAAAGCGGACCTTGAGGTCGCGCGCCTGCCGCCGTGTTCCGTGAAAGGCCTCGGACTTGACGTTGACGCGGCCGCGGCTCACGGGGCGCTGCCCGGTCAGCACCTCCATCAGTTCCATCTGGCCATTGCCCGAGACGCCGGCGATGCCGACGACTTCGCCGGCCGAGACGCGCAAGCTCTCCACCTCGATGGTCTTGAGGCCGGAGCGGTCGGATGCGGAGATGCCATCGAGCGTAAGCACAGCCTCGCCCTTTTCCCCGCTGCGGTCGGCCGAGCGGGTCAGCGTCTTGTCGCCGATCATCATCGCCGCCATGTCGTCATGGCTCAACTCGCTCACCTTGCCACCGCCGACATGGGCGCCGCGCCGGAGCACCGACACGACGTCCGCGAACGCCGTCACCTCGCGGAACTTGTGAGTGATCATCAGGCAGGTGAGCGCGCCGGCCTGGGTGAGGTCGCGCACCATGCCGAGCAGTTCGTCGGCTTCTGACGGGGTCAGCACCGAGGTCGGCTCGTCGAGAATGAGGAAATGCCGGCCGAGATAGAGTTGCTTCAGGAGTTCGAGCTTCTGCTTCTCGCCGGCCGCCAGGCGATTGACAGGCTGGTCGAGCGCCACGCTGAACGGCATGGTTTTCAGGAACGCCTGCAGGCCCTCGCGTTCCTTTCTCCAGTCGATCACCGCAGGCGCGTTCTCGCGCGCGATCACCAGGTTCTCCGCCGCCGTCAGCGACGGCACCAGGGTGAAATGCTGGTAGACCATGCCCAGCCCGCTCGCATGGGCATCGCGCGGGTTCCTGATCTCGGCCTCACGGTCATTGATCAGCATCTGTCCCGATGTCGGCTGGTAGAACCCCATCATGCATTTGACCAGGGTCGATTTGCCGGCGCCGTTCTCGCCCAGCAGCGCATGGAAGGAGCCCGGCGTGATCTTGATCGAGACATCGTCGAGCGCGGTGAAATCGCCGAACCGCTTGGTCATGTGCAGGGTTTCGACCCCGATGGCTGTTCCCTTGCTCATGCCGATATCCCCGAAATCAGAGACTTGCTGTCGCTGACCGCGCCGAACACGCCGCCCTGCATCTTGATCATGTTGATGGCGGCCTGGTGATTGGCCGGATCGGTGGCGCCGCAGCAATCCTGAAGCATGACGCATTCGAAGCCGCGGTCATTGGCCTCGCGCATGGTGGTGTGCACACAGACATCGGTGGTGATCCCGGTCAGGATCAGGTTCTCGATCCGCCGCGTGCGGAGCAGGAGTTCGAGGTCGGTGGCGCAGAAGCTGCCCTTGCCCGGCTTGTCGATGATCGGTTCTCCCGCAATCGGATACAGTTCCTCGATAATATCCCAGCCCGGTTCGCCGCGCACCAGGATCCTGCCGCAGGGGCCCACGTCGCCGATGCCCGCGCCGATCTGCTGCGAGCGCCAGCGCTTGTTGGGCGGCAGGTCCGAGAGATCCGGGCGGTGGCCTTCGCGGGTATGGATGATGTGGTAACCCTTGTCGCGCATCACGCCGAGCACCGCCTTGATCGGCTCGATCGGCGCGCGCGTCAGGCTCAGATCATAGCCCATCGTGTCGACGTAGCCACCCTCGCCGCAAAAATCGGTCTGCATGTCGATGATGATCAGCGCGGTGTTGTCCGGCCTGAGATCGCCATTGTAGGGCCAGGCATAGGGAGTTGACTGGATTGTCGGCATGGGGCCCGCTCCTATTTGGTGATGCTCAATTCACCCGGCGCGCCGCGCACGGCCCGGGTGGTTGAACTGGTTGCGATCAGAAGGATGAGGGTGAGCACGTAAGGCGCTGCGTAGGAGAGATAATAGCCCTTGGAGATGCCGATCGACTGCAGCGCCGGACCGAGCGCGCCGGCCGCGCCGAAGAGCAGCGCCGCCCAGATGCAGTTCACCGGGTTCCAGCGCGCGAAAATCACAAGGGCCACCGCCATCAGGCCCTGGCCGGAGGAGATGCCTTCGTTCCAGCTTCCGGGATAATAGAGCGACAGATAGGCCCCGCCGATGCCCGCGAGCGCGCCGCCGGCCGCCGTCGCCAGCAGGCGCACGCGGTCGACGCTGATGCCCATGGCGCGGGCTGCGTCCGAGCTGTCACCGACCACGCGGATGACGAGGCCGATGCGGGTGGAGCGGAACAGCCAGGCGATGAGAAAGGCGAGCGCAATGCCCACGACAAACAGCACATTGACCCGCAAGGCCGCCTCCACCTGCGGCGAGGAGGACCAGAAGCCCAGAGGAATCGCCGGCAGGTCGGGCGCCACCGGCTGGATGTAGGGCTTGCCGAAAAAGAAGGCGAGGCCCATGCCGAGCAGCATCAGCGCGATGCCGATGGCAATGTCGTTGACCCTGGGCAACTTGCAGACCCAGCCATGAAACAGGCCGAACACGGTTCCCGCCAGGGCCGCGGCGAGCACGCCGATCCAGGCCGAGTTGGTCTCATAGGCCACCGCGTAGCCGCTCATGGCGCCGAACACCAAGGTACCTTCGAGCCCCAGATTGATCCGGCCCGACCGCTCGGTCAGGCATTCGCCGAGGCTCACGAAGATGAACGGCGTGGAGACGCGGATGGCGCCGCCGATCATGGCGACAAGAACCGCCCAGAGTCCGAGATCACCTTCACCCATGGCTCTGTTTCCTCATGAGGCTTGAAAAGCTCAGACGGCCGGTGAAGGTCTCGCTGATCAGGATCGAAATGAACACGATGCCTTGCAGCACCAGGATGGTGGCGTCGGGCAGGTCCATGCGGCGCTGGATCAGGCCGCTTGAGGCTTCAAAACCGGCGAGAAGCACCGCCACCGGGATGATGGCCAGCATGTTGTGGCGGGCGAGGAAGGCGATCAGGATGCCGGTGAAGCCGTAGCCGCCGGCGAGCGAGCCGTTGGCGGAACCGTGCACGGCGGAGACTTCAAGCATGCCGGCGAGGCCCGCGAAGCCGCCGGCGAGCGCACAGAAGCCCGCCATCAGCCAGCCCACCGGCAGGCCCTGGATCTGCGCCGCGCGGATGTTGCCGCCGACGATGCGGGCGGAAAAGCCCCAGGTGGTGCGCTCGATCAGCACAAAGGAGAAAATGCAGGCCAGGATGCCGACCACCAGGCCCCAATGAATATCCCATCCCGGGATAGTGCCGATGCGGTAGGCGGCTTCGAGCGGCGCGGTCGAGGGCTTGTTGAGGCTTGCCGGGTCGCGGAGCGGGCCTTCGACCAGATGGTTCATCAGCGCTATAGCGATATAGGCGAGCAGCAGGCTCGAAATCGTTTCATTGACGCCGCGCTTGTAGCGCAGCGCGCCGACCATGCCGATCCAGACCCCGCCGACGCACATGGCGGAGACTGCCATGCCCACTATGCCCAGGGTCGATCCGAGGCCGGTCATGTGCATGCCGAACGCGCCGGCTGCCACGCCGCCCAGCACGATCGCCCCTTCCCCGCCAATGACGACGAGGCCGAGGCGGGCGGGGATGGCGACACACAACGCCGCCAGCAGCAGCGGTGACGTGCGCGCCAACGTGTTTTCCCAGGAAAATGCCGTGCCGAAGCCAGCCTTGAAGACCAGGCCGTAGAATTCAGCCGGCGACTTGCCGACCATCATCAGGAACAACGCGAACAGCGCGAGCCCCACCGCCAGCGCCCCGAGCGGCAGCGCGAAAGCCTCGATCTGCCGGTCAAGATGGCCCGGGGCCCGGGCGGCCCTTGCGGGAACGCCCTTCATGGGACCGGCGCTGACATTGGAATGTGCGGTCATGATCGCGCTTTCGCTTGGTTTGCTTTGGCTGCAGTGACAGGCTCAGGACAGCGAGCCGACCACCCCCTCGACCAGGTAGTTCATGCTCTCGAGCGCCACGTCGGTTTCGACAAAACTCTGGCCCGCCTCGGCGATGACATTTCCGCCATTGTCCTTGAGCGGGCCCTTGATGGCGGCGAAACCGCCCTTCAGGATCTCGGCCTTGACGGCTTCGAACTGGTTGCGCCCGGCTTCCGGCACGGCGGGACCGAGCGGGCTCATCTTGATGAACCCCTCAGCCAGGCCGCCGCGGACGAAATTGTCGATCATGCCGCCGTCGAGCGTGGTCTTGACCATGTCGGTGTAGACCTTGGCCCAGTTCCACTCGGCGCCGGTCAAGTATTTCTCCGGCGCCAGCGCGGTCTGGTCGGCGTGGTAGCCGCAGACGAAGGCGCCGCGGCCGGCTGCGGTCTCGATGACCACCTTGGGTCCATCGACATGGCAGGTGATGACGTCAACCCCCTGATCGGCCAGCGCATTGGTGGCTTCGGCCTCCTTGACGGCGAGCGACCATTCGCCGGTGAAGATCACCTGGCAGGTGATTTCCGGATCGACCGAGCGGGCGCCGAGCAGGAAGGAATTGATGTTGAGCAGCACCTGCGGGATCGGCTTGGCGGCAACGAAGCCGATCTTCTTGGTCTTGGTGGCGTGGGCGGCGGCGATGCCGTTCAGATACTGGCCCATGCCGATATAGCCGAAATAGGAGCCGACATGGGCTGGATGCTTGTCGGCGTTCCACATGCCGCCGGCATGCTGGAAGCGGACGCCGGGCTGCTTGGCGGCGACCTCGAGAATATGCGGATCGAAATAGCCGAAGGAGGTGGGGAACAGCAGGCTCGCGCCATCGAAGTTGATCATGCTTTCCATGGTCTTCTGGCAGTCGACCGTTTCGGGCACGTTCTCCTCTTCGATCACAGTGACGCTGTCCATGGCCTTGACTGCGGCGGCGCCCTCGGCGTGGGCCTGGTTGTAGCCGAAATCATCCTTGGCGCCGACATAGATGAAGCCGACGGTCAGGCCCGCGGCATAAGCCGGTACAGCGCTGAAGCCCGAGAGCGCGGAGACGCCCGCGAGCGCCGCTGCGCCCTTGATAAAGCCGCGGCGGCTGGGATGTAAAATCATGCTCATGTGCCTCTCCTGTGCTCCAAAACGAGGAAAACCGATGTGCTCATCATTCTGTGAGCAACGACACGCGGGTTTCATGGCGGCAACGATGCACCACTGGAACCGAGAATGTCTTCTGCTATATTCGCAGCAAGGTGATGCAAGATTTGCAGCAGTCGGGAGCGCACGAGATGAGGCATCTGACCACATTCGAATATGTCGATGCGGTGGCGCGCATGGGCTCGATCCGGGGCGCGGCGGAGGTTCTGGCCATCACCTCGACAGCGCTCAACCGGCGTATTCTGGCTCTGGAGGATGAGCTGGGCGTGCAGATCTTCGAACGCCTGCCGCGCGGGGTCAGGCTGTCGAGCGCGGGCGAACTGCTGATCCACCACATCCGAACGCAGATCGTCGACATGGACCGGGTCAAATCACAGATTGCCGATCTCTCCGGCGTGCGCCGCGGCAATGTCTCGATCGCCTGCAGCCAGGCGCTGCTGCCCTATTTCCTGCCCGAGCAGATCACAGACTATCGAAGGCTGCATCCGGGTGTCCGGTTTGGCGTCTATCTGCGCGACCGGGCGGCGGCGGAAAAGGCCATCGCCGATCTGGAGGCAGATCTGGCGCTGGTGTTCGAGCCGGTGCGGATGGCCGAGTTTCAGACCATCCACGCCGTGCCGCAGCAGATCCATGCGGTGATGACAGAGAACCATCCGCTCGCGGGACACGAGACATTGCGGCTCAAGGAATGCCTGCTGTATCCGGTGGCAATGCCGACCCGTTCCTATGGCGTGCGCTACCTGATCGAACGCGCGCTGGTGGGATCCAACATGTCGTTCGAGCCGGTGGTTGAGTCCGACAGTTTCGAATTCCTGCGCAACCACGCCGCCGCGGAAGGCATTATCTCGTTCCAGATCCCGATCGGCCTGCCACCGAACGGCGTCATCCCCGGCGTCATCACAAGGCCGGTGGACAGCCGCGATGTGCCCGCGGGCCTGATTTATCTCGGCCAGCTCCGCGGCCGCAGCCTGCCGGTCGCCACCGCCCGCTTCGTCGACCAGATCGTCAAGGTGATGGAACAGCGCTATCCGCGCGACGGCCTGCTGCCTGCGAGAGGGTGGAGCGGCGGGAAGATGTGAGGGTCACGTTTCCGCAACGCCCTTCGCAGGAACTACACAGCCGCCAGCAGCTTCTTTTCCCGATTGGCCTTCAGCCTGGCGAAATCGTCGCCGGCGTGGTGCGAGGAGCGGGTCAGCGGGCTTGAGGCCACCATCAGGAAGCCCTTGGTGTAGGCGATTTTCTCGTAGCTCTTGAATTCCTCGGGCGTGACGAAGCTCATCACCTCGTGGTGCTTGCGGGTCGGCTGCAGGTACTGGCCGATGGTGATGAAATCGACATCGGCGGTTCTGAGATCATCCATCAGTTGCAGCACTTCATTGCGCTCTTCACCCAGGCCCACCATGATGCCCGACTTGGTGAACATCGTCGGGTCGAGTTCCTTGACCCGCTGCAGAAGCCGCAGCGAATGGAAATAACGCGCGCCGGGGCGGACGGTGAGGTAGTTGCCGGGCACGGTCTCGAGATTGTGGTTGAAGACGTCGGGTTTCGCCGCAACCACGCGTTCGAGCGCACCGGGCTTGCGCAAAAAGTCCGGCGTCAGGATCTCGATCGTCGTCTCGGGCGAGGCTTCGCGGACGGCCCATATCACCTGTTCGAAATGCTCGGCGCCGCCGTCGGCCAGGTCGTCGCGGTCGACGGAGGTGATGACAACGTGGTTCAAGCCCATTTCGCGCACCGCCCGGGCGACATTCTCGGGCTCGTTCGGATCGAGCGCGTTGGGCAGGCCGGTAATCACGTTGCAGAAGGCGCAGGCGCGGGTGCAGATCTCGCCCATGATCATGAAGGTGGCGTGCTTCTTGTCCCAGCACTCGCCGATATTGGGGCAGCCGGCTTCCTCGCATACGGTGACCAGATTGTTGGCCTTCACGATGGCGCGGGTTTCCTGGTAGCCCTTGGAATTGGGCGCCTTGACCCGGATCCAGTCCGGCTTGCGCTTGACCTCGGTGTCCGGCCGCTTCTGCTTCTCGGGATGGCGCACGCGCTTGGGGACCGGTGCGGTGGTGTCGAGGATCGTGACCATCAGTTTATCCAACTCTCTTTTTTCAAACGATCGAAAGCTATTTCGATCTGGCGCGGCGAAAAGCGTTGCTTGCGGTCGTTCCATGCATACACTTTGGCGACAGCGTCATCGGCGCTGACCGCGCTTTCGCGCTTCACCACCCAATGAACCGTCGCTAGCAGTTCGAGACCGAACGGTGTTTCGAAACCTTCGACTAGATTGCCGACCCGATCAAAACGGGAAACGGTTTCGCGCTTGTCAGCAAGGAAAGCTTCCGCATCCTTCACCGCGCCTGGCACCAACTCGATTTGTTTGTCTGGCGCGTCGCCGCCATCGGCATATCCCGCCACAAGGTGGCCTTCGACCGCACGCAAGACGTGGCGCAGGTTCTCCGCATAGGGGCCGTAAGCTGCCTTTGCATATTGCAGGCGCAATGGTTCCCCAGCCTCCTGCATGAAGTACATAAGCTTATGGACTTCGAGTAGCGACACGAATGGGTCCATCAGTCCACCGAGATACCGGTTTATGAGCACGACGAGTGCTGCGCGTCCCGGGCTCATAGTCGGAACCTCGCGCGCCTTCGTGGCCACGGGTGCGCTGTTCGGCTCGAACACGATCACCTGAAGCTCATAGAGTCCGCGCAGGGCCTCGACTATGCGCGGGCGCACGTCGACCCAGTTGAGCCCGCCAAGGCCGCTGCCGAGCGGCGGGATCGCGATTGATCGGATGCCGCGGGTGCGGATCTCTTCGACCAGCGCTTTAAGCCCCGAGTCGATGTCTTCCATCCGGCTCTTGCCGCGCCAATGGCGCTTTGTCGGGAAGTTGATGATGAACTTCGGGTTCGTCAACGTCCGCGTCTCGAAAACAAACATCTTGCCCGGCTGCACTTCGTCGCGCCCGCAGGCGGCTTCGTAAGCCTTGAAGTTTTCCGGGAAATCGTTCTTGAACTGAAGGGCGATGCCGCGGCCCATGATGCCGACGCAGTTGACCGTATTGACGAGCGCTTCCGCGTCTGCCCCCAAGATGTCACCTGTTTTGAATTCGATCATCGCCATCTTCCCTCAATAGTACCAATCTCTTTTAATTTCGATCCTCGGTCTGTGCCTCGCACTGTGCATCGCGTCCGAAACCCTTGAGACGATCCCTTGCGAATGTACACCAATGCGCTCGACCAGATGCCAGGGTAAAGAATGCTGGACGAGAAACTCGGACTGCTTGGCTTCTTTGACGTCCGCCGGGCGAAAATCGGTTGCCGCCACAGCGTCCCAATTGATATCGCCCAGTCGATCCAGACCCGCCCGGAACTGCGTATAGACCGCACCCGCATTCGACAACGAGAAGGCCCAACGCCGTCCATTCGCCTCCGCCCATTGAACGACCTCTTGAAGATCGGCCTCAAGATGGATGATCGGCTGCTGCCCGCCCCTATAGTCAAGCTCGGGATGGTTCGCGCAATGGATCACGTATAGCATAATTGAACGTGAACAAAAATAGAACGGTACAAATTGGCCGACGGTCAGTTCGGCATGGCATGATACTGGAAGTTGCATCCGCCGCTGTTTGATGCTGCTCATACCGATAGCGGTTCCGCCTTGCCGCTGAACCATATCCGCATCCGACCATAGGAACCCGTCCGTGATGATCGAAGCAAGATTGTCCACATGAACGATATGATAGATTTTGGGTTGGGCGGGTACGGGCATGCGTCTAGCCGCGCTTGGCGCGGCCGAAGATCCACAGAATCAGGATTGCGCCGGCGATAGCGACGATCAGGTTTCCGGCAAATCCGTAATAGTTGATGTTGAGCACGCCGGCGAGCGCGCCGCCGACAAAGGATCCGGCGATGCCGACCAGCATGTTGGTGAGCAGCCCGTGGTCGCGGTTCATGGCGCGTTCAGCGACATAGCCGGCGATGACGCCGATCAGCAGCAGGCCGAAGAAGCCTACGCCCGGCATCGACATGATTCCCATCTGATGTTCCATCACCGTTGGTCTCCCGTGGTCGCGCTTCGGGGCGCGTCCGTTGCAGTACATGTAAGCCCCCGCAGCGGTCCCATCAATGCCCGCGCGACGGTCCAGGGCCCGATCGCCGCCCGGCCCGCCATCCGGCGAGGCATGGGCAGGGCTCGCGGTTCAAGCGTTCAATGCCCGCCCATAGGCGTCGAGCACGCTCTCCTTCAGCGTCTCCGAGATTGTCGGATGCGGGAAGATGGTGTGGATCAGCTCTTCCTCGGTTGTCTCGAGGTTCATCGCCACGACAAAACCCTGGATCAGCTCGGTGACTTCGGCGCCGACGAGATGGGCGCCGATGAGTTCGCCGGTCTTGGTGTCGAAGATCGTCTTGACCATGCCCTGGTCTTCACCCAGCGCAATCGCCTTGCCATTGGCGACAAAGGGGAAACGGCCGACGCGGATGTCGCGGCCCTGTTCCTTGGCTTTCGCTTCGGTGAGGCCGACGCTGGCCACCTGCGGGTTGCAATAGGTGCAGCCGGGGATCTTGAGCTTGTCCATCGGATGGACATTCTTGAGGCCGGCGATCTTCTCGACGCAGATCACCGCCTCGTGCTCGGCCTTGTGCGCCAGCATCGGCGGACCCGCGACATCGCCGATTGCATAGATGCCCTTGACGTTGGTGTTGCCGTAGCCGTCGATGACGATGCAGCCGCGGTCGGTCTTCACGCCCAGATCTTCAAGCCCGAGATCCTCGATGTTGCCCTGCACGCCGACGGCGGAGATCATCCGGTCGGCGGTGATCTTCTCGACCTTGCCGTCCTTGAGTTCGACATGGGCGGTGATCGAATCGGTGCCCTTCTCGACCTTGGTGACCTTGGCCTCGAGCAGGATCTTCATGCCCTGCTTGTCGAACTGCTTCTTGGCGAAGGCGGAGATCTCGGCATCCTCGACCGGCATCACGGTCTTCATCACTTCGACCACGGTCACGTCGACGCCCATGGTGCGGTAGAACGAGGCGAATTCGATGCCGATGGCGCCCGAGCCCATGACCAGCAGCGATTTCGGCATCTTCTCGGGCTTCATCGCCTCGAAATAGGTCCAGATCAGCTTGCCGTCGGGCTCGATGCCCGGCAACGCGCGGGGACGCGCGCCGGTGGCGACGATGATGTGCTTGGCTTTGTAGGTGCCCTCGCCCAGCGTGGTCTTGGGGATCGGGCCCTGCGGCTCGACGATCTTCTTCTTGGTCTTCGCGACCACGATCTCGCCCGGCTTGGTGAGCTTTGCCTCGCCCCAGATGATGTCGACCTTGTTCTTCTTCATCAGGAACCCGACGCCGCCATTCATCCGCTCGGCGATGCCGCGCGAGCGCTTGACGATCGCCGCGATGTCGGGTGTTACGGTGCCTTCGAGCTTGAGGCCGTAGTTTTTGGCGTGTTCGGAAAGATGCAGCACTTCGGCCGATCTGAGCAGCGCCTTGGTCGGGATGCAGCCCCAGTTGGAGCAGATGCCAGCCAGATGCTCGCGTTCGACCACGGCCGTCTTCAGGCCCAGTTGGGCGGCACGGATGGCCGCGATGTAGCCGCCGGGGCCGGAACCGATGATGATCACGTCGTAAGTGTTTGACACGCCTTGTCTCCTTTAAAGTCAGGGCGGACGGATCACCATCCGCCCTGCCATCGTTACAGGGCGCGTCGGGTCCTTATCAGGCCGTCAGCATCCCGTAGATTTCGTCCTTGAGCTTCAGGCGCTCCTTGCGCATCGATTCCATGTTGAAATCGTCCGTCGGCTCAATATTGGTTTCAGCGCGGTGAACCGCCCGGTTGATGTCGTGATAGGCGTCGAAAAGCTTGGCGAAATGGGCATCGCTCTGTTTCAGTTCGCTCATTTTTTCGACATGCTCGGGAAATTCCTCCGCCAGTTCGTGGGGCGTATGCGACATCAATCATCTCCTCTGGTGTGTTTGATGACTGCACTGTAACTGCCCCTGGTCCCTTTCCTCCTTGACCCTGGTCAATTGGTCCAAATTAGTGTCCCAGCAGCAACCGCGCCACCGGCGCCAGGCCACGTCCGATGGCGCGGGTGTTGGTCGCATCCAGATGCACGCCGTCGATCGATGAGCATTTGGCCACCGAACCCGCGTCAAAGAACCCCGCGCCGCTGTCATCGGCCAGATCCGCGTAGAACGAAGCCAGCATCGCCGACTGGGCGACGCCGCCCTCGAACATCGCGGCAAAATCCGGGTCCGCCGTCTCGACCAGCGGCGGCGGCGCGACCACCAGGATCTGCGGGACCTCCTGCTCCACCGGCCAGGCGTGCAGGCGCACCAGTTCGATGAGCCGGCGCAGTCCCTTGGACGCCGCATGCGCGGTGCCGGCGATTACCGGCTTCATGTCGTTGGTGCCGAGCATCAGGATCACCAGATCGAGCGGCGCATACGTATGCAATGCGTTGGGCAGCGTGCGCGCGCCGTTGCGGTCGCAATCGGCGGTGTGATCGTCAAACGCCGTGGTGCGACCGTTGAGCCCGTCGGCCACCACATGCACGCCCTCGCCCAAGCTTGCCGCCAGTGCTGACGGCCAGCGGTCTTCGAGCCGGTGCCGCCCGAGGGTTTCCGGGTCATAGCCCCAGGTGAGTGAGTCGCCGTAACAGAGGACTGTTTTCATTTCGTCGGGCCACTTTCCGGGTTCTTGAACCTGGTCAAGTTCTTGTCCAACAGTGCGTCGATAGCATCCATACTCGCAAAGATGTTGTCGAATCGCCGATTAATCATGTCAAAGCCTTGGTTCATGGTAGTCCTGAGATTGTGCAGCTCGGCGAGGATTTCCTCCGCCAATGAGGCGCTCATATCTTCCGGTTCAGCCATGACATCCTCCTTCGGATACTGCCGCGCATTCAATATGGTGCGCCACGGCAGCTAAGTCATCCCAGCGCCCGCTCTTCCGCATGTCAGCATTCCGCCTCATCGCATGTCGCCCAGCTTGCGCATCCCCAGCGCCACGAACAGGAACAGCACGCCGTTGGAGACGAGTTCGATGCCCAAGAGCAGGCCCAGGATGGTGGTCGCCGTCGAAGGCAATCCGGCGAGGATCATGATGCCGATGGCCGCCGAGATCAGGCCCGAGGCCAGTACCCAGACCCAGCCGGTGGCAGGCTTGAGCGACAGCGCGAACATGGTCTTGGCGACGCCCGTGGCCAGGAACAGCACCGCCACGATGAGCGTCAGCGGAATGGCGCCTGCCAAGGGGTCGGCGACCAGCACGAAGCCCACCAGCAGCGACAGCACGCCGAGTCCGAGCGACCAGATGAAGCCCGGCCAGTCCCGGACCCGGAACGCGTGGATTAATTGGATGACGCCCTGGATCAGGAACACCCAGCCGGCCAGCGTGACCGCGAAGATGGTGGCGCCGAACGGATTGATCAATGCCAGGAAGCCGCCGGCGATGCAGATGATGGCAAGCGCCGCCATCCAGGTCCAGGTCCCACTGAGACTTCCGTTCACATCACCACCGGCCATTCCACGCGTCCTTCAGTGTTGCTGTTGACGAAGCCTAGACCAGCATCCCCATCGGGTTCTCGATGTAGCCCTTGAAGGCTGCCAGCAGTTCGGCGCCCAGCGCGCCGTCGACAGCGCGGTGGTCGGTCGAAAGCGTCACGCTCATCACGGTGGCCACGGCAAGTTCGCCGTTCTTGACCACGGCGCGCTGTTCGCCCGCGCCGACGGCGAGGATGGTGGCGTGCGGCGGATTGATGACGGCGGCGAAATCCTTCACCCCCATCATGCCCATGTTGGAGACCGCCGTGGTGCCGCCCTGGTATTCCTCGGGCTTGAGCTTGCGTTCCTTGGCGCGCTTGCCCAGATCCTTCATCTCGCCCGAAATCACCGACAGCGTCTTGGTTTCAGCCGCGCGGATGATCGGAGTGATGAGACCGCCCGGAATGGAGACGGCGACGCCGACATCGGAATGCTTGTGCATGACCATGTTGTCGTCGGTCCAGGAGACATTGGCGTCGGGCACATCGCGCAGCGCCAGTGCCAAGGCCTTGATCACCATGTCATTGACCGAGAGCTTGTAGGCGGGCTTGTCGTCCTTGACGGGAGCTGCTTTGTTGAGCTCGGCCCTGAGCTTGAGAAGCGCATCGAGTTCGCAATCCACGGTGACGTAGAAATGCGGAATCGTCTGCTTGGATTCCTGCAGGCGGCGCGCAATGGTCTTGCGCATGCCGTCATGCTTGACGAGTTCATAGGAACCTTCAGCGAAGTTCTTGAGAACGGCGTCCTGCGACATGCCTTTTGGCGCGGCGGCAGGAGCTGCTGCTGCCTCGCCCTGAGGTGCAGCGGCAGTCGCAGCCTTGCCGGTGCCCGAGGCGATGGCCGCCTCGACATCGGACTTGACCACGCGACCATGCGGGCCGGATCCGGAAATCCGCGCCACGTCGACGCCGGCTTCCCTGGCGATGCGGCGGGCGAGCGGTGAGGAGAAGGTGCGGCTTGCCCCATCTGATCTCCCCCCTTGCGGGGGAGATGCCCCGGCAGGGGCAGAGGGGGGTGTTGGCGACTGGGTGGTGCCTCCAGCGGACTGTTCCTTTGCAGCAGAACCCCCCTCTGTCGGCTTCGCCGACATCTCCCCCGCAGGGGGGGAGATCGGGGCCGCCGGCTTGGGCTCCTGCTTTGTTTCCCTCTGGGCCCCTGCGTCACCGCCGCCCTTGGCGGCATCCTCGACGCTTTCGCCTTCACCGGCCAGAATGGCAATCACGGCGTTGACCTTGACGCCCTCGGTGCCGGCGGCAACCAAGATTTTCGCGACCGTGCCTTCATAGACGGCCTCGACTTCCATCGTCGCCTTGTCGGTCTCGATCTCGGCGATGACGTCGCCGGGGCCGACCTTGTCACCTTCCTTCACCAGCCATTTGGCGAGGTTGCCCTCCTCCATGGTTGGCGACAGGGCGGGCATTGTGATGTTGATAGGCATCTTCCGGTCCTCCCCTTAAAGCCTGTAGGTGACGGCTTTGACCGCCTCGACGATCTCGGCGACGTTGGGCAATGCCAGCTTCTCGAGATTGGCGGCGTAGGGCATCGGAACGTCCTTGCCGGCGATGGTGATGATCGGCGCGTCGAGATAATCGAAGGCCTGTTGCTGCACGCGCGTGGCGATCTCGGTGCCGACGGAGGATTGAGGATAGCCTTCCTCGACGGTGACCAGGCGGCCGGTCTTCTTCACGCTCTCGATGATGGCGGGCAGATCCATCGGGCGGATGGTCCTGAGATCGATCAGCTCGACGTCGATGCCCATGCCCGAAAGCTCTTCCACCGCCTTGACCGAATAGTTCATGCCGATGCCGAAGGAGACGATGGTGACGTCCTTGCCCTGCTTGTGGATGCGGGCCTTGCCGATCGGCAGCACGAAATCATCCAGCTTCGGCACATCGAAGGTCTGGCCGTAGAGGATCTCGTTTTCGAGGAAGATGATCGGGTTCGGATCGCGGATGGCAGCCTTGAGCAGGCCTTTGGCGTCCGCCGCCGAATAGGGCATGATCACCTGGAGCCCGGGAATATGGCTGTACCAGGCGGCGTAGCACTGCGAGTGCTGGGCGCCGACGCGGGACGCCGCGCCATTGGGGCCGCGGAACACGATCGGCGCGCCCATCTGGCCGCCCGACATGTAAAGCGTCTTGGCAGCCGAGTTGATGAGGTGGTCGATCGCCTGCATGGCGAAGTTGAAGGTCATGAACTCGACGATGGGGCGAAGCCCCGCCATCGCGGCGCCGACGCCGACGCCGGCAAAGCCGTGCTCGGTGATCGGCGTGTCGACAACGCGGCGCGCACCGAATTCCTGCAAAAGCCCTTGCGTGATCTTGTAGGCGCCCTGGTACTCGGCCACTTCCTCGCCCATGACGAAAACGTCCTCATTGGCGCGCATTTCCTCGGCCATGGCATCGCGCAGCGCTTCGCGCACGGTGGTCGCCACCATTTCGGTGCCTTCCGGGATTGCCGGATCGGAGGCCGCGGCATTGACGACCGGCGCCTTGGGTTCGGCTGGCACCGAGGCCGCCTTGGCGGGCTCCTCAGCGGGGGCTTCCTTTTCTGCCGGAGCGGGCGCGGGCTCCGCCTTCTTCGCCGAGCCGATGTCGGAGGCGCTTTCGCCTTCTTCCAGCAGCACGGCGATCACGGCGTTGACCTTGACGTTCTCGGTGCCGGCGGGGACGACGATCTTGCCGATCTTGCCCTCGTCGACGGCCTCGACTTCCATCGTCGCCTTGTCGGTTTCGATCTCGGCGATCACGTCGCCGGCGGTGACGCTGTCGCCCTCATTCTTGAGCCATTTGGACAGCGTGCCTTCTTCCATGGTCGGGGAAAGCGCGGGCATCAGGATATCAATCGGCATGGTGGTCCCTCCCCTTACAACAGAATGTCGGTGTAGAGCTCGGACGCATCCGGCTCCGGATTGTTCTGGGCGAAATCGGCCGCATCGGCCACCACGTCGCGCACCTTCTTGTCGATGGCCTTGAGGTCATCTTCAGAGGCGTGCTTGAGCTCGAGGATGCGGGCCTTGACCTGTTCGATCGGGTCGTGCTCGGAGCGCATCTTCTGCACTTCATCCTTGGAGCGGTATTTTGCCGGATCCGACATCGAGTGGCCGCGATAGCGGTAGGTCAGCATTTCAAGGATGATCGGCCCTTTGCCCGAGCGGCTATGGGCGACGGCCTCGACAGCAGCCGCATGCACCGCGCGCACATCCATGCCGTCGACCTGGTGGCCGGGAATGCCGAAGGAATTGCCGCGCAGGGAGAAGTTCGACTGGGCCGAGGAGCGCGCCGTCGAGGTGCCCATGGCGTAGCGGTTGTTCTCGATGATGTAGATCACCGGCAGCTTCCAAAGGGCTGCCATGTTGAAGCTCTCATAGACCTGGCCCTGGTTGGCCGCGCCGTCGCCAAAATAAGCGAGAGCGACATTGTCATTGCCGCGGTACTTGTTGGCGAAGCCCAGGCCGGTGCCCAGCGACACCTGGCCGCCGACGATGCCGTGGCCGCCATAGAAGTTCTTTTCCTTGGAGAACATGTGCATGGAGCCGCCCTTGCCGCGCGAATAGCCGTCGCGGCGTCCGGTCAGTTCCGCCATCACGCCGCGGGCTTCCATGCCGCAGGCCAGCATGTGGCCGTGGTCGCGGTAGCCGGTGATGACCTGGTCACCATCCTTCAATGCCATCTGCATGCCGGTGACAACGGCTTCCTGGCCGATATAGAGGTGGCAGAAGCCGCCGATGAAGCCCATGCCATAAAGCTGGCCGGCCTTTTCCTCGAAGCGGCGGATAAGCAGCATGTCGCTGTAGGCCTTGATCTCCGCGGCCTTGTCAAAATCGGTAATTCCGCCGTTCAACCCGCTTTTTTCGGCAGGCTTCTTGCGGGATGCGGCTGTGGCGGTTTTTCGGGCTGCCATGTCATCCTCCCAGTGGTCATGTTGTCAGTGACCTTAAGGAAAATGCGGGTTGGCAGCAAGCGCATTTACGCATGGCTGACATGCGACACAATATACTGTTTTTGTTGATCTTTACATAGATTAACCGGTATTCGGTTAATCCGTGGAATCAGTTGAAATACACAACTTCGTCCTCGCGGGCGACGTTCAGGAACAGCCGCGCCCGCTCATCCAGCATGTCCGCTTCCACCGCGCCATCGCTCAACAGCATGACCTTGCGTTCAAGATGCTGCCTGCGATCATCGAGCCTTGCAAGCCGCTCGGTCAAATCGACACGACGAATTTCCAGCGCTTCGGCCGAATTGAGACCGTAGGCGCCATGCCAGGAATGAAAACCGAAATAGGCAAAGCAGGCGACCGATAACACCGGAATAATCCAACGGATCCAGGATCGCTGCTTCTTGAATTGTGTCCGCATTCGAAAAACGCCTTACCCCTGCGAATGCCGGAGGATGGCAGGTCATGCTTAAGATAGCGTTAGCCGCAAGGGCCAGATGCTGCATGGTGGACGAAAAAAGCCCGCATCGGCGTGCGGGCTTTATCGGTTTCAGTCCCGACCTCACCAGGAGGGGGCTCCCAATTGACGGCTCAGCCCCTGAGCACCGAGGTTCCGGCGTAGAAGCCTTCCACACCCAGCTCTTCCTCGATGCGGATCAGCTGGTTGTATTTGGCCAGGCGGTCCGAGCGCGACAGCGAGCCGGTCTTGATCTGTCCGCAATTGGTGGCGACCGCGAGATCGGCGATGGTCGAATCCTCGGTCTCGCCCGAACGGTGGCTCATCACCGCGGTATAGCCCGCCTTGTGGGCGATCTCGACGGCTTCGAGGGTCTCGGTCAGGGTGCCGATCTGGTTGACCTTGACCAGGATCGAATTGGCGACGCCCATCTTGATGCCGTCGCGCAGCCGCGCCGAGTTGGTGACGAACAGATCGTCGCCGACCAGCTGGCACTTGTCGCCGATCATCTCGGTCAGCGTCTTCCAGCCGTCCCAGTCGTCCTCGGCCATGCCGTCCTCGATCGAGATGATCGGGTACTTGGCGACGAGTTCGGCGTAATAGGCGGCCATTTCAGCGCTTTCGAGTACGCGCCCCTCGCCTGCCAGATCATATTTGCCATCCTTGAAGAACTCGGTGGAGGCCGGATCGAGGGCGAGATAGATGTCCTCGCCGGGACGGTAGCCGGCCTTTTCGATCGAGGTCATGATCAGGTCGAGCGCGGCGGGGGCGCTTTTCAGATCGGGGGCAAAGCCGCCCTCGTCGCCGACATTCGTGTTGTGTCCGCCCGCCGCCAGTTCCTTCTTCAGCGTGTGGAAGATTTCAGACCCCATGCGCACGGCGTCGGAGAAGGTCGGCGCGCCCACCGGCATGATCATGAATTCCTGGAAGTCGATCGGATTGTCGGCGTGCGCGCCGCCATTGATGATGTTCATCATCGGAACCGGGAGCAGCCGCGCATTGGCGCCGCCGACATAGCGATAGAGCGGCAGGCCGGAGGACTGCGCGGCGGCGCGGGCAGCGGCGAGCGACACGCCGAGAATGGCATTGGCGCCGAGATTGCTCTTGTTGGCGCTGCCGTCCAGCTCGATCATCGCCTTGTCGAGCGCGATCTGGCCTTCGGCGTCCATGCCGCAGATATTGTCGCAGAGCGGACCGTTGACCGCGGTCACCGCGCGTTGCACGCCCTTGCCGAGATAGCGGCTGCCGCCATCGCGCAGCTCGACCGCCTCATGGGCGCCGGTGGAAGCCCCGGAGGGAACCATGGCGCGGCCCATCGAGCCATCCTCCAGATGGACATCGACCTCAACCGTCGGATTTCCGCGGCTGTCGAGGATTTCGCGTCCGACAATATCGATGATGACGGTCATGATCTGGTTCCTTTGAGAAGTTGAACTTGGGTTTGCGCTTGGCTTTGCACTGCCAAAGCTCAGCCGTTGCGCCGTCTTAGCGCACTGATGTGAAAAATCAAACACGGTGGTCTCTCAGCTTACGGGCTCGGGGGCCGGGCCGAACAGGCATTGCCTCAATCCCCTCGCGCAATCGCAGACGTGGAGACAGGCAGCCCCACGCATCCACATCGCCGGTCCAACAGGTCCAGATCGAAGCATGAGAGCGAAACTCCGTCCCGCACCCCTAATTCTATACTGGAAATCTGATAAAAATTCATAGCGGTGCGTTAACCTTTCCAAATACCCAAGGCCGCCTTGCTTGTTTCACTGTGTGAAAAACCGGCATCCATCATCTCGGCGAAAATGTCCAAAAGCATAAAAAATAGCTTCACTCCGGGGCTTTCCGGCTAGATTCATGCGCCATTGCGACAGGCTTCGGCATATTCAACTTGTCGCATTATCCGTTAACCAGTGCTTCACCATTAAGTTACGCCTCTGCTCTATTTTCCCTGATGAGACAGAGGGTTGGCCCCATCAACGTGGCCCTTTGCATCGGGATACACCGCCCTCTCGACAAGAGTTTCGAACAGCCAACACGTGGAGTTAGGTATCCTCAATGCAAATCAACATCGGTCGCAGTCTCGTCATACTTGGGGTTGTGGTTTCCGTTGGCCTTATTGGCTCAATGGGGCTGCAGAAGTACATATTTGACGAGTTGAAAATCAATGGCGTCGTTTATCACGATATCGCCCAGGGCAAGGATCTGGTGGCTGATATTGTCCCCTCATCGCTTTATGCGGTCGAGGCCTACATGCTTGCCAACGAGATCGTGGTTCACCCCACCATTGCCGACAAGAACATCGGCAAGATCGGCGAACTGATCAAAACGTATCAGGAGCGCAAGGCCTATTGGGTCGATTCGGATCTCAAGCCCGAGCTTAGAAGCAAGCTCGAGGATGAAGTATTGGCCCAGGGCGATGCATTCTGGACGGTGATGAACGAGAAGTTCCTGCCCGTCGCCACGACCGGCGACACAGTCGCGGCAACGGTGGCACTCGGGGAATTGTACGAGGTGTTCCACATTCAGGAGACGGCCGCCAACGAACTGGCCGCTTCGGCGGTAGCGTTCCGCGACGGCGCGGAAGAACTCGCGCGGTATGAGGATTCCCTGTTTTCAAAACTCTCCCTGGCCGCCAGCATCCTGTCCATGTCCCTGTTCCTTGGCGGGCTGTTCATGTTCCGCCAGCGCGCCATCGTTCCGCTGACGGCGATGAAGGACTATATGGGCGTCCTGTCGGCCGGCGACTATTCCAGGGACGTTCCCTATGCGGATCGCACCGACGAGATCGGCGAGATGGCGCAATCGGTTGCCTATTTCCGCCAGGGCGAGATGGACCGCAAAGCCGCGCGCACACAATCTGAAGCAGAGCAGGCCGAAATCAAGCGTCTGGAAACGGTGGCCGCTGAGCGGCAGGCCGCCGAGGATGCGGAACGCGTCCGCGTCATCGATGCGCTCACCACAGGCCTCGAGCAGCTTTCGTCAGGCAACCTCGCCTACCGGATCGATGCCGCCTTTGCTCCAGCCTATGAGAAGTTGAAGACAGAATTCAACGCGGCGGTCGGATCACTCAGAGAAACCATCGAAGAGATCTCGTCCACCACCAATTCGGTGCGCCTGGCCTCTTCCGAGATCGGCTCTTCTGCAGACGATCTGTCCAAGCGCACCGAACAGCAGGCGGCGTCGCTTGAAGAAACCGCAGCCGCGCTCGACGAGATCACCTCGACCGTGAAAAGCTCTTCGCAGCGCGCCGAGGAAGCCAGCACCATGGTCGGCGCAGCAAAGGCCGGCGCCGAAAAATCCGGTGTAGTGGTCAAGTCCGCGATCTCGGCCATGGAGAAGATCGAGCAATCCTCCAGGCAGATCGGCCAGATCATTTCGGTGATCGACGACATCGCCTTCCAGACCAACCTGCTGGCGCTCAATGCCGGCGTGGAAGCGGCGCGGGCCGGCGAAGCCGGACGAGGCTTTGCCGTGGTGGCCCAGGAAGTGCGTGAACTTGCCGGGCGCTCGGCCAATGCGGCCAAGGAGATCAAGACCCTGATCGAGACCTCCTCGACCCAGGTCAGCGCCGGCGTCTCGCTGGTCAATGACACCGGCACCGCGCTCGGCGAAATCGAAAACCAGGTCGGCAAGATCAACGACCTGATCCAGTCCATCGTCACCGGTGCACGCGAACAGGCCACCGCGCTCGCCGAAATCAACTCGGCGGTCAACCAGATGGATCAGGTCACCCAGCAGAACGCGGCGATGGTGGAGGAAACCAATGCCGCCACGCAGGGCCTGTCAGGCGAAGCGGTGAAGCTGGAAAGCCTTGTGCGCCGCTTCAACACCGCTGGCGGCAGCGGCCATGCCCCGGTTGCGGCGAACGCCTCCTCCCGGCCGGCACAATCGCCAGCCCGGGCGCTCGGCGCCAAGGTCGCCTCCGCCTTCGGTTTCGGCGGCAGCGCGGCCCGCAAGGAAGAGACATGGAGCGAGTTTTAAGTTAGCACCAGCTAACACTCCGCCAAATCCAAGGCCGCCGGGGGAAACTCCGGCGGCTTTTTTCGTCACCGGGCGGCTCGGGGGCCGAAGATGACGAAATGGGGCGACCGACAGGCTCAGGCGCAGCACACGTCCTCACTGCCATTGGCGGCAAAGGAACTTCGGGGACAGTTACCTTTTCCGGTCCGGCACCTGTGCGAGGTCTCGCGCGGCGCCCGAGCCGGAAAACGTCCCCATCAATCAGGCCTAGCGCTTGGCGACCGCGTCGAATTCCATCAGGGTTTCCAAGAGCCGCGGCAGGTCCCTGAGCGGGATCATGTTGGGGCCGTCGGACGAGGCGGAGTTGTCGGGGTCCTGGTGGGTCTCGATGAAGACGCCGGCGATGCCCACCGCGACGGCGGCGCGGGCCAGCGTTTCCACGAAGCGGCGCTCGCCACCCGAAGTTGTCCCCTGCCCGCCGGGCTGCTGCACCGAATGGGTGGCGTCGAAGATCACCGGCGCGCCCATGTCGGCCATGATCGGCAGCGCGCGCATGTCGCTCACAAGCGTGTTGTAGCCAAACGAGGCGCCGCGCTCGGTGAGCAGAACGTTCGGATTGCCCGAGCCGGTGATCTTGCCGAGCACATTCTTCATGTCCCAGGGTGCGAGGAACTGGCCCTTCTTGACATTGATGACCTTGCCGGTCTTTGCCGCGGCGACCAGCAGGTCGGTCTGCCGGCACAGGAAGGCCGGGATCTGCAGCACGTCGACATGGGGGGCGACGATGGCGCAATGTTCCTCGGTGTGGATGTCGGTCAGCACCGGCAGGCCCAGCTTTTCGCGCAGATCGTCAAACACCGGCATGGCCGCATCGAGGCCGGCGCCGCGGGTGCTTGTAAGCGAAGTGCGGTTGGCCTTGTCGAAGCTCGACTTGTAGACCAGCCCGATGCCCAAGCCCGCACACAATTCCTTGAGCGCGCCCGCCATGTCGAAGGCGTGATCGCGGGATTCGAACTGGCAGGGGCCGGCGATCAGGGTGAGCGGCTTGGTGTTGCCGAAGACCGCCTTGCCGACGGTGACTGTCGAACTGGCCATTGGGGAATTGGCTGCACTCATCGGATTTCCTCAAAACAGTAATAGGCGCCCTGACCCGGCGCAGGATCGACCACCAGCTTTCCGGCAACCTGGCGGACGGGCACGTCGTTTTTCAAAAGCAGCGCCGACAGCGCCTGCAGGTCACTCACATGAAAGACCACGGCGCGGCCGATAAGGCCGCGCTCGCGCGAATCTCCGGTGTCAACGCCCAGATGGGTATCCATGCCGGCCTTGTTGTAGACGGTGATGGCAGCGCCCTCGAGCGCGATGGTCATGCCGAAGGAATTGGCGTCGACCTCTCGGTTGCAGGCAAGCTCCTGCAGGAAATACTGGAAATCGGTCGGGTTTGGTTCCGACAGGATGATTTCCGAAATCCCGGTGACGCCATTGTCGTGCGTGGCCAGCGCCGAACGGTCGCTCGGGGGCACGTTGATGCGCTCGACGGCGAAGGCGAAGAAATCCGGGCTGCGCAGGTCGGCGGTGAACGCCAGCTTGAAGCTCGGGGTCACTTCCGAGCCGTCGGGCAGCTTCATCGGCCGGGAGAATTCGAGCATCTCGCCGCCCGACATGCCGAGTTCGATGAACCTTGCGTGGTCAGCCGCGGCGTCCCTGGAGCCGACAACCGCCGCGCTGAAGCCGGTGTCGCCACGGCGGAAGCGGTAGGCCTGGTCGCGGGCGACGAAGACATTGCCGGCCCGCGCCGCCTCTTCGCACTCCTCGCGCTGGGCAATCGCCAGCGGTTCGAGATAGGTGCCATCGGCGAAAAAGACGCAGGCATTCTCGGTGCCGAACGGATGGCGGGCTTCGGCAGCGATGGTGAAGCCCAGGCTCATGTGCCGGGCGCGGGTCGTCTCGAGATCCTCGACCGGCAGCACAAGATGATCGAGGGGGCGGCGGGTGCGCGGTGAGGCCATCGCTGAGTTACTCCGTTTGGCCCTCCCCTTACCAGCAAGCCCGGAAGGGGCGCAACCGCGATCAGCAGGCCGTGGGGCGGGCCCTTGCGGGACAACGGGACGCAAGCGCGAAAACGGCGACGGCCTTGCGGGAATCGCGCCCGCGCGGTATTGGGTTAACCGGCTGTAAACGGGAGCTTGCCTTGACCGGACCTTTTGCCGGCGCGTTGCGGCGCTGCCGCTTGTTTTTCACCTTGATCATGGTGATGGGTGCGGTTTCGGCCTGCGCCACGTCAGGCAGTGGCTCCATCGAGGAGGTTGTCGCGCCGGTGGCGCCGACGACGGAGAAGTATGCGGCGATCGTGGTCGACGCCAAGAGCGGCAGGATGCTCTACGGCGCCAATGCCAACGAGACGCGCTACCCGGCCTCGCTGACCAAGATGATGACGGTCTACATGCTGTTTGAAGCCATGGACCAGGGCCGCGTCAGCCGCACCGACCTGATCCCGATCTCGCGCAACGCCGCAGCCCGCCCGCCCTCGAAACTGGGGCTGAAGGCCGGGCAGTCGATCCCGGTCGACACGGCGATCCGCGTGCTGGTGGTCAAGTCCGCCAATGACGTGGCGACCGCCGTGGCCGAATTCCTCGGCAACGGGTCGGAGGCCCGCTTTGCCGAGATGATGACCGCCAAGGCGCGGTCGCTCGGCATGGACCGGACAATTTTCAAGAATGCCTCGGGCCTTCCCGACCCGGGCCAGGTGACGACCGCCACCGACATGGCGCGGCTGTCGATCTCGCTGCGGCGCAATTTCCCCCATTACTACGGCTATTTCGGCCAGACCGAGGTCACCGTCGCGGGTACCACCATCAAGGGCCACAACAAGGCGATGGACATGATCCCCGGCGCCGACGGGCTCAAGACCGGCTACACCCGCGCCTCGGGCTTCAACCTCGCCACATCGGTGACGCAGGGCGGCAAGTCCGTCGTCGGCGTGGTGATGGGCGAGGACTCGGCTGCTATCCGCAATGCGCGGATGGCGCAGCTGATGTCGATGTATGTGAAGCGGGCGCAGTAGCCAGGCATTGCCAGCCCTCAGGGCCCTTCGCAGGAAAGCCCCACCGGCGGTTCGTCCTCGACCTGCACCGTGCCAATCCTCAGCGGACGTGTGTCGTGATCGGCCAGGATCAGCCGGATGGCGGCCATGCGTCTGGTCGCCTGATCATCCATCAGATCGATGCGGAAGACCTCGCCGTCATCATAGGCCTGGGCCAGAGTGACGATCTCGCCCTCGCCGGCCGGATCGGTGGTGAGCCGGCGTTCGCCGAGCGCGAGCGTGACGGCGAGCACATTCGGCACCGGCCCAGCGCCCAGCAGGATGTCGACGCCGGAATCGCCCTTCATGTCGGAACAGGATATCGACTGGGTGGCGTGGGCCGCGCCGGTCAGTGCCAAGGGCATGCAGAGCATCAGGGCAGCTTGATACAATTTCACGGTCAGCTCCTTTCGGGCGCGGACAGCGGGCGATGGATGGTCTCCTCCCGCGCCTTGGTCGATTGTCTCAGTTTTCAGGTTTCCCGGCAAGCGGGTAACCGGACGGGCGCCCCCCTCATCCGGCCCTTCGGGCCACCTTCTCCCTGAGGGAGAAGGGAGAACTGCCGCATGCGCCAATTCTCCCGCGCGGGCATTCCGCCGGGGTGATAGAAGAGAACTTCAGTCCGGAGGGCCGCACGCGGGCTTTGCCTTCGGAATTTGGTGTGTGCGGTGCATGGCAGGACCATGCACCGGGGTGGCGCAACGCGCGCGCGGCCCGAGATTTGCCGGATGATGTCCGCATCCGACAGGCGGTTGCCGTTGCCTTGCCGCTCCGGCCCGGACGAGGCCAGCAGGACAAGGGTTTGTACGCGTCCGGCACGAATCCCGTCGTCTGTTCGACGACCAAATCCGCCACAGGCCCGTCTCGCCGTCCCTACGCTGATCCCGCCAGATGGCGGAACCCGTAGGCGAGGGCAAGTCCGGTGGCTGGCTTGGCCGGCCCCGAAGGTCCGGCTGCCAGCGGAGCACGCCGGCCTCCGCCTCCCCCTGGATCCCGCCGCACGTTACGACGAGGCCAGGAGGCCTTCCTCCCGCCTGGACCGCACCGTCTGCGATCCATCCGGCGGCGGGAGTGACACAAGTTTGGCACGGGTGCGGAAGGCGGGGAAAAAGTCAGGGCGAAATTGGGATAAGGTGTTGGGATTGTTGGGGGTGGGTCGGGATTTTGTCCACGTTTTTGGGACGGCACGAGTGGCCAGCCGGCGTCCTCCCTTCTCCGTCCGGGAGAAGGTGGCTCGACGCGAGAGCGGCGGGACGGATGAGGGCGGGCCTCAGTGGGTGGACCCTCATCCGTCAGCTTCGCTGACACCTTCTCCCGGAGGGAGAAGGGAGGAACCCCGCGAGCGCCGATAGCCCCCGCGAGAAGGAAGCAGCTACAGCCCTTCGCCCCCCCGGCTTCCGCCGCCCTGCCCCTGCCCTCTGGACGAACAGGCCCCCATCTGCCAAAAGCCGGACGGGACGCGACTGCCGTTATTCATAGAACGGGGTCGGGCTGTAGATTGACGTCACGCAGCTGCCGCGAGGACACGCCGGCCGTCCTGTTTTCCCCGCTTGACGCCTCGTTGGAAATGTCTCGTTGCGGCGAGCCGCGCGCTTCTGGATGACGGCCGGAAAGAACCGGTGTTCCCCGCCCCGCCTCAAATCACCGGCCGGGCGCCCATTTCGTCCTCGCCATTGCCGGTGAGCAGGTCGGCATCCGGCTGCTGCTGCCGTTCGTCGTCGACCTTCTTGAGCACCGCTGGGTCAACCGCGGTGTCGGTGACCTGATCGGCCGGGGCCGGCTGCGGAGCCGCGGGGCTGCCGGGGGGAGTTTTGGCGGCAGGCTTCTTGCCTGCGCCCGGCTTCGGGCCGGTCCGGGTTTTCGCGCCCGTCCCCGTCGTTGCCTCCGCGAGATCGCCCAGCTGGCTGGCCGGGTCAAAGCGCAGCCGGTAGATCGGTTCGGGCAGCGCGAAGCCGGCGGTCTCCAGCGCCGTCTTGACGGTGCGGATCGCCTCGGAGCGGGCCTTGGCGTAGTCGGTCTCGGTCTGGTTGATCCAACCCGACACGCCAATCAGCACGTTGGAATCCCCCACCTTTTCAATCCACGCGCCAGGCTCGGGTTTTGGCAGCACGAAGCCCAAGCCCGCCAGCGTGTCGTGGCAGATGGTGAGCGCCTCGTGCAGCGCGCTGTCGGCATCAATGCCGAGTTCAAAAGAAAAGCGGCGCTCGGGATTGCGGGTATAGTTGATGATCGTGGCCTTGAACACGGCGGCATTGGGGATGCGGATGTGGTTGCCGTCAATATCCATCAGGATGGTGGCGCGCGAGGTGAGCCGGATGACATAGCCCTCCATCCCCTCGAGCGCGATGAAATCGCGCGGCTGGAACGGCTGGCGAATCGAAAGCAGGATCGAGGCGATGTAGTTTTCGACCGTGTCCTTGACGGCAAAACCGATGGCGAGACCAATGATGCCGACGGCGCCGATCACGGTGCCCAGCACCGCGGTGGCGCCCAGGATATCGAGCGCCATCAGGGCACCGAGCATCAGGAAGGCGAGCCAGACGGTCTGGCGCAGCAGATCGGCGATGAAGGCATTGGGCGTGAGCCAGTTCCAGGGCTGGGTGCGGGTGGTGACGAACCAGCCGAAAAGCCCGATCATGAGCCAGACAAGGCCCGCCACCATCAGCAGTGGCAGGTAGTCGAGCGTCTGCCGCAGACGGTTTTCGAAGCGGCCGATGACGGGTTTGAGGCGCTCGGTGACCTCGGTCTGCTCGGTGAGCCGGTTCTCGATGGCGACGACGCCGGAAACGCGGTTGACCAGATCCTCGGCCCTCTGCGCCAGCACCGCCTCCTCGACCTGGCCGCTGAGCGTGACCACGCCGGAGGAGACCATCACCCGGATGCCGCCCAGGCCGTCGATCTCGCGGAAGATGGTCTGGATGCGGCCGCGGATCTCGGAATCGGCAATGACTGCGTCGCCGATCTCGATGGCAGGGCCTGCGGGCGCCGGGACGTCCTGGGCGAACGTCTGGACGGAATGCCCCAGCATGAGGATGAGGCCCGTGATAAGAAGGCGGAGATGCCGCATGCGAGAGGAGTCCTGGCCTGAGGGCTGCGGGGAACGGTTGGCGGCAGGGTAGCTTGAAGGTGGGGTAGCGGCCAAGGGTTTGTTTGGGGACGGCCAATGACGCGTTATATTCTTTCGTAGGTTCTCAATTCTGCTGGGCCGCGCGACAGCATGATCGGACGTTCCTTCCAAGTCTTGGTCGTCCATGTGCCGCCCATTTTACGAAGTGTGCGCTCCATGGGAGTATCAAAAGGCGGCTCACCTTTTTCCTCTTTCACAATGTCACCCCGATATGCTGGCAAGTATTCGGTAAAAAAGTAGAACTGACTTACGAAAATCTCATCAAAAAATGTCTGATAGGTGACGTCACCATACACTTTGAGGGTGTGCGTCTCTCGCTTTTCGTATGCCTCCTTAATCGCAGCTCTGTCTTGTTCCTCGTGATGGCTGATCGAAAGATCGGCCCCGGAGTCCAGTGCGTTCCACCTGATGGCTTTCCGTTTATTCAGCTCTTCAAAATCGATACCCGAAGTACCTTGTTCATCCACTGCACACACGCAGCGGAACTCGTACCATTTTGCAGGCGTTTGCCCGGTGTTTTTCACCCATAAGCGAACATCGGGAAACCTCATTGCTTTCCCATTCCACCTTATTTCGGCGTTGTGGATGTTGACGTAAGCCCGTGTTTGATCCCGACCTACTTCGCGTGTTGCCCCCAATGTCTGGCGCACCAGCCATACAGCCCAGACGCTAACACCTGTCGCAACAATGGAAAGAAAAGCCATGATCCACTGTGCGTATGTATCAGTCGGAGAAGTGTAAGCCTCCCAAATGCTGGGCCTGATGACTGGATTATTTACCTCAGTTTCGTTACTAAGGGAGTGGCTATACCGGTCTTCCTGATAAGTCGGATTACGAAACCCCGGGAAAGACCAAACGAGAAAAAAGAGCGCGATCCCGACGCCTAATCCTAATCCAATCGCAAATCCCGTGCCCCAAGTGCGATTAGACATTTTGGCATGAGGGCGGCAGTGAATTTCCCACAGCTTACCTTGGTCCTCAGGTTTTGTTCATATTCTTTGACGCCAATTGATTCCAGCCTTTCAACCAATTGTAAATGGCTGGCGTCCTGTCTTGCGAGTTTTACGCGCAAGTTATTGGTCTGAGGATGAAGAGATCAGTGACTTTTTGAGATGAAATAAAAGCACTAAAGCTCACACATGGAAGATTGCCCAGGGTGCAAGAGTCCCCCTCACCTGCAATTTCTAGCACTTAGCCTGCGGCTAAGATGCTGAAATTGCTTCCTCTCCCACAAGGGTAGAGGGAGAAGCCGTCGCGCCTCCGCCCAAGTGGCCGCGGGTCTTTGTTGGACGCGGAACTTGTACCAGTCAATCATTTCACGATTGACTGGTATTTACACCAGCCGCGATTGCTCCAGCGCGGCCTCGATGAAGCTCGCGAACAGCGGGTGCGGCTCAAGCGGACGGGACTTGAGTTCGGGGTGGTACTGCACGCCGATGAACCAGGGGTGGACGTCCTGGGGGTATTCGATGGTTTCGGGCAGCAGGCCATCGGGCGAGACGCCGGAGAAGACGAGGCCGGCGGCTTCGAGCTGCTCGCGATAGGCGATGTTGACCTCGTAGCGGTGGCGGTGGCGCTCGGAGACTTCCGTCGAGCCGTAGATGCCAGAAATCAGCGAGCCGGGCTTGAGCGGATGCGGATAGGCGCCCAGCCGCATGGTGCCGCCGAGATCGCCATTGGCGGCGCGGGTTTCGAGCTGGTTGCCCTTGAGCCATTCGGTCATGATGCCGACGACATGGGTGCCGGTCTTGCGGTCGAATTCGGACGACATGGCGTCCTCGATGCCGGCCAGGTTGCGCGCCGCGTCGAGCACCGCCATCTGCATGCCGTAGCAGATGCCGAAATAGGGAACCTTGCGCTCGCGGGCGAACTTGGCGGCGGCGATCTTGCCTTCGGCGCCGCGCTCGCCGAAGCCGCCGGGCACCAGGATGCCGTTGACCTTCTCGAGCCAGGGCGACGGGTCTTCCTTCTCGAAGATCTCGCTCTCGATCCATTCGAGCTTGACCCGGACCCGGTTGGCGATGCCGCCGTGGTTGAGCGCCTCGATCAGCGATTTGTAGGCGTCTTTCAAGCCCGTATACTTGCCGACAATGGCGATGGTGACCTCGCCCTCGGGATTGTGGATGCGCTCGGAAACGGTTTCCCAGGCAGCCATGCGCGGCGCGGGCGCCGGATCGATGCCGAAGGCGGCCAGCACCTCGGTGTCCAGCCCCTCCTTGTGGTAGGCGATCGGCACGTCATAGATCGAGGGCACGTCGAGCGCCTGGATGACCGCAGACGGCCGTACATTGCAGAATTGCGAGAGCTTGCGGCGTTCCTCGGCCGGGATCTCGCGGTCGGCGCGGACAAGCAGGATGTCGGGCGCGATGCCCATGGCCTGCAGCTCCTTGACCGAGTGCTGGGTCGGCTTGGTCTTGAGCTCGCCCGCAGCCGCGATCCACGGCATCAGGGTGAGATGGACATAGACGGCGTTGCCGCGCGGCAGGTCGTTGCCAAGCTGGCGGATCGCCTCGATGAACGGCATCGCCTCGATGTCGCCGACGGTGCCGCCGATCTCGCAGAGCACGAAATCATACTCCTCGTTGCCCTCGAGCACGAAGTTCTTGATCTCGTTGGTCACATGCGGAATGACCTGGACGGTGGCGCCGAGATAATCGCCGCGCCGCTCCTTGTCGATGATGTCCTTGTAGATGCGGCCGGTGGTGATGTTGTCGGTCTTGACCGCCGAGCGCCCGGTGAAGCGCTCGTAATGCCCCAGATCCAGATCGGTCTCGGCGCCATCGTCGGTGACGAAGACCTCGCCGTGCTGGGTCGGGCTCATGGTGCCCGGATCGACATTGAGATAGGGGTCGAGCTTGCGCAGCCGCACCCGATATCCACGGGCCTGCAGCAGAGCACCGAGTGCCGCCGAGGCAATGCCTTTTCCAAGCGAGGAGACCACGCCGCCGGTTATGAAAACATATCGCGCCATGGGATTGAACCGATACCTTCAGATCTGTGATTCCACCACCCCAAAAAGCCCGGGCGGCGATTTTTCGGTGCATAACGGTGAAACCGCCATGAAACCGGCATGAAAAAACCGGCGGAGGCGAGGCTCGCCATCCGCCGGTTGATGCGTATCCAGTCTTACTGACCGGACGGGACGTCGGAGCCGGGAACGACCGGGGCCGCGGGAATATCCGTGCCGGTCGCAGGCGTCTCGGCGGGCGCCGGAGCCTGGCTGCCGCCAAGCTGGTCGAGCACGCCCGAGCCGGAGCCGTCGGTCTGCACCGGGATCCGGTCGAGAATGTCGGTCGGGCTGTCGCCGTAGCGGGCGAGGATGCCCAGCGCCAAGGAGGTTACGAAGAAGGCGGCCGCGAGAATGGCGGTGGTGCGGGTCAGCGCATTGGCCGCACCGCGGGCCGACATGAAGCCGGAGCCGCCGCCGATGCCAAGCCCTCCGCCTTCGGAACGCTGGATCAGCACGACGCCGACAAGCGCCAGCACGATCATGAGATGAATGACAATCAATACGGTTTGCATCGGGGTTCTTTCCTGCCCTTGAAGGGCGCAATCAAAGTCCGGTTTGGCGGCTCTTTACACGAGGGCCGCCCGCTTTCCAAGTGCCGACTGGGCCAAAGGCCCGCGCCAATTGGTCAATTCAGGCGCAATCTCAGCCAAGAAGCCCGCGACAAGCCTTACAGATGGCGAGGAAGTCGGCCGCTTTCAAGCTGGCGCCGCCGATCAGCGCGCCATCGACATGGGGGACACCCAGAAGCTCGGCCGCGTTGTCGGGCTTGACCGAACCTCCATAGAGAAGCCGCATCGAGGCCCCCTCGCCTGCGAACCGCTTGACCATCTCGGCGCGGATAAAGCCATGCGCCTCGGTCACGTCGGCGACGGTGGGCGTGAGACCGGTGCCGATGGCCCAGACCGGCTCGTAGGCTATGACCGTGTCTTCTGCGGTCGCGCCCTCGGGCACGGAGCCCGCGAGCTGGTGGCCCAGCACATCGAGCGTGGCGCCGGCCTTGCGCTCGGCCTCGGTCTCGCCGATGCAGATGATTCGGACGAGGCCCGCCTGTTTGGCGGCTTCCGCCTTGGCGCGGACGGTGGCGCTGGTCTCGCCATGCAGCGTGCGGCGCTCGGAATGGCCGACCAGCACATGGGTGCCAAGGCAATCGGCGATCATTTTCGCCGAAATGTCGCCGGTGAAGGCGCCGCTTTGTTCCGTGTGGCAATCCTGCCCGCCGATCGACAGCGGGCTATCGTCCGCGAGCGCGGTGGCCACATAGAGAAGCGTCGCAGGCGGGCAGATCAGCGCGTCGATGCGGTCGGCGAGGTCCGGACCCAGGCCAGCCGCGATCGCCTTGATCTGGTCAAGGCTCTCGCGCGTGCCGTTCATCTTCCAGTTGCCGGCCACGAGCGGGCGAATGTCAGGTGTCATCGGAATTCCCCGGTTTGGTATGGATGGACAGGGCTTAGCAGACGGGGCGCGGTTTGCAAACGGTGGGGGCGCGGCTCGCCATTTCCGGGACCGGCCGGAAAACAGGCGTAGCCTGTCCATGCATCCGCATCTTTCGTTGAATTACGGATCGCCCGATATGCTGTATAGTTGGGCACTTGCTCGCGCACTGCCTGTCTGGCAACCCCGCCACGATTTCGTTCGGTCTCGAAGCTTGTGATAGAGTCGCGCGTGCTGGTACTTGGCTGGTGAGAACAAATGAAGCCGATCCATGATCATATAGACAAGGTGCTGGCGGCGTCGCATTCCGCCTCCGGCTCGGCCAAATCCCGGCTTGTAGCGTCCTGGCGGCGGTCGATCACGGTGCACGGGCTTGATCCGGGACAAGATACGCTCATTGACCGGATCGATGAGGCCGCGCTGTTGCGCCGGCGCCAGGAGATGGAACGGTTCCTCCTGGTCGCCGCGCCCAAACTCGATCAGCTCTTCGGCCTCGTCGGGCAATCGGGCTGCGCGGTCATGCTCTGCGACAGCGAGGGCGTGGTTCTCGATCAGCGATGCAATGACGCCGATCGCGGCGCCTTTCAAAGCTGGGGCCTCTGGGAAGGCGCGAACTGGTCTGAAGCAGCGGTCGGGACCAATGGAATTGGCACCTGCCTGGCCGAAAACCGCCGCGTCATCATTCATCAGGACGAACATTTCCTCGCGCGCAATACCGCGATGAGCTGCATGGATGCGCCTATCTACGGCCCGGAGGGAGAACTGGTCGGCGCACTGGATGTGTCGTCGGCGCGATCCGACCAGACCGAGGCCTTCAATCGTCTGATTGCCGCGATGATCGCGCAAACCGCCAGGCAGATCGAGGCAGACACTTTCCGCGCGGCCTTTCCCAATGCCCGCATCCTGCATGCCGACGCCGACGATACCGAGGCCGCGACCCTGCTGGCGGTTGATGGGGATGACATTGTTGTCGGCGCAACGCGAGGCGCGCGTAAGGCATTTGGCATGTCGGCCACCGGCCAGATCACTCCGGTTCCGGCGTCCGACCTGTTCGGGCGCAAGGATGGCTTGCGCGGATTCGAAAAGGCCGAGCGCGCGGCGCTGATCCGCGCGCTGACGCGCACCGGCGGCAATGTCTCGAAGGCCGCGCGCGACCTCGGTGTGGGCCGCGCCACACTGTATCGCCGCATGAAACGGCTTGGCATCGGCGAAAACGCCGAAGTTCTGTCTCACCTCTGAGACACTTTGCATCCGCTGCGGTTTCCAAGGGGAAGACAGCGCCGCTGAGCCTCGTCATCTTCCCGCATCCCCGGCGGAGGGCCGGGATGATGAGGAGGATAGCATGAACGAAATGATTCAGAACGCGCGCCTGTTGGGTTCGCCTTTCAAGTCCAGCTACGACAATTTCATCGGCGGAAAATTCGTACCGCCGGTCAATGGCCGTTACATGGACAACATCACGCCGATTACCGGCGCGGTTGTCTGCAAGGTCGCCAGGTCGGACGCAGCCGACATCAAGCTGGCTCTCGATGCCGCCCATGGCGCCAGGGAGGCCTGGGGCAAGACCTCGGCCGCGCACCGCTCCAATGTGCTGCTCAAGATCGCCGACCGGATCGAGGAAAATCTCGAGCTGATCGCGACCGCAGAAACCTGGGACAATGGCAAGCCGATTCGCGAGACCGTCAATGCCGACATTCCGCTGGCGGTTGACCACTTCCGGTATTTTGCCGGCGTCCTGCGTGCCCAGGAAGGCACGATGTCGGAAATCGACAATGACACCGTCGCCTATCATTTCTACGAACCGCTCGGCGTTGTCGGCCAGATCATCCCGTGGAATTTCTCGATCCTGATGGCCGCATGGAAACTGGCACCGGCCCTGGCAGCGGGCAACTGTATAGTTCTCAAGCCAGCCGAACAGACCCCGGCCGCGATCCTGATCCTCATGGAGCTGATCGCCGACCTGCTTCCCGATGGGGTGCTCAACATCGTCAACGGCCTCGGCGCCGAAGCCGGCGACGCGCTGGTGCGCTCGGGCCGGATCGCCAAGATCGCCTTCACCGGATCGACCGTGACCGGCCGCAAGATCATGGAGGCCGCCACCGTCAATCTGATCCCCGTCACGCTTGAGCTGGGCGGCAAGTCGCCCAACATCTTCTTCTCCGATGTGATGGCGCAGGATGATGCGTTTCTCGACAAGGCTGTGGAAGGTTTCGTTCTGTTCGCCTTCAACCAGGGCGAGGTTTGCACCTGCCCCTCGCGGGCGCTGATCCAGGAAGACATTTACGAGGAATTTATCGCGCGCTGCATTGCGCGGGTGAAGGCGATCCAGCAGGGCGACCCGCGCGACATGGCCACGATGGTGGGCGCGCAGGCTTCCAAGCAGCAGCATGAGAAGATCATGTCCTACTTCACCATTGGCGTCGAGGAAGGCGCCGAGATCCTGGTGGGCGGCGACGCAGCGCGGTTCGACGGCGAATTGTCGGGCGGTTATTACATCCAGCCGACGATCCTCAAGGGCCACAACAAGATGCGGGTGTTCCAGGAGGAAATCTTCGGGCCGGTGGTCAGCGTGGCCACCTTCAAGGACGAGGCCGAGGCATTGGCGCTGGCCAATGATACGATCTACGGCCTGGGCGCCGGTGTGTGGACCCGCGACGGCACCCGCGCCTATCGCTTCGGCCGCAACATCGAAGCCGGCCGGGTCTGGGTCAACAACTACCACGCCTACCCGGCGCACGCGGCCTTCGGCGGCTACAAGCAATCGGGCATCGGACGCGAGACGCACAAGATGATGCTCGATCACTACCAGCAGACCAAGAACATGCTGGTCAGCTACAGCCCGGACAAGCTCGGCTTCTTCTGATAGCCCCATAACCAGACGGTGAGGCCCGCCATCGTGCGGGCCTCGGATCGTTCTGCCGTTCCCCGCGATCCTCCCTGGCCGAGGCCGCCATCGCCTTGATCTGGTCGAGGCTCTCGCGCATGCCATTCATCCTTCAGTTGCCGGCCACGAGCGGGCGAATGCCAGGTGTCATCGGGTGTCCCCGGTTTAGAAGGGATGGACGGGGTTTAGCGGACGGGCGCGGTTTGCAAATGACGGGGGCTTGTTTCGGTCCGGCGACACCCGCCTATTTGTGCCCGAGCGGCAGGATGCGGTTGTACTTGCGGGCGTCCCTTGGCCTGAAATGGAGGGCCGAATTGGGCTCGAGCCGGGCGATGTATTTGGCGAGGTCCTCGGTGACCGGTTTTGCGAACTCAACGCCGATGATATAGGCGCCGACGCGCCGGACCTTGCCCTTGCGGTGGATGTTGGCCCAGGGGATGTAGATGTGACAGTCCTCGTCGATCAGATCGAAGGCCGAGTCTCCCGCCTTGCCGAGATCAATGGTGCTCCAGGGCGTCGTCTTGTTCGAAAACAGGCAGCCCGTGACCGAGATGTTGACGATGGCGCCGGTGAGCGCGATGTAGAGCTTCCTGTTGACGAAGGTCAGTTCGACGATGCCCGGGCAATTGGCGCTGTAGCGAACGCCGGAGTTGCGATTGTAGGCATTGCTTGCCTCTTTCGCCGCCGCTGCCCTGGCTACTTCCATGTCTTGCTGCCCCATACGCCCAAACAGATATGTCTTCATGCATGTTTTCGGTTAAAAAATGCCTGAAGTTCCCGGTATTATTTGCATTTTTTGATCGATCGGCCAAAAGAAAACCGGGTCATGGCAATAACAAGGTTGTCCGCGAGCGCCTCAACCTGCGCAGGGAGATGTCTTACCGCCTCCGCCACACCCGCAAATCCACCAGGGCCTTCACTGTCACCGCCACCACCAGAATGCAGAGCGCTGCCTTGGACACCGTTTCCATCGTGCCGGTGATGAGCCAGGCGTGGACGACGGTTCCGGTGACGATCACCACGGCGAGCGCGGTGTGGGCCAGGCGCCAGGTTCGGGGACGCACGCGGCGGCGGGAGGTGGCGAGCAGCGCCGAGAGGAAGACCGCCCACATGGCGGTGACGCCCCAGACCGAGAAGGGCGTCGGCGAGGCGAAGGTGAGCGCGTCGATGACATCGGGCGGGCTGGTGATCCACAGGCCCGCGACATGGACGACCACGAAAATGACCAGCAGGACGCCGGTGAAACGATGGATGAGGCGGCCGCGTGTGGCCGGAATACCGGGCAGCAACCCGCCCGCCAGCAACGGCTGGAGCAGCAACAGCGCCATGGCGATGATGCCGGCGAAGCTTGCGATGATATAGACCGGGTCGCGCCATTGCAGCAGCGGGCTCATGGCGGCCGCGGCGATCGGCACGGCGATGGCGGCCGTGACGGCGCCCCAGATTAGGATGGCGCGGCCCCGTCCGGGCGGATTGACCTTCACTCCGGTCAGACGGGCTGGAGCACGAAATCGGCGTGGAGCGTTGTGTCGCCGGGGCTCGGCATCACCGGCCTGAGGAATACGGTTTCGAAAGCGCCATCCGCATGGGGGGCATCATGGGCCGCGTCATAGGCGAGATGGCCATGGGGCTGGCCGAAGGTCGGCACGATCTGCGGCATTTCCAGGCGGAATTCGCCATTGGCATCGGTCAATGTGGCGCCGTGGCTGCGTTCGTCGCGCTCGTTGCCTTCGGTCGTGTGGGCCCAGATCTGGATGCGACGTCCGGCCAGCGGCGCGCCGTCGCCGGCGCGGCGGACGGTGCCGGTCATCCAGAAGCCGCCGCCGCCGATCCGCTCGACGACCGGCGCGCCAGGGCGGTAATTGTTGGCGCCGCCGCGCATGGTGGGCGTGGGGGCAAGGCTTTGGGCGCGCGCGGGCGTGATCAGGCCGGCAAATCCGGCCGTCACCCCGGTCGCAGCCATTGCGCCTGCAGCAACGAACAGCGTGCGGCGGGTGAAGAAGATTTCGGTCATGGATTTCTCCTGTCGCGTGAGGGGTGATCCGCCTGTTCAGTCGGAAATGTAGCCAAGCCATAACTATAGTGCGCTTCCGAGCGATTCTAAGGCGGCGCGGGCCGAACCCGCGGCATTCCGTGGTCACAGCTTCGTGAACGGGAGGGCCTGGGCGCCGGTTATGTTGAAAGCTCGGTGCGGCGTTGCGCCCCTCAAACCTCCCCCTTGAGCGGAGGTCGGACCGTAGGTCCGGGTGGGGGTACGTCGCCGCAGGCGACCGAGCAAGCCCTTAACCCCACCCCTAACCTGGCTCGCGTCGACGGCCGTCCCGTCCTTCGCCCCCCTCAAGAGGGAGTAAAACAACAAGACTTGTGAACCCAGCCTGCCCGCTTCGCCGAACCCCTCAGGCGACGAGCATCTGGTGGCTGACCAGCGTGCCATGGTGCAGGTGATGCAGTTCATAGCCCGGCGTGGTCGGGATTGGTGTGTGGCGGGCTCCCGAGAGGGAGAGGCTGAGGCCATGGCCGATGGCGATCGCCGTGCTGGCGGGGACGCCGGCCCAGAGCGTCTGCATGCCGCGGTGGCTGTGGCCGGCGATGATCCGGCAGACCGGGCTGTCCCTGACGAGGGCTTCGAGATCCCCTGCCCCCTCAAAGCCGCCCTTGTCGAGATGCGGCGCATGGGTTGAAAACGGCGGGTGATGCAGCGCCAGGATGACAGGGCTCCGGGCGTTTGCGAGCACGCCTCTCAGCCAGTCGAGCCGCGCCCGGTCGACGCCGCCGCTGGCCCCCGGCAGGTTGCTGTCGAGACCGACCAGCAGCATCGCGCCCACCGGCCGGGCGAAGCTCAGGTGACCGTCGGCAAAGTCGGCCCATCCGGCGAAGGCTGCCCGGAATTCATCGGCGCGGTCGTGGTTGCCGGACAGGGGTAGAAGCGGCACAGGCGCTTCTGCGAGCAGGTGCATAACATGGTCATAGGATCTGGCGCTGCGGTCGATAATGTCGCCGGTGAGCACGATCGCGGCGGGCTTAAGCTCCATCGCCGCGATCATGGCGAAGGCGCGGCGCAGGGCGTCGGCCGGGTCATGGCACGGGTCGGCGCCGTCGTCGCGCAGATGCGGGTCGGTGATCTGGGCGATCAGCGTCACAAAAGGTTTCCTCTCCGGCCCATCAGGCTCAGCACGATCAAAGGCAGCGCCGTGGTTATCAGGATGGTGATAAAGGCCATGGCCATGCCGAGGCCGACAGAGCCCTGCTCGAACTGCCGCCAGATATAGGTCGATATGGTCGACACGCCAACCGGGGCGACGACGACCGAGGCCACCAGTTCGCGCGTGGCGACCGCAAAGACCAGCAGCATGGCGGCAAGCAGGCTGGGCGCGATCAGCGGCAGCAGGATGCGGCGGAAGGCCACGAGCGGCGAAGCGCCGAACACCCTTGCCGCGGCCTCGAGATTGTCGCCGATCTGGTGGAAGGCGGCGGTTGCGTAGCGCACCGGCTGCGGCAGCAGGATGCAGCAATAGGCGAGCAACAGGATCAGCGCGGTGTTGTAGGGCGTCACCGGCAGCCAGGGCTGGTTCCAGGCGAGGATCAGCCCGACCGCGACGACGATGCCGGGCAGCGCATTGGGCAGGATGGTCAGCACGTCGAGCACGCCGCGCCCCCTCACCTTGGACTTGACCACCGCATAGGCCGACAGCGCGCCCAGCAGCCCGGTGACGAGGGCCGCGGCAACGCCCAGCGACAGGCTTGTGCCGAGCGCTTTCAGCGCCCCGGTGGTGTCACCGAGGATGGCTGAGAAATTGCTCAGATCAAGGTTGGCAAGGGTGAGCCCGCCCGAGATCGTCCGCGACAGCGCGGTGGCGAGAATGGCCAGAAGCGGCAGCCCCGTGGCGGCCACGGCGACAGCCGCAAAAAGGGCCAGGACCGGGAATTTCCAGACCCCGAGATCGCGCTTGGCGGCGTCCTGCGGCTTGCCGGTGGTTGCCTCGTAGGAGCGCCGGGTCAGGATCCAGCGCTGTAGAAGAAAGGCTCCGAAGGACAGGATGACCAGCACCAGCGACAGGATCGCAGCACCCGGCAGGTCGATCGGCCAGTCCGACACACGCAGGTCGATGGCGGTGACCAGTACGTCGAAGCCGGCGCGGCGGCCGAGTGCTGCGGGCGTGCCGTATTCCTCGATCGACATGGCGAAGACCAGAAGCAGGCTTGCGGCAAGGCCGGGGGTGGAGAGCGGCAGGGTGACGCGCCAGAAGGCCCTGAGCGGAGACGCGCCAAAGACGCGCGCCACGTCGGCATAGCGCGAACCCACCGTCTCCACCGTGCGCGAGACGGCGAAATAGACCACCGGAAAGGTGTTGAGCGTCATCACGAAGACAATGCCCGGAACCGAGAACAGGAAGGCTGCGAGATCGAAGCCGGCCAGTTGTTCGAGATAGCCGCGCGGCTGCAGCGTCATGATCCAGCCGAGGACCGCGATATAGGGCGGGATCATGAAGGGGATCAGGAACAGCACGTCCCAGATCACCGCGCCGGGCACCCTGAACAGGGCGCGGGCCACCGCCAGAGGCACCGCGATCAGCGCTGACAGAACCACGACCAGCAGGCCCAGCAGAAGCGTGTTGCCGGTCATGCCGATCAGTTTCGGATCGCCCAGCGCGCCGGCGAGCGCGGAAAAGGGCGCGGCTAGCGAGCCGCGCCCCAGATGCGGAAACACCGCCTGAAGCAGGATGAACAGAAATGGCACGGCCACGACCACGACGAGACCCGCCGCCGCGATGACGACGGACGGGCTGACGGCTTCCCTGGCACGCGCCATATTCTTGTCCTTACTTGGCGAAGACCTTGGAGAAGGCTTCGAGCGTTTCGGCGCGCTTGCCGTAGACGGCTTCTGCGTCGACGGGCAGGATCTTGAGGTCGGCGATCAGCGGACGATCCGCCGTCACATCGGCGCGGGCGGGCATCAGGCTGGTGCCGGCAACGATGGCCTGGCCGGCATCGGACAGGACGTAGTCGACGAACTTCTTCGCATCGTCCTGGTTTTTCGACCAGTTGAGGATCATCACCGGGCGCGGCGCGATGACGGTGCCGGTTTCGGGGAAGATGACCTCGATCGATTCACCCTTGGCCTTGCCATTCAATGAGATGTAGTCGACCGCGCCGAAGACGGCGGCCTTGGCGCCCTGCAGAACCGGATTGAGCGCTTCGGCATTGGCGCCTGCGACAATCGCGCCATTGGCGGCGAGGCTCTCGAACAGGCCCATGCCGTCGGCCGAAAGCGCCGAGACCAGCTCGAAGGCCGAGCCGGACTGCGCCGGATCGGGCAGGTTGACCAGATCCTTGTATTCGGGCTTGGCGAGATCGGCCCATTCGGCAGGCTTCGGCGTGCCCGAAGCGGGGTTCCAGGCAATGGCAAGCGCTGCCACGCCCTGGGCCACGGCGGTCTCGGTCTTCAGGAAGTCCGGAACGGTGGCTGCATTGGGGCTGGTGTAGGGCACGAGCCAGCCGCGTTCGGCGAAATCGGTGGCGGTGTCCCAGGAAGCAGAGATCAGCACGTCGACCACAGGATTGGAGGCCTCGGCCTCGATGCGGGCCATGACCTTGCCGGTCGTGGCCTGGAAGAACTCGACCTTGACGCCGGTCTCTTCGGTGAAGCCGGCGGCGAGCTTTTCGATCAGCGAGGCGGGGCCGGCCGTGTAGACGGTGACATCGGCAAGGGCGGAGCCGGCGGTCAGCAGGGCTGCGGCGGTGACGCCGGCGCGGAGCATGGTTTTCAGCATGGGTTGATCCTCAGTGGACAGGGGCTTGCGTCCGGGCCGGAAACCAGCGCAGACGATCGGAGACAATCTCCAACCCGATGCGCTCCCCAAGGCGCATGCGGGTATCACTTGAAATCTGGACCGTCTGGGCGGGGGCGGCCTGGTTGAGCCTGACGGTCACGGCATAGGCCGTGTCGCGGTACTGCACCGCCATGACCTCGCCCGACAGCGCGGTTGTCCCGAAATCGGCGATCCGGAGCGCGCGCGGGGTGACCAGCACTTCGGCCGCTGAAGCCTCAGGCCCGCCCATGGGACCAAGCGCGTGGCCGCCGTAGGACCAGCCGCCCGTGTCGCGCGTCAGCGACAGCACCGCGCCCAGGCGCAGGAACTCGGCCACCTTGGGACTGGCGGGGTGCTCGACAAGATCCTCGGGCGCTGCCAGCTGGGCGATCTGCCCTGCTTCCATCACCGCGACCTGGTCAGCCAGCGTCAGCGCCTCAGACTGGTCGTGCGTGACATAGATTGCCGTCAGCCCGAGGCCCCGGATCAGAGCGCCGAGCTCGGCCACCATGGTCTCGCGCAACTCGCGGTCGAGATTGGACAAAGGCTCGTCAAACAGCACGATGCGGGGTTCGGCGACGATGGCGCGGGCGATGGCGACGCGTTGCTGCTGGCCGCCCGACAGCGCCGAGGGGCTGCGATCGGCCATGGCGCTGAGGCCGACGCGGTCAAGGGCTGCCTTGACGCGGGCCTGGCGCTCGGCACCGTTGATGCCGGCCATTTCCAGCGGGAACGCGACATTGCCGGCCACGCTCAGATGCGGCCAGAGCGCGTAATCCTGGAATACCATGCCGAGGCCGCGCTTTTCGGGCGGCACGAACAGGCTGGGACAGGCCACCATCTGGCCGTCGATGGCTATTTCACCGGAGGTTGGCGACAACAGGCCCGCCACCAGCCTGAGCAGCGTGGTCTTGCCGCAACCGGACGGGCCCAGAAGCGCCAGCGTCTGGCCTTGAGGCATCGAAACATCAATGCCGCGAAGGACCTCGGTCTTGCCATAGGCCATGTAGATCTGCCGCGCAGAAATTGCGTTACCGGCGCGATCGCCCGTCATGTTTTCAATGGACAAAAGTCGTACACCCCCACGTGGAGAGTTGGCCTTAGTCGCCCTGCATGAAGCTTTGATGACAGATCTGTGTCAGGGCGGCCGGCTCTGACTTCACCCACCGTGATGTGCAGCCGGGCGCTGCAAAGCCCTGTGTGTAATCCGCCCGTCACACAAGCTTGGTAGCGGAGGGCGACCAAGAACCAAGGAGATCCCCCCGTGACCAAGACCCTGATGCTGACCGGAGCCGCCTGTCTCGCCCTGATGACAACCATGGCCCATGCCGAACCGCTTGGCGGACTGGCCTTCTCCGAGACGACGCCGCATTCGGCCGCGATGACGCAGAAGGACGATTTCACCATCGTCGGCACCGACGATCTGATGGAGCTCACGGCGATCAACGAGGACGGCACAGTTCGCGCCATCGTCGAAATCCCGACCGGCACCTCGGCCAAGTGGGAAGTCAGCAAGGACGATCCGAAGGCCGTGTACTGGGAGTACAAGAACGACAAGCCGCGGGTGGTGAACTATCTCGGCTATCCGGGCAATTACGGCGCCATCCCCGGCACCGCCCTGCCCAAGGAACTGGGCGGCGACGGCGATCCGCTCGACGTGATCGTGCTCGGCCAGGCCGTGCCGCGCGGCGAAGTGGTGGATGTGCGTGTGATCGGTGTGCTGAAGATGCTCGACGGCGGCGAACAGGACGACAAGCTGATCGCCGTGCTCGCCAAGGACTCGCCCTTTGCCCATATCGAAAGCATGGCGCAGCTCGACGCCGAGTATCCCGGCGTGAGCCAGATCATCGACCTGTGGTTTGCCAACTACAAGGGACCTGACGGCGGCATGGAAGGCAAAGGCTTCGAGGACGCCGCCACGGCCCGCACCGTGCTTGAAGCCGCGGCCGCGAATTTCGAGGCCGGACGCTGATTGATCCGAAGCTCGTCACACGGAAGCCGGCCGGGGAACTGGCCGGCTTTTCTTATGGACGAACGCTCGCGCGGGCTGGCCGCGCATCATGCGCCCGGTGAATTGTGTTGCCGATCCAGCGCATCATCCGGTAGCGTCGCGGCTCCCCCGTCTGGCGGGGCATGGCGGAGGATTTTCATGCGCATACTGGTTATCGGGCTGGCCTTGGGGCTTGGAGCTTGCGCGGCGGGGCCGGAGCGCGGGCCGGTGCGGCCGGTGGCGGAAACCCATGTCTGCACGCAGTCGCCAGATGGGCTGGCCGAATGCCGCACCATCGAGCCAGAATCATGAGAAGCAAGCGGGCGATCGGCGGCATGGTGCTGCGCGCGCTCTCCATGGGCCTGGGCGTGATGATCGTGCTGCCGGTGGTGCTGGCGCTCGGCGCGCTGGCGGTCGGGCATCTGGCGGGCGGCTGCGGACCGGGCAGTTCCGGCGGCTGCGAAATGGGCGCGGCGGGGCTTGCGCTCTATGCCGCAATTCCGAGTTTTGTGCTGGGCGCGGGCTGGTCGGTGTTCCGCGACTTGAGGAAGCGGTGAGCCATCGGGCCGGCGAGATCGTGGGAATGCATCAGTGTTTCGACCTGCCGAGCCAGATCAGCCATAGACCCAGCGCCACGGGCAGCGACAGGACCAGCATCGCGTCCAGCGTCGGCCTTGGCAGAATTCTTGAGCAGCCGCCGGGGTTGAACTCGCAACCATAAAGATCCAGTAGCCACCAGATACCGATGGCGCCCAGGACCACCAGGACCCCCAGGCCTTGCAGGGCGCGTCGCCACATCTGAGGGCTCCTTGTTGCAGATCGGTTTGTTCGCCGTCCGGACTGATGCCGAAAGCGGCAGCGTGTCTTCCTATGAAGCGAAAATCCGCGGGTCTGGCAAGGCAGGAATTTCGTCAGGTGACTGGCGCCCTGGCGCACCGCCTGGTGGCGGGCCGGCCCGGGCCATCTGACTGTCCGCAACAAGCGGAGCAATCGCCGCAAGCCAACCCGGCTGCAGGCGTCTGCCCGCCACGCGTCACCTATTCACCCCGCCCGCTCTTCATTTCGCCAAAGGATTGGTCTAAAGGGACGCATGAGAGGTCTATCGGGCCGGCGGTGCGCCGACCGGGGCCTGGGTTTGTGACACCGCGGGAGATTTAATGCTTGATTCATTGCGAAGGGGCGCCAAGAGCTGGGTCGCCAAGGTTCTTCTGCTGCTTCTGGTCGCCTCTTTCGGCGTCTGGGGGATTTCGGGCTCGATCCTGAACGCGGGCAACACTGCGGTGATCACCGTCGGCGACACGATCGTGACGCCGAACGAGTTTCGCCTGGCCTATGACCGGCAGATGGCGGTTGTCGGACGGCAGCTTGGTACGCGGCTGACTGCCGAGCAGGCGCGCGCCTTTGGCATTGAAAACCAGGTCTACGGGCAGCTGATCGCTGGTGCTGCGCTGGATGAACAGGCGCGCACCATGAATCTGGGGCTTTCGGATGACAGGCTCGCGGCGCTGATTGCCGAGGACCCGGCATTTCATGATTTCAACGGCCGGTTCGACCGCGGCAATTTCCAGCGCGTGCTGGCTTCGGTCGGCATGAGCGAGGAAGACTATCTCAAGAGCCGCGGCCAGGTTGCGGTGAGAACCCAGATCGTCGAGGCGATCGCCGACGGGTTTAAGGCGCCTGATGCGCTGATTGCGGCGCTGGCGCGCTATGAGGCGGCGACCCGCGATGTCTCCTACCTGCTTCTGACCCCGTCGAGCATCGATCCGGTGGCAGCGCCCAGCGACAGCGAGCTTGCCGCCTGGTTCGAGGAGAACAAGGCCAATTATGCGGCGCCCGAATACCGCAAGATCACCTATGTGAAACTGCAGAACGAGGACATCGCCGATCCCGAGGCGATTTCCGACGACGCCGCGCGCGCCGATTACGAGGCCCGCAAGGACCGCTACACAACAGCCGAGACCCGCACCGTGGACCAGCTGGTGTTTGCCGACCGGGCGGCCGCGGATGCGGCGGCAGCAGCGCTTGTCGCGGGGACGAGTTTTGACGAACTGGTCACGGAACAGGGCCGCAGCGCGGCCGATATCAGGATCGGCTCGTTCAGCAAGGCCGCGATGCCCGACCAGACGCTGGCCGACGCCGCCTTTGCGGTGAGCCAAGCGGGCGGCACGACGCCGGTGGTTGACGGCCAGTTCGGTCCGGTGATCCTGAGGGTCGCCGAGATCACCCCGGAATCCTCACAGAGCTTCGAGGATGTCGAGGCCGAGATCCGCCAGGAGCTGGCGCTCAACCAGGCCGCTCAGGTGCTGCTCGACGTGCACGACGCCTATGAGGACGCCCGCGCCAGTGGCATGACGCTGATCGAGGCTGCGACTCAGCAGAAGCTGTCGCCAGTGACAGTGGAAGCCGTTGACCGCAGCGGCCGGGCGACGGACGGCACGGTGCTGTCAGACCTGCCCGAATCGCAGCAATTGCTGCGCGACGCCTTTGAGGCGGAACCGGGTATCGAAGCTCCGCCGCTGAGCATGGACGATGGAGGCTTCCTCTGGTTTGAAGTGGTTGACGTGACCCCTGCCCGCGACCGCACGCTCGATGAAGTGCGCGATCAGGTTGCCAACGACTGGACCGAGATGAAGACGCTCGAGGCCTTGGGCGCCAAGGCCACGGAATTGAAGGAACGCCTGGAAAAGGGCGCGGACCTCGCCAGTATCGCCGAAGAGCTGTCGGTTGCGGTCGAGACCAAATTCTCGCTCAGCCGCGGCAGCGCCGACGGGGTGTTCGGCGAGGCCGCCGTGGCCTCGGCCTTTTCCGGACCTTCGGGCGTGGTGGCTGTCGCCAATGACGCATCGGGCGACAACAAGATCCTGCTCCAGGTGACATCGGTGAATGACGCGGCGTCGGTGACGGCGGATGCGGTGGGAGCAGACCAGCGCGCCCAGGTGTCGCAGCAGATCGCCGACGACATTCTCGACCAGATGGTGGCGCGGCTGCAGGCCCAATACGGCGTCTCGGTCAACCAGCAACTGGCCGAGCGCGCGCTGGCGTTCTAACCACCGGCAAGGGGGGCCGATCACCATGGCTGATCTCAAGTCATTCATCGCCAAGGCCGCGGGTGGCGAGGCGCTCAACCGGGATGAGGCCCGCCAGGCTTTCAACGTGATGATGTCGGGCGATGCGACGCCCTCGCAGATCGGCGGGTTGCTGATGGCGCTGAGGGTGCGCGGCGAGAGCGTCGACGAGATCGTGGGCGCTGTCAGCGTGATGCGCGAGAAGATGCTGCCGGTCAAAGCGCCGGCGGATGCCATCGACATTGTCGGCACCGGCGGAGACGCCACGGGAACCTACAACGTCTCCACCGCCGCCGCCTTCATTGTGGCGGGCGCAGGCGTCAAGGTGGCCAAGCACGGCAACCGGGCCTTGTCGTCCAAATCCGGGGCTGCGGATTCGCTGGCTGCCCTCGAGGTGTCGCTGGAGCTTGATCCGAAGGGCATATCCGCCTGTATCGAGCAAGCGGGCGTGGGCTTCATGTTCGCGCCTGCGCATCATTCGGCCATGCGCCATGTGGGGCCGAGCCGGGTCGAACTCGGCACACGGACGATCTTCAACCTTCTGGGACCGCTGTCCAATCCGGCGGGCGTGAAGCGGCAGTTGCTCGGCGTGTTTTCGCCGCACTGGCTCATGCCGCTTGCCCATGTGCTGCGCGATCTCGGCTCCGAAACCGTCTGGGTGGTGCATGGCGACGGGCTCGACGAAATGACCACGACCGGGGTGACGCGCGTTGTGGCGCTCGAGAACGGCCAGATCCGGGAATTTGAAATTACACCGGAAGAGCTCGGCCTTGCACGGGTGTCGCTGGATCTTTTGAAGGGCGGCGACGGCGTGGAGAATGCCGCGGCACTCAAGCGTGTGCTTGAAGGCGAGAAGAACGCCTATCGCGACATCGCCATGCTGAACGCGGCGGGTGCGCTGGTGATTGCCGGCAAAGCAGAAGATTTGCGCGACGGTGTGGCTCTTGCAGCCCAATCGATCGACAGCGGCGCGGCCCTTGCCTCGCTTGAGACACTGGTGCGCGTTTCCCGGGCGCATGCGCCGGCGCCGAAGGCGGGTTGAGCACATGAGCGACATTCTTGCGAAGATCGAAGCCTACAAGCGCGACGAGATTGCCGCCGCCAAGGCCGCCATCCCAATGGCCGAGATCGTGGCGCGTGCGCGTGACGCCTCCCCGCCGCGCGGCTTTGTGGCGGCACTTGAGGCCAAGCACGAGGCCGGGGGGTACGCGCTGATTGCCGAAATCAAGAAGGCGAGCCCGTCGAAAGGCCTGATCCGCCCCGATTTCGATCCGCCGGCGCTGGCGAAAGCCTATGAGGCCGGCGGCGCTGCCTGCCTGTCGGTGCTGACCGATGCGCCGTCGTTCCAGGGTGCGCCGGAGTTTCTGACCTCGGCGCGCGACGCCTGCGCCCTGCCCGCGCTGCGCAAGGATTTCATGTTCGAGCCCTACCAGGTGCACGAGGCCCGCGCCTGGGGCGCCGACGCGATCCTGATCATCATGGCCTCGCTCGATGATGATGACGCGAGACGGCTTGAGGACGAGGCGCACGGGCTCGGCATGGCAGCGCTGATCGAGGTGCATGACGAGGCCGAGATGGAGCGGGCGCTGAAGCTCGACAGCCGGTTGATCGGCGTCAACAACCGCAATCTGCGCACCTTCGAGGTGTCGCTCAACGTGTCCGAGCGGCTGGCGGGGATGGTGCCCGAGGGGCGCATTCTGGTGGGCGAAAGCGGGATCAGTTCATTCGAGGACTGCGAGCGGCTGTCGGCAAGCCGCATCAAGACATTTCTGGTGGGCGAGAGCCTAATGCGGCAAGCGGACGTTGCCGCCGCCACGCGGGCGCTGCTGACTGGAAAACCCACGGACGGGACATCGAATGGCAAATGAGAACGAACCGCGGCTGACGCATCTGGCCGCCGATGGCTCGGCCGCCATGGTCGATGTCGGCGACAAGGACGACACGGTGCGCATCGCCGAGGCCGAGGGCTTTGTGCGGATGAAGCCCGAGACGCTTGAGCTGATCCTCCAGGGCAACATGAAGAAGGGCGACGTGATCGGCGCCGCACGGATTGCCGGCATCATGGCGGCCAAGCAGACCGCAAATCTCATTCCCCTCTGCCATCCGCTGGCGCTGACCAGGGTGAGTGTCGAGATCGAGGCCGACGAGGCCCTGCCGGGCTTGCGGGTCCGCACGCTCGCCAAGCTCACCGGCAAGACCGGCGTCGAAATGGAGGCGCTGACGGCGGCGTCGGTGACGTGCCTGACGATCTACGACATGGCCAAGGCCGTGGACCGCGGCATGGAGATCGGCGGCATCCGGGTGCTGGCCAAATCCGGCGGCAAGTCCGGCGACTGGACCATGACTTCCGAAGGAGTGCGCTGATGGCGCTGATGCCGGTTGATGACGCGCTGGCGCGCATTCTTGTGGGCGCCGCTCCCCGCGGTGAGCCCGAGATGCTGCCGCTCAACCAGTGTTTCGACCGTGTGCTGGCGCGGGACCTCGCAGCGCTGCGCACCCATCCACCGTTCGAAGCCTCGGCGATGGACGGATATGCGGTGCGCGCGGCTGACGCGGTGGCCGGCGCAAGGCTCAGGCTTCAGGGCGAATCCGCCGCTGGCCATGGCTATGAAGGCAAGCTTGAACCCTGCTCGGCCATCCGGATCTTTACCGGCGCCCCGGTTCCCGCGGGCGCTGATGCCGTCCTTATCCAGGAAATGACCGAGCGGCTCGACGATGGGACGGTTCGGATCAACGAGGAGGCAGTTCCCGGCCGGCACATCCGCAAGGCAGGCGTCGATTTCGAAACAGGCAAGGTCGGGCTAGAGGCCGGACGCCTGCTTGATGCGGGCGCCATCACCTTTGCCGCGGCGATGAACCACGCCATATTGCCGATCGCGCGCCGGCCGAAAGTGGCGGTTCTCGCCACTGGCGACGAGTTGCGCCTGCCCGGCGAAAGCCTCGGCCCGGACCAGATCATTGCGTCGAACACATTCGGCGTGGCCGCGCTGGCGCACGGCGCGGGCGCCGAGGTGATCGATCTCGGCATTGCGGCCGACCGGCTGGAAGCGCTCAATACCGCGCTTGATTCGGCGATTGCCCAGGACGCCGATGTTCTCGTGACCATCGGCGGCGCCTCGGTGGGCGATCATGATCTGGTCCAGAAGGCGATGCTGGCGCGCGGCATGGCGCTCGATTTCTGGAAGATCGCGATGCGCCCCGGCAAGCCGCTGATGTCGGGCCGCCTGGGCGGAATGCACGTGATCGGGCTGCCCGGAAACCCGGCGTCAAGCCTCGTCTGCGCGCATCTGTTCCTCGAGCCGCTGGTCACACGGCTGGCCGGGCGGCCAGACCCGCAACGGTTCCAAAAGGCAATTCTCGCCAATGAGTTGCCGGAAAATGATCAACGTCAGGATTATCTGCGCGGCGACCTTCAGGTTACCGACAAGGGGCTGATCGCCACGCCGATGGCGCGGCAGGATTCGTCCTTGATGAAAGTGTTCTCCGACGCGCGCTGCCTGATCATCCGACCGCCCTTTGCGCCCGCAGCCAAGGCCGGATCGGTCTGCGATGTGCTGGTTTTGCGCCCCTGATGTTCTTTCATTGTTTCTTTACCCCTTGCGGAACACATATGGAACATGATACCTAGGTTCTGGGTTTGTTTCATACGGCTTTCACGCCGGCCGCAGGGGTGCTGCAACTATGCTGACGCGCAAACAACACGAGCTTCTCCTCTTCATCAACGAGCGGATGAAGGAAAGCGGCATTCCGCCTTCCTTCGACGAGATGAAGGATGCGCTTGATCTGGCGTCCAAATCCGGCATTCACCGGCTGATCACGGCGCTCGAGGAACGCGGCTTCATTCGAAGGCTCCCGAACCGTGCCCGCGCGCTTGAAGTGATCCGACTGCCCGACAGCTATCAGGCCAATCTGCAGCCGCGGCGCGGGTTCTCGCCCAGCGTCATCGAGGGCAGCCTTGGCAAGACTCCGGAGCCGGTGCGCCGCGCCGAGCCCGCCAATGACGAGCCCTCCGAGGTCACCCAGGTGCCGATGATGGGCCGCATCGCCGCCGGCGTACCGATCTCGGCGATCCAGAACAACACCCACAGCATCACCGTTCCATCGGAAATGATCGGCCCGGGCGAGCATTATGCGCTCGAGGTCAAGGGCGATTCGATGATCGAGGCCGGGATCTTCGACGGCGACACGGTGGTGATCCGCAATGTCTCGAGCGCAAGCCCGGGCGACATCATCGTGGCGCTGGTGGACGATGAAGAGGCAACGCTGAAGCGGTTCCGCCGCAAGGGCGCCTCGATTGCGCTTGAAGCGGCCAACCCTGCCTATGAGACCCGCATTTTCGGGCCGGACCGGGTGAAGGTTCAGGGCAAGCTGGTCGGACTGATCCGCCGCTATCATTGAGGGGGTGGGCCTGTCCTGTTGATCCCTGCTGGGACCACCTGGCCCTGTTGATCCCCGCCGGGACCATGGGCGGGCGCCTCGTGCAACCTCAGTTCGGCAGATCATAGCTTCGGCTGCGCCAGTCATAGTAGCGCTGGATGGTCCAGGGACGGATGACGCCTTCAAGTGACGCATCGATAGTGAAGCCGGGCCTCGTGGTGCGGGGATGATCCGGGCTCGCCGTTGAGCGCACCGGAACCGACCTCATGCGGATAGCCAGCGAGCCGGTTACGCGAAGGGTGCGGGAGGTGACAAGCGTGGCGCCCGAGTGGCAGGCGCGCATGCGGACGGGAATGGCGAGTATGACCAGATCCGCCCTGTCGCAAGCCGCGCCAATCAGGGCGGCCTCCCGGATGGCGATGATTTTGGCCCGATGATGAATGGCGGCGCAGATGCCGCGGCTTGCGCAATGGAACCGGGACCGTTCGCCCGCGGCCGAGGCCAGCAACCGGTCGAGGATTTTCGGATCGATAGCCGCGTCGGAGCCTTCGACTTCGGACGTTTGGGCTTCAGAGCCTCGAGCGTCGGATCTCGCGGTTCCGGAGCTTTCGGTTCCTGATCCGGCGGTTCGGGTTTCGGCGGATTTGAGCGAGACCGGCGCGATATGCGGCTTGTCCCTGAGCGCAGTCTGCCATTGCCGGAACAGAAACTCGCTTGGTCTTGCCGCATTGCTGGCAAGCCCCTCCGGACCTGCGAGCGCCACCAGAGCGCCGTCCTCGCTGATCAGGATGTCGGGGCCATGATCCCTGAAAGGCGGCAAGGCAAGCACCGCACCCAACAAGATCAGCGCGAATCCGCCGAGCCGCAGCCAGCTTCTCAGGAACACCAGAAGGATCAAGCCGCCAGACGCGGCCAGGGTCGCCTGCAGCGGGATCTGTCCGACGACGATGTCGCCGCCGAGGCTTTCCACGTATTGCGCCGTCCAGATCACACCTTCAAGCCCCTTGCCCATCAGCCTGAGCGGCCATTCGTCAAGACCGAAGGGCATCAGGAGCAGCGCCAGCACGCCTGCGGGCATCACCACGAAGGTGACGAGCGGCATGGCCAGCACATTGGCCAGAACTCCGTTACCGGCCAGGCGGTGGAAATGGTGGGCAGAGAACAGGCCGGTCGCAAGCCCGGCCACCAGAGCGGTGATCGCCAGGCCAAGAATCGCCTTGACGAACAGGATGATCACCCGGCCCGGCATTGAACCCGCCAGCAGACCGGGCTCGCCCTGTCTGGCGCGTTTGCGCGCAGCCAACACGGCATAGGCCGAGATCAGCGCCGCAGTGGCGGCAAAGGACATCTGGAACCCGGGACCCACCACCGCGGACGGCGTGAGCAGAATGATCGCCATCGCGGCCAGCGCGACATTGCGCATGGTCAGCGCCGGACGGTCGGCCAGCACGGCGACCAGCATGATGACGAGCATCACCCAGGCGCGCTGGGTGGCGACGCTGGCGCCGGAAATCATCAGATAGGCGGTGGCCGCCAGCAAGGCGCCAACGGCGGCGATTTTCTTGACCGGCCAGGCTTCAACCACTGCCGGCGCCGCCGCCAGGGCCGTGCGGATGAGCATGTAGAGCGTCCCAGCGGCAAGCGCCATGTGAAGCCCGGAAATCGCCAGGATATGGGCCAGTCCGGTGGCGCGAAGCGAATCAACGGCCGCCTCGGAGATGCCGCGCCGGTCGGAGACGGCGAGCGTTGCGGCAATGCCGCCGGGATCGCCCGGTAGAACCGAGCGGATCCGTGCCGAGATCTGTTCCCTGACCGTGCGCAAGCCATGCCTGAACGCTTGCAACCGGCTCGGCGGAGGTTGTGCGAGCGGGTCGGCGGCCTGCGGCGCCCGGTAGAAGAAGCCATGCGCGCCGATGCCGTCGATGAACGCCCGGAAGGCAAAATCATAGCCGCCCGGCATCACCGGTCCTGATGGCGAGGACAGCCGCGCCCGGCCCGATATTGCGGCCCCGACCGGCAGCGGCGGATGCGGCGCGCGCGCGACCAGACGGACGCGTTCGGGCGGTCGCCCGAGTTCCGGATCGGCGGTCGAGATCACCCGGATCAGATAACGCACCCTGCCCCCGGCATCGAATTCGCGCGCCTCGACACTTCCGGTGATCCCGGTTGTCACATCCTGGTCGAGCAGCACCGTGCCGGACCGCTGCTCTATACTGCCCGCAATAGCGCCCGCGAACAGGGCCGCGGCAAAGCCTCCGGCGCGGGCGAGGCCGATATGGCGTGCGCCTGCAAACAGCGCCAGGATCAGCGCGACGGCAAAACCGCAAAGCGGGCCCAAAAGCCCTGGATCCCGCTGCGCCCCATAGAACAGTCCGGCGCCCGCACCCATCGCCACCGGCAGAAACAGGAACGCGAGCCCCCGGTCGGCTTCGGTTTCAGCAGCGGCTGTGAGCGCTGTCCAAAGACGGGCTGGAGCGGAACCTGCACGGTCCGACCGCAGCATCACCGGGGTCGTGGCGGTCAGCCTCTGCTGGGGACGAAGCGTCAGATCCGACGGGCCTGCGCCGGGGCGCATCCGCGCGAGGCTCAGGGGCGCTTGAGCCTCGACCGTCTCATGCTCCTGCCTGCTGCGGTTCGCCTGCATCATGCACGCCTCGCTTGAAGCGTCGCAGATTACACCCGGACTTCCACTCAGTGCCACCAAAAATTGCGGGCCGATGGAACGCTAATGCATGTCGCGCTCAAATGTATTCATTTGAGCGATAACGTACATGCATTAAATTAAAAGCTTACAGCGACCTTTGCGCATCCAATTGGATGCGCGGCGCTGTAGGCATATGCAACCTGCACCCCGTCGCATCAGACGCTGGCGCTTCAGCCCGAATCGGACGGTGTAGGGCGATAGCGGCGCGCGCTCAGGCGGCGCCTGCATGTCCCTGCCGCGCCGCACAATTAGCCTTCCGCATAGCTTGGCAGGGTGAGGTAAATCATATAGCTAACCCATGACGGTCATCCAAGGCGTCGGCTTTCAGGCCGGAAGCCTGCTTTTGTGGAAGGACATGCCAATGGCAGACAAGAACGCAAAACTCATCCTGGACGGGAAGGAAATCGAGTTTCCGGTCAAATCCGGATCCATCGGCCCTGACGTTGTCGACATCGCCACCTTGTACAAGCACACCGGGGCTTTTACCTACGATCCGGGCTTCACCTCCACGGCATCCTGCGAATCCAAGATCACCTATATCGACGGCGACGAAGGCATTCTGCTGCACCGCGGCTATCCGATCGACCAATTGGCCGAGCACGGTGATTTCCTGGAAGTCTGCTACCTGCTTCTCTACGGCGAGCTTCCGACGGCAACCCAGAAGGCCGATTTCGACTACCGGGTGACGCGCCATACCATGGTGCATGAACAGATGAGTCGCTTCTTCACCGGCTTCCGCCGCGACGCGCACCCGATGGCCGTGATGTGCGGCTGTGTTGGGGCGCTTTCGGCGTTCTATCATGACTCCACAGACATCACCGATCCGCATCAGCGCATGGTTGCTTCGATGCGCATGATCGCCAAGATGCCGACGCTGGCGGCGATGGCGTTCAAGTACCATATCGGTCAGCCGTTCGTGTATCCGAAGAACGACCTTGATTATGCGGCCAACTTCCTGCGCATGTGCTTTGCCGTGCCGTGCGAGGAGTATGTGGTCAATCCGGTGCTGGCGCGCGCCATGGACCGGATCTTCATCCTGCATGCCGATCACGAGCAGAACGCCTCGACCTCGACCGTGCGTCTCGCCGGCTCGTCGGGCGCCAACCCGTTCGCCTGCATCGCGGCCGGCATCGCCTGCCTCTGGGGTCCCGCCCATGGCGGCGCCAACGAGGCGGCGCTGAACATGCTCTCCGAAATCGGCAGCGTCGACAAGATCCCGGAATTCATCGACCGCGCCAAGGACAAGGACGATCCGTTCCGGCTGATGGGCTTTGGCCACCGGGTCTACAAGAACTACGATCCGCGCGCCAAGATCATGCAGAAGACCTGCCATGAGGTCCTGAGCGAACTCGGTATCAAGGACGATCCGATGCTCGAGGTGGCGATGGAGCTGGAGCGCATCGCGCTGACCGACAGCTATTTCATCGAAAAGAAGCTCTACCCGAACATCGACTTCTATTCGGGCATCACGCTCAAGGCGCTGGGCTTCCCCACCACCATGTTCACGGTGCTGTTCGCACTCGCGCGCACGGTCGGCTGGATCGCGCAGTGGAGCGAGATGATCGAGGATCCGAGCCAGCGCATCGGCCGTCCGCGCCAGCTCTATATCGGCGAGACCTCGCGCGATTATGTGCCGGTGTCCAAGCGCTGAGCCGGAGCACTGGCTCTCGACTTAAGAAAAGGCGCCTTCGGGCGCTTTTTTAATGGATGAAACGCGGGTCTGATCAGCGGCCGATGACGCAGAGCAAGGTCCTGGCAGCGAGCTCGGATGCGGGCTCGCCGGTCTGCATGCGCGACCAGACCAGATCCAGATCCTTGAGCATGGCGGCACGATAGAGCGTGTCGCGGGCCAACTGATCGGCATCGCGCGCCAGACGCGCGGCGCGGACCTGGGCGTCATAATACTCGGGAACAACCACATGACCGGCGATCATGTTGGGAAGCGCCGCGGTCCAGATGGTGATCTTGCGCGACATCAGACGCGCGATCGGATCCAGCCTGTAGCTGGAAATATGCGGCACGCCCGCAAGCGCCAATTCGAGCAGGACCGTCCCCGAGGCGGCAATCGCAACATCGGCCTGGCCGAAAGCTTCCCACTTGGCGGCGTCGCCCGTGACGATCCGGCAGGTGACATCCCAGGCCAGCGCCTCGTCGCGGACCTGGCGTTCGACATTGCCGCCAGCGGGCAGCACGAAGCTCATCGCGGGATTGATTTGTTTGAGGACCCTGGCGGCCTCGCCAAATTCGCGGCCAAGCCGGGCCACCTCACCGCTGCGCGATCCGGGCAGGATCAGGCAGACGGGCGGGGCCGAGGACTGTCCAGAGCTGCGCCGCGCGGCTTGCGCCGCATGGGCAGCGACCAGACCCGGATCGTCCATCAAGCGGTGCCCGACATAGGTCAGCGGCGGGCCGCCGAGGCGGGCCACGATCTCCGGCTCGAACGGAAAGATCGACAGCACATGATCGACATAGGCGTTCATGGCCGGCGCTCGCTCGGGCTTCCAGGCCCAGACCGTGGGACAGACATAATTGATGATCTTGAGGTCGGGCAGCGCTGCGCGCACCTTGCGGGCGACCCGATGGGAAAAATCCGGACTGTCGATAATCACCAGGCAATCGGGCCTTGCCGCAATGATGGCGTCGGCGGTTTGCCTGATGCGCAGGATGAGTTTCGGCAGTTGCTTGATCACGGCCGAAAAGCCGATGATCGACAGTTCCGTGTAATCAAACAGCGAGTTCAGTCCCTGAGCAATCAGATGCTCGCCGCCCACTCCGATGAGGACCGGCTGCTCACCGGTGGCGGTTGCAAGCGCGCGAACCAGCTCTCCGCCGAGGATATCGCCGGAGGGTTCACCGGCAACCACGGCCAGCCTGAGCGCGGTCATGAGCTTGCTCCCTCATCCTGCGGCGCGATGCCGGTGACGAACAGCCCGAGGCGGTCGGCTTCGGCGATCACGCCGTCACGGTCGAGCATCAGGCTGCGTCCGGCCTCGATCGCAATGCCTGCCAGGCCTGCCGCATGGGCGTTGGTCACCGTGCCGGGGCCGATGGACGGCAGATCGGCGCGCTCATCCTGACCCGGCTTGCAGAGCTTGACAAGAACGCCTGCGCGGGCGGCAGGCAATCTGCCCGCGGCCCGCAGATCCGCCACACGGGCGAGCATGGAATCAGTGCCTTCGAGCCCTTCAAGCGCGATCACCCGGCCGCCTACAGAAACTGCCCCCTGCCCGATATCGAGCCGCCCCAGCGCCAGGGCGGCTGTTGCCGCGGCTTTGATATCGGCAAGATCGGCTTTGGTCGGCCGCACCCGGCCGAGCGGACCGGCCGGGCCTAGAAGCCCCGGTGCGACCTGCTGCGCTGCAATGACCTTGACGCCCTCGTTTTCCAGAACGCTGATGGCAAAGCGCAACAGCTTGTCATCGCCGCCCGAAACGACAACACGCAATGCCGTGATAAATCCCCTGAGTGAGCGCCAGGTCGGGCGGATCTCGGCCATATCGGGGCGGCGGCCGATGCCGCCGGCGAGCACGACCGAGCCGATGGAGTGGCGGCGCACATCCCGCGCAAATCCCGCCAGATCAGCAATGCTGATCTCACACTGATCAAAGCCGGACCAATCCTGATCGGCCTCTCCCTTGATCGCGAAAATATAGGGATCGTGCCCGAGATCCCGCGCGGCCTGAGCCACCAGGACCGGGAACCTGCCCTTGCCCGCGAGGATAGCGAGCCGACCGGTGATGTCAGGCGCGCCGGCGGGCAGCGTCATCTGCGTCAGCCCCGCTGGCCCCGGGCAGGCGAAGACAGTGCGCGCTCGCTTTCGGCATCGATGAAGGCGACGATATCGGCCACGGCTGCATTCGTTTCCGCCATTTCGCGCACATGTGTGATGTTCTGCCGGATCGGTGTCGCGGGATCGAAGATCATCTTGTACGCCCGGCGAACGGCATGAATGGCAGGCTTGTCGAAGCCCGAGCGCTGCATGCCGATGATGTTGAGGCCCATCAGCACGCCGGGATTGCCGTTGAGCATGCCGTAGGGAATGACATCATTGCTGACAGCGGCGAGCCCGCCAATGAAGGCATGGTGGCCGATGCGGGTGAACTGGTGCACGGCGGCGCCGCCGCCCATGATCACCCGGTCGCCGATGGTGACATGGCCTGCGAGCATGACATTGTTGGACAGGATGACATTGCTGCCGACATGGCAATCATGGGCCACGTGCGAGTAGGCAAGGAACATCGAATTGTCGCCAACCGTTGTCTGGCCGCCAAAATCCGGCATGCCCGGATGCATGGTCACGCCTTCGCGGATGGTGCATCCCCGGCCGATGATCAGTTCGGTGTCTTCGCCCTTGTAATGGATGTTCTGCGGCGCACAGCCGAGAACGGCGTTGGGATAGATGATGGTCCCCTCGCCGATCGTTGTCGTGCCGTCGATGACGACATGGCTCATAACCCGCACATTGTCGCCAAGCTTCACCTTCGGGCCGATGTGGCAGAACGGGCCGATCTCGACATTCAAACCGATTTTCGCTCCATCCTCGACAATCGCCGAAGGATGAATGCGGTAGGCATGCAGGGTTGCTGCGGGTGCGGTAAAAGTCATTCAGTCTCGCTTTCTGACGGAACCAGCATGGCTCCGATGTCAGCTTCGGCGACCTTGGCGTTGTCGACCATTGCCTCGCAATGGAAGCGCCAGATGTTGCCGCGCTGCTTGGTCTTTGTGACATGGTATTCCAGCCGGTCGCCGGGAATGACCGGCTTGCGGAACTTCGCATTGTCGATCGTCATGAAATAGACAAGCTTGCTTCCGGCCCCGGTCGCGCGCGCGCAGATGGCGCCGGCGGTCTGGGCCATGCCTTCGATGATCAGCACCCCGGGCATGATCGGATTGCCCGGAAAATGACCGGTGAAATGCGGCTCGCTGGCCGTCACGTTCTTGATGCCGATGGCGGAATTGTCGGCATCAATGTCAATGATCTTGTCCACCAGCAGGAACGGGTAGCGGTGCGGCAGCAACTTCATGATGTCGCGAATTCCGGCTGTTTCCAGCGTTGTCTTCGAAGCTTCGGTCATTGCTCCTCGCCACCCTTTTCCATCCTGGCCCTGCCCGTCTTGCCGAAGGCCCGGGCATTGGCATCGGCCACATCTCTCAAAAAGCCGTTCATCGGCCGCGCGGGTATTCCTGCCCAGCGGACATTGGCAGGCACATGGCTTGCAACGCCGCTCATCGCGGCAATCTGGGCGCCATCGCCGATGGTGATATGTCCGTTGACAGCACAGGCGCCGCCAATCATCACGCCGTCACCCAGCGTCGTGCTGCCGGCTATACCGGTCTGGGACACGATAACACAATGACGTCCGATCCGGACATTGTGCGCGATCTGTACCTGATTGTCGATTTTCGTGCCTTCGCCGATCACCGTATCGTCGAGCGCACCGCGGTCAATTGTCGTGGACGCGCCGATTTCAACATGATCCTGGATGATGACCCGGCCGATCTGCGGGATCTTGACCAATCCCCGTGGACCAGCGCTATAGCCAAAGCCATCCTGCCCGATGGAGGCCGAGGGATGGATGATCACGTGATTGCCAATCAGCGCGTGCTGCACCGTGGCCCCGTGGCCGATGTCGCAGTTGCGGCCGATGCGCGTGCCCTCGCCGATGGCCGCGCCCGAGGCAATGACCGTCCCCTCACCAATCTCCGCCCGGGCGCCGACAACCGCTCCGGCTTCGACGATGGCCCCATCCTCGATGATCGCCGAGGGGTGAACTATGGCCGCCTTGGACACACCGGTTGCCGATGTGAAGCGCAACGGACGCATGGCCGAAGGCATGAGTGCCGCGCCTGCGAGGGCAAATGCGGATTGTGGATCGGCTGTGATCAGGGCAGCAACGCCAGCGGGAACTTCAGGGGCGAGTTTTGCCGTCACGAAGACCGCGCCGGCCCGGGAACTTTTCAGTTCTGGCAACGCCTTACGAGCGCTTGCGAAGGTAACATCGCTGGTTCCGGCACGCGACAGCGGCGCTATCGATGTGACAATCCGTCCGGAAAAAGCGGGATTCGCGACTTCAGCTCCGCAACGACCGGAGAGGTCTGAAAGCGAGATGCCTTCATGCGGAGAAAAGAAGCGAATTTTGTCCATAAGGAAACCAAATCGAGAGACCGGGTGGCCATCAGGCCACCCGTGCCGGATCAGAAGCGCGTCGAGGCGCCGAAGCCGAATTTCTTGACGTCGTCGTAGTTTTCCTTGACGACCGGTTCGGCATAATAGACCCGCAAGGGACCAAACGGCGAGGCCCAGGTGATGCCGACGCCCACCGAGGCACGCCAGTCCATGTTGTTGCCAACCAGGGTCTGCCCCCCGAAATCAGCGGCAGAGATGTCATTGCCATAGAGCGTGGCCGCATCGGCGAAGACATTGAAGCGCAGGCCAAGATCACGGGAGACCAGCGGCATCGGTGCGGACACTTCCGCAGAGCCATTGAAATAGGTGGTGCCGCCAGCGGCGCCGACATTGGTGGCGCCACTGAACACACGCGGGCCGATGCCCCTGTTGTCAAAGCCGCGAATGGTTTCCTGACCGATGAACAGATGGTCGAAGACGCGCAGATTGTTGCTGGTGGAGAGAATATGTCCGCCACCCACGCTCAGTTGACCGATCATGTCAGCCTGCTCGGAGATCATCCGGAAATAGCTCGCCTTGGCGGTTGTCTTGAGATAGTCGGAGTCAAATCCGAGACCGGCGTATTCCTGGGTGAACCGGGCCGAAATCCCCTCACGCGGCAGCTTCTGGTCGTCCAGCGTGTTGTAAGTCAAGGTATAGGACAACGCGCCGATCTGGTGACCGCCATTGGCAACTGTACGGGCGACGGCGTTCCGCTCCGGAAGCGATGCGATATTGGCCAGAGTGACGCCGGAATAGCTTGTATCCGAGTATTTGAACGCCGTGCTCAGATAAATCTCTTCGGTAATCGGCGCGCCGATCCTCAGGTTGATGCCCTGGGTTTCGTCCTCAAAGCCCGTGTAGCTCGAATCTTTGGTCTTGAATACATCGAACCCGGCAGCCAGGCGGTAGCCAAGGAAATAGGGCTCGGTGAACGACAAATTGTATTCACGCGTATCCTCTCCGCCGCCGACCGATGCCCGGATAAACTGGCCGCGACCGAGGAAGTTGCGCTCTGTAATGTCAACGCTGGCACTAAAGCCGCCATTGTTGGAATAGCCGCCGCCAACACCGAATTCGCCGGTCGACTGATCCTTGACATCGACAATCAGAACCACGCGGTCAGGCTGCGAACCGGGCTGGGTGGAAATATCGACCGAGGAGAAGAACTTGAGGTCTTCGAGCCGCTTCTTGGCGCGACGGACCAGGACCTGGTTGAAGGCGTCGCCTTCAGACAGATCGAATTCGCGACGGATCACATAGTCGCGGGTGCGGGTGTTGCCGCGGATTTCGATGCGCTCGACATAGGCGCGCGAGCCCTCGTCAACCAGATAGACCACTGAAATGGTGCGGTTGGTGTAATCGCGATCGCCGCGCGGGGTGATGGTGGCGAACGGGTAGCCCTGTGTGGCGACGCGGTCGGAAATCGCGAGAATCGTGTCCTCGACATCCTTGGCGCTGTAGACCGCACCGCTGCGGGTTTCGACCAGGCCCTTGAGCGAGTCCGAATCAATCCCGGGAACGGTGCTCTCGATGCTCACGTCACCGAAAACGTAGCGCTCACCCTCTTCCACCGTGATGGTCACAACATATTCATTGTTGGTTTCATCAAGCTCGGCGAAGGAGGAGATGACGCGGAAATCGGCGTAGCCGCGGTTGTAATAGAACCGGCGCAGCAGCTCTTCATCGGCGCGCAGCTTGTCCTCGTCATAGACATCCTTGCGGGACAGGAACGACAGGAAGCCGGAGCGCTTGGTGGTGATGACATCGGACAGGCGGCCATCGCCGAATGCCTGGTTGCCAACGAAGTTGATCGAGGAAATCTTGGTGCGGTCGCCTTCATTGATCTCAAAGGCGAGATTGACGCGACCGCCCTCGACGGGAACAACGCGGGTGGTCACGACAGCGTCGCTGCGTCCGATGGCTGCATAGGCGTCGCGAATGGCCTGCACATCGGCCTGAATGATGAGATCATTGTAGGCGCCAAGCTGGCGGCTCTGGACAACACCCCTCAGGGCCACGTCCTTGATCTTCTTGTTGCCGTTGAAGACGACCTGATTGATGACCTGGTTCTCTGAAACAGTCACGACCAGAGCCGAGCCGGAGACCATAATCTGAACATCGGAGAACAAGCCGGTCGCAAACAGCCGCTTTACCGATTCGTCGATGTCGTTGTTGTTGAAACTCGAGCCAGGCGTGATCGTCAGATTGCCGCGGACGGTTGATGCGTCGACGCGGGAATTCCCCCTTACGTCGATACGGCTGACGACCGCTGCTTCTGCAATTGCAACCCCGGCAAGCATCGAGACGCCCGCGCCCGTCACAACGATCCCCGCGGTCAGCGCAACTGCTGACACTGCGTTCAAAAACTTTGAACCGGCTTTCATTGATCTTATTACCTTTTTTTACTCGAATGCCCCAAACGGAGACACGCATCGTGAGTCATGACTTGCGCCCGTTTTACCCGCTTTTCATACACAAGCAAGGGACGGAGTTAATTTCTGTTTACTTCCCTCGACGGCGTGGCTGTTTGGCCACGCTTGAGCAATTTCAGGGTTAACAACTGGTTAGCATAGCTCACACCCAGATTTCAACCGATCAGCATCGTAACATCGTTCCAGGTCGCAAAAATCATCAGCGCCAGAACAATCGACAATCCGAACCGGTAGGCCCACTCCTGAGCCACCTCTCCCGGCGGTCGGCCACGCACGGCCTCGATGGCGTAAAACACCAGATGACCGCCATCGAGCATCGGCACCGGCATGAGGTTGAGCAGGCCGATGGACACCGACAGAACCGCCGCAAGCTGAATCAGCGCCATGATGCCGAGTGTCGACATGTCCTTGGAATATTTGGCTACCCTGATCGGGCCGCCCAGCTGATCGGGCTTTTCGCGGCCGCTGATGATGTTGCCGAGATAGCCGACGGTGCGGGTGACAATGTACCAGCTTTGCGCAACGCCCTCGCCGACCGCTTCGATCGGTCCATATTCGCGTACCCTGAAATTGCCTGCGTCAGTGTCGGTCACCACGCCGATGCGGCCGACCTCCATCTTGTTGCCGAAATTGTCGGCAATTTCGGTGCGGACGGGCGTCAGCGTGAGATCCACCAGCTCGCCATTGCGGTCCATGGTCAATGTCATCGGGACTTCCGGGCGCACGCTGACATAGCGCTGCACGTCGTCAAAGATCTCGACCTCGATGCCGTCAATCGCAACGAAACGGTCGCCGGCCAGGATGCCGGCCGCCTCGGCGGCGCTTGCGGGCTGGACGCTGGCGACCACGGGATCGGAGATCATCCGGCCATTGATGCCGAAGGTGACGGAGAAGATCGCAATCGCCAGAATGAAATTGGCAATCGGTCCTGCGGCAACGGTTGCGGCGCGACGCCACAGGGCCGCATTGGGGAAGGATTGCGCCCGCTCGGCCGCGGAGAGCGCCGGCGCACCGGAACCCGAGGGCTGGCTCGCGGCGTTCTCGTCGCCCAGGAACTTGACATAGCCGCCGAGTGGAATCAGCGACACTTTCCAGCGGGTGCCGTGGCGGTCGGTGCGGCCGAAGAGCTCCGGGCCAAAGCCGACGGAAAAGACTTCGGCCTTTATGCCGCACCAGCGCCCGACCAGATAATGCCCCAGCTCGTGGAAGAAGACGACAATGGTCAAGACCAGCAGGAACGGCGGCAAGGCGCTGAGGATGCTTCCTGCCGAGGATGTCAGAAATTCCATAGGGTCGTATCCTTTTGGGACGCGAACAGTCCAGCGCGTCTCATGACGCAAGGCTGTCAGCGCCAGCTTGATTCATACCGCCGGAGGCGACTTCCCCGCTTATAGACCGAGCAACCTTGCCGCAAGCTCGTCCGTCACGCCTGCATGATCCGCCAGCGGCAGAAGATTGCCCAGTACAAAGGCTGCAAATGCGGCAAAGACAAGACCGTCGACCCGGTCCATGACGCCGCCATGGCCGGGGATGATATGGCCGGAATCCTTGGCCCCCAGACGGCGCTTGACCCAGGATTCAAACAGATCGCCAATGATCGACGCCACCACCAGCGCAAAGGCCACCAGAGGGATAGTGACCCCGCCGCCCTGGCGAAAGGCAAGTGCCGTGGCCACACCGGCCCCCACGCCCGCAGCCGCGCCAAAAACCGCGCCCGACCAGGTCTTGCCGGGCGAGATGCGCGGCGCCAGCTTGGGGCCGCCGAGCGCGCGGCCGCAAAACAGCGCCAAAGTGTCAGCGGTCCAGACAATGGCGTAGATGAACAGCATGGCGAACAGGCCGGAGAGGCCATCGCCGCGAATCTCCGCCAGCGCCAGGCCGGCGAAACCGGCATAGAGCACCGCGGTCGCCGACCACAGCCCGCTGCCGCGCTTGACGCCGGCCAGGGTCGCGCCTGCCGCGCCGATGACGATTGCCGCCAGCGCCATCGACGGCAGTGATGTCATGACAAACAGCGCCGTCGCAAGCACCGCCAGCCAGCCGATCGCATTGGCGAGCGGGGCCTTGACCGGCGCGTTGGCCATCGTGGAGAATTCGTAATGCATGGCCAGCATGATGATCACGGCCAGGCTTCTGAACCAGATGCCGCCAGCCCAGGTTGCCGCCAGGACCACGATGCCCAGGACGAGGGCGGAGGCGATCCTGAGCTGCAACTCGCGCGACATCAGGAGCCGACCGCGATGTCGGGCGTTGTCACCGCGCCGAAACGGCGCTCCCGGCGATTGTATTCGGCGAGCGCATCGTAAAACGCACTGCGATCGAAATCCGGCCACAGGCACGGCATGAACACGAATTCCGAGTAGGCCGCCTGCCACAAGAGGAAATTCGACAGCCGCTGCTCGCCGCTTGTCCGGATCACCAGATCCGGATCGGGAATGCCGGTGGTGTCGATATAGGTGGACAGCGTCGCCTCGTTGACGGTTGCCGGATCGATCCGGCCCGAGCGGACCGCTTCGGCGATCGAACGGACGGCGCGGGCCAGTTCGTCGCGCGCGCCGTAATTGAAGGCGATGATCAGGGTGACGCCAGTGTTGCCGCGGGTCCGGTCCTCAGCCTCGTTGAGCAGAGCCCGGATATCGGGCTGGACCGTTTCGCGGCAGCCAATCACCTTGACGCAGACATTCTCGCGATGCAGTTCGGCCAGATCCCTGCGCAGGAAGAACCGCAGGATCCCCATCAGGTCGGAGACCTCGTCCTTCGGGCGGTTCCAGTTTTCAGACGAAAAGGCAAACAGGGTGAGGTAATCGATCCGGGCTTCGGCGGCGGTGCGCACGGCCTCCCTGACACGCTCCACGCCAGCCCGGTGGCCGGCCGTGCGCGGCAGGCCCCGCGCACTGGCCCAGCGACCGTTGCCATCCATGATGATGGCGACATGCCGAGGCATGATTATGGGAGCTTCATGTCGCATTGTTTTGGCCATTTCCCGGTTTGTAACGCGAGTCGCACCTAAACCTGCATGATTTCCTTTTCTTTTTCGACCAGCAAGTGGTCGACCTCCGAGATTGTTTCGTCCGTCATCTTCTGGACCAGGTCGGATTCGCGGCGGCTGTCATCCTGGCTGATGCTGCCGTCCTTTTCCGCCTTCTTGAGCGTGTCCATGCCATCGCGGCGGACATTGCGGATGGCGATGCGGGCATTTTCGGCATAGGTGTGCGAGACCTTGACCAGTTGCTTGCGGCGCTCCTCGTTGAGTTCGGGAAGCGGAATGCGCAGGTTCTGGCCGTCAACGATCGGGTTCAGGCCCAAGTTTGCCTCGCGGATGCCGCGATCGACGGCGCCGACCATCTGCTTGTCCCAGACCGAAACGCCGAGCATGCGCGGCTCGGGCACGGTGACGTTGGCCACCTGGTTGAGCGGCACGCGGGAGCCGTAGGCCTCGACCATGACCGGGTCCAGCACATTGGCTGACGCGCGGCCTGTTCTCAATGATGCGATATCGCTCTTGAAAGCCGCGATTGCGCCTTCCATGCGACGTTTGAGTTCCTTCAAATCAACGCCTTCACTCATCCCCAGTCCTTCCTGCAGAATACCTGCTGTCATTGCGCGGGCAGCACGTCGGGCGCTGCCGGCATCCTAATGATCGCGAACGATGGTCGCGCGGCCTTCGCCGACCATAATCTTGGCGAATGCGCCCTTTTCGTGAATGGAAAAGACAACAATCGGTATGGAGTTCTCACGCGCCAGCGCAACGGCGGCGACATCCATGACGGCAAGCCCCTTGTTGAGCACCTCATCATGGGTCAGCGTGTCAAAACGGGTCGCCTCCGGGTGGAGCTTGGGATCGGCCGAATAGATGCCGTCGACCTGCGTGCCCTTGAGGATCGCCTCTGCGCCCATTTCGGCGGCGCGCAGTGCAGCGGCGGAATCCGTGGTGAAAAACGGGTTGCCGGTGCCGCCGGCGAAGATCACCACCCTGCCCTTTTCGAGATGATGCAGCGCCGCGCGCTGGGAAAAGCTCTGGCAGATTTCCGGCATGGAGATGGCCGAGAGCACTTCGGTATCGACGCCGAGCTTGCGCAGCGAGGTGGCGAGCGCCAGCGCGTTGATCACGGTCGCCAGCATGCCCATGTGGTCGCCGGTGACCCGGTCGCCGCCCTTTGATGCCACGGCGACGCCGCGGAAGATGTTGCCGCCGCCGACAACGACGCCGACTTCGACGTCCATGGCGCGCACTTCGGCGATATCGGCGGCGATGCGATCGGCCACGGCGACATCGATGCCAAACCCCTGGCTGCCCATCATGGCTTCGCCCGAGGCTTTGAGGAGGACGCGCTTAAACAGGGGCTTGGTTGTCATGGAATGGTCCGCATTTCTGTGTCAGGCCCGGATACACGAAGGGCACCGCGTTGTCACGCGATGCCCCGATGGTTTTTCCACAAGTCGTCGTCGGGGCGCCGTCAAAGCGCCTGCGATCAGCCCTTTGCGGCGGCAGCCACTTCAGCTGCAAAATCGCTTTCTTCCTTTTCGATGCCTTCACCGAGCTGGAAACGCACGAAAGCCGTGATCTCGACCGGCGCGCCGGCTTCCTCGGCTGCAGCCTTGACTGCATCGCCGACGGTCTGGTCGGGGTTCATGACGAAGGCCTGCGAGAGCAGCGCCACTTCCTCATAGAACTTGCGCATGCGGCCTTCGACCATCTTTTCGATGATGGCTTCCGGCTTGCCCGATTCGCGGGCCTGTTCGATGAACACGTTGCGCTCGCGGTCGGCGACGGCCGGGTCGACATCATCAGACGTTAGCGCCAGCGGGTTGGTGGCGGCAATGTGCATGGCCACCTGGCGGCCGATGGCGTTGAGCGCGTCGGCATTGCCTGTCGACTTGACGGCGACGAGCACGCCGAGCTTGCCAAGGCCGTCGGCAACCGCGTTGTGCACGTAGCTTGCGACCACGCCGTCCTCGACGGACAACTTGGCGGAGCGGCGGAAGCTCATGTTTTCGCCGATATGGGCGATGGCGTCCTTGACGGTGTCGGTGACCGACTTGCCCGAGGACGGCACGATGGCGGCGCTGATGGCTTCAGCCGAGCCGTCGGTGGTCAGCGCAACGGCTGCGATCGACCGGGCCAGATCCTGGAAGCCGTCGTTGCGGGCAACGAAATCGGTCTCGGAATTGACTTCGACGACGACCGCCGACTTGCCTTCGGAGGCAACGGCGATGAGGCCTTCGGCGGCGGTGCGGCCCGACTTCTTGTCGGCCTTGGCGATGCCCTTGGCGCGCAGCCAGTCGATCGCGGCTTCCATGTCGCCACCCGTTTCGGCAAGCGCCTTCTTGCAGTCCATCATGCCTGCGCCGGTCTTGTCGCGCAGCTCTTTCACCATTGCAGCGGTAATGCTCATAACAGCCTCTTCATTCGTGATGCGTCCGGTCGGGCCTGAACGGCGAAATCGAATCCGGCAACGCTATACGGCATGTCGACCATGCCATTGAAATGTGACAGCCCGGCAAAGCACTCTGGCTCGGCCGGGCCGGTTTGGTCCGAAACCCGGCGTTACGCCTTGGCGGCTTCTTCGGCAGGCGCGGCTTCGGCAGCAGGAGCTGCGGCTTCAGCTTCAGGCGCTGCCTCAAGAGCAGGCTCGACCGGCGCGTCCATGGCGCCGAGATCGACGCCCGATGCACCCTGCTGACGGGCGATGCCGTCGATGCAGGCGCGGCTGATCAGATCGCAATAGAGCGAAATGGCGCGGCTGGCGTCGTCATTGCCCGGGATCGGGTAATCGACAACGTCCGGATCGCAGTTGGAATCGATGATGGCGACCACCGGAATGCCGAGACGCTTGGCTTCCTGGATGGCGATGCCTTCCTTGTTGGTGTCGATCACGAACATCAGGTCGGGCGTGCCGCCCATGTCGCGGATGCCGCCCAGGGCACGGTTGAGCTTTTCACGCTCGCGCTCGAGGTTCAAACGTTCCTTCTTGGTGAAACCCGAAGATTCCGACGCCAGGATCTCGTCGAGCTTGCGCAGACGCTGGATCGAGTGCGAAATCGTCTTCCAGTTGGTCAGCATGCCGCCGAGCCAACGGGCGTTGACGTAATACTGCGCCGAACGGGCTGCAGCATCGGCAACGATTTCGGAAGCCTGACGCTTGGTGCCGACGAACAGCACGCGGCCGCCCTTGGACACGGTGTCGGAAACCAGCTTCAATGCCACGTTGAGCATCGGAACGGTCTGGCCGAGGTCGAGAATGTGAAGATTGTTGCGCGCACCAAAGATGTACGGCTTCATTTTCGGGTTCCAGCGGTGAGTCTGGTGGCCGAAGTGGACGCCTGCTTCAAGCAGCTGGCGCATGGAAAAATCAGGCAATGCCATGCCTTGTACTCCTGTTTCCGGTTGAACCTCCGCGGGGCGTGAGCGCTCAAGCGCCACCGGCGGACTGACCCGGATTTCTCCCGGATCACCCCATGCCCCACGTGTGGAATAGGCGTCGCTTACAGGCAATGGGCCGGTATTGCAAGCGCGAAGGCGCGGAAAGCGCGGCAGCGGCCGCCACCCGACCCACCCCTGCCAGCCGGATCAGCCGTCAACCGGCACGGTCCATTGTGCGATGTCGTCGCGTTCGCCGATGAGCGCCAGGCCGTGGGCGATGGAGATCAATTCGCCGCCGGACTCGATGCGGCTCGCCTCGAAGCGCTCGGTGAAGATGCGGCGCACGGCGGGCACGAAGGAGGTGCCGCCGGTGAGGAAGATCCGGTCGACGTCGGCTGCCCGGGTTTGGGTCTTGTCCAGCACCTCGTCGAGCGCTTCGGTGATCCGCGCCAGATCGCCCGAGATCCAGGCTTCGAAATCGCTGCGCCTGACCGGCTTCTCGCCGGCCGGGCCGAGCGGCGCGAAGCGGAACCCGGCCTCGTCCTGTGACGACAGCGCCATCTTGGCGGACGAGACGGCCTGGTGCAGCAGATAGCCCTCGTCATGCTCGATCAGGTCGATGAACAGTTCGAGCTTGTCCGGCTCGACAGCCTGGCGCACCAGCGCCTTGAGGCTAGCGAATTCCTTCGTTGTCTTGAAGATCGACAGCTGGTTCCAGCGCGAGAAGTTGCGGTAGTAGCTGTCGGGCACATCAAGCTTCTTGCCGAAGCTCATGAACTGGCTGCCCTTTCCGATCTCGGGGGCGACCAGGTGTTCGATAATGCGGGCGTCGAACTGGTCGCCTGCTATGCCCGCGCCGGACTGGCCGAGCGGCGTGACACGCATGCGCCCGGCTACCGTCTCGAACCGGATCAGCGAAAAATCGCTGGTGCCGCCGCCGAAATCGGCCACCAGCACGGTGGCGTCGTGCTTGAGGTTCCGGGCGAAATAGAAGGCCGCGGCGACCGGCTCATAGACATAGTGCAGTTCGGGAAAGCCCAGGCGGCCGAGCGCCTCGCTGTAGCGGCGCATGGCGAGATTGGAGTCCGGGTTCGCACCGGCGAAATGCACCGGCCGGCCGGTGACGATGCGCCTTGCGGCGTCGGGCCAGTTGTCGCCGGCATAGGCCTGCAACCGCTTGAGGAAGACCTCCATCAGGTCCTCGAACTGGAAACGGCGGGCATGCACGAACGTACCCTGGAACAGGGCTGACGCCGCGAAGGTCTTGATGGATTGCAGATAGCGGCACTCGCCCGGATTGGCGATGAAGGCAGCGATGGCCGCCTGGCCTGCTTCCACCTGCAGGGCGCTGGCGCCCAGGTGCGGATCCTTGATGAAGGACAGCGCGGTGCGCATGGTGTCACTGGATCCGGCCGGCGAGGTGAAGCTGATCGAGGCGGTGTCGGCGCCCTCGCCCGCTTGCGCCAGCACCGTGTTGGTCGTGCCGAAATCGAGCCCGAGCGCGGTTGCCATGGCGGGACCTCATCTTGTCTTCGGGTGAAACAGGTGAAGGGCGGCGCTGATGCAGGGCCGCCGCAAAGAGCGGCCGTCATGCCATAGGCTGGCGTCACAGTCCATCAGTCGATCCGGGAAAATCCCGCAAGCCCGGTTCACAGCCCTGGCCAGGATCGGCCAGAACTCCTGGACACTTACGCCAGATTCCGCACGCTACGATGCATGGTCCGGGTGTTCGAGGGCATCAAAGCAGGGCGTGAGCCGCAGGCGCGTGAAGCCCTCAAAGGCCCTTGCGTAGTCGGCCAGCAGCTTCTTGCGCGCAGCGGTGACCGGACAGGTGGGAATCAGCACCAGATCGGTTTGCGCCAGCATCTGGGCTTCCGCGTCAGTCAGCGGCAGCACCGTCCGGAACGGATCGCCGCCGATCGAGACACCCCTGGCCGGCGTGCGGCCCATGATGGCGGGGATCGGATTGGCAAAATCCCGCAGATCGATGGTTTCATAGCGGATTCCGAGGCCCGCTTCGCGCGCGCGGATCGCCGCGATCACATCATCCATGGCCTGCAACACATTGACCTGAAACTGATGATCGAAATAGAGCCAGTAGACCGGCAGGATGTTCGCGTCGGCGTAGTTTTCATAGGTCTCGCGACCGGCGGCGATGATCGGACGGGACTTTTCCGCGGCCTCCAGCGTCAGCGATTTCGTGCGGAAACTCATCGCCGCGGGCAGATGCTCGGTATCGAGGGAAACGTCCCTGATCGACGAGGCGGCTGCGTGGGCGGCAGAGTGCAGAACCTTCGTGACCGCCGGCAGCGCCACAAGGGCGATGAGGAAGACCAGCGGCGAGAGCCTGGCGCGCCGGGCGGGTTCGGTTCCCAGGAACAGCACCACCAGCAACGGCCACAGCGAGATGAAGGCGGCGCTGCCGAAATTCTGCGATTCGAACAGGATGTTGGCTACGATCAGCGTGCCGGCCCAGATCCAGTCCTGATCCAGACGGTTGGTCGCGGGGCTGCGGGCAAAATTCCGGTCGAATCCGGCCACCAGATTGTCGCCGCCCCGCCAGCGCGCCAGAAGCAGATAGGCAGCCAGCAGCGAGGCCGCGAAGATGACGTCGAACCGGGCGGTGCCGGTGGTCATGATGCGGCTGAGCAGTTCCGAACTGTTGTCGCCGACCAGCCTGAAAACCGAGGCCAGGTAGGCCGAGACGACACCGGTGCCGAATTCGAGCAGGGCTGTAGACGTCAGGCACAGTGCGGCAACGCCGAGAGACGCGCGCAATCCGATCCGGCGGGTCAACAAGGCGACGGCGAGAATCATGCCGGCGGCGAGGAAGGCGTTGATCTTGATGAAGGCGAGTGCGAGCAGCAGGACCGACACCAGCACCACCAGGGTCACCTGGGACCGCACGAAAAACAGGCTGGCTGTCAGCAGGTAGAGCAGCACCGCGCTGTGCCGGTTGTAATAGGCAAAGCCATCGACGCCGGGAAAGGCGTTCCAGGACGTGTCGTTGAAGGGCAGGATGGAAAACAGCAGATAGGGCAAGAGCAGCGCAAAGGCCGTGCCCGCCCCCCGTTCGAGCGCGTGCCAGCAGATGCAGGCGATAACCGGCACGGTCACGAGCATCAGGCTCCACTGGATGGCGAACACCACATTGCCGTCGGGAAACAGGCTGCTCAGGGCGTTGAACAGCACGTAGTTCAGCGGGCCGACCGGCGCGTGGAAATCCCGGTAGATATCCTGCCCGACCGCCATCCGGTGGGCGCCATCAATGTAGATGTAGGTGTCCCAGAAGCTCTCCCCCATCGGAAGCGCAACCGGAAAGGACAGAAGTCCCGCGAGAGCAACGAGGAAGGCGGCCAGGACCCCATAGACATGAAGATGATGGTGTCTTGTCAGTCCGTTCATCGTCGGCCCCCGCCCGTTGATGCCCCGTTGCCTCAAGGCAAAGCCTCAGAACAAGACACTTGAGGCGTTGGGTCTTGTTACTGAAACTCCCGGTTTTGGTCCACACGCGGTTGGGTTCACGGTTAACGCTGGATCCGCCGGGAACCGCGGCGCTACGGGCGAAATGGCGCCCGCAACAGCAGTATGTCCCGTTGACAAAGGCCGAGGTTTTGCTTCCGGCAGGCCGCGACGCAAATAGCCATAGAAAGGCTCTGCACACTCATCGGATGCGCAGCGCGGCTGACCTTAAAGTAAAAAAAATGCCTTTTGCTCAAACGAACCTGTGCGCGGAACACATCATTCCGGGCAGGGTTCGGCCTCGTACATGTCGAGCTGGGCCAGACGGCCTTCGAGCACGAAGTCACCATAATCCATGGTCAGATCGCGGGTGACGCCGTTCTCGTAGAGCTTGAAGGCGATGGAGTAGACCGGCAGGCCGTCGCCTTCGGCTTCCTCTTCGAAATAGGACATCGACACCGGCCAGTAGGCGTGATCGGCGAGATCGCCTGCCCGCTCGGCTTCCGTGTCGCCGCCTTCGACTGTTTCCTTTTCACCGAGGATGGTGGTGGTGATCATCGCCTGGTCGCCCTCATCGGAGCCGTCATAGATGCGCGATTCGTAAAAACGCTCGCCGCCGCGGGCCTTGTCGATCATCTCGATCATGTGTTCGGTGGGGAAATGCGCAGGCGCGATGTCGAGCGCGAGTTCTTCGGGTTGTTCGATCTTGACGGCCAGTCCATTGCCAGCGGCTTCGGCCGAGCCGCGGATCTCGTGGTCCAGTTTCTGGTTGACGAAGGAGCGCGTGACAAACCGGAAGGTCTGGTTGCGGATGTCCTCGAAGGTGGTGGTCTGCTGGTCGGTGACGCGGGAGTCATCGCCCGTGGAGATCTCGGTGACAAAGCGGAAGCTGACGGTGTAGCCCTCGCAGGCCGAACCGCCGAATTCATAGACCATGCGGCCAACCATTCCGGTTATGCCGGACCGCTCGGACGCGTCCTTGAGACTGAGATCGTAGACCGCGCGGTGGGCGGCCAGACCTTCGCCTCCGGCGCGACCCACGGTCCCTGCCCCGGCGAGCGCCGGCGAGGCTATTGGCGCAACGGCCGCTACGGCCAGCGACGCAATTACAAGCATGCGCATCAGGTTTTCTCCTGTCGAATCCATCTTTGATGTTATATGACCGGCTACGGCAAAAGCGAGGCGGAACTTCATACAAACGCGAATTCGCCGCATGAGCCTTCACCGAGCCTGATATGGAGCGTCTTACATGACCGATAGTGTTGAGTCCCGCCTTGCAGCCCGCAACATCACCCTTCCCGAAGCCGCAGCACCTGCCGCCAATTACCTTCCCTATGTGATTTCCGGCTCGCTGCTGTTCGTCTCCGGGCAATTGCCGATCGAGGGCGGCGCGCTGGCGGTCAAGGGCCTGCTCGGCCGCGATGTCGATGTCGCAACCGCGCAAAGGGCCGCGGAACTGTGCGCGATCAATATTCTGGCGCAGGCCAAGGCGGCGCTTGATGGTGATCTGGAGCGCATTGTGAGGGTGGTCAAGCTGGGCGGTTTCGTCGCCTCCGAACCCTCCTTCACAGACCAGCACCTGGTCATCAACGGCGCATCCAACCTGATTGCCGAAATCCTGGGCGATGCAGGAAAGCACGCCCGCGCCGCCGTCGGCGTGGCCTCGCTCCCGCTCAACGCCGCCGTCGAAGTCGACGCGATCATCGAGATCCGGTGACATCGGCATGAGTGACAAGCGCAAGGATCTGGGCTGGCTCACTGCCCGCCCCATCGCCCATCGCGGCTACCACGACATGAACCAGAGCATCTGGGAGAACACGAAAAGCGCGTTTACCCGGGCGATCGAGGCCAATTATGCCATCGAATGCGACGTTCACATCGCCACCGACGGCGTGCCGGTTGTGTTCCATGATGATGATCTGGAGCGGCTCTGCGGGCTGAAGGGCGACGTGCGGGAACGGACCTCGCAGGAACTGGCGCAATTGCGGGTCGGCGGAACGGCCGACGGCGTGATGTCGCTGCCGGCCCTGTTCAAGCTGGTCAAGGGGCAGGTGCCGCTGGTCGTCGAACTCAAGGGCAGGCCCGGCGAGGATGACGGCTTTGCCGATGCGGTGGTCGAGTGCCTGGAAAGCTATGACGGACCGGTGGCGCTGATGAGTTTCGACGACCGGCTGCTGCGCGACCTGAAGGCCGCCGGCGCTTCCTGTCCACTCGGCCTGACGGCGGAAGGGGTGAAGCCGGAAAGATTCTTCGCCCATGAAGACGCGATGAATCTCGGCCTCGATTTCATGTCCTACTGCGTGCACCATTTGCCCAACGCCTTCGTCACGGCCCAGCGCAGCCGGGGAGTCCCGATCATCACCTGGACGGTGCGGGATCAGCCGGCGCGGCAACTCACCCGCCAACATGCCGATCAGATGACGTTCGAGGGCTTCGACCCCGACACCACCGAAGACGCGTGACCTTGCCATTCGGTGCTGCGATCATAAGTGGATGGTCAGCGTGTCGGCGGTCTCAGGCTGGGGAACAGGCACGGCACGGGGCGATGCGCGGAACGGGATCTCATGACTGCTGACCACACAGAGCATACGCTGTCGACCATTGAGGGCATGGCGGCGGTCACGGCCGCCGACTGGAGCGGGCTTGGCGGCGCCGCGCGGGCTTCACAGTCTGATTCAGGTGGTTGCGGGATTGAGTCCGGAACTATCTATAACCCCTTCGTCAGTCACGCTTTTCTGTCATCGCTCGAGGACTCCGGATCGGTCACGGCCGAGACCGGCTGGCTGCCGCGGCACATCGTGCTGCGCGCGCCCGACGGCTCGCTTGAAGGCGCGCTGCCGGCCTATATCAAGAGCCATTCGATGGGTGAGTATGTGTTCGACCATGCCTGGGCCGATGCATTCACGCGGGCGGGCGGGCGCTATTATCCGAAGCTGCAATGCTCCGCGCCGTTCACGCCCGCCACCGGTCCGCGGCTGATGGTGCGGCCGGGTCCGGGCGAGGACCCGCGCCGGCGGGCGCTCGCAGCCGGCGGACGGGCGCTGTGCACGCAGCTCGGCCTGTCCTCGGTGCATGCCACGTTCGTGCCGGAGGCCGAGATCCCGGCCTTCGAGGCGGAAGGCTATCTGCACCGCACCGACCAGCAGTTCCATTTCCAGAACCCGGGCTATGGCAGCTACGAGGATTTTCTCGACACGCTGGCGTCGCGCAAACGCAAGCAGTTGAAGAAGGAACGCAAGGCTGCACTCGAGAACGACATTAGCATCGAATGGCTGACCGGCAGCGACCTGACCGAAGAGATCTGGGACATCTTCTACGAGTTCTACATCGACACCGGCGGGCGCAAATGGGGGCGGCCGTATCTGACCCGCGCCTTCTTCTCGATGATCGGCGACCGCATGGCCGAAGACGTGCTGCTGGTGATGGCGCGGCGCGGCGGCCGGTATGTCGCGGGCGCGATCAATTTCATCGGCGGCGACTGTCTCTATGGCCGGCACTGGGGCTGCGTCGAGGATCACCCGTTCCTGCATTTCGAGGTCTGCTATCACCAGGCGATCGATTTCGCCATCGCCAGGGGCCTCGCCCGGGTCGAGGCCGGCGCCCAGGGCGAGCACAAGCTGGCGCGCGGCTATCTGCCGGCCACCACCCATTCGGCGCATTACATCGATCATCCTGGACTGAGGCGCGCGGTGGCAGATTATCTCGACCGCGAGCGCCGCGACGTGGAACAGATCGGCGAAATGCTGAGGGATCATGGACCGTTCCGCAAGGGCGGCGGCGAGGCGGACAAGCCAGACGGCTGAGTGGTCCTGCCTGCGGCGTGTGCCCGGCTTGACCCGGGGGCGAAGCCCGTTACAAACACATCAACCGACACTCACCCGGAGATCCCCCGATGACCGAGCCCTATGACAACGGCAATGTGTTTGCAAAGATCCTGCGCGGCGAATTGCCGGCTGAGCGGCTCTACGAGGACGATCAGACGCTTGTGATCATGGACATCATGCCGCGCGGAGACGGCCATTGCCTGGTGATCCCCAAGACCGCCGCGCGCAACATTCTCGATGTCGAGCCAACCAGCCTCTCGGCCGTGATGGCGACGACGCAGCATATGGCGCGCGCGGTGATGAAGGCCTTTGGTGCCGATGGCGTGACCATCCAGCAGTTCAACGAGCCGGCTGGCGGCCAGGTGGTGTTTCACCTGCATGTGCATGTGATCCCGCGCTTTGACGGCGTGGCGATGAAGCCGCACACCGGCACGATGGAGGATGCGGGCGTGCTCAAGGTCAATGCGGACAAGATCCGCGCGGCGCTGGGCTGAGGTCTCTTCTGCCAGAGCAGCCGTCCGGCGTCAGATCCGCGCCAGCAGCTCGGCCTTCTTGGCCTGGTATTCGCCATCGGTGAGGATGCCCTTGGCGTGAAGCGCGGCCAGGCGCTCGATCTTGGCGAAAATATCCGTTTCTTGCACTGTTTCAGCAGCAGCCGGTTTCGACGGCTCCGGCATGTCCACGGGCGCCGGCTCGGTCTCGGGTTCCCGATGTTCGGGCTGTTCAGCGGCCTTGTGCGCTGCGCCGGCTCCGGAAGGCATTCTCTGAAGCGCTTCCGAAAGCTTCGGGGTCCGGGCGCGGGTGCCGTTTTCGCTGTCGGACATATCGATTTCGCGCAGATCCGTGAGTTTGACCAGGCCATGCTGCGAGGTGAAGCTGAGCGACTGGTCGCCCGATTGCTGCTGCGCGAAACCACCGACGCGATGATCGCCGGTGTCATAGACCTTGACCGTGCCGTCGCCTATATCGATGGCCAGCCGCCGTGTCTCGGGGAACCAGGCGTAGCGCATGCGGTTCTGGGCGCCGGTCGAGGCTGCATGACCAAGATCGCCGGGCCACCAGTTGCCTGATGCGTTGCCCGATGAACCGTTCGAGACGAACAGGCTGACACGATCGCCCTGGGACTGGGTCTGAGATGAAAAGGCCGAGGGCAGATGCAGGGGCGAAGACTGGCGCATCAGTTCCGCGACATCGGTGCAGATCGCGTCGACCCTGGCTTTCAGCGTGGTATTGAACATGTCGCCGACCATGGTCATGCCGCCCATGGACCATTGTCCCATGCCGCCGAGCTCGGGGTGATTGAACTGCGCCAGAGCTCCCTGCCCGGCGATCAGAGCGGTCAGCACGTGTTCGACGGCCTCGGGGCTGACGCCATGCCGGCTGGCGATCCGGTCAAGGGCCTGGCGTCCGGCTTCGGTCAATTCGGTCAAGGGATGACCCTCCTCAGTCCGGTTGCGAGATCGAGGCGCAGGACGCGCGGGCGCCCCGGCTGGTAATCATCTGTTTACAACTGATGGGCGCGGACGCAAAGGCTCCAAGCCGACAATACGCGCACTTGTCCCGACAGCTGGCGCTGCAAAACCCCGATCTACCGGAAATGCAACGACTCAGTGCGCCAGAAGTTCCGCGACCTGGCGGCTGATTTCCGGCGCCAGAATGACGCCGGGATGAGCCACCGCGAGACAAAGCCCGTCAACATCCTGGGCCGTGGAGACCAGCGGACGGCCATCCGCCACGAATGGGCGCAGGCCGATCTCGACTTTTTCGACGCGAGGGTTTTCCATGCCGGGAAAAAACCGCCTTACCTTTGACAGCACATCACTGGCCAGTTCCTGCTTCTCCTGATCATCATCGCCAGGTTTAACGCTGCAGGCCGCAACCAGATCGCCATTGGCGCGGGAGCGGATTTCGATGCCGCCGCCATCCACCACATGGGAGAGCCTGCCCGCATTAACACCCAGTGTGACCAGCGCCGAAGGCGATGTGGTGATGCCGTGATCGGGCATGACGCCTGCTACGATGTCCGCACTGCCGGCGCCGGCCGCCACGATCACGCGGTCCGCGGCGATGATCCGGTCGGAAACCCTGACGCCCGTGACCCGACCGCCTTCGGCTTCGAGCGAGAGGACTTCTTGAGCAAGGATGATGTCAGTGCCGCTGTCGCTCGCAGCGCGGAGCAGCGTTACACAGGCATGACTGACATCTACGGCTTTTTCGCGGGGAAAATGGGCTGCGAGAGCCGGCGGTTTGGCAATCATCGGCTCGAGTTCGGTAACATCGGCGGCGCCGAGCAGCCGCACCGTGCTGCCTCTGTCAGCGTGCCTGTCCGCCCAGTCGAGGGTTTCATCTTCACTTGCACCCCACACTATTGCGCCCTTGCATGGCGCAAGCAGGCGACCTCCGAATTCCCGGTCAAGGGCGGTGTAATCGTCGATTGCCTGCAGCCGCTGCCGGTAAAGATCCTCCGGGAGATCCGGATCCCCCGCCGCGGTGGTGATCCATCCGAAGGACGCGGCGCTGACCCCGAGCCCGGGGGCTTCTCCCGACTCGATGAGGGTGACTTTCGCGCCGGTCCGGCTGAGGCGATGGGCAATGCAGGCTCCGACAATTCCTGCGCCGATGATGATGATGCTGTGTGAGGCCATGTACCGCGTTCCGAACTAAAGTGCTTTTCTATAGGCGATTTCGTGTTCCGGAATAAGACAATGGCGGACACTGTCTCCACCTGTCCATTTTCGCGGGCAGCGAAGCCCCGCGCGGCTTTGCCTTGCTTTGGCAACAATGCCGGTTCATGAGCGAAGAATACCCGTTTTCGCGAGGCCACCATGCAGACCGCCCTCATTCTCATGACGATCCTTGGCTGTGACGACAGCGCCACGCAATGCCACTATGTCGAGATGCTGGACCAGCGCTGGGCAACGATCCAGGAATGCGACGCAAGCTCGGAAGAAAAGCTCCAGCTCTATTCGAACATCAATTATCCCGTGGTGGTGGCTGTGTGCCAGACGCCGGAGGATAGCGGCGTGGCGGAACATGGCGGAGAACCGGTGCATGTTCCGAGCACTGCGACAGAATCCGCGTCACGGTCTGGAGCCTCACCGGAAATACCGCGGCCGAAGGCGGATATTCCCGAACCGGTGATCGCCGCCGCGGCGGCGTCTGGCTCCCCAGCCGATGCACACGCCGAGGCGGGAATCGCGGCGCGGGCGTTCACCCGCTTCAAGGACGCGCTGCCCGAAGCCGACACCCTGAAGGCGATCGTCGCCGAACCCGTGCATGTGGTCACCGACAGCTATTCGTGGGTGGCGCGGCGCTTTTAAAAAAAATAGCCTGGCGGTCAGCCAAGCAGGAATTGGCCGCCGATCAGCAAGGCCAGCGCGGTAACGATGCCGACCCAGGTCCGTTTTCCAGCCATGAGAAACGCCGCGAAACCGGCGGTGACCGCGCCAATGCGCAACGCCAGCGGGACATTGGCGAGTTCTCCCGTCGGGTAGATGATCAGCTTGGCGATGACGGCGGCGAGCAATGCGGTGGCGACCGCGCGGACCCAGGTGAGTGCAGCGGAATCCTGCTGGAGCCTGTTGCCGACCAGCACGCCGATCCAGCGCCACATGTCGGTGGCGAGCCATCCGGCGATGGCGATGAAGACATAGGGCCACCACCAGGTGTCGAATGTGGCGTAGCCAATCATGAGCTTGATCTGCCTTTCCAGACACGATCAGCGAAAAAGGCCAGCGTCCCGCCGACGACGCCGGCATATAAAATGTCGAATTCCGGCGCGACCTGGTGGAACATCGGCCCGAGCGCCAGGCCGAAGACCATGGCGATGTGCCCTGCCCGGTCACGCGTCGAGGCCCAGATCGAGGTGAGGAAATAGACCGGGGTGAGGAAGAACAGCGCACCCGCAAGCATCGCCGGAAGATTGGAGACGGTGGAGTAGATCACCGCCACAAGCAGGATGTTGGCGCTGGTGACGGTGATGCCGAAGCCCGCGAAGAACGCCACGCGATGCTCGCGCGGAACATCTCGGATCCGCTCCATGGTGAAAACATAGGCGGTGATTGCGATGAAGTGCGACAGCAGCAGCAAGAGCCAGGTCGGGGTTTTCTCAGTGCGGATTTCAGGAATCAGCGCCGCCACCATCGGCATCAGCCGGATCGAGGACAGCGCCACCGTGAGGAAGGCGGCGGGCAGCGAGGCGCCGGCGATGATCGAGCCGACCAGCAGCACCTTGGCAGGCAGCGCCCAGATCATCCCGGTCATGAACACGGTCTGGCCAAAGGGAATGCCGGCTTCGACCGCAAAGCCGCAGAAGCCGACAAAGGCGCTCATCAGAATGATGGCCGGTAACGAGGTGATGCCGCGCGCGCCCTTGAAGAACCAATGGACGTCGCGCTTGGCGGACAAAGTGCTCATGGTCTTTTGTTAGAGGCTTTGCGCGGGGCTGCAAACTGTTTTTGGCGCAAGGCAGAGGCCGCAGTTTCGCATTTCTGAAGCGCATATGGCAAAACACCCCGGCGTGAACCGGGGTGTCTGGGGAGTGGACCGAGATGTGAGCGCTACTTCTTGCGCGGCACCTTGGGGACGGCGCTTGACGGTTTTTTCAATGCGGGCCGTTCCGCCAGGTCGACTGCGGCTTCCGCGGGTTTGGACGCATCTGGCTGCTGTTTCGGGGCTTTGGGGTCCTTGCCCTCCGACGGCTTCTCCGCGGTCTTGGCTGTCTTGGCCTTGGCCGGCGCGCGCTTCTTCGCGGGCGCCTTCTCCTTCTTCGGCTTGACCGGAACTTCGGCCGGGATCGCCTCGAGGATCAGGCCACTGGTTCCATTCTTGTCGCCGACGGTGACCCTGACCGTGCCGCCATGCTTGAGCTTGCCGAACAGCAATTCATTGGCAAGCTCCTTCTTAATGTGCTCCTGAATCACCCGGCCCAGTGGCCGCGCACCCATGCGTTCGTCATAGCCTTTCTCGGCAAGCCAGGTGATAGCGTCTTCGCCGAGATCGAAGGTAACGTTGCGCTCGGCAAGCTGGGCTTCAAGCTGCATGACGAATTTCTGCACCACCATGTGGATGACCTGCGTCGGCAGGCTTCCAAACGGGATAATGGCGTCGAGGCGGTTGCGGAACTCCGGCGTGAACAGCCGGTTGATCGCCTCCATGTCGTCGCCTTCACGCTTGGACGAGCCGAAGCCGATGGCGGCCTTGGCTGCGTCGGCGGCGCCGGCATTGGTGGTCATGATCAGGATGACATTGCGGAAATCGATCTTCTTGCCGTTGTGATCGGTGAGCGAGCCGTGATCCATCACCTGCAACAGAATGTTGAACAGGTCCGGATGGGCCTTCTCGATCTCGTCGAGCAGCAGCACGCTGTAGGGATGCTGGTCGACGCCGTCGGTCAGAAGTCCGCCCTGGTCGAAGCCGACATAGCCCGGAGGCGCGCCGATGAGCCGTGAGACGGTGTGCCGCTCCATGTATTCGGACATGTCAAAGCGCAGCAGTTCGACGCCGAGCGAGGCAGCAAGCTGCTTGGCGACTTCGGTCTTGCCGACGCCGGTGGGGCCGGAGAACAGATAGGAGCCGATCGGCTTGTCGGGTTCGCGCAGACCCGCGCGCGCCAACCGGATCGCCGCCGTCAGTGCATCGATGGCGGTGTCCTGGCCATAGACGACGGAGCGCAGTTCCTTGTCGAGATTGGCGAGAACCGTCTCGTCATCCTTCGACACCGTCTTGGCCGGAATCCGCGCCATGGTGGCGATGGTTTTCTCGATCTCGACGTCGGTCAGGATCTTCTTCCGCTCCTTTTCAGGCAGCAGCATCTGGGCCGCGCCCGACTCATCAATCACGTCGATTGCCTTGTCGGGCAACTTGCGATCGGTGATGTAGCGCGCCGACAACTCGACGGCGGCCTTGATCGCCTCGTCGGTGTAGCCGACCTTGTGATACTCCTCGAAATAGGGCTTCAGGCCCTTGAGGATCTCGATGGCGTCGGGGATCGTGGGTTCGGCCACGTCGATCTTCTGGAAGCGACGCACCAGGGCCCGGTCCTTTTCGAAGAACTGCCGGTATTCCTTGTAGGTGGTCGAGCCGATGCAGCGGATCGCGCCGGACGACAGGGCGGGTTTCAAGAGGTTGGAGGCGTCCATCGCCCCGCCGGATGTGGCGCCGGCGCCAATGACGGTGTGGATCTCGTCGATGAACAGCACAGCACCGGGCAGATCCTCGAGTTCCTTGACCACCTGCTTCAGGCGCTCCTCGAAATCACCGCGGTAGCGGGTGCCGGCCAGAAGCGAGCCCATGTCGAGCGAATAGATCACCGCATCCGACAGCACGTCGGGCACATCGCCCTCGACAATGCGCTTGGCGAGGCCCTCGGCAATCGCAGTCTTACCGACGCCGGGATCGCCCACATAGAGCGGATTGTTCTTGGAACGGCGGCAGAGGATCTGGATGGTCCGGTTGACCTCTTCCATGCGGCCGATCAACGGATCGATCCGGCCGGTCTTGGCCTTTTCGTTGAGATTGACGCAATAGGCGGTGAGCGCGTCCTGGCCCTTTTTCTTGCCGCCCTCCTCATTCACTGAATCCGGCTTGACGGAATCGGGCTCGGGCTCTTCCGACGAGCCGCGCACGGGGCGGGCTTCCTCGGCGCCGGGGCGCTTGGCAATGCCGTGGGAGATGAAATTGACCGCGTCGTAGCGGGTCATTTCCTGCTCCTGAAGGAAATAGGCGGCATGGCTTTCGCGCTCGGCAAAGATCGCCACCAGCACGTTGGCGCCGGTGACTTCCTCGCGACCGGATGACTGCACATGGATGACGGCACGCTGGATAACACGCTGGAACCCGGATGTGGGCTTGGAATCCTCGTCATAGCCGGTGATCAGGTTGCCGAGTTCCTTGTCGACATAATCGCTGACCGTGCGGCGCAGTTCTTCAAGGTCAACATTGCAGGCGCCCATGACTGCGGCGGCGTCGGGATCCTCGATCAAGGCCAGCAACAGATGCTCGAGCGTGGCATATTCATGATGCCGCTCGTTGGCATAGGTCAGCGCCTGATGGATCGCCTTTTCGAGACTGTGTGAAAAGCTAGGCACGTTAAAGTCCTCATTTCTTTTCCATCACGCATTGCAGCGGATGATGATTTTCGCGGGCGAAATCCATGACCTGGGTCACTTTGGTTTCAGCCACCTCGTAGGTGAATACGCCGCACTCTCCGACCCCGTGATTGTGGACATGCAGCATGATGCGCGTGGCCTGTTCCCGGTCCTTCTGGAAAAAACGCTCAAGCACATGGATCACAAACTCCATCGGGGTGTAGTCGTCATTCAGCAGAAGCACCCGGTACAGGCTTGGCTTCTTCACCTGAGGCTTGGTCCGGGTAATGACGGAAGTTCCCCTGTCAGGGCCTCCGCCTCCGGTTTTCTTGTCCGCCTGTAAGCGTGTCCGGTTCGCGCTGTCGTTCACTCTGGCCACTTCCTGTCATTCCCAACCGGTGCACCGCACAACGACGCACCAGACATTGTCCTTAACTTAGTCTTTCCTGCGAGGATTTTAAGCCCCCTTGTGGAGGGAAGAAAGAGATTTCCCGCCAAGACTCGAAACACGAAAAACCCGGCCGCATGAAGATACGACCGGGTCTTTATCATTTCAGGCATTCGCCGCGCTGAACAGGCGGCGACTTAATTTCAGGCAGATACCTTGGCGGCGGCCGTTTCGAAAGGCTTGTAGGCTTCCTTGGCCAGATCGGCGTAAAGTTCGCCCATCTTGGTGGCCTGGGCTACAAAGGTCTCGTAAGCGGACTTCGCATAGTCGGTCTGAATTTCGATGGCCTTGTCGAGGCTCTTGGCCGAAGCCAGCTTCTCGGCGGCGGCTGCACCGTCTTCATAGGACTTCTTGGAATATTCGGTAGCTTCAGCAGCAATCTGCTGGAAACCCTTGGTCATCGACGAAACCGTGGTCAGCATGCTGTCCATGGCTTCTTTGCTCATTTTCGAAGTGCTGTCAAAGTTCATCATGTCGCAAATCCTGTTGGTTGGAAGGTGGTGAGTCACACTTAGGTGCACTGCACAAGATTGTCAAGAAAATTGTGCAGTGCACCCTAAACCCTCAAGCCGGCATTTTCGCCCTGCTGGACCCAGATTGAGACAGGCTCAAGTCAGTTCCGCACACATATCCGGTCGCCCGCGGAAAGGAATGGTTCATCATAAACGGATTGGTAAGGACGTGTGACTAGGATCCGACACATTGGCTGTTCAAAGGATGCAGGCAGTCACCACCCTTCACCCGTCAGTTCATGAGTGAGTTACCGTGCACCAGAGTAAATCGAGTTTCGTTTCCCGCCTTGCCACCGTTCCCGCACTTGCCTTCCGCGTGGCTGCCCTGATCGGCATTGCCATGGCGCTGGGAACCGCGCCGGCAGCCGCGAACCCGAAATATGCGGGCATCGTCATTGACGCCAAGACCGGAAAGACACTCTACGCCCACGAGGCGGACCAGCAGCGCTATCCGGCGTCGCTGACCAAGATGATGACCTTGTACATGATCTTCGAGGCGCTGGAACGCGGCAAGGTCAAGCTCGATACGCGGGTCAAGTTTTCCGCCAATGCCGCCAAGGAGCCACCCACCAAGATCGGTATCGGCGCCGGCAAATCGGTCACGGTCGAGCAGATCATCTATTCGCTGGTGACAAAGTCGGCCAATGACGCCTCGACGGCAATCGCCGAGCATCTGGGTGGCTCGGAAGCCAAATTCGCCAGCATGATGACCGCCAAGGCCCGCTCGCTCGGCATGAGCAAGACCACGTTCCGCAATGCCCACGGACTGCCGAACTCAGGTCAGGTGACCACTGCCCGCGACATGGCCAAACTCGGTATTGCGCTTCGCGAGCACTATCCGCGCCAGTACAAGTATTTTTCTGCCCGGTCGTTCAAACTCGGCGGCAGCACGTTCGGCAACCACAACCGGCTGCTCGGCACCGTGCGCGGCGTTGACGGCATCAAGACCGGCTATATCCGTTCGTCGGGGTTTAATCTTGTAACCTCGGTGGTTGATCGCGACCGTTCGATCGTCGCCGTCGTCATGGGCGGGCGAACCGGCGCGAGCCGCAATGCGCAGATGAAGGATCTTATCTCGCGGTATCTGCTCAAGGCCTCAACCCGCGGCAGCGGCAATCTGATTGCCCGTGGCGCCGTGTCCAATATGGAAGTCGCCTCGAGCGCGTTCGAACTGCCCAGGGTCGGCCCGATTCCGGAGCGCCGGCATGACGGCGATGCCCGGATTGCGCTCGCCTACGCCGCCCCCACGCCTGCTCCGGTTGTCGGACGCGAGGCGCTGGCGAAGTCGTTGCAGGCCCAGAAAATCGCAATTCCGATTCCCGCCCCGGCGCTTGTGCCGCCGATGCCGGTGGACACGGGTGCGGCTGATTCAATCGACCCGGTGACCACCGCATCGACGGCTTCCATGAGCGGCTGGATGATCCAGATCGGCGCAACGCCCGATCGCGACTCGGCGCTGAAGCTGCTGGCCCGCGCGCAAAACCAGGGCGTCAAGGCGCTGAACGGCGCCGAACCCTTCACGATGGCCTATGCGGCAAACAATGGACAGCTTTACCGGGCCCGTTTCGGCGGATTTGACGGTCAGGCATCTGCGGCAAGCGCCTGCAAGGCCCTAGAAAAGAAAGGGTTTGCCTGCTGGGCAACCGCCAACTGATCCGCAGCGCCTGTTTTGCGTTGCGGCCGGAAGTCCCAATTCCGGAAATATCCACGTTTTTTGTACTGCGTATTCGGGGAAATCAGTCATGTCGACTCAAGAGAACAGCCTTGGCCTCATTAATCCGGCCGGCAAGAAACGTCGAACCGCCCGCATCGGGATGCATCCGCTTCATGAGGCGGCGATGCGCCTCGCGGATCTCGGCTTCACTCGCCCCCGCAGCAAGACCAAGGATCTCGTAGGCCTCCTTCTGTGTCATGGCGCCCGTGCCTGGCGCAGCGCCCAGCCCCGCGTCCTCCTCCGTATCAAAGCCGGCACGCCAGTCGGGCATGCGGCGGTCAAGATACGCCTCCAGTAGTCCCAGGCTTTCGGCGTCCCGCGACAGCTCGGAATGCAGCTGGATGAGCTCCGCCTCCTCCAGCGCATTGAGTTCCTGGCCTTCGAAACTGCCGGCAAGGACGAGGCCGTTCATTTCGCCGGTGTCGAGATCCAGCGCCATTTCCAGCGCCGCCGAGCGGACGTAGGACTGGCCTCCGGGCTGGCGCGTGGCGCGCGAGGCGCTGCGGGCGCGGCTGAACAGCATCAGCGAAAAAGCCAGCAACGGCACACCGAGACCGGCACGGCCAATCAACGTCATGATCAGGCCCACTGCGGCCATCATCGCCGGAAGCGCATAGCGCAGCGTGGCGGCAATCGCCGTCGGCCTCACGCTCACCAGCGCGGCGAGCACAGCAAGCAGGAGAAGAAGTCCACCGAAAAACACTGCGATCGGGCTCATCAACGCTTGGCTCCCTTGTCCCCGGGTTGCCCCTTGCCGCCGGTCTTTACCGGACCCATCTGCCCGAGCAGCAGCGTTGCCGCCGCCCCGCCGGCTTTCTCGAGCGCCGGACGACCGCCGGTGGCGTAGGTCGCCACCGCGCGCAGCAAGGCCGCGAGTTCGGCTGCGGCATTGTGATCGAAGCGGACATAGGCGCCGCCGGTGACGCGGGCGATTTCGCGAAACCCCAGCGCTGCGGCGGGATCGTGGCCTTCATGAAACATGAAGCACGGGACCTTGCGCAGCGCCAGTTCGCCCGCAATCACGGCCAGTTTGTCGATGTCTTCCTCCATGGCGTCGCCGATATAGACCAGCGCGCTCACGGGCCGCGACTTTGCCTCATCGGCGACATGGCGCAGAACCCTGCCGATCTGGGTCTGGCCGCCGCGGCAGTCGATCCGGGTCATGAGGTTGGCCAGCTGGGTGGTGTCAGTGACCCAGCGCGAAGCGCGGCACTCGCCAAGGCCGCGGAAATACACCAGCTGGACCGAGAGTTGCGCCGTCTTTCCCACCGCACCGAACATCTCCGCCTGCAATTTGCAGGCGCTGTCCCAGGTCGGCTGGCGGCTCATGGTGGCGTCGAGCGCAAAGGCCAGTCGCCCCGATCCCGCCGCACCCGGGACAAGGGACTTTGCGGCGCTCAGAAAGGCGGCGATCTCGGAGCGGGAGGACGCCGGCGCGCTGTCAGGAACAGTCGCGCCGCTCCTTGAAATCGCCTTGTCGGGTCCGGTCTTGTCTTTGGCCATCGTGGACGTGTCTACCCTTGGACTGAATTGCGAGCCCCGGTGACGGCTGGTCAGCACGCCTTGACCCGGAGCCTATGTGGTCAATGTGGCGTTTTGCGCAACGAACACAAGAGCCCCGCGGCTGCATGCCGCTCTACAGAAGCCCGAGACCCGCCAGTTCCCGCTTGAGTTCGGCGGGAAGATCGCCGCCGTCCGTACCGGATACGCCGAAATCCGGCGGCGCATCGTTCGGATCAAGATAGCGCCAGCCTTGAAACGGCCGCCGCGGCGCCCAGGATGTTTCGTGCAACACCGGCTCAAGCACCAGATTGCAGCGGGAAACACCATCGGCATCGATGAACGGGCGAATGTCGAGAAAGCGCTGCCGGGCCTGGATGTTGCCCTTGATCACCCAGTACAGAGAACCGCCATCGATGAGTTCGGCGGCGCGCTTGGGGAGCATGCGGGTGGTGTGGAACTGCTCGGGCGACTGTCCGGCAGCCTTCATCGCCGCCAGCCGGCGCGCGATCCAGTCCTGCAGGTCCTCGACGCTTTCGGCGCCGACGCAGAGTTTGAGAAGGTGTAGAGCCATTCGGGATACTTCGGGCGCGCGGCGCGACGGGTCAACCCGGCACGGTCCGATTAATGATGCCGTCCACAGGCTCAACAGCGATCTACCGGCTCAGCACTCCACCACATTGACCGCGAGACCGCCGGTGGAGGTTTCCTTGTAGCGCTCGTTCATGTCGAGGCCGGTCTGCCGCATGGTCTCGATGCAGGCGTCGAGCGGGACGAAATGGGTGCCGTCGCCCTTCATTGCCAGTGACGCAGCGGTGACCGCCTTGACCGCGCCCAGCGCATTGCGCTCGATGCAGGGCACCTGCACCAGCCCCCCGACCGGGTCGCAGGTCATGCCGAGATGATGCTCCAGCGCGATTTCGGCCGCATTCTCGATCTGCTCGGGCGTTCCGCCCATGACCGCAGCAAGGCCCGCCGCCGACATCGCGGCCGCAGACCCCACTTCGCCCTGACAGCCGACCTCGGCGCCCGAGATCGAGGCATTGTGCTTGATGATGCCGCCGATTGCGGCGGCGGTGAGCAAGTAATCGCGCACGGCTTGCTGGTCGGCGCCGTCGTGGAATTGCAGCACATAGCGGATGGTGGCGGGGATCACGCCGGCGGCGCCATTGGTGGGCGCTGTGACCACGCGCCCGCCAGAAGCGTTCTCCTCGTTGACTGCCATGGCGTAGACGCTCAGCCAGTCATTGGCGAGCAGCGGATTGCGCCGGTTCTGACGCCACTCATCCTGCAGCTTGTCATGCAGGATGCGGGCGCGGCGGCGCACCTTGAGGCCGCCCGGCATGATGCCCTCGCCGCCCAGTCCCCGGTCGATACAGGCGCTCATCGCGGTCCAGATCCGGTCGAGGCCAGCATCAAGCTCCTCGCGGCTCATCTGGCTTTCCTCGTTGGCGCGCTTCATCTGCGAGATGGAAAGGCCTGAGCGCGCCGCCATGGCGAGCATCTGTTTGGCGTTGGCGAAGGGATAGGGCACGGGCTTGCCGGCGTCCTGCTTGCGGTTGTTCTTCATCGCCGCAAGTTCGGTGTCGGTGACGACGAAACCACCGCCGACAGAGTAGTAGATCCGGCGCAGCAGCATGGCGCCGTCGCGGTCAAAGGCTGTGAAGGTCATGCCGTTGGCGTGACCGGGCAAGGGGGTCTTCTTGTCAAAGACGAGATCCGTCTTCGGATCGAAATCATAGTGCGGATGGCCGGGGGGACTGACCTTGCGGCTCTTTTCGACACTTGCGATAATGCCGTCCATCAGGTCAGGGTCGACCTGGTCAGGCAGTTCGCCGGTGAGGCCGAGCACCACCGCCCTGCCCGTCCCGTGGCCAATCCCGGTGAACGCCAGCGACCCGTGCAGGCTGACCTTGATGCCCGCCACCCTGGCGCCGGCCGGACGCGGCCAGTCATTGCCCGCAATCTCGTCCAGAAACCGCACCGCCGCCGACATCGGCCCCATGGTGTGGGAACTTGATGGCCCGACGCCGATCTTGAACACGTCAAAGACTGAAAGGAACATGGGGGGCGGATTCTCCAGTGACGATCGCACTTTACATGCGCATCCAAGGCCAGGCCGTCAATTCCCCGACCTGCCATGCCGCTCAAACGACAGCGCCAGGACCATAAAGAAAAACAGCGCCGACCGGTCCGGTCAGGCGCTGCCTTGTCTAATTGTACTTCTGTCTTATTGCACGTTCGCTCAGATGCCGCCGAAAAGGTAGGCCAGTGCGAGAATTCCCGAAAAACCGATCACTGCGCGGGCGGTGATGCCCCAGCATGATTTCTGTACGGTATCTTCCATGGTTACTCCGGTTGATGTGGCAATATCAGGCCGCGTCATCCCTTCGGACTCGCTCGGCGCAGAGCCGGGTGTTTAACGAAGCAGTAATCTTTTCGCAACTGCGAAAACGGCGAATCGGTGGCAGATTATTCACAGCAGTCATTCGCCTTGCACATGGCTCCATATGAAATCAAGGACTTGCCGGAAAACCTTCGAATCACGCTTCCGGCCTGCATCCACAATTTGACCACAAGAGTTATAAAATGGTTACCAGAGCGACGTTGCAGAAGGCTTTGCCAAGTGCCGTCGGGCATGCCAAAAGCACGTCATGACCAACTATGATTATCTGGCGATCGCCTGGTTCGCGCTGTCCTGGTTCGTGTTCTCGCTGGCGTCGAACAATCACCTGCCAATCCGGCGGGTGAGCCTGACCACGGCAATGAACCAGCACCGCACGCGCTGGATGCACGTGGCCGCGCGACGCGACCTGAGGATGATCGACACCGCGATCATGGCGGGACTGCAGAACGGCACCGCGTTCTTTGCCTCCACCACGATCTTCGCCATCGGCGGATGTTTCGCGCTGCTTGGCGCCACCGAGCGGGTGCTGGCGATTGCCGATGATCTGCCCATTCCGCTCGACTCCGACCCGGCCGCGTTTGAGCTCAAGGTGTTCGGGCTGATCGCGATCTTCGCCTATGCGTTCTTCAAGTTCGGCTGGTCCTACCGGCTGTTCAACTACTCCTCGATCCTGTTCGGCGCGATCCCGATGAAAGCCGACCTGCCCGACGACCATAAGGAACTCGATGCCGCCGCCAACCGGGCCGCATCGCTCAATATCCTGGCCGGGCGGCATTTCAACGCCGGGCTCAGGGCCATCTTCCTGTCGATCGGATATCTCGGCTGGTTTGCCGGACCATTTGTGCTGATGGGCTCGACGACGCTGGTGATTCTGGTGCTGCTCAGACGTCAGTTCTTCTCGAATGCGCGCACCGCGATCCTGAAGGACACCATCCTGCCGTGACACAACCGACCTCTCCCCGACCGGTTCCGGGCGCGGCGGCGCTGCGCGCGGCCATCCTTGATCTTCTCAACGCCGCCGGTCCCGGCAAGAGCATCAGCCCGTTTGACGCCGCGCGCGCCCTTGTCGGATCGGATGAGAAGCAATGGAGCCGGCTGATGAAGCCGCTGCGCGCTGTTGCGGTCGACATGGCCAAGGCCGGCGAAGTTGAAATCCGCCGCAAGGGCAAGATTGTGGACCCGGCCGGCTTTCGCGGCGTCTACCGCCTTGCCCTCCCCGGTCTTGAGCCAGGCCAAGACACCGCATGAGCCCGGTTCAGAAGCTGCGCGCGCCGACCCGGCTGGATATGGCGCTGATGCTGTTGACCGCGCTGATCTGGGCGTCGGCTTTCGTGGCGATCCGCGTCGCGGTGCCGGAAGCCGGGCCTGTCTGGCTGGCCGCGATCCGCGTCGGCCTCGGCTTTGTCGTGCTGCTGCCTTACGCGATCTGGCGCGGCATGGTGTGGCCGTCGTCGCGCCGACAATGGATCCTGATCGGCGGCATGGCTGTGCTCAACATGGTGATCCCGTTTTCGCTGCTAGCATGGGCCGGGAAAACGCTCGACGCCGGCGTGCTGTCGCTGCTGATGGGGACCGGGCCATTCTTGGCGCTGATCGGCAGCCACATCATGACCGATGACGACCGTCTCACGCCACGGAAACTGGTCTCGGTCACCCTGGGTTTCGCGGGCATCCTGATCGTGGTCGGGCCAAGCGCTGTGGCGGGACTTGGCGCGGGGTCGCTTGAGGCCAAGCTCGCAGCTCTTGGCGCGTCGCTTTGTTATGTGACGGCGGGGCTCCTGATCCGCAAGATCGAGATGCCGCCGGTGCGTCTGGCCTGCCTGGCCCTGGGCCTGGGAACGGCGGCGCTCATCCCGATCGCGTTGATAACCTCGGGCGCTCCGCCTACGGGCTTGAGTGCGACCACAATGGCGGCCCTGGTGTATCTCGGCGTGTTTCCCACCGGTCTCGCCTATATCCTGCGCTTCCACCTGATCCGCACCATCGGCTATTCGAGGTTCTCGCTGTCGATCAACCTGATCCCGGTTTTTGGCGTGGCGCTGGGCGTTCTGCTTCTTGGCGAACCGCTGTCCCTGACCTTGATCGCAGCCCTCGCCTTGGTGCTGGCCGGGCTGTTTGTTGCCGGAGGTGGAAAGCGTCCGTCCTTGCCCGAGACAGGCGGCAGCGCTTAGCCCAGCCCGGCGGGTGAAGAACCCAGTCCACTGACTGGAAACTTCACACGGCCGGCCTTTCCAAGATGCATCGGGCCACGCTTTTGCTAGGGTTCGAGCTGTGAGTCGGCGACACCAGCCACGCAAGTTGCAGGGAGAGATCAAGGTGAGTGACGCTTCCGGCAAAGGATTGCCGATGCAGAAAACCGGGCGGCGGATCGAAATGCTCGACCTCGCCCGCGGACTGGCGCTGTTTGCCATGGCGAGCTACCATTTCTCCTGGGATCTTGAGCAGTTCGGCTATCTTGAACCGGCCACGACCACGACGGGATTGTTCAAGCTCTATGCCAGGTCGATTGCTGGAAGCTTTCTGTTCCTGGCCGGCGTCAGCCTGATGCTGGCGCATGGCTCCGGGCTGCGGCCACGGGCCTTTGCCAAGCGCCTGGCCATGGTTGGCGGGGCAGCGGCGCTGATCACGCTGGTCACGATTTTCGCTACGCCTGACAGTTTCATCTATTTCGGGATCCTGCATTCGATTGCCGCGGCAAGCGTGATCGGCGTCGCGTTCCTGCGGCTGCCGGGGCTGGTCACCATTCTCGCCGGGGTGGCTTGCCTCGTGCTGCCGCAAGTCTACCGCGACGCGTTTTTCAATCCGGCCTGGATCAACTGGATCGGCCTCTACACAATTCCCCCGCGATCCAATGATTTCGTGCCGCTGATGCCCTGGCTCGGGCCGTTTCTCATCGGCATGGGATGCACAAAGATCGCAATGACAACAGGCGTGACCGCACGGCTTGCCGCAATGGGCGCCGACACCCACGCTGCGTCGCGCGTCACGCGGTTTTGCGGGCGTCACAGTCTGGCCTTTTATCTGGTGCATCAACCGGTGCTGATAGCGCTGGTCTGGACCGTATCGCTGGTAGCGCCTCCAGCACCTGTCGACCCGCTGCCTGGGTTTGTCGCCGAGTGTGAAACCGGATGCGGCGCAGACAACGGCGCCGAATTCTGTAGGCGGTTTTGCGAATGCGTCACCGATGAGTTGCTTTCCAAGGGACTGTTCACCCCCTTTGTGGCGGGCGACATCACCCCTGATACGGATCCGCGCATACCGGCCATCGCCGAGCAGTGCACGGCGTTGTCAGCCGAGCCGTAAGCCATTACCGTGTCACACAATAATGACCTATGGCCCGCCGTATTTAAGGAGCCGATCCGCATGAACCCCTATCGGGCGAGACCGAACCATATTCCATGGCCGCCGCTCCTGCTTGTCGGACTGAGCCTGGCGGCGATCGGGTTGAACCTCGGCGTGCCGATGCCGCTGATGCTCCCTGGCGCGAGGATGCTCGGCGGCGTGCTGATCGGCGCGGCGATCGGCATCGACCTGTGGGCCATGAGAACACTGCACGAGGCCCGCACCACCATATTGCCCAATCGCGGATCAAGTCACCTCGTCACCCACGGACCGTTCAGCTACAGCCGCAACCCGATCTATCTCGCCAACATGGTGCTGATGATCGGCATCGGATTTCTCTCTTTGAATGCCTGGTTCTTGGTGCTGGCCGTCATCAACGGAATTCTGACCCATTTTCTCGCGGTCAGGCGCGAGGAGAACCATCTCATCGCCAAATTCGGATATCAGTTCGAAACCTATTGCCGAAAGGTCCGGCGCTGGATCTGAAGCGCGTCCTGCAGCAATTGCACTGGCTTCCGGCAGTCGAATCGACACTCCACGTCAGAAGCGCGAAAGCTTCCTTGAAATCCTGCATTCGGACATGCCTGCATCACAAGCAGCGCGGCCGGAGAGCATTTGTTAAAGTTTTAATAAACTCCTTAATCGGTTCTTACGATGACCAAGCATATTCTTCGTACTGAAAATTGAGATGGAAGTGTCCGCGCTGAAATGACGGCTTCATGGTCAGACAAGCGATCATTCCATTGATTTTCCGGGAGGCACAAATGACGTTAGTGTTCGATCAGGTATCCCTGAGGAAAGTGGCTTCATTCATGTATGATGAAGAACCGCGCTTCCCGTTCAAGGCTACGCAAAACGTGGCGCATATCCAGTATTCCCGCCGCAATCTTTCCTACATCATGACCCAGCGGTGTGCACTCAGACACATAGCGCGGTCGGGCGCGATCATCGAGCTTGCGGACTGTGTTGAACCACCGGATGCCCTGACGCTGGATCTGCCAGACGCCAATGCAGGCAAGATCGGCTGCATAAGATGGGGCAAGAATTCAGCCGTTTCCCGGAACGACAAGATCTCAATCCGGCTCCGGTTTCTGAAACTGCTTACAGAGCGGCAACTGGCGAGCGTTCTTGCGCACAGCACCCTGATTGAACAGGATAACAACCTCACCTTTCTCACATAGAAAGGTGCCGCAAGCCAGGCGCCCAGCGCTGTCCGGATCAGGTGTTGACACCGATTTCGGCGAGACGGGTCAGGCAGGACTCCTCGATATTGTCGAGCTCCACCAGCGTTTCCTCGATATCCTTGCGCTTCTGGCGCAGGTCCTCGCGTTTTTCCTCCACCTTGCGCATCAACAGCCGCAACTGCCCGGCTTCGCCCGGCGGATCCTTGTAGACCTGAATGATCTCGCGGATTTCGGCAACGGTGAAGCCGATGCGGCGGCCGCGCAGGATTTCCTGGATCAGCCGCCGGTCAGCCGAGCGAAACAGCCGGGTACGGCCGCGACGCTCGGGCTGGATCAGCCCCTCGTCCTCGTAAAAGCGCAAGGTCCGGGTTGAAATGCCGAATTCGCGCGTCAACTCGGTGATGGTGTAATACTTGTCCAATTGCGGATCGTTCCTGGAGACATGCGTGGCGACTTACGCTTACGTATAAGTCAATATTAGCCGCGTGACCACCGCAAGGCGCCGGATTTCATGTGAATGACAACCACCAGCCGGCCAGTCCGAGGAACGCGAAAAAGCCGACGACATCGGTCACGGTGGTGACAAACACCGCCGAGGCGATCGCCGGGTCGGCGCCGACCTTGTCGAGAAGCAGCGGCAACAAAATGCCGGCCAGCGCTGCCGCCAGCATGTTGATGATCATGGCCGCGGCAATGATGCCGCCAAGACCCGGGCTCGCAAACCAGGCGCCAGCGACCAAGCCGATGATCACCGCGAACAGCACGCCGTTGATCAAGCCGACGGCGGCCTCGCGCCGGATGATGCGGCCGGCATTGTAGATGTCGAGATCGCGCGTCGCGAGCGCGCGCACGGTCACGGTCATGGTCTGGGTGCCGGCATTGCCGCCCATCGAGGCCACGATCGGCATCAGCACCGCGAGCGCCACCATCTGCTCGATGGTTGCGTCAAAAAGCGCGATGACGCCGGAGGCCAGAATGGCGGTGGCGAGATTGAGCAGAAGCCAGCTGAAGCGCGAGCGCACGGTGGACAGAATGCTGTCGGAGAGCTCTTCGTCGCCGACGCCGCCGAGCCGCTTGATGTCCTCGTCGGCTTCCTGGTGGATAACGTCGACCACGTCATCAATGGTCAGCACACCCACCAGCCGTTCGTTCTCGTCCACCACGGCGGCGGAGAGAAGGTCATACTGTTCAAACAGCTGGGCTGCTTCTTCCTGGTCCATTTCGGCGTCGATGCGATAGCGCGCCTCATCCATCACCTCCTCGATCCGGACCAGGCGCTTGGTGCGCAGGATGCGGTCAAGATCGACGGAGCCAACCAGCTTGAATGTCGGGTCGATGACGAAGATCTGGCTGAAACTGTCGGGCAGATCCTCCTCGTCACGCATGTAGTCAATGGTCTGACCGACCGTCCAGAACGGCGGAACCGCGACAAATTCGGTCTGCATGCGCCGGCCGGCGGTGTCTTCCGGATAGTCGAGCGAGCGGCGCAGCCGCACCCGTTCGGTGAATGGCAGCGCCGCCAGAATTTCCTTCTGATCGGCCTCGTCAAGGTCTTCGAGAATGTAGACCGCGTCATCGGAATCGAGCTCGCCCAGAGCCTCGGCGATCTTGGCATTTGGAAGCGCCTCGATGATCTCAAGACGGATTGCCTCGTCAACCTCGGTCAGGGACGCGAAATCGAAATCATCGCCAAGCAGGGCTACAAGTGCGCGACGCTGCGCCGCGTTGATGGATTCGAGCAGGTCGCCCAGTTCGGATTCGTGCAGGCGAACCACGTGTTCGCGCAGGAACAGCGTATCGCGGTCAGCGATCGCCGCGCCAATCGCGGCCAGATAATCCTTCCGGATCGACCCGTCCTCGCCATAGATCTCGTCATTGTCCATCGCACCCGGGGACTGGGGCATGATGATGTCTTCGTCGCGGTCGGCGGGATCTGTCATGGCCAGGGCTCGCGGATGGATGACGTCTGCCTGGATCGAATCGGCAAACAGGTTTCAGGTGTGGATGGCGTGGGACATCATAGGTGCTTTCGCAGATGCACACAAAGCGTCGCCGGTGCGTATTCGCACAGGTCTTTGTGTTTAATTCAAGCCAGTTCCGAAGGACAGGCGTTTTTTGGCGGCAACTGGTTTGCGATTGTATCCGCAAGACCAAACAAAGCGCCGGCGATGGTTCGCGGCGTGACGCCGGTTTGGAAATCGACCGAAGACGGACTCGAGCCAAGACTTGCACGAAACTTGCGTCACATCTATTGGCTGTAGACAGCCAGCTAAGAATCATTGAATTTCAATGAGACAACCATCGTCGAACCAGTAATGCAGTCGTGTGATTTGAGTTCTTTTGGTATTAACTCCTATCAGGACGCACAAATGACCCATGCAATTCGACTGGCAAAACTCCAGAAAATCCACTCCGAAAAAGCGCCTCAGATTATCCGGCTGGCCTCGGACAGCAACATTTCAAATCGGCGTAAGCAACTGATCTACGGTTGCTTGAACAATATGTGCCAGATCTCGGCCCGTCTGTTCGGCGACATCTCATCAGTCCCAGGCAATTATGACTTGCTTGAAGAAGCGGCGGAACTCGACAAGGCGCTGTTGCAGCTGCGCAGCCTGGTCGGCAGCCAGATTTCCGTGAGACTTCAGCAAGCCGCCTGACCGGCTCGAAAGTGCGTCAGGCGACGCTCATGTCGTTGCGATGACTTTCCGAACAGCGCGGCAGCCGCTCCGGGGCGAGCTTGAGAATGGCTTCCAGCCCGCAATTGCCGCGCACCAGATCATCCAGCGTGACCATGTCGAGTTCGTGATAGAAGGCCTCCACGGCGCGTTTGATGAAGCCGCGCAGCCGGCATTCGGCGGTCAGCGGACAGGTGTTTTCGTCGCCTGCGAAGCACTCGGCGAAGGGAACCGTCGATTCAAAGATCCTGAAAACCCGTCCGATGCTGATCTCGCGCGGCTTAAGCCCAAGCTGCAGCCCGCCTGCGCGACCGCGCAAGGTATCGACAAAGCCGTGCTGCTGGAGCTGATGGATGACATGGCCGAGATGATTGCCCGAGGCGTTGCAGGCCCTGGCGATGTCGGCGGATCTGACGACCTTGCCCTCATTGACAGCGCAAAACATCAGCACGCGTGTGGCAAGATTCGTTCTGGTTGTCAGTCGCATGGAACTGTTCCAATTGGGTTGAAATGATCGTTTCAATTATACGCCTTGCTGCGGGAGCGACTTGATTCAGATCACATAAAATCGCTTCTGGAGCAGCTAAGACGCATTTCAGAGGCAACTTTGCAGGCGGAAATGGCGCAAAAAACCCATGCGGACCCTGAAACAGACGAGCAGGCGCTCGATCAGCTGATGCGCCCGTCGGGGCGCAAGGTGCGCCTTGCCTCAGTGCTGACTGCGCTGTCGTCGCTGATATGGCCGCTGCAGGCAGCCATTGTGGCGCTGGCGATTGCCGGGCTGCTTGACGGCCAGACCGGACCGGGCGCCCTCGTCTCGGCGGCGGTCTTTGCCGGGCTGGGTCTCATTCGAGCCGCACTGGTGCATCATGCGGAAGGCATACTGTTTGACGCCGGAACGAGCGTCGTCACCGGCGCGCGCGAGGAGATCGTCCGCCGCGAAATGCAAACCACGGATAGCGGCGGCGCCGGATCGATCGCGGCGCTCGCGAGCGAAAAGCTCGATCTGCTGGCGCCTTATATTACACGCTACGCCCCGGCGCGCGCCCGGGTGATGAGCGTGCCGCTGGTGATTCTGGCCCTGAGCTTCTGGTTTTCCTGGGCGGTGGGGCTGGTGCTGTTGATCACCGGCCCGCTGATCCCCGTGTTCATGGCGCTGATCGGCTGGGCCGCGAAAGAGGCAAGCCAGCGGCAACTGGCCGATATCGGCAGCCTCAATGATCTGCTGATCGAGCGGCTGTCGGCGCTCACCGACATCCGGCTGCTGGACGCCGGGCCTGCGGTCATATCGGGCTTTGCCGATAGCGCCGACAGGCTCAGGGAAAAGACCATGAGCGTGCTGCGGATCGCCTTTCTGTCCTCCACGGTGCTTGAGCTTTTTGCCGCGATCGGCGTGGCCATGGTGGCGGTCTATGTCGGTTTCACGCTGCTGGGCGCAATCGAATTCGGCGGCTATTCGGCCGCGCTGAGCCCGGCGGCCGGGATCTTCCTGCTGCTCCTGGCTCCGGATTTCTACCAGCCCCTGCGCGACCTGTCAGCGGCCTGGCATGACAAGGCGGCGGCACTGGCGGTGGCGGGTGAACTCGCGGCATGGCGGTCTGAGCCACATCCGGAGCTCCTCGGCAGGGGCGCAAAGGCCGAAAAGCTGGCCGGGGTTGCGCAGATCGAGCTCAGGAATGTCACCGCCCACCCGGGCAGCCATCTGATCCGCTACCCCGACATCACCATCCGCGCCGGCGAGACCGTGGCGCTCACCGGCCCCTCGGGCGCGGGCAAGACGACACTGCTGCGGCTGCTCGCAGGACTTTCGACGCCCGATGAAGGGCTGATCAGTGTAGCCGGCCAACCGCTTGACGGGGAAACCGCCGATGCCTGGCGGGCGGGGCTCGGATGGATGCCCCAGGCGTCACATTTCCTCAACACGAGCGTGGCGCAGAACATCAGCCTGGGACAGACAGGAGATCTCGACGGTGCCTTGCGTGCAGCGGCGGTGGAAGATGTGGTTGCCGCGCTGCCCGGCGGCAAGCAGGCGCATCTGGGGGAAACAGGTGGCGGGCTTTCGGGCGGCGAAGCCCGGCGGATCACGCTGGCGCGCGCCATCTTCGCCGGGCCCGATGTGCTGCTCGCCGACGAGCCGACGGCTGATCTCGACGCGACCACGGCGGAAGCGGTGATGACGGGGCTCGCCGCGTTTGCCGGCAACGGCCGCACCCTGATCGTCGCCACCCACGACCCGGTGCTCGCCGCGCGGATGGACCGGACGATCGTCATCGGCGGCAATACATGAACGGGAGAAACCCATGAGCGCATTGTTGCGCATCTTCCGCCTGATCCTTGCCGACCAGCGCACGGCGTTGATGCGCGGCGCGGCGCTGGGTCTTGCGGTGCTGCTGGCAGGCATTGCGCTTCTGGGTCTCTCGGGCTGGTTCATCACCGCGGCCGCGGCCGCCGGGCTGGCGGGCATGGGCGCGGTCTTCGACGTCTTCCGGCCTGCCGCCATGGTGCGTTTCCTTGCGCTGGGCCGGACCGCGGCGCGCTATGGCGAACGTCTCCTGACCCATGATGCGACGTTGCGGGCGCTGACTTCGATCCGGGTCCGGCTGCTGAGGGCGACTGCGTCCGCGCCACATGATGTGCTGGTGCGCCTGCGCGGTCCGCAGACGCTCAATCGCCTGATGGCGGATGTCGATGCGCTCGACGGCGTGCCATTGCGGTTGATCCTGCCGATCACGGCGGGCCTGTTGGCGCAGATGTGTGCCTTCGTGGTGCTGTGGTGGCTGGTCGATTTGAGCGTCGCACTGTGGATCAGCGGCGGCTTTGTTGCGGGTTCAGCTGTCATTCTCATGTGCGCGGGCCGTCTTGCCGCCCCTCCCTCGGGCCGTGAAGAGGCAGCCGCCCAGGCCTTCCGCTCACGCTTCATCGACATGATTCGCGCCCGCGCCGATCTCGCGGTCTATGGCAGGCTTGCCCATCAGGGCGAGACGGTGCTCGCCATCGACGCCAAACGCCAGCGCGACCGGGTCCGGGTCAACCGCATCGAACGTGGCGCCGGGTTTGGGCTGTCCATGACCGGCACCATCGTCGCCGCGGGAGCGCTTGGTCTCGGTATGGGGCTGGCCGAGGCCGGAACCATCACACCAGCTCTCGCAGCCATCGGGTTTTTCGCGTCCCTGGCGCTGATGGAGACCGTGGCGCCGCTGCGCCGGGCCATGGCGGATCTCGGCCGCATGACGGTTGCCGCGCGGCGGGTTGGCGAGAACCTGGCGGCTGCAGAGGGGGAAGGCTTCGGCGACGCTCGCAGTGACCGTGCGGATCTGCGGATCGCAAATGTGACGTTCCGCCGCGGCAATGCAGCGCGACCGGTTCTGGACTGCATATCACTGAGCGTTGCAGCGGGTGAGAGCGTGGCCATCACCGGACCAAGCGGATCGGGGAAAAGCACGCTTCTGCTTCTTGCTGCCCGGATTCTGACCCCCGATGCCGGACGCATATATGTGGGCTCATTGCCGCTGCAGGATTGGGATGAAACCCGCTTGCGAAAGGCTGTCATGCTGGTGCCGCAGCGCAGCGTGCTGATGGCCGGCACCGTCGGCGACGCCCTGCGACTTGCGGACCCCGCAGCTTCCGAGGACGAACTCTGGAGGGCGCTCGAGGCGGTGGCGCTGGCCCCGGTCATTCGCGCCAAGGGCGGGCTGGAGTTCCGGCTGGGACCAAACGGATCGGGCCTGTCGGGCGGCGAGGCGCGGCGCCTTGTCCTAGCGCGAGCGCTGTTGCGGCAGCCGAAACTGCTTATGCTGGACGAGCCGACCGAGGGGCTGGATGAAGCGACGGCGCTCAAGGTCCTGAATGGCCTGCGGGCCTATTTGCCAGAAGCAGCGATCCTGACGGCGTCGCACCGTGTGACCGAGACCGCCTGGGCCGATCGCGTCGTGGCGCTGGATCAGCAACCATCGAGAGGCGCGAGCCTGACAGATAGCCTCCATCGGTCAGGACAAAACGCCAAACCAGAAAAGGCGGTCAACTCTTGAACCAGGAGTGACGGCCAATAAGATGCATCGCCGATACAGCTTTGTTGATCCAGATCAAGGTTTCCAATCCGGACACGACATATTCAAGTTTTCATAGGTGTAGTTTCGGGACAGGTGAATGTCCCTTTTGCAAGGAGCGCAAACCATGGAATTCGGGATCGTCGAGCTGTCACGGCTGCAGTTTGCCCTGACGGCGATGTATCACTTCCTCTTCGTGCCGTTGACGCTGGGACTCTCCGTCATCATCGCCATCATGGAGACGGTCTATGTGATGACGAACCGCCCGGTCTGGCGGCAGATGACAAAGTTCTGGGGCACGCTGTTCGGCATCAATTTCGCGCTGGGGGTCGCCACCGGCATCACGATGGAGTTCCAGTTCGGCATGAACTGGAGTTACTTCAGCCATTATGTCGGCGACATCTTCGGCGCGCCACTGGCGCTGGAAGGCCTGATGGCCTTCTTCCTCGAGGCGACCTTCGTGGGACTGTTCTTTTTCGGCTGGGACAAGCTGAGCAAGGTCGGGCACCTGACCGTCACCTGGCTGGTGGCGATCGGGTCCAACTTCTCGGCGCTGTGGATCCTGATCGCCAATGGCTGGATGCAGAACCCGGTTGGCGCCGAGTTCAATCCGATGACCATGCGGATGGAGATGACCGATTTCTATGCGGTCCTGTTCAATGATGTGGCCCAGGCCAAATTCGTGCACACCGTATCGGCCGGCTATGTGACCGCGGCGGTCTTCGTGCTGGGCGTCTCGGCCTGGTACCTGCTGCGCGATCGCCATATCGAACTCGCCCGCCGTTCGATCACCGTCGCCGCCGCCTTCGGCCTCGCATCGGCGTTCTCGGTGGTGCTGCTGGGCGATGAATCCGGCTACAGCGCGACGCACAGCCAGAAGATGAAGCTCGCCGCGATGGAAGGCATGTGGGAAACCGAACCGGCGCCCGCATCCTTTACCGTCTTCGGATTTCCCGATCAGGCGGCCCGCGAGACGCACTACGCCATCCATGTTCCCTATGTGATGGGACTGATCGGCACCCGCTCGCTGACCGCGGAAATTCCGGGCATCGCACAACTCGTCGAGCAGGCAGAAACCCGGATCGAGTCCGGTCTGGTCGCCTATGATGCGCTGATGCATATCCGTGAACAGCGCGACAATTCGGACCCGGCGGAGACGGCGCGGTTCGAGGCGCACTCGGCCGATCTGGGCTTCGCGTTCCTGCTCAGGAAATACGTCGACGATCCGCGCGAGGCATCACCCGAGCAGATCGCACAAGCGGCCGAGGATACCGTGCCACGGGTCTGGCCGCTGTTCTGGGCATTCCGGATCATGGTGGCGCTCGGCTTCGGCTTCATCGCAACGATGATCTATTTCTTCTATCTTGCCTCATTCAAGGGCATGCGGTTTCCCCGCCCTGCCCTGCACCTGGCCGTATGGATGATCCCGACGCCCTGGATCGCGGCGGAAATGGGCTGGTTCGTCGCCGAGTTCGGCCGGCAGCCCTGGACTGTGGACGGTGTTCTGCCAACGGCCATGTCGGTCTCGGCGCTGTCGATGACGGAGGTGGCGCTGACGCTTGCCGGCTTCATCGCCTTCTACACGGTCCTGTTCATCATCGAGATGGGGCTGATGCTGAAATATATCCGCAAGGGCCCCTTCCAGGATGTCGAGGAGACCGACGCCTGGGTCATCCGACACCATGAGCGGCTGTCCGGCCGCTCCAATGCCGACGCCATCGCCATGCCAGCGGAGTAAGAACCATGATTCTGCACACTCTTATCGACTATGATGTTCTGCGCGTAATCTGGTGGGGGCTTCTGGGCGTCCTGCTGATCGGCTTCGCGCTCACCGACGGGTTCGATCTCGGCGTCGGCGCGCTCCTGCCCTTCGTCGCCAAGACCGATGCCGAGCGCCGCGTGGCGATCAACACCGTGGGGCCGGTCTGGGAGGGGAACCAAGTCTGGTTCATTCTCGGCGGCGGCGCAATCTTCGCGGCCTGGCCGCCGCTCTATGCGGTGTCGTTCTCGGGCTTTTACCTTGCGATGTTCGTGATCCTTGCGGCCCTGATCGTGCGGCCGGTGGCGTTCAAATTCCGCTCCAAGCGCGATGATGTCCGCTGGCGGACGGGTTGGGACTGGGCCCTGTTTGCCAGCGGTGCGATCCCGGCGCTGCTGTTCGGCGTCGCCGTCGGAAATGTGATCCAGGGCGTGCCGTTCCATTTCACCGACGACCTGCACACCATCTATGAGGGCGCGTGGTACGCCAAGTTCATCGGCCTCCTGGATCCTTTCTCGCTGCTCGCAGGCGTGGTGTCGCTGTCAATGCTGGTGATGCATGGCGGGGCCTGGCTCACCCTGAAGGCCGAGGGTCATGTTCGCGACCGCGCACGCGCTTTGGGCTCGATCGCTGCCCTTGTAGCAATCGCAGGCTACGCGCTGGCCGGCGTGTGGATGGCCGTCGGGATGGAGGGGTACCGCATTGCAGGCGAGTACCTGACAGACGGGCCGTCCAATCCGCTGCATTTCGAAGTGGAAAGGACCGCGAGCTGGTTGTCGGCCTACGCCGTCCGCCCCTGGATCGCCATCGCCCCGGTGATGGGCTTCCTTGGCTGCTTGCTCACCTTCAAGGGCCTGCGCGCCGGACGCGAGGTTTCGACGCTTCTGTACTCCAAGATGGCGATCCTCGGCGTGATCTCCTCGGTCGGCCTGACCATGTTCCCGTTCATCATGCCGTCATCGTCCGATCCCCAGTCGTCGCTGACAGTGTGGAACAGCTCGTCCTCGCACCTGACCCTGTTCATCATGCTGGTGTCGACGGTGATCTTCATGCCGTTGATCCTGATGTACACGGCCTGGGTCTACAAGGTGCTGTGGGGCAAGGTCACCGAGGCCGATGTCACCGACAATCATTCCGTCTACTGATCAGGAGGATCAAGATATGTGGTATTTCGCCTGGTTGCTGGGTCTTCCGCTCGCAGCAGCGTTCGCCGTCGTCAACGCCATGTGGCTGGAGTTGCAGGAAGACAGCCGGATCATGAATGAAAAGGGCAACGCCGCCCGAAAGGACAACGCGCAACCCTGATGCGCCTGCCATCGATCAAGCTTAGAGGGGCGCCGCGTCACTGCGGCGTCCTTTTTGCCTCGTGCTGTTCTCGGTCCTTCATAAAAGAATTTTGATATTCGAATGTATTTTGACACAGATCAATTGGCCCCGCCGAATGCTGTGGCAAGGATGTGAATTAATGTTGGAGGACACCGAATGACCCACTCAGAATTCGCACCCTCAAGGCGGATGTTCCTGGGCCTTGCCGCTGCCGGCATGGCCACGATGGCGGCGCGTGCTCCGGCACGGGCGGCGCAGGTCAAGACATCGGCCCGCGTGGTGATCATCGGCGCCGGCGCTGGCGGCACCGCGCTGGTCAACCGGCTGGTCGAGCGTCTCGACGGCGCCGCGATCACCATTATCGACGCCCGCGCCGAGCATCTTTACCAACCCGGTCTGTCGCTCGTGGCGACGGGGCTGAAACCCGCCTCCTACACCGTCAGCAAGACAACCGACTGGCTGCCCAAGGGGATCAGCTATGTCAACGAGGCGGCGGCAGGCATTGATCCCCTCACCCGCACGGTGACCACCTCCGGCGGCCAGAGCATCGGCTATGACTACCTCGTCGTCGCCCCGGGACTGGTTCTCGACCATGGCGCCATCGAGGGATTTTCGCTGGACCTCGTCGGAACCAACGGCATCGGCGCGCTCTATGCAGGACCGGATTACGCCGCCAAGACCTGGCAGGCTGCGCGGAAATTCACCGAGGAAGGCGGCGTGGCGCTGATGACCCGCCCGACGACGGAAATGAAATGCGCCGGCGCGCCGCTCAAGCACGCCTTCCTGATCGAGGATATCGCCAGCCGCACTGTCGGCGCGGGCAAGTACGAGATCCACTATACCGCGCCGCAGCCTTCGCTGTTCGGCGTGCCGATCGTCGCCGAAAAGGTGCGGATGCTCTTTGGCGAACGTGGCATCGCCACCCATATGCAGCACAATCTGCTGTCGATCGAGCCCGGCAAGAAGCTGGCGCGCTTCGAGAAAAGCGGGGTCGACGCCGTCACCAAGGCTGAGGTCAAGTCGACGGTGGAACTGCCCTATGACTATCTCCACGTCATCCCGCCGCAGCGTGCGCCCGATGTGATCCGCCAGTCGGGCCTGTCCTGGGCCGACAAATGGACCGATCAGGGCTGGGTTGAATGTGACCAGAAGACAATGCGCCACCTGCGCTATCCGGAAATCTTCGCTCTCGGCGATGTCGCCGGTGTCCCCAAGGGCAAGACCGCGGCGTCGGTCAAATGGCAGGTGCCGGTGGTGGAAGATCATCTGGTCGCAGCCATCCAGGGCAAGGAAGGAACCGAGACCTACAATGGCTACACCTCCTGCCCGCTGATCACCCGCGTCGGCCGCGCCATGCTGGTCGAGTTCGACTATCAGAACAATCTGGTGCCGTCCTTCCCGGGCATCATTGCGCCGCTGGAGGAACTCTGGATCAGCTGGCTGATGAAGGAAGTGGCGCTGAAAGCCACCTACAACGCCATGTTGCGCGGCAAGGCCTGAGGAGAGCCCCATGAAAGACCTGACATTTACGACCCTGCTCGCAGTATTCGAGGAAATCTTCGGCCGCGGCCTGTTCTGGGCCATGGTGGTTGTCGCCGTGCTGATCACCGCAGCCTATCTCTATGTGCTCGTCCGCGACCGCTCGATGTCGATGCGGAAATTCCTGCTGGCGCAATTGTCGATGCCGTTCGGTGCGGTGGCGGCGGTTTTGTTCGTGCAGGCCATGACGAGCTCCGGCTTTCGCGACATCGGCGGACCGATCGACCTGATCGTGCTCCTGGGCGTCGCGGTCCTCGGCGCGGTGGGCCTCGCGGTTCTGGTCTACACCCTGCAATCGCTGATACGGGCGCGGTAATAGCCGGACGCCGGCGGTGGCGGCAGACGCGAAATCGGGCTTTGTAAGTCTCTGTTGGAACAGCGTCATTTTTGCAAGGAATGCGCTTGTACAGTGCATGCCCATTTGCTACATGCAGCGCGCCGGACAGGTTTCGGCTCTACCACGTGCGGTCGTGGCGGAATTGGTAGACGCGCAGCGTTGAGGTCGCTGTGGGGCAACCCGTGGAAGTTCGAGTCTTCTCGACCGCACCAACAAACACCCGCTTCGGCGGGTTTTTTTGTGCGTGCGTTGCCCGATGCACATCCCGGGCCGGGTTTTCGGCAGGATGCCAAACCGCAAACGAGCTAGTAGTCCTCGCTTTCGAACCGTCCTCGGAAATCCTGCCGACCGATGATCGCCATGATTTGCACCGTCCCGTCGGTCACACGATAGTAAACACTGTGCACGCCGCAGACGCTGCGCCGATATCCCGCACGGATGTCATCAATCGGAGCATAAAGGAGCGGATTCTCGCAAAGCTTATCGAAGTGACGGATGAGGCCTGCAAAGTAGGCATCGGCTTGGGCTTCACCCCAATGTTCAAATCCATACTTGTAAATCGCTTCAAGATCCCGATCCGCAGCCGCGCTAAGCTCAAGCTTGCGGGTCTTCGCCATGAGTCAAGCGCCGTCTGGCCGCAGCCAGAATTTGTTGAGGGGTTCTGTCTGAAAGGCCGCCTTCCTCGGCGGCTATCAGTCGCATACGGATGAATTCGATTTCCCGCGCCTTGCGAATCAAATCATTCACGACATCGCTTTTACTGGCGTATTCCCGACTCTCAACCTGCGCTTTCAGCCATTCATCATTGGGTGGCGTCAGGGAAATGCTCTGTCTGGTCATGATCACGATCTCCAGCTGTTCTGATGCATTTATGCACCAGAACCGCATCACAAGACAATCGCGTTCACGGGACAGGATACCGTGTCGCCCGGGCTGCTGAATCCGCCCTGTTCCAATTGCCGGCAAACGGATCTAGAGAGATGTCATGAACCAGCGCGACACTCTCGAGACCCGGTTTTTTCCCAAAGATGGCAGCCCCCCTGTGCGATGGCGCATAGCCGTGGGGCTGACGCCCTACCCCGATGCGGTGGCGCTAATGGAGAGCGAAGCCGAAGCGATCGCCGCGGGCCTCGCCGATGAACTGGTCTGGCTGGTCGAGCATCCGCCGCTTTACACCGCCGGCACCAGCGCCAAGGCCGAGGACCTTGTAGCGCCCGACCGGTTCGACGTGCACCAGACCGGTCGCGGCGGCGAATACACCTATCACGGGCCCGGGCAGCGGGTCGCCTATGTGATGCTCGATCTCAAGCGCCGCCGTCAGGACGTGCGCGCTTTTGTCTCCGCCATGGAGGCAGTGATCATCGCCACACTTGCGAGCATGAATGTCACCGGCGAGCGGCGCGAGGACCGTGTTGGCGTCTGGGTGCGGCGGCCCGACAAGCCTCGTCTGGCCGACGGGTCGATGAGCGAAGACAAGATCGCGGCCATCGGAATCCGTCTGCGCAAATGGGTAAGCTTCCACGGGCTGGCGCTGAATGTCGATCCGGATCTCGAGCATTTCTCCGGCATCGTACCCTGCGGCGTGCGCGCGCACGGGGTGACCAGCCTGGTGGATCTGGGCCTGCCTGTCCCCATGCACGAAGCCGACATCCGGCTGCGCGAAGCCTTTGAAACCGTGTTCGGACCGACCCTCGACGAGCGCCCGGACTGAGGCCCGTTTATCGGCGAGCGCCGCCTCGGCCAGGCGACCATGGTCTTCGCCGCTCACCTCCAGGTAGCGGCCCTCTGTCCGGCCTAATGCCTGTCGCGTTCAAACGGATTCGTTTGAACGATAACGACATGCATTCCTTCAAGATGTTAAAGCGACTTTTGCGCATCCAGTTGGATGCGCGGCGCCGTAGTGCCGAATTCCGCGCCCAAAACCATACAGAATCAGGGCATTGGGTTCATGGGCGGTCAAGAAAGACAGCCAAAACACTGGACTGTATGCGGGCAATGGCCGATACTGCATCCGCCGGGACACAAACACTGACCCCGATCAGAAGAACCGGCTTTCACACCTTGTGAGACAATGACCGGGGCGCGACCGATATTCCGGCTGGCGAAGTCTCACCACGCCTAACGCGCCAATGCATGGGTTCCGACAAGACGTCACAGGAACGACACGGCCCATGCGTAGGCATCATCTTGACGGGGCCCGCCCGACGCGCGGCACTTCGCGCCTATCGCGGCCCGGTTCATTGACGAAAAGGACTGATATTCATGACTGAAATGACAGCGGACACCCATGCCGAGACCTATGATGATGGCGATACGCTGGGCGGCAGAATCACCCGCGCCCGCGATCTCGCCGGGCTGACCCTGTCGGACGCCGCATCCCATATCGGCGTGACCGATGAAACGCTCAGCGAATGGGAATCAGACCGCTCCGAACCGCGCGCCAACAAGATCATGACGCTGGCTGGCGTTCTTGGCGTCTCCCCGGCCTGGCTGATCAGCGGCGCGGGTGATGCGCCGCAGGCGCCGGGCATGTCCGTTGCCGTGGATGAAATGTCGGGCGAAATCAACCGGCTGCGGGAGCTTGCGCTGCAGATCACCGCAACCGTGGAGGTGCTGGAAAGCCGCCTGGTGACCCTGACCCGGGCCGCCAACGAATAGGATCTGGCTTCGATCCCTTTAATCAGGGGATCGACAGAATCGGACTTGAGCCGGACCCGCCGCTCTGGCAGGTTCGGCCTCCATAACAGACACGACAAGACCCGGGAGCATGGGAATGGACGTTCGCGCAGCCGTCGCTTTTGAAGCGGGAAAACCGCTTGAAGTCACCACCGTCCAGCTGGACGGCCCACGGGCCGGCGAAGTGCTGGTTGAAATCAAGGCCACGGGCATCTGCCACACCGACGAGTTCACGCTGTCAGGCGCCGATCCCGAAGGCATCTTCCCGGCGATTCTCGGCCATGAGGGCGCGGGCGTCGTCGTCGATGTCGGTCCCGGCGTCCGGTCGCTGAAAAAAGGCGATCACGTGATTCCGCTCTACACGCCGGAATGCCGCGAGTGCGAATACTGCCTCAACCCGAAGACCAACCTGTGCCAGTCGATCCGCACCACGCAAGGCCAGGGCCTGATGCCCGACGGCACATCGCGGTTCTCCATCGAGGGCAAGCCGATCTTCCACTACATGGGCACCTCGACATTTGCCAATTTCACCGTGCTGCCCGAGATCGCGCTGGCCAAGATCAATCCCGACGCGCCGTTTGACAAGGTCTGCTACATCGGCTGCGGCGTGACCACCGGCATTGGCGCGGTGATCAACACCGCCAAGGTCGAGATCGGCTCCAAGGCCATCGTCTTCGGTCTCGGCGGCATCGGGCTCAATGTGTTGCAGGGCTTGCGGCTCGCAGGCGCCGACATGATCGTCGGCGTCGACCTCAACCCCGGCAAGGTCGAGATGGCAACACGCTTCGGCATGACCCATTTCGTCAACCCGAGCGAAGTCGAAGGCGACCTGGTGCCTTATCTCGTCAACCTGACCAAGGGCGGCGCGGACTACACGTTCGACGCCACCGGCAATGTCGGCGTGATGCGCACCGCGCTCGAATGCGCCCACAAGGGCTGGGGCGAATCGATCATCATCGGCGTGGCGCCGGCGGGCGCGGAAATCTCCACCCGGCCGTTCCAGCTGGTCACCGGCCGGTCCTGGCGCGGCACCGCGTTTGGCGGCGCGCGCGGGCGCACCGATGTGCCCAAGATCGTCGACTGGTACATGGAAGGCAAGATCGAGATCGACCCGATGATCACCCACACCATGGGTCTCGAGGGCATCAACGAGGCCTTCGACCTGATGCACCGGGGCGAAAGCATTCGCAGCGTGGTGATCTACTGACAGGTTTCAATGCCCGGCCCTGATAGAGGGGCCGGGACGCCGCGCCAAGCGGACTGGATTGATGTCGCGCCCGGGCGAACCTTTCCGAGCGCGGCGCGTTTGACCTGCTCCACCCCGACGAAACGAACCCGAACCGGACGACGCCCATGAAGATCATCTCGGAAGCCAAGGCCCATGGAGGGCGCCAGGGCGTCTACTCGATGGAGTCGGAGGCCTGCGGCTGCGACATGACCTTCGCCGTGTTCCGCCCGATCCAGGCCAAGGAACAGCTCTGCCCGGTCGTCTGGTTCCTCTCAGGCCTCACCTGTACCCATGCCAATGTGATGGACAAGGGCGAGTACCGGCGGATGGCGGCCGAGCTCGGCCTTATCATCGTCTGCCCCGACACCAGCCCGCGCGGCAACCATGTGCCAGATGAGCCGGACAACTGGCAATTCGGCAAGGGCGCCGGGTTCTACCTCGATGCGACCGAGGCCCCCTGGTCGCATCACTACCGGATGGAAACCCACATTCTCGTCGAGCTCACGAACCTGGTGGCCGGCCATTTTGCCGCCGACATGGGACGCCAGGGGATCATGGGGCATTCCATGGGCGGGCACGGCGCGCTGGCATTCGCGCTCAAGCATCCCGACCGGTTCAAGAGCTGTTCGGCGTTTGCGCCGATCGTCCAGCCCTCGACCGCCGACTGGTCGCGCCCGGCGCTCGAGAAATACCTGGGTGAAGACCAGGCAGCCTGGCGGCGTCATGACGCCACCCATCTGATCGAGGACGGCGCCCGGTTTCCGGAATTCCTGGTGGATCAGGGAACCGCCGACGGGTTCCTGGACAGCGGCCTTCGCCCCTGGCTGCTGGAAGACGCCTGCAAGAAGGCCGGCATCGGGCTGACGCTGAGGATGCAGGAGGGTTACGACCACTCCTATAATTTCATTTCCACCTTCATGGACGACCACCTCGCCTGGCACGCCGAACGGCTGGGGTGAGCGGACCGATGTCGCCGATCAAGTCCGGAACAGCAATAGCGACCGCCTGACGATCCTGCGCCCTACTGGCTGTCGGTGTCGCTGCAATCATTGTCGAGCGTGATGACGCACGGCTCGTCACCGGCTGCCGCGGGTGCGACCGGGGTTGTGGGCGCTCCTGTTGCGGGCACTTCGAAGGTACCTGGCAGGTCCACAGACTCGACCGGGGCAACAGCGTCCTCGCTGCGCAGTTGTTCACCCGCCGCCGGCTCCGGGGACAACAGCGGCCTGGAAAGGTCCAGCGTCGGCCCGGTGTCCGGCGCCGGGTCAAGGTTCGGCGTCGTCGGCGTCACGGTTCCGTTGAGCAAGGGGTCGGCCATCAGCGCGGCATTGCCCAGATCGCTGTCGACTGTATCCGGCCTCACCTGCGGCAAGGCGACCGAGCGTCGTGCGCCACTGACCGGATGCGGCGTTGTGCCGGACAGCCCGAGCAAGGCCCTGATGTCGACCACCAGCCGGTCAACCAACAGGCCCTGGGTCCGGTAAGAGGTCCCGGCGGGCGCGCTGGCATGCACGATGCTGCTTCTCAACACCTGCCCCGTGTCTGCGTCGACCACCACGAGATCCAGCGTGGCGGACTCGGATGACGGGGTGAAGAACCAGCTCCGGCCAGCCTCCGCGCTCCGGTCAAGCACCACGATCCGGAGGATGGAGGCCATTCCTGCATTGGACGTGGCGCGGCCTGCCGTGGCGTCCAGCCTTTGCTGCAGGCGGTCGGCAAAGCCGAAATCCGCCATGCTCTGGGTGGTGACCCGGACTTCGGTCACCGTGAACGGCGCCGTTGCCTGAAGCGGCAGGGGCCTGCCTGCGCAAGCCGTCAGCAATGCGGCGACAGCAAGAAGGATCAGCGCTTGCGCAAGGCGTGACAGGAAATGCTTGCTTTGGACCACGCCGCTGCTCCGGAAATCACTGAACTGGTTCCCGGAATTTCGCAGTTTATGGTTAGCGCAAGGTTAAGGCGGCCCGATTTGGCGCAAGCGGGATCCCCGCCGGGCTCCGGTCCTTAAGGGGCATCGAGCGTCGTCGGATGGAAGGCCGGCTTACCTCGCCGAAAGAACCATCACCACCGCCTCGAAATCAACCAGCCGCTTGGCGCGGCGGATGGCAGCGTCGTGATCTTCGCCCCAGTGGGCGATGTTATAATCCTCGTCCGCATGGGCCGCGGCCCAGATTTCGGATGGCTCCGCCTGCCCCTCGGCCAGCGCCAGCGCGAGCACCAGCGATCCGGTGAGCGAGGTGATGGTGTGCAGCGCGGTCAACTGCAACGGGGTCGGATAGCGGCGCAGCAGGGCGGCAATCGCGCGGATTGCCTCGGGCGGCTGCTCGACATGCACGATGCCTTCGGACAGGACCAGCCGCGCGCCCATGTGAGCCGCCCAATCGAGGTAGGGATCCCATAGCTCGCTCTCGCGCCGAACCAGGGCTTCGGGCGCTGCGGCCCTGTAACAGATCAGGTCGGAACCGGCATAGCGCAGAATGTCCTCGAACACTTCCTCCTGCGCCTGGGCCACGCCATCGAGCGCCGTGTTGACCAGCCGGGTCAGCGGCATGGTCGTCGGATCGATGTTGTCCTTCTGCGCCTGCCACTCCGCTGCGATGGCTTGCGCCAGATCTGGATTGGACGCGCCAAGTTCCCGCCGCGATGGCGTACGCACAGGCTTGCCGTCGAGGGCTACGACGAAGCAGACCTCCGTCCCCGGAATGACCGTGGCCTCTTTGTAGAAGCGCTTGGGCAGGGCCTTTTTCAGGCCTTTTTGCGCTTCGCGGACCGGGTCGGACAGCTTGTCCTCGCCCAGATCAAGATCGCTGAGAATGTCGCGCATGACGCGTCTCCTGTGATATTCCAATGCTTTACAGCGGACTTCGCACATCCGAGGGGATGCGCAGCGCTGTGATGAGGGTGGCGATTTCATGGGCCTCGGTGACCACGTGCCCGGCGCCGGCCGCCATCAATGCGTCGACCGGTCCGTAACCCCAGGAAACGCCAATCGGACAGGCGCCTGCGCTGACCGCCATCTGCATGTCATAGACCGCGTCGCCGATGACGAAGGTCTCAGCCGGATCGATGCCAGCTTGCGCGCAGCATTCCAGCACCATGGCCGGATGCGGCTTGGAAGGGCAATCATCGGCTGTGCGGGTGGTAAAGAAGGCGCTGGTCAGACCGTGATGGGCAAGAATGGCGTCGAGACCGCGCCGAGACTTGCCGGTGACGACCCCGAGGATCACGTCATCGCGCGCGGCAAGCCCTGAGATCAGCTCCAACAGCCCCTCATACATCGATTCAAGCGGCCCGCCCTCCTGGCGGTACAGCATGAAGTGTTCCTTGTAACGTGCTGTCATGGCTGTCACTTCAGGATCCACCATGCGGCCGAGCATTTGCGCAATCGCGATGTCCAGCGTCAATCCGATGATTGATTTCGTATGGTCAAGCCCCGGCCGGTCGATGCCAAAATCATCGAATGTGCGCTCCATGCAGGCATGGATGATCGCCGCACTGTCGACAATCGTGCCGTCGCAATCAAACAGCGCCAGCTTCATTCGTCACGCTCCCCGGCGGTGGCTTCGTCCAGCCCCAGCAGGTTCCAGCTCTGCACCATGTGCGGCGGCAAGGGTGCGGTGACCGACAGCCGGCCGCCATCGGGATGGGGCACCGAGATGTGCCGCGCCAGAAGATGCAGCCGGTTCTGCATGCCGCTGGGGAATTCCCAGTTCTTGTCGAACTCGAAATACTTCGGATCGCCGATGATCGGGTGGCCCAGATGCAGGCAGTGGATGCGCAGCTGGTGCGTGCGGCCGGTATAGGGCTCGAGCTCCAGCCAGGCGAGATTCTGCGCGGCCTGATCAATGACCCGGTAATAGGACACCGCGTGATCGGCCCCCTCTTCGCCATGCCTGGCGATGCGCATTCGGTCGCCGTCGTCGGTGGCTTCCTTGATCAGCCAGGTGGAGATCTTGCCCTCCTTGGCGCGCGGCACGCCCTTGACCAGCGCCCAGTAGGTTTTCTTCGTCGTGCGCTCGCGGAAGGCCGCGGTCAGCGCTTGCGCGGCGCTGCGGGTGCGCGCGACCACCAGGACGCCGGCGGTGTCGCGGTCGAGCCGGTGCACCAGGCGCGGCTTCTCGCCCTTCTTGTTGCGCCAGGCCTCGAGCATGTCGTCGACATTGCGGGTGACGCCGGAGCCGCCCTGCACGGCAAGACCGGCGGGCTTGTTGAAGACCAGCACCTTGGCGTCCTCGTGCAGCAGCATTTGCTTGAGCACATCGTCGTCGTCGCGGTTCTTCATGGTGTTGGACGTGAGCGGTCCATGCACCTTCTCGTCAACGCCCATCGGCGGAACACGCACGGTCTGGCCCGGCTGGATCCGTGTGTCGGACTTGACCCGGCCGCCATCGACGCGGATCTGTCCCGACCGCAGCAGCTTCTGCAGCTGGCCAAAGCCGAGTCCCGGGAAATGCGTCTTGAACCAGCGGTCGAGCCGCATGCCCGCCTCTTCCGGATCCACCTGTATGAGCTGTACGCCCGCCATATCGATTATCTCTTTGAGCTCGGATGTCAGAGCTGGCGCGCCAGCCACAATCCGCCAAACAACGCCAGGATGGACACTGTCACGCTGGCAATCACATAGGCGGCCGCCGCCGTCAACGCGCCACGCTCGTAAAGCGTCACGGCATCGAGTGAAAACGCCGAAAAGGTGGTAAAACCACCCAGAAACCCGGTCGCCAGCAAAAGACGCAGATCGGAGCCGCCCGCCGAGCGGCGGGCGAGCCAGGCGATCAGGAGCCCCATCGCCAGGCACCCGGCGATGTTGACCACCATGGTTCCCCACGGAAAGCGGGCGCCGGAGACGCGCATCACCGCCATGCCGGTGAGATGGCGCGAGACGGCGCCAAGACCGCCGCCAATGAAAACTAGTGCAAGAGCATTCATAAAGGCTGCTTAGCCGAAAACCGTGTTGCAATAAAGCAGCAACGCGGCTTACGGAGCATTTGACTGTCAAGCCGGACGAGGATCAAGCCCGCCTGAGCTCAAGCTCATGCGGCCACGGCCAAGTCATCAGCGAATTCCCGCAGAAATCCATCAAGCGCCGCCCAGTCGGTCAGTTCATGATCCTTGCTGGTGTCGACCGGTCCGCCTTCCTTTGACGAGATCTGCCGCATCAGCATGCGCTTGAAGAAATCATATTCGAGATATTTGAGGGCACCCGCGGCATGATGGACTTTCGGGATATGAAAGCCGGTCTTCTTTTCCAGTTTGGCGGGATAGCCTTCCGCCTCGGCGCGATCTTCGGCATTGCCGCTGTGAATGGCAAGCGAGACCGAGACCAGCGCAGTGGGAACCTCGGCCAAGGCTGCCTTCCAGTCGATGATGAACTGCGCCACGGACGCCGGATAACGCCCCATATGCACAGGCGCGCAGAGCAGCACTCCGTCAAAACGGCCGGGAATGGCAAAGCCGGGCTCGCGGACATCGCCGATCACGACGCCCTGCCCCAGCTTCTCCAAATGTGCTGCGGCATATTCGGCAATCTTGCGGCTGTGGCCTTCAATCGTGGCGTAAAGAACCAGAACAGTCATTGCGTTTCCTCCTTGATCCATCAAGGGGCATCATGCCTGCCGGCGGGTGACGTGGCATTGATGCACGTCAAATCGGGGCTGGGTGCAGTGCATGAGTGACCGCTGCCAGGCCGGAACCAGGTACCTGCAGCCGCAATCCGCATATATATGCTTGCATATATTGCTTACACTTCCACAGATTCAGCCTCATATTTCCGGAATGAACAGCAAGCACCGATAGACGCTCCAAGCTATCTTTGCGAACCCGGTTTCCGGCACAATCGCCTGGTCTGACCTTGAGAGCCTGCTGATCGCAGCCGGTGGGCAAGTGATCGAAGGACACGGATCACGGGTCCGGTTCACCAGGGATCAGGTGGTGGCCTCGTTTCACCGTCCGCATCCCGCCAATGAAGCCAAACGGTATCAGGTTCGTGATGCACGCGCATTTCTCGAACAGATCGGAGTCAATCCATGAACACAATGAGCTACAAAGGATTTCAGGCCCGTATCGAGTTCGACAGCGAGGACGAGATCTTCTCGGGCCGGATCGCCGGGATTGAGGACACCATCGGGTTTCACGGCGACAGCGTGGCCGTTCTCAAGTCCGCCTTCCAGGAAGCCGTGGACGACTAAAGCGTGTCGCATCTATTGTGCCTCATAGCCTGCAGCCTTGAAGAAGTTTCGGCATTCGGTGACAGAGAAGAGGTCCACGATTTCGCCGAGCGCCGTGCTGATGGCGTCGAAGCTGCGGGCAGCGTGCTTTCGCAGC
>JAHRFE010000030.1 GCA_019084245.1 Hoeflea sp.
CGTGGACCTGAAATATGTTTTTGGCCAGATCCAAACCAATCGTACGAACTTCGCTCATGATGCCCATCCTCCAATGGCGGTTCAAACAAGCTCATCTTGCCACAAACCGGGGTCGTCGCGGGCGTCTACATCATCAACGCCAGTCAGAGTTGCACGCCCTTGGTCAGCGCTCCGTCGATGACAAGGTTGGTTCCGGTGGTGAAGCTGGAGGCGGGGCTTGCCAGAAACACCACGCCGCGCGCGACTTCTTCGGGTTTGGCCATGCGTCCCGTGGGGTTCAGCGCCAGCGCCTCGGCGAACAGGGCGGGCATGTCGGTTTCGATGTTCTGCCAGATACCGCCGTCGAAATATGTATTGCCGGGCGACACGGTGTTGGCGCGAATTCCCTGCGCCGCAAGCTTGTAGGCCAGACCTTGTGCGTAATGCACGATCGCCGCCTTGAACGCGCCGTAAGCCGGGCCGGTAAAGTCAATTTCCCGACCCGATACCGAAGACACCAAGGTGATCGACGCAGCCTCGCTCTTTTTCAGCCAGGGCATCGCCGCATTCACCAGCCGCACCGAATGCATCATGTCCGTTTCGAAGCCGTCCCTCCAAGCGTCCTCGTCGTCGGCCACAGCCAGCGCTGAGACATTACCGATCACGATATCGATCCCGCCAAGCGCCTCGGCCGACTGGGACACCCAGGTTTCTAGCGCCGCCTTGTCCGAAACGTCCACCGCCGCGCCATGCGCCGTAGCACCCGCGGCAGTGAGCTTTGCGACAACTGCCTCCACATCCGCGCCTGTGCGGGCACAGATCGATACGGCGGCGCCCTCGGCGGCAAGGATTTCTGCGCAACGCAGACCGATACCCTTGCTGCCCCCGGTAACAAGGGCACGCAACCCTCCAAGTCCCAGATCCATCAGATAAACTCCCTTTTTCTATTTGAGATATTTCTTTTCGATACCAGCGGCGAGGCTGTATTTCGGATCCACCATGTTCCCCAGTCGCACCTTGCCGCACATCGTGAGCAGCATGTAGGCGTCGGCCTCGGACTGGCCAGTTTCGGCGGCGACCCAGCGCACCAGTTCGCGATAGGCGATGCGGGCGGCGTCCTCCATCGGGCGGGCCGAGCCGATGAACATCATCTTGTCTTCGGTTTCGAGCTGCGGCCAAGCATTGCCATGCCCCTTGATCAGGTCGATGTGGATCTCGACCGTGGCGGGGATTTCTAGCGCCACGCCGCACAGTTCTCCGTCGCCCTGGATGGCGTGGCAGTCGCCGAGGTAGAGATAACCGCCATCGGTGTTCACAGGCAGATAGATGATCGACCCGGGGGCGACGTCCGGAACATCCATGTTGCCGCCGTAATAGTCCGGCTGCAGGGAGGAGATCGCCTCGATCTGGGGCGAGGTGCCGATGGTGCCGATAAACGGCTCATAGGGCAGTGTGAGCGTGTCGGACCAGTGCACGCCGGCTTCATCAACGACGATCTTCTTGACCTTCTCGGGCAGCGGCGGGTTCAGCAGCGCGGTATCGCCCGTGGCCACAAGCCCACCGAAATCGGTCAACAGGCAGGTCGTGCCAACGGGCTGCGGCCCGCGCGGGGTGATCGAGATGATACGCACCGCCAGCGCGTCGCCCTTTTTCGCCCCCCTGACATAGATCGGCCCGGTCTGCGGATTGAGAAAGGGAAAGTTGAGCAGAGCCGAAGGGTTGTCCACGACTTCCTTGATGGCGCCTTCGAAGGCATCGTGGGTTTCGACGGTGACGACCGCCCCCGGCTCGACTTCGAGCACGGGGGTTGCATAGGGGCCGTAGACATAGTGGAACGTGCCCTGATCTTCGATGGTGATCTTGTGATGGGCACCTTCGACGCCTTTGGCGACGCCTTTTCGCGCCATTATTGATGTGCTGAGCCAGGACATGTGCATGCTCCCTTTGTGCTGGTCTTCGGTTGGGTCGTGGTGATGGTCATATGGTTAGATGCTTGCGAACCTCATTGCGTGATCGGATTTCGTCGGGACCGAGTTCGGCGACGATGCGGCCCTTTTCCATGACATGGCCACGATCGGCAAGCGACACGATCAGGTCAAGGTTCTGCTCAACAAGCAGCACGGCGACGCCTGTCTCGGCGTTCAGAGTACGGACGTTGCGGGCGATGTTCTTGATGATCGACGGCTGGATCCCTTCGGAGGGTTCGTCCAGAAGCATCAGGGCCGGATTGCCGATCATCGCGCGTGCGATAGCAAGCTGTTGTTGCTGTCCGCCCGAGAGCGTACCGGCCCGCTGCCGGGTGCGTTCCTTCAAAATCGGGAAGAAGCGGTAGACGGTTTCGTAGTCCGGCGTGCCGCGTCCCTTGCCTGCGACTTCACCGACCATCAGGTTCTCGAGGATCGTCAGTTCCGGAAAGACCTCACGCCCCTGCGGGATATAACCGATCCCGTTGCGGGCTCGGGCGTCGGCACCATCCGCCGTCGCGTCGCGTCCGTTGAAATGGATCGTGCCGCCACTGGTTTTCAGCAGTCCGGTGAGGGTGCGCATCAGGGTGCTCTTGCCCACCCCGTTGCGACCCACGACGGCGACGATTTCGCCCGGGGCGATGGTCAGGTTGACCCCTTGCAGGACAGTTTCGCCGCCGTAACCCGCGCGGAGTCCAGAGATTTTCAGAAGCGACTGATCAGACATCGGATGTCCCCAGATAGATTTCCTGCACGCCCGGATGGTCGATGATCTCGGCAATCGTGCCCTCCGTAAAGATCGATCCGAAGTGCAGCACCGTCACCCGTTCTGCGATCTGCTCGACAAAGGCCATGTCGTGTTCTACCGCCAGAATGGTGATGCCTCGCGCGTTGAGTTCGTGCAGCATCTCGCCGGTCTTGTGCGTCTCGTCCGGAGACATGCCCGCCGTAGGCTCATCCAGCAGCAGCAGCTTGGGCTCGACCCCAACCGCCATTGCAATTTCCAGCCATTGCTGCTGACCGTGTGAGAGGATTCCGGCGGGTGTCATTTCCTCGCCCTGCAGATCGGTGAACTCGAGCATTTCGCGGATCGTCGCATCCAGGCTGTGGCCGTGCAGATGGTCCTGAAAGGCGACTTCGAGGTTCTGGCGTACCGAGAGCGCCTTGAAGATGCCCGGCACCTGAAACTTGACCGAAATGCCGCGTCTGATGCGCTGGAACGACCGCAGGCCGGTGATGTCGCCGCCGTCGAAGGTGATGGTGCCCGCATCGGGTGCATGTTCCCCTAGCAGCAGACGAAAGAAGCTGGACTTGCCCGCGCCGTTCGGCCCGATCAGGCAGTGCATTGCGCCCGCCGATAGAGAAAAGTCGATGCCGTTCGCAACGACGACCCCGCCAAAGGCCTTGCGCAGGCCCTCTACCTTCAGGATCTCGCTCATCGCTTGCTCCTCTGGAATACACGGCCCAGCAACTTCATCGCGCCGACGACCAGCCCCTCGGGTGCGGCCAGAACGGTCAAGAGCAGCAGGGTCCCCATGACGACCAACGCATACTGGCTGCCGTAGATGGTCAGTGACTGAAAGCCCGCGAGCACCACCAACGTGCCGATCAGCGTCGCGGTGATATCGCGCCGCCCGCCCACGGCCACCCAGACTATGGGCAGTGCAGCCGAGGTCAGCCCCATGCTGGAGGGCGTGATGTATTGCCCCCAAGCGGTATAGAGAGCGCCGGACAGCGCGGCAAAGGCACCGCCGATGCCAAAGGCCAGCATCTGGTAGAGTCGCACGTCATACCCCAGCATGCCCACCCGGTGCGGGTTCTCACGGATCGCCACCAGAACGTTGCCGAAGCGCGAATTGAGCATTATCCGCAGGCCCAGATAACAGACGACGACTAGTCCCAGGAGCAGGTAGTAGAGCGACGGTCCGGGATAAAGCAGGATATCGCCGCCGAACCACGGCAGTGTTAGGGGCGGCATTCCAGACATGCCGTTGAAGCCGTTGAGTCGCGCTTCACCTATGCGCCACTGCGGGCCTGCGGTCTGCGCCATGAAGGTTTCCAACACCAATGTCACCGACAGGGTCACGATGCCGATAAAAACGCCCTGAATGCGCCCGTAGAACATGAAGTAGCCGATCACCAGCGCGAAGAGGCCACCGAACGCGACCGAAAGCGCAAGTGCCACGAAGGTTAGCCCATAGGCCGCACCAAGGTTCAGGGTCAGTACGCCGTAGGCATAGCCGGCGAAGCCAAAAAAAGCGGTCTGCCCGAAACTCAGCGCTCCGGCATAGCCCCAGACCACGCCCAGCCCCATCGCCATAAAGGTCCAGATCAGAAAGTAGGCTGCATTGCCGACGGTCCAGGCGTCGGCCATCAGTGGGTAGGCGGCCGCGGCGGCAACGGCCAGGAAGGCGGTGCCCCAGAAGGCCGGGCCGCGCCCCATGGTCTGCGGTCCTTCGAGACGCGCCAGCAGGACGCGCGCGCGGCTGCGCGGGGCAAGGGTCGAGGAAGTTGGGGTCATCGAGTGGTTCCCTTGATCCAACCTGAAAGGCCTCCGGGCAAGATACGAATGACGAGTATGACGGTAATCAGCAGGCCAATCTGGCCGAAAAGCTGACCATACCACGCGGTCAACCCGGCCTTAATCAGGGCAAGGATCGCTGCGGCAGGAGCCGCGCCCACAAAGATGTCGGCACCACCGACCACCACGGTCACGAAGCTTTCTACGATGAATGTCGCGCCCATCGTCGGCACCATGGTCATGGTCGGCGCATAGAGCCCTCCGGCAAGACCCGCCAGCGCGGCACCCAGCCCGAAGGTCAGCCCGTACACCCGCCCGGTGTCGACGCCGAGGGCAAGGGCCATCTGCGGTTTCTGGATTGTCGCGCGGGCAATGACGCCGAAACGGCTGTGATAGAACAGAATATACAGCCCCCCCAGCAACCCGAGCGCGCAGGCCATCAGGACGAGGCGATAAAGAGAATAGGACCGGATTCCGACTTCGACGCTGCCCAGAGGGGTGCCGACACCCTGCATGGTCGATCCCAGCACGATCAACACGCCCTGCGTGGCGATCAGGCTGATCCCCCATGTAGCGATGATCGAATCCAGCGGGCGATGATAGAAGTGCCGGATCACCAGCCGCTCGACAATCATACCGACGATCCCAGCGACCAGCGCGCCGGACAGGATGGCCATGGGCAGCGGCATACCAGCCCGCGCAGCGCTTGCAGTGACATAGGCGCCACACATAATGAATTCGCCATGGGCAAGGTTGATCACCCCCATCATGCCGAAGATTACCGCCAGTCCGGCGCAGGAGATCACCAGAAAGGCGAAAGTGTCTCCGAATTGATAGAGCATGGCAAAGATGCTCTGGAACAGGGCCATCCGCAAGGCCTCCTAAAGGTTGGGAGGGAAGGGGCAGGGGGGCCGGGCGGGGATATCCCCGCCCGGCCGTCGCTGTTAGCGGATCACTGGGCCGGCGGCGGCGACGAAGGCGTGTACTGCGCGCTCGGATCGTTCTTGGTCAGATCGCAACCAGCATCCCCCAACCAATAAGGCTTGATGTCTTCCCAGACCTTAGGGAAGCTGATCGAGTGGTCGTCGTTGACTTTGGCCAGATAGATCGTGTGGGACATGTGCTGGCTCTTGGGGTCGAGGCACACATTGCCTGACGGCCCTTCAAAGCAGACATCGCCTTCGGCCAGAACTGCACGGACGGCGTCGTGATCGGTAGTACCCGCGCGCTCGACCAGCTGCTTGTAGAGGTTCATGGCAATATAGGAATTTGCCGCCTCTTGGTTAATGTACGGCTCGTCAGGGAACATCGCGTGGAAGCGTTCGACGAAATCCTTCGAGGCGGGCGTATCGATCTCTTCGATGTAGTTGGTGGTGACATACATGTTCGCTAGGCTCGGCGGGGTGAAGCGCTTGTGCTCGTAGCCTTGACCGACGTTCACCGATGACGCCATCGGCAAGCTGATATTGGCCGACGCGGCCTGTTCGTAATAGGATGCCTGAGCGGCCCCCACGAGCAGTGTCACGACGAAATCGGCCTCGGTTGCCTGGATGTTCTGGATTGTCTGGCCGAACTGCGAAACGCCCAGCGGGATGAATTCCTCGCCCACCATGGTGCCGCCATTTTCCTCAACGATCTGGCGCACCCATTCTGCCGAGATCTGGCCGAAGTTGTAATCGGCTGCCAGCGTGTAGACGTTAGGGCCGTACTCTTCCATCATCCACGGAATGAGGGTCGAGAACTGCTGTTCGGGCACGGCACCGGTGACGATCATGTTGTTGTCGCAGACACCGCCTTCGTACTGGTTGTTGTAAAAGGCGAGGCCATCGAACTGGTTGACGATGGGACGGTAGGCTTCGCGCGAGGCTGAAGAAAAGCCTGCAAACACCACGTCCACCTGGTCAGATTGGAGTACACGACGCATGAATTCCTGATAGCGGCGGTTGTCGGACTGGGTATCATAGACCACCAACTCCACAGGGCGTCCGTCGATGCCGCCCGCATCGTTGATTTCCTTGGCGGCCAGTTGGATTGCATGGACTTTGACGGTCGTCGCGGCTGCGAAATCCCCGGACTGGTCTTCGAGAACACCAATCTTGATCGGGCCGTCCTGGGCAAAGGCGGGCGCTGCGGCGACAATCGCCATGGCAGCGCTGGTCAGCAGGCCTGCAAGGATCATTCGGTTGCTTGTCATTGTTTTCTCTCCACTTCTGGTTGGTCGGTTGGGTAGTAGTTTCAGCCGGTTAGCCCGGTCTTGTTACGCGAAGCTGCTTTACTCCGCTTTTCGTGGAAAGCTCGAGAGTGTATCGCGCCATGTCTTCCATCGGAATTCGGCGCTCCATCGCTTCCCTGCGCAGCCATTCGTAGGCGTCGTCTTCGGTGAGGCTGCAGTGGCTTATTAGTTCGAGAATGGCCTTCATGACGACACGGCGTCCGGCCAGGCGACGGCGCAGCGCCAGCGTCTCCTGATGCTGACGCATGCGGGCGGCGTGTTCGTTCATGGCAAGTAACAGGGCGGTAAAAATCCCCGAACTGCGCACCGGCTTGAGAATGTGACTTGCGGCGCGGTGCCGGACGGCGCCTGCCAGTTGGCTAGGTGCCTCGCTTCCGATCACAGCGATCAGGGGAAGCCCCAGAAGACCAGCCCCGTCCAGGGCAGTGTAGGCATCGCTATCGGCATCGAAGAGCACCAGATCAAAGCGTTCGCGAGGCCCTCCCCACGCGCCGGGCGGCTGCACAACGATCACCTCCAGGCCTAGCTTGCCTAGCGTCCGCTCAAGCGTGTCGCGGCCGGCTTCCGGGTTCATGATGACAAGTGCTCGCAGCCCGCGAAAGTTTTTGAGGATTGCCTTGCTCATTGTATCAGTCGCAAATCCGGGCCGCAGGCATCGTCAGCCTCGTTTGCCCAGGTTAGATAGGGGTCGGGATACAGAGCGACGGGGCTTTCCATCAAGATGTCAAAGGTTCCGTCGGATCGCGATCGCCCGATGCGTGGATGCATCCAGCAATGCAGGTTCCCGGAATCGATAGTGACCCTACCTTGAGGGGCGTCGAAACGCATTCCCCGTGCAGCCTCGCGCACCTCTTCAAAACCTGCGCTACCTGCGCGCGCCGCAGCGCCCGCCAAAAGGTGAACGGCGACATAGGCCGATTCAGCATCCGCCGAGGCCTTGCCAAGGTGCCCGAAGCGCGCGTCCCAAAGAGCGGTAAAGCGCCTGTTTTCCGGTGATGCAATCGTTGAGAAGTAAACTGATGATGACAGATGCCCGGATGCGGAATCTCCGAGCAGATGCAGTTCAGCCTCGGACAGGCTACAACTGGCCGCGGGCATTTCGAACTGCTGGTCGATCTCGGCAGCCTTGGCTGCGGCGCGCAGCATGTTCAGAAAGACTATTCCGGATTTGCCGATCAGTGTCGTAAAGACGAAATCGGGGCGGTCAGCGACGATTTGCCGGACGAGGTCCGCAAGATCGGTCTCGCCGATAGGGAAGTACCGCTCGCCCAAGACCGACCCGCCGGCTGCAGAAATCGCTTCCCGCAGGATGCGGTTGTTTTCCCAGGCCCAGACGTAATTGGAGCCGACCATCCAGCCGCGGGTGCCGAAATGTTTCAGCAGATGACGGGTGAGGGGCACGATGTGCTGGTTTGGCGCCGCCCCGGAATAGACGATGTTTTCCGAGGTTTCGAAACCCTCGTAATGTGATGGATACCACAGCAGAGCGTCGGCCTTTTCGAACAGCGGCAGCACCTCTTTGCGACTGGACGAGGTGTAGCAGCCGATCACCTGGCTAAGCCGGTGCTCCTGCAGCAGTGCGCGGGCGCCATCGATGTAGCCCGCAAGCTGTCCGGCAGGGTCGATGGCCACCGGTTTGATCGTTACAGTGCCGTCCGGGCTGGCGTTAATCTCGTCGATCGCAAGAAGGGTCCCGGCGTACATGGCGCTGCTGACGGCTTCATAGGAGCCGCTTTGTGAAAATAGAAGGCCGGTCGGAAGTTCGAGTCGTCGCATCGTGGATTACCAAAAAAAAAGCCTCTGCAGCGAGGTTCGCTGTAGAGGCTACGTTGCCATGCCGCCTATTGCAGCAATGCTTTTATGGATCTGCAGCGGCCTCGCCATTGAGCCCTTTACTGCATATTTCAAGTATAATCACCGGAAGGGCTATTTGGCAAGGGGATGCCGGATGAAAAGGAACTCCGTCGTTATATGGCGGCGGTCTCAAGTTTGAAGTGCAATGTCGTATGTGGAACGACCCGCTTTGCAAGAGCTTTTGCAGACATTTGATCACGCGGGAATGGTGCGGTCATATGTTCGGCCTTTCAGCGCGGCTTTGGACCGCTGGCCTCGATGAAGTCCGCGATGCGAGTGGCTAATCAACGGCACGCGCTTAGATGGGGTAACGGGCTTGCTTCTGTACGGGGACGGCGCGCAGCAGCCACCTGATGGGGTATGAAGAGGATGAGGTCGAACTAGAGTCGCGTGATCGCTATGCCACGCAGGCTATTGCGGTCTGACCCAATCCATCGTCCCGGCGACGGGACTTGGCTTCGGGATGGCCTGGTGTCGTGACCCACCCGAGAACCTTGGCTCTCCATTTTTATGCCTCCGTCATCGGTTTGGCTTCACCGTTGAAGACGGTAGCGTTGGCGAGCGTGCGGCGCAGGATCACGGCGAGCTTGCGCGTGAGCGCAGCCTTTACCTTCCTCATCCCGGCTCGCCCGGCAATTGGCATCGCCCAGATCAAGCGCCGTGCAGCCTTGCGCGGTTTGGTCAGCATGATGTGGGCGGCTTCAAGCAGCGCAGTGCGCACCGCCGCGTCGCCGATTGCTGAAGCGGCCTTCACGCCTGCATTGCCGCCAAAAGCGCAGTAGTATCGCGCTTTAGGGCTTCGACCACGCTGTCTTTGGAAACTGTATCGGTGGCGATGAACTCGATGAAACGCATGTTCTGCAAATTGAACAGGGCCTTGCCCAGATCACCTGGCTTTACTGCCGGGTTCACATGCCCAGCTGCCTGCAGAACTTTGATTTCCGTGATCAACACATAGGCCAGGCGTTCATCGAGCGCGGTGTAAACCTTGCCAAAGCGGGGATCAGTGTCATTGACGGATGATGCGATGACCTGCCGCCATATGGCCTTGTCGAGATGCGTAAGCGTGTGCTGACAAATAATGTCTAGAAACGCTTCGAGCAAATCCACCAAATTGTTGGCTTTGCCCGCCAGCTCACGCTCCAGCGTTTCAATGAGCTGGCGGTCACTTTGGGCGACCAGCGCAAGCAGCACGCCTGATTTGGTCCCGTAATAATTGTGGACGGTCACACTGGACACACCGGCTATCTCGGCGATTGCCTCGATCGTGATGTCTTCCAGCCCGGAACTGGCGAACAGCTGTCGCGCCGCATCGACAATGCGTGAGCGCCGATCCTCCTTCTGCCGTTCGCGAAGACCCGGAGTTGCTTTCTTCTCCGGAGAGGGCTGTCCCGCACCGGCCTGTGCTTGTCCGGCCATGAAATTTCAACTCCCTAATAATTTTTATAGACTAAAATTATTTATATCATACACTGATTCCAGTCGACCACTTTTTTTGGAGAACGTCCCCATGCGCTGTTTGACTCAATTCCTTTCAGTTGCCGCGGTTGGCGCCGTGCTCATTTCCGGCACCGCGCTTGCCAATGAAACCGTTAATGTGGGCGTGTGCGTGTCCTGGCCGGGATACGCCATGCTGGAAGTCGCCCGCCAGAAAGCACTGATCCCGGGCTATGATCTCAACATCACCATTTTCGAGGATCCGCTTGGTGGCCATTCGGCACTGGCTGCGGGCCAGATCGATGTTTATGGCTGCACCGCGGAATATGTGCCGGTTGCTGTCGAAAGCGGCCTTAACGTTTCAAACGTGGCCTATCTCAACCCGTCCTATGGCGTTGATCACATCATCCTTGCGCCGGGCATCAAGCCGGAAGACCTCAAGGGCAAGAAGGTTTCTGCACCGCAAGCCTATATCGGCCACCTGTTGATGGGGCTCTGGCTTGACAGCAAGGGCATTGCACCCGGCGATGTTGAATGGGTCAACCTCAATGCGGACGAAGCCGTCGGTCCGATGTTGTCAGGAGATTTGTCGGCAGCCTACATGTACGAACCATGGATTTCCAAGGTTCTCGAAGCAATGCCGGGTGCGGAAAGTGTCGTCAACACCACCGATCCGGACATGCTGAAGACTGGCATCTTCATGGACTCCATGTACATGAACAAGACCTTTATCGCAGAGCGTCGTACGGCAGCCCTCGCAATCCTGAAGGCTGAATGGGAAGGGCGCGGCTACTGGCACGCAAATGTGGAAGAAACCAATCAGCTGATGGCTGACTTTTTGAAATGGCCTGTCGACGACATCAATTATGTGATCGGCACCAACGGCAAGAGCCTTGAAGGCGGCATCTACATGTTCGACTTCGACGAGGCGGCCCGCACCTGTGGCGTCCTTGAGGGCGAGCCCCCATTCGGACTGCCGAACGGTTCCATGGCAGGCTCCGAAGAGCTCACCAATGACTGGTGGATCAAGCTTGGCCTGATGAAGAACAAGGTCGATGTCAGCAAGGGTATCGATTGCAGCCTCATGGGTGATCTGGTGGCAACCGGATACCGGCAGTCCTTTTCGGCCAAGTAGGCGAGAGGGAGTGTCCGGTGGTCCGGAACAATCCTGTTTTGGCGAATATCCTGAAGGGAGATCGGTGAATGGGCGGCAAGCGCTGGTTTGAGGTTCGTTCTCCGGTCTCACCCCGACGGGCGATTTTGTCATCGGTGGGAATCTGGGTCGCCTTCTTTGCGGTCTGGATCATTGCGTCCAGTGCGGGCTGGGTGAACCCGTTGCTGGTGCCCACCCCCGCCAAGGTGTTCCAGGCCACCTACACCCTGTTCGCCGAACAGGGCTTCTCCACCGACGTTCTCATATCCATCGGACGGGTGCTGGCCTCCTTTGCGCTTGCCTGCATGGTGGCGGTTCCACTCGGGGTTGCCATGGGGGCGTTTCCAGCGATTGACGCGATTTTCGCGCCTTTTGTATCGGCCTGGCGATATCTCCCCGCCCCGTCCTTCATTCCCATACTTCTGATGTGGTTCGGCACGGGAGAAGCGCCCAAGCTCGCGCTTCTGTTTCTAGGCGTAATCTTTTTCCTGATCACGCTGATTGCCGACCACACCAAGGAGGTGCGCAAGGAACTGATCGAGACCGCGCTCACTCTGGGTGCGAACCGAACGGTCACCGTCTTTGGTGTTATCTTGCCCGCGGTCCTGCCCAATATCGTGATTGCGATGCGGCAAATGCTCGCCATGTCCTGGACCTATCTGGTAATTGCCGAGATTGTTGCCTCTACCACCGGCATTGGCGCGATGATGATGCGGGCGCGGCGGTTTCTGCATACCGATGAAATCCTCGCCGGCATTATTGTCATCGGCGTCCTGGGCCTGGTTTTTGATGTGCTCTTCGGCGTACTTCACCGCCGCCTGTTCCCCTATCTTGAGAGGCAGCGATGATCACCGATCCGTTGCTGAAGGTTGAAAACGTCTCAAAGCGATTCGAGCTGCGCAAGGGCACCAGCATCACCGCGGTTGAGGATATTTCGTTTGATGTCGCCAAGGGGACAATCTGCGTTCTGCTGGGCCCGTCAGGCAGCGGAAAGTCGACCATATTGCGCATGGTGGCGGGCCTCGAAACCCAGACAACCGGCGACATCTATCTCAATCGCACTTCCATAGACGGTCCGGGCCGCAACCGCGGCATGGTGTTCCAGGCCTATACGTCCTTTGACTGGCTGTCGGTTCGGCGAAATGTTGAATTCGGCATGAAAATCAACGGTGTCGCACAAAGGGAACGCAGCGAAAGGGCTACCCATTTCATTGAGCTTGTAGGCCTGTCGAAGTTCATTGACGCCTATCCGTCGCAGCTTTCAGGCGGCATGCGTCAAAGGGTGGCTATTGCCCGCACACTCGCCAACGCCCCTGATATCCTGCTGATGGACGAGCCTTTCGGCGCACTTGACGCCGAAACCCGGTGGCAGATGCAGGAACTGATGATCGACATTGCCGAAGCCTCCGGCACCACGATGATCATTGTTACCCATGACATTGAAGAGGCAATCTTTCTGGCGGACAAGATCGTGTTTCTTTCAAGCCATCCAGGACGGATCAAGGAAGAGATCATCCCCGATTTCAAGTCCGCCGGAAGGTTGAAGAACAAGGAAGACCTGCTCGCCCTGCCGGGCTATGGCGAACTCGAGCGCAAGATCATGCGGTTGATGCGGGAAGAGGGGCACAAATCATGATGAACCGATCAGATGAGGGGGCTATGCGCATCGACTACACCAACCGAAATGTGGTGATCACCGGTGCGTTTCGCGGCATCGGGCTCGGGGTCGCGGAAGGATTTGCCGCGGCTGGCGCTCGCCTGCACCTGATCGACATCGAGGCGTCTGTCATGGACATCGCGTCGAAACTGGGTGCGACAGCTTCGGTGGCCGACATTTCCGACAAGGCAGAAGTTGCTGCCGCACTCAAGCCGCTCGAGCAGATCGATGTGCTCATCAACAATGCCGGGCTCGAATTGATGACGCCACTTGAGGACGGAAGCGACAAGGCCGCTGACGCCTTTCGTCGCGTCATCGAAATCAACATCATCGGCACCATGCTTGTCACGACCCTGGCCCTGCCGCGCATGGCATCCAGTGCGGCCGTCATCAACACGGCATCCATTTGGGGCCGGGTCAGCGAGCCGCGCTTTGGGGCCTATGTGGCCAGCAAGCACGCCATCATCGGCCTGACCAAGACATGGGCCAAGGAACTGGGGCCACGCGGCATCCGTGTCAATGCAGTCTGTCCGGGCTGGGTGCGGACCGAGGCATCCATGCGCTCGCTCGGACGCATGGCGGCGGAAGAGCAAGTACCCGAAGATATCCTTCTTGAGCGCATCATGTCCGGCCAGGCGCTGCCGGGCCTAATGGAACCCGCCGACATGGCCTCGACCTATTTGTTTCTGGGCTCGACCCTCGCCGCCAACATCACCGGACAGACACTGGGCGTGGATCGGGGAGAAGTTCCATGGTGAGGCCGCTTGACGGAAAACGCGCCCTTGTCACAGGTGCCGCAAGCGGAATCGGTCTTGCATCGGCGATCGCGCTTTCACAAGCCGGTGCGCAGGTTGTCGGCCTGGATATAGCTCAATCGGATCAGGCATTTCCGATCCTCAACTGCGACCTGACCTCTGAAGCAGACATCATTGCAGCGATCCGGAATGCTGTAGAGCTGCTCGGCGGTATCGATATCCTGGTCAACAATGCCGGCATCCTGCAGGAGCGAGACCTTGGAGCGATTACCGGCGATCACATTGACCGGATGTTTGCGGTCAATGTGCGCGGCGCCATCCTCGTCACCCGCGAAGTGCACCCGCACATGAGTGAGGGTGGCCGCATCATAAACATAGCTTCCGAACTCGCCTATCTGGGACGTGCGGGCGCTTCCGTCTATGCCGCAACCAAAGCCGCCATGATTGGTCTGACCCGTTCCTGGGCGCGGGAGCTGAGCCCGGCCATTCTGGTCAACGCCGTGGCGCCCGGGCCGACCGACACGCCTCTATTGGATTTCAGCAGCCTGAGCGCGGAGCAAAAAGCGCTTGAAACCGCGCTTCCCATGGGCCGCATCGGACAGCCCGCCGAGGTGGCCGCTGCCGTTGTATTCCTCGCGGGACCGGGAGCAACTTTCTTTACCGGACAATGCCTTGGCGCCAATGGTGGCGCGGCGATGACATGATGGACAAAACCATGACTGCGACTGTGTATTATGCCGAATTGCCCTGGCCGGAGGTTGAGCGCCGCGTTGCGAATGGTGCGCCGATGTTTCTGCCGCTGGGGGCAACTGAACAGCATGGTCGTCACATGGCGCTCAATGTCGATGTGGTGCTGCCGACTGCCATTGCGGCACGGGCGGCTGCCAAGGTGTCGGGGCTTGTTTTGCCGACCATCGCCTATGGCAACCGGAGTCAGCCCAAAACCGGTGGCGGACCCGGCTTTCCCGGCACCATCAACCTGACTGCAAGCACGTTCTCGCTCATCATTCGTGATGTCATTTGCGATCTTTACCGACAAAACATCCGCAAGATTGTCACCGTGAACGGGCATTATGAAAACATATCAGCCACGATCGAGGGAATCGAGCTTGCACTGGACGTGCTTGGTCGCGAACGGGTGTCGGACCTGACCATCATACGGATCGACCATTGGGACATGATCCGCGGCGAAACCCTCGATCGGATTTTCCCCGACGGCTACCCTGGAATCGAGCTCGAACATGCGAGCGTCATTGAAACATCGATGATGATGGCGCTCAGGCCCGACCTTGTGGATCTGACCAAGGCGAGCCATGACGGACCCGCCGCGTTTCTCCCCTATGACCGCTATCCAAAGCCGTGCGATGAAGTTCCCCCCTCGGGCGTTCTGTCGCTGACGGAAGGATCATCGGCGGAAAAGGGCGAATGGCTGCTTGCCGATTGCGAGGCGGGCGTTGTCGAAATCGTCAATCGCGAATTCTCAGGAAGGTAAGACCATGGCGCACAAGTTCAACCAGCCAGTGGATGCAGCCGAAGTGCCGCGATTTGCCGGCCATTCCACATTCATGCGCCTGCCCGCAGTGGCCTCCGCCGAGGGACTGGATATCGCGCTGGTGGGCATTCCGTGGGACGGCGGCACCACCAACCGGGCGGGCGCACGGCATGGTCCGCGCGAAGTCCGCAACCAGTCGAGCCTGATGCGCCGGGCGCACCATGTCAGCGGCGTTGCCCCTTTCGATGTCGCCAATGTGGCGGATGTGGGCGATTTGCCGGTCAATCCGATCAATCTGCTTGATGGTCTGGCGCGCATCGAGGTGGCCATGGAGAAAATCGTCGCCACCGGTGCACTGCCGCTTTCAGTCGGCGGCGATCATCTGACCACATTGCCCGTCATGCGCGCCGTGGCAAAGGACGCGCCTGTCGGCATGATCCATTTCGATGCCCATTCCGACACGAACAACTCCTATTTCGGCGACAATCCCTTCACCCACGGGACGCCCTTTCGGCGGGCCATCGAGGAAGGCCTGCTGGATCCCAAGCGGGTGGTGCAGATCGGGATCCGAGGTTCGGTTTATGATCCTGACGAGCATGGCTGGGCCAAGGCACAGGGTATAAGAATCATCTACATGGAGGAGTTCGTTCGCAGGGGCGCGGCAAGCGTGATGGAAGAAGCCTGCGGCATTGTCGGCTCCGGCCGTACCTATGTATCGTTTGACATCGACTGCATTGACCCATCAATGGCGCCGGGAACCGGCACACCTGAAATCGGCGGCTTCTCGACCCGCGAGGCACAGGAACTCGTGCGGCTCCTGGACGGCGTCAACATCGTCGCCGCCGACGTGGTGGAAGTGGCCCCTCCCTTCGATCTGGCAGGCATGACAGCACTTGCGGGTGCGACCATCATGTTCGAACTGCTCTGCATCATGGCTGATATGATAAACAAGCGCCGGGGCACCGACAGATGATAGTGGTTGCGACCGGAAGGGCCGCCAATTAGCCTCGCAGGATAACAAAGCGCTCCCGATTTCGTTACTTCACGACCAGTCCCGAGATCGATCGCCTGGCAATAATGATGTATGACCGGTTCCCGCTGTCGCTTGGCAGTAAATTGGGTTCTTCCTCATATGTGGAACGGCCCGGTTGGCAAGGTATTCTTTGCGTAAATCTCCGTCGGACGGTGCAGTCATATGTCCGTGTGTGGATGCCCCCGTTGATGCAAGGGGTTTTTGAACCAAGTTCGGAATATGCGGTCTGCTGCTGTCGTGTGTCCGGCCTCAAGATGCGGCTTTTCACACGCCGCGGGCCTGTATGGAGTACGCAGATCAGGTCTAAATCGGCCTGGCGAGCTCGTAGCTCGCGGACATATTCTGGTTTTCCTGATCTCGGCTCTACGACCGTATTCCCTTACCCGTCCTTCGTCCTTCCCGCATCCCGGCGACACCCGACATGTTGGCGGTATACTCAGACCAAGTTTGCCGCCGTCGGATCTCGGTAATTTTCTTTTCTTGTCATCATGGCCCAAACCGCCCTTGCCATCTTGTTGGCCAGCGCCGTTGCGACAAGAATACGTGGCTTGCGCGTCAGCATTCGTCCGAGCCACGTGCTCTCGGATGAGCCCCGGCGCCCAGCCCAGTTTAC
>JAHRFE010000004.1 GCA_019084245.1 Hoeflea sp.
ATTTGCCAAGGCAGAAGGGCTCGATGATTTCCCAATGGGCATCGGTTAGGACACGTCTGGTCAAGGTTGCTCTCCTTCGTTTGCAACCTTGAATCAGAAACTACATCAAATGGGAATCCTGAACGTCAACAGACCCTAGTCGCGAGGCAAGGAATTCGAATAGTACCCGTCAGCGACGAAAAAATGCCAGGAGCGGAAGCCCTTGCACGAACAGAAGAACGACAAATAAACATCAGATGTAGTGTTTATCGCGGATTCGAAAGCAGAAACCCGAGAGATGTATTCACGTTCATTCACGAAGTAGGTCACTTTTTACTCAGCCACAAAGGCATAGCGGCTAGAAGTGATAACATAAGGGAGATGTATCGTAACGCTGCTACAAAGTTGCAAGAAGAGGAAGCTAATTATTTTACTTCTGTTTTCCTGATGCCTTCTGAGAAGGTGAATAAGGATATGGCGCCGGACGAAATCATGAAGGCGTGCGGTGTGAGTCGTTCTGCTGCAATTCGCCGTCTCGAAGAGCTAAATCGTGAACACCGGCGACGAACCGGTGAAATCAGACAATTCAGCAGCCCGAATATCCTTAACTTTTTCAAGGAGAAGGAGAAACGAGGAATGGAACTAAAGACCATACTCCCCCGCGACGACAACTGAAGAATCGCGTCCCCCTCTCCTCGCCCCTTAGGGGAGAGGAAACAAAATCGCGGTCTTGGACCGCAGGGCCAAGTCGCAGATTTTGTTGGTGAGGGGGCCGGCGGAGCGACGCCTCTCCTCCGTCACCCCGGCCTTGAGCCGGGGTCCAGCCACCGCGCGTCCGCGCGGTGAAAGACTCTTCCGGCTCGCCGACGCTCGCCTGCTGGATGCCGGATCAAGTCCGGCATGACGGAAATCTGGACCAAATCCCCCCACCAAAACGTGGACAAACTCCACCCCCGCCCCCAACCAAATCAACATCTTGCCAAATTCCCGCCCCGTTCTTTTCCCCACGCACTCACCCCATGCGACACTGCACGTGCCTTCGCCAGATCGGATGTTGCGGGACCTCGGATCCCGCAGCGGCGGAGGACGGTAGATCCGGCCGGGCGGCCCCGAGACCGTGCGGACGGAGGGAAACGGGATCGACATCCCGGGAGCGACCCTGTCCAGCGGCGAGAAGCCGAGACGAGGACAGTGCGGCCTGACACACCGCATGGCTGGCCGGAACACTCCGGCAGGAGGCGAGGAGAACCGCACCGGTGCCGGAACACCGCTGACCCGCGTCAGCGCCGGCAGGCCCGCAGGCGCCATGGCCATAACGGCATCAGGCGCAGACGGGAAGGACGGGTTCGGCGGCGCGGGCCGCGCGAACGAAACGAACCGTCCGCCGCGCATGATCGCCACCATTCCCGGAACCACCCGGCGCCCGGAAGGCATCGGGTCCGACACCGGCGGGGCGCGCGCAGGCGGGCCAAAGCCAAACCCTAGTATCACATCCGGGCTCGCCCGGACCACGCGCCCCGCATTCCGGCCCTGGCCGGGAATGAAGATGCCAGAGCCGCCGGTGACGCTTGTCACGCGCGGGCTTTTGTGGTGCCGGATGACAAGGTGGCTTGACGATACGAGAGGGCGAAGCAGGGACGGCAAAATACCCCTCACCTGCAATTTCTAGCACTTAGCTACGCTAAGGTGCTGAAATTGCTTCCTCTCCCACAAGGGTAGAGGGAGAATCGCGGAACCCTCGTCACCCTCTCCTCGCCCCTCCTGGGAGAGGCTTCGGAGCGGTGGCCGAAGGCCAGAAATCGATCCAGTGGATCGATTTCAGCGAACGAAGGCCTGAGCGCGTCGCCGCGCGAAGGCGATCGCGGTCTTGGCGCAGCCAAGTCGCAGATTATGTTGGTGAGGGGCCGGCGCGATCTGCGGGGCCCAGATGGGATCCCCGCACCAGTCAAATGCTACCGCGCCTTGCGCGCCGCATAGCGCTTGTCGCGCTTTTCCTTCATGGCGGCCATGTCGGCGACGGCGCGTTCGGCGCGGGCCTTGTCTTCTTCCGCGCGGGCGATCTGCTCGGCGTGTTCGGCGGCGTAGGCCGCTTCCGCGTCGGCGGCGTCCTGGGCTGCCTGGCGCGCCTGTTCTTCGGCCTTCAGCCGCTCGCGCTCGGCGCGGCGTTCCTCGCGCGCCTTGGCGGTGGCCTCGCGCTCGGCGCGCTTGGCGATCATCTCGGGATCATCCGCCTTCGGCGCCGCCTTCATCTTGTCCAGAAGCTTCTGCTTGGCTTCCATGGCGTCCTGACGGCGGTCGGTGAAGGTGGTGCGTACTTGCTTTTTCAAACGAAATTCGTCCTTGTTGGGATTGATGCCGGTGCGGCAGACCGCACGATGCGGCGGTCCGCATGGTATTTGCTGTTTCAGCGGCGTTTGACAACCCCAAAGCGCCGTTTTCGCAAAGACTCTTTCATGAGGAGCCGGCCCAGGCATGGCGCGGCAAGCCGATCCGGCAGAGCCGCGCGGGCTATTTGAGCCCCATGCAGCTCGCGTAATAGCTCACCGTCGCCGGCCAGTCGGAGAACATGCCGGCAATGCCGACCTCTTGCGCCAGCACGTCGAGCACCTCGTACATCTGGCCGTCACTCGAGATCACCTCGCTGACCGACTGATAATACCAGCCGCCGCCGGAATTGAGCGACCCGGAGCGCTCGAACGACCAGGCGATGATGTTGAGCCCCGCGTCCTTCGCCGCGACCGCATAGGGCGAGGCAACGATCTTGCCATCCTCCACCGTCAGCAGCATCCAGATCGGCGGCGCGATGTAGGTGACGCCGAGATCAGCCAGCTCCTGCATCGACGGCTTGATTGTGTCAGGCTTCAGCGGATCAAAGCCATCCTCGCTGTCGCGCCCGTCAAGGAACACCGCCTGCCGGCCGAATTCCGGCTCGTTCTCGATCCAGTAGAGCACGTCATCGAGATTGAAGGATTGCGCCCAGACATCGGATGCAGGGATTCCCGCGGCCTTGTACTCGTCGATCATCTTCTGGGCGTAATCGGCCTGCGTGAACCCGTCAAAAGGCATCTCGACCGATGGCGACTTCAGCTCCGGCGTGAACTTGGCCCCGAGCGAGGCGATCAACGCAATCGATTCGGCATGGGTCATCAGCATTCCGCCGGCCGCCGCATAAAGATCGGTGCGCCACGATGCGGTGCCGTTCATGTAGTCCTCGACGGTTTCGGCGCGTGCGTTGGCGGCGTCCATCTTGCCGTTCAGCGTCCTGAATTCGGCAAGCGTGATGTCGGAGGCGCGGCATTCCGCCGAGGCGTTGCCCTCACCTGCCGGCGTGAAGCCTTGGGTGCATTTTGCGGCCAGATCGGTACCGAGGATATTCGTTGTCGTGTGCAGATCATTCTGGGCGTGACGGCAGACCAGCTCCTTGTCGCTGGTGAAGGTCACGTCGCACTCGATGATCCCGGCGCCCATCCTGGCCGCCGCCCTGTAGGATTCGCGGGTGTGCTCGGGAAATTGCAGCGCCGCACCGCGGTGGCCGATCGAAAACAGCGTCCGCTCCACGGGCTTGGCCGCACAGGCCATCAGCCTGTCCTTGAGCGGACCATCTTCCATCTTGTCGATCAGGAACGAAGGCCGCGGCCCGAGTTCGATCTCGGCCGCCGGGGCAGCGCCAACACCGGCCACCCAGGCAGCCACGGCGGCGCCCAAAAATTTCGTCAATCCGGCCATCGTCAGGTCTCCTTCACAAATTGCCGGATTGGTAGACCACCAACACGACAGAAGCGTGTCAGGTCCCGCAGAACGTGGTGTAAGGCCCGAAATCCGTCGGCGCGCCGAGCGCGAAGACCTCGAGCCCTGCCCGCTCGGTGAACGGATCGGCCAGCACATCCACCAGCCGCTCGAACGGCGTCAGATCCCCCCGGGTTGCCGATTGCAGCGCCGCCTCGACCATGTGATTGCGCGGAATATAGACCGGATTGACCCGGTCCATCGCCCCCGCACGGTCTTCCGCGAAACCGGATTCCTGCGCCAGCCGCGACCGATAGCCTTCAAGCCAGGCCTCGATCTGGGCCGGATCGTCAAACAGTGCCCGCGTCTTGCCCGTATCGCCCGACGCGGCGGACGACAGGCTGCGGAACACGCGGGTGAAATCGGCGCCGGCGTTGTGCATGATGGCGAGCAGCGCCTCGCCCAGCGCCATGTCGCCCTCTTCCGCCTGGGTGAGCCCGAGCTTCAAGCGCAGGCCCGCAAGCCACGCCCGCTCATAGGCAAGCGGAAAGCTGTTGATTACCTCGCTTGCCTGCCGCACTGCATGCTCGCTGTCGTCCGGATTGATCAGGTCGAGCAGGGTTTCAGCGAGCCGCGCCAGGTTCCACTGGGCGATCTTCGGCTGGTTGCCATAGGCATAGCGGCCCTGACTGTCGATCGAGCTGAACACCGCCGCCGGATCATGGGCGTCGATGAAGGCGCAAGGACCGTAGTCGATGGTCTCGCCGGAAATCGTCATGTTGTCGGTGTTCATCACCCCATGCACGAAGCCAAGATGCATCCATGAGGCAATTAACGCCGCCTGGCGGTCGCGCACAGCGGAAAGCAGGCCGAGATAGCGGTCGGGCCTGTCGGCAAGCTCCGGATAATGCCGGGCGATGGCGTAGTCGGCCAGTTGCCTGAGCCGTTCGGTCTCGCCGCGGGCGGCGAAGAACTGGAAGGTGCCGACGCGCAGATGGCTCGACGCCACCCGCGCCAGCACCGCGCCCGGCTCCGGCCCGTCCTGGCGCAGGATCTGTTCCCCGGTCGTGACCGCCGCCAGCGCTCGCGTCGTCGGCACGCCAAGCGCATGCATCGCCTCGCCGATGACATACTCGCGCAAGACCGGGCCAAGCACCGCCTTGCCGTCGCCGCCGCGCGAGAACGGGGTGCGGCCTGAGCCCTTGAGGTGGATGTCGCGGCGCTCACCCTTTGTGTCGATCACTTCGCCCAGGAGCAGCGCCCTGCCGTCGCCCAGCTGCGGCGAGAAGCCGCCGAACTGGTGCCCGGCATAGGCCATGGCCAGCGGGCTTGCCCCTTCCGGCGCCACGTGGCCGGCGAAGATCGCCGCACCCGCGTCGCTGTCGAGCGCGTTGGTGTCGAGCCCCAGTTCCACCGCAAGGTCCCGATTGAAGCGGATCATCAGCGGCGCCGGCACCTCGGCGCCTTTCCACGGCACGTAAAACCCCTCAAGCTCGCGGGCATAGGTGTTGTCGAAGGCAAACTGCGCGATGCTCATAGGATAATTCCTTTGGCTCAATCTCCGGATCAACCGGAAATGTCGACGGCCAGCTCGGATCACAGGTCCAGGCTGGCCGCGCACTGTAGTGGGACAGGCGAAGCCTGCTATTCGGCGGCGTCGCGCTTTGGCAAAACCCAGTCGGGCCTCACGAAATGGCAGGTGTAGCCATGCGGGATCCGCTCGAGATAGTCCTGGTGCTCGGGCTCGGCTTCCCAGAAATCGCCCACCGGCTCGACCTCGGTCACCACCTTGCCGGGCCAGAGCCCCGACGCGTTGACGTCGGCGATGGTGTCGAGCGCGGTCTCGCGCTGCCGGTCGTCGGCGTAGTAGATCGCCGACCGGTAGGACAGGCCGCGATCATTGCCCTGACGGTTGGGCGTGGTCGGATCGTGGATCTGGAAGAAGAACTCGAGCAGCTGCCGATAGCAGATGCGGTTCGGATCGAAAATGATCTCGATGCCTTCGGCATGGGTTCCGTGGTTGCGGTAGGTGGCGTTCTTGACGTCACCGCCGGTGTAGCCGACGCGGGTGTCTTCGACGCCCGGCATCCTGCGGATCAGGTCCTGCATGCCCCAGAAGCATCCGCCGGCCAGTACTGCGCGTTCACTCATCTAGATATCCTCCACCTGGTCAAGATAATCGCCATAGCCTTCGGCCACCATGTCGGCTTTGGGCACGAACCGCAAGGAGGCCGAATTGATGCAGTAGCGCAGCCCGCCCCGGTCCTGCGGCCCGTCCGGGAACACATGCCCCAGATGACTGTCGCCATGCTTCGAGCGCACCTCGATGCGCACCATGCCGTGACTGGCATCGCGCAGTTCCGCCACATGGGCGGGCTCGATCGGCTTGGTGAAGCTCGGCCAGCCGCAGCCGCTCTCGAACTTGTCGGAGGAGGCAAACAGCGGCTCGCCGGAGACGATGTCGACATAGATGCCGGCCGCCTTGGTGTCGTTGTACTCGCCGGTGAAAGGCCGCTCGGTGCCGTTCTGCTGCGTCACCCGGAACTGTTCGGGCGTCAGATTTGCAATGGCGTCGTCGGTCCTGGCAAATGTCCTGGTCATGATGCCGTGGCTCCCTGCTTTTCAAACCTCATGTCTGACAGGGAGATGGGCCGCAACCGGGTGAATTTCAATCACCCGTCCCGTGTGAGGACCGCAAATATGCGTCACACAGCATCAACTTCAGGTGAGAAGCGGCTGAAACCGCTCAGTATTCCCGCTCGAAAAAGATGCCACCCTTGGTTTCCCCGTCGGTGCCGGCCTCGCCGCGCAACTTGATGCCCCGGCCGATATCGAGATCGATCCGGGCCTTGCCGTCTCCCGCCGAACCGCCGCTCTCGATCCCGAGATAGGTGCGGTCATTGAGATATTTGCCCACACCCACGGAGGTGTCGCCGGTTTCCTCGTCAGTGCGCACGTCAATGTCGTCAACCCCGGTGGCGCGGCGCAACCGCTCCACCAGCCCGCCGCCCGTCACCGCGCCGGTCAGCTGACCGACGGCCTCGGCGAGCTGGGCAATCTGCAGCGGCGACAGGCTGCTCAACGAACGGCCGAACACCAGCTGCGCCAGCACCTCGTCCTCGGGCAGCTCGGGGCTGGAAGTGAAACTGAACTCCGGCGCATCGGCCGGACCGGTCACCCGTACAGTGACCGTAGTCGAGCCCGAACGGGTCGACGCCGAAAGATCCAGGATCGGCACCACGGAGCCCGCGAAACCGAGCTTCCCACTGTCGAAATTCAGCCTCTGGCCCAGAATGCTCAACCGGCCACGCCTCAGATCAAACCCGCCGGCGGCGACCGGTGCGCCAGTCGTTCCGGTCAGCCGGATAGATCCGCCAAGCTCCACATCCATGCCCCGGCCCCTGACGAAGAGCCGGCTTGCCTGAACTTGCACATCAAGTCCCAGTCCGGATGAGGCGCCGCTCGCACTGCCGCCCGACAGGCGCTCGGCCTGGGACTGCACCTGAGACGACGCATTCTCGTGGGTGACATTCAGTTGCGCAATCGAGCTTGGTATTGTGTCGGGAACGGTGATCGTGGTCTCGTCAAGCGCCACAGTTCCGGCGAGACTGGGCAAGCCCGTCAAGGGACCGGTCAGCGCCAGGTCAGCGTCAAAGCGCGTCGCCACCATCTTGCCATCGGCATAGCGACCGCGCTCCACTTTCAGTTGCAGATCGGCCGGATAGCTGGCGGCTGCATCTAGTCCCACACTGCCCGATCCGCTGATCCGTCCCCCGGCTGGCAGCACGCCAGAAAGCGAGCGGATATTGGCTTGGCCCGAGGTGAGCCCGATGTCGGCCGCGAGGTCGGTGATGGCGATGCCCGTGCGTGAATCCACCAGGCGCGATCCCGACGTGGTGATCGTACCCGAAATCTGCGGAGCGCCCACCGATCCGGAGATGGAAATGTCGGCCTGGGCCGCGCCCGTCAGCGCAATCCCTTGCCGGGCAAGCTGGGCCGACAGGATGGAAAATGGCACGCTGCCATTGATATTGGCCGAAAGTGCGCGCGCGCCGCCGGTGTCGAGCCCGCCCGATGCGGTGAACGCCAGCCCGTTGCCATTTCCTTGCGCATTGAAACTCAGCCGGCCGCTTTTGAGGTCGCCATTGGCGGTCAGGGACAGCGGCACATCGGCGACTGCGGACGCCGCTGCCGCGCGCACATTGCTAGCCGTGAGGTCGTAGCTGATCACAGGCGCCGATCCCGTACCGCGAACCCTGACCTGTCCCGAAACCGTACCCGAAAGCCCGGCGCCCGGCGCCACGGCGTTGACCGATGTCAACGGCAGGCCAGAGATGGCGAGATCGAGATTGAGCGCCTGCCCGGCCGTGCCCGAAACGGACACCTCGCCTCCCCCTGGCGATATGGTCAGTTGCTCGATGCGGGCCGTGCCGTCCTCCACCACGACGCGCGCAGGCTCGGTCAGGTTGATGGCAAGGCCCTGATAGCTGGTCCGCGCCGTCTCCACTTCCAGCTCGATCCCGGCATCGCCCTGGCGCAGCCGCGCTTCGATGGCAACCGGGAAGCCGGCTGCCTGGGCTTTGCCATCAATCACGGTCCAGCCGTCAACTTGCGAAAAGGTGGCTGCGAGACCCGAGACATCGGTTCCACCGGCACTCAGCGCCGCAACATCAAGCGTGCCCACCGGTTCCGGCGTTCCCATGAGATCGGCGATGCTCGCCGTCAGCCGGGCGTCGCGAACCGAAAATCCTGCATCGCTGAGTTCGGGAAAGCCGAGTGCGATGTCGGCCACCGATTCATTGTCCACCACCGCGAACCTGATGGTGCCGCCGCCGCTGCCCTTGATGGTCTGCAGCGCCAGCGCCGACAAGGATCCGATATCCTTGAGATCGAGTTCGATGACGCCGGTTGGCCGATACGCTTCATCCAGCACCAGCGTGCCGGAAATCAAATTGTCCGCGACCTGCAGCCTGAGCGGATCAATCCGCACCACGCCATCCGCTTGCGCCAGCACGACCGAGCCATCGATAGGTCGCCCTTCGAGCGTTCCGGTAAGCGTCACATCCGCCTGCGGAGCTGCGGGATCGGCCACGCCCCGGGCTTCCAGCACCAGATCCGACAGATCGCGGCCTTCCACGCTCAGCGACTGACCTGCGATCCGCGCCTCAAAAGCCGGCGCCGCGCTTTGCCCGGACACCGTGGCCGAAAGCGTGATGCCACCCGACACGGCGTCGTTGAACCCGGAGAGATCCGCCACATTCGCCTCGATGTCGCCCGCGATCTCGCCCTCGCCCGACAGCGCCACGCCGCCCGATGCGGTCATGAATTCGGACGTGAGCTGGAAGTCACGCACGGTGAGCGCGCCAGCTTCATCGAGCGCCACCTCACCTTTGAACGCCGTGTCAGGTCCCAGCAGCTCCGGCGCCTGTGCGGACAAAACGGCATTGCGGATGGTGCCTGCAAGGCTTGCCTGAAGCGCGCCAGCGTTGCCATAGGAAAGCCCATCAATGCCAACCTCAGCCACGCCGGTCTGAACAAGGATCCGGTCGCTGGAAATGGTCCCGTCTTCGGCAAGCGCGACATTGCCGGACAGCGTCACGCCGCCGGCCACCGCGCGGGCCAGAATATCATTGCTGGAGCCAACCGCGCCGATCTTCATATCGACCAATCCGGTGCCGCTGCGGGTCGCGAGCGAAAACCTGTCGAAATCCACGACCGCGACAATGTCGTCGGCGCTGTAGGCTGAGCCAGTCACCCGGTCGGTCGTGAGTTCGAGACGCAATGCGGCCTCTTCGGCGGTGCCGGTGACCCGGATCCGGGCTTCGGGAACGGAAAGACTTACGCGCGCCTCGCCTTCGCCAAAGCTCAGGCTTCCGGCTCCGGGCTGCGGCGACACCTGCAGGGTGAGATCAACCTCGCCTTCCCGCGCCACACGTCCGCGCCCCTCGGCGCTCAGCTTTCCGGATGAGAAAGTGAAAATGTCGATCACCGCGCCGGTGCGCTCAGGCTCGAGCAGCGCTTCGAGCAACAAATCGCTGCGCCCGGCCACGATCTGGCTCAGCGACGGCGGCAGGAATTTTTCGAACAGCCCGCCCGCCTGCACCGTCAAAGCCTCGCCGGCCTCGCTCGCGGTCAATTGCACCATCGCATCCGCGACGATCTCGTCATTGACCAACCCGTTGGCGCTGAGCTGCCAATCAGACAGCGAGCCCTGCGATGTGGCGGTGACGCTGATCGCGTCGTCGGGTGACAGCCGCAGCAGATTGGCCATGACGCCGCCTGCGGGCTCGCTCAGCGCGGCCGAGATGTTGAACCGGTCCTCCGTCTCGTCATAATCGGCATCAAGCGTCAGTTCCCCGCCCACGCCATCGGTCCGCTTGAGCGCCAGATCGGCCATCGCGGTCGACAGCGTGGCATTGACCGTAGCCCTGCCGCTGGCCTCGAACCGCGCCACCCTGCCCGCAACTGGCGCGCCCACGACGATATCCATTGCGGAAAACCGCTTGATGTCGAAGGCCACCGGCAGGACCAGTGCGCCGCTTTCGTCAGCATCCTCCGCACCCTGCGGCAACCGCGCCAGTTCCACACGGTCGATCGTGAGCGCCTCGATGTCGAGCGTGGAGCTCAACAGCGCCAGAGGCGACCAGTCGATGGTGATGCCCTTGAGCAGCAGCCAGGGTTCGCCGCTGGCGTCACTCAGGATGACATGCCCGATCCGCGTCGTGCCCGAGAGCAGGCCGTCTATCCGGTCGATCTCGATGCTTTGCGAGGGGCCGGAGCCGAGCCTGTTGATCGTCGTCGCAAGCATCCGCCCGCCTGGCGTCGTCACCAGGATGATGATCACGCCAACAAGCGCGACCAGCACCAGAATGGCAATCCAGCGCAGCGAACGCCGGATCAAACCCGGGCGCGATCTGGGGGTTTTCGCGGCAGCCATGTCAGAATGCCTGCCCGATCCCGGCATAAATTCCGTAGTCGGGATCCAGCGGGCCCTTGTTCAGCGGCACCGCGACATCGATACGCAGCGGGCCGAAGGGGGTCCTGTAGCGCAGCCCGAGACCGGCGCCGAGCTTGAATTCCGAGCCGGAGAAATCCTCGCTGGCGCTGACCAGACCCGCATCGACGAAGGGGACGATGCCGATAGTCTCGGTGATGCCGATGCGCAGCTCCGCCGATGTTTCGAGCACGGATCGGCCGCCGGTCGGAATGCCGGCAGCATTGACCGGCCCGATATCCTGGTAGCCATAGCCGCGCACCGAGCCGCCGCCGCCGGCATAGAAGCGACGGTTTGCCGGGATTGCGGCAAGGTCTGCGCCATAGATCGACCCGGCGGCAACGCGGCCGGCGACGACAAACCGCTTCTGATCATCAAGCGCGCGGTAGGCCGAGGCTTCAGCGCGAAGCTTGACGAAGGTGGCGCCGGCATTGATTTCATGGGCGGGCTCGAGAAGCAGCGCCAGCCGTGTGCCGGTTGTCGGGTTGAGTTCGTTATCGCGCGTGTCGCGGACATATTCGAGTGGCAGCGCCACCGTGATCGTCTCGCGGTCGACATTGAAGCTGTCGGTCAGCCGCGCGTATTCGACATCGATGCCGGCGGACACCGTCTGGGTTTCGGTCAGTTCATAGGTGATGCCGACCGCGCCCTCGACCGAGAAGCGCCGGAAGGCGTCGGGGTTTTCCTGCGCGATTTCAAGCCTGGAGGTAAACTTGGACGCAGGCCCCAGCACGCCCGGCTTTTCGAACAGCACCGCGCCGCGCCAGGTCATGTCCTTGGCTTCGGTGGTCGCGCCCAGGCTGCCGACAGACCCTTCGATGCGCAGTTTCTCCGCCCGGCCGAACAGGTTGCGGTGGCCCCAATAGGCTTCCATCCCGCCGCCATCGGTGGAGGAATAGGTGGCGCCAATACCCAGGAACCGGTGCTTGCGTTCCGACACGGTGACCTGAACCGGCACCGTGCCGTCGGGCGACAGGCTGTCGGCGCCGCGCACGGTGACGCTTGAAAACACATCGAGCGCGCGAAGGCGCTTCTCCGCTGCGGCAAGGCTTTCGGGAGTGTACTGTTCGCCTTCCGGAACGCCGGTCATCCGCGCAATGAAGGCTGAATTGACGCTTTCCGCGCCATCCACCGCGGTTTCCCCAAAAGGCGCCACCGGCCCGGGCTCAAGCATCAGCGCCACATCGAGAATGCCGCGCGCATGATCGGCGACGATGTCCCGACCGGCGACTTCGGCAAACGGATGTCCGCCTCTCTCAAGCTCGCGGACCAGGGTTCTCTCGGCGTCGAGGATTACGGTGGACCGGGCAAGTTCGCCAGTTGAGAGCCCCTGCACGCTCGAAACGTAAGTCTCGCCAGCCGAATCGCGGATGACGATGTTGCCGAAACGAAACGCCTTGCCGGGCATGACCAGGATCCGCACAGGCACGGGTTCGGCGCTCTTCAGGTCCGCATCGGGCGCCAGATCGGCGAGCGGCTGGCCGTTGAGCAGGATCCGCACCTCGCCGGCATAGCGGCCATTCTCGTAGAGCGCCGCCACCAGCTGCTCGAAATCGCTGTTTGCGCGCTGAATGAGACCGATCGAGCCGGGAACCGGATCCTCCGCCGCACGAACAAGCTGCGACGCCGCCTCGAGATCGGCCTTCAATTCTCCGTTCGGATCGGGTCCCTCGACGTCGAGCGTCACCGTATAGCTGAGCGGATCGGCGATTTCGATGGCCGTGGGCTCGTCGCTTTCGAACAGTTTGAACCCGAAGATCTCGAACGCGGCGGCAGGAGAAGATGGCAGGGCAACCAGCAGACCCAAGGCCAGGACAGCCGAAAGGCTGCGCAGCCGCACCCGGCCGCGCGCTTCGGAGGTCTTGTCCTGCGCGTCTCTCATCATCATCAATCTAGCAGGCCGCAGTGAATGGTTCCTGAACACTCATATCCCATTGCAACGCCTGACCCAAGAACACGGTTCCCTTACAGTACGCAATGGGATGATTATAGGGCAGCGGGTTGATTTGTCTCCTGTTCCCGCGCGACGGCGGCCCAAGAGTGGGGTTTGATGAAGGCCAACCGGTTGTGTCGCAGGATGGCGAGGACGGCCCTGCAATCTTTGCCGGCGATGTCGCATTTGCCTCTTGTGCCGGAACTTTCGATTTCGCAATCTGCCGCAAAATTCCTGCCTGGAGAGTGACGATGAAATCGCATGTGAGAGCCGTGGTGATAGGTGGCGGTGTCGTCGGCTGTTCCGTGCTGTACCACCTGGCAAAGGCCGGCTGGACCGACGTGATGCTGATCGAGCGCTCGGAGCTGACCTCGGGCTCGTCCTGGCACGCAGCCGGCGGCTTTCACACTTTGAACGGCGACCCCAACGTCGCAAAACTGCAAGCCTATACGGTGAGCCTCTATCAGGAACTCGAGGAACTTTCCGGCCAGTCCTGCGGCCTGCACCTGACCGGCGGCGTGATGATGGCCGACAGCCCCGAGCGCATGGATTTCCTGCGGCTGGTGCACGCCAAGGGCCGCTATCTCGGCATGGAGACCGAGCTGATCACCCCGTCGGAAGCCAAGGCGATGTTCCCGCTGATGGACGAGAGCAATTTCGTCGGCGCGCTGTGGGACCCTGTCGAAGGCCATCTCGATCCCTCCGGCACCACCCACGCCTATGCCAAGGCCGCCAAGAAGCTCGGCGCCGAGATCGTGCTCAGAAACCGCGTCATCGAACTCACCCAGGAGACGGACGGCACCTGGAACGTCATCACCGAGCAGGGCACGGTCAAGGCCGACCACGTGGTCAATGCCGGCGGTCTGTGGGCGCGCGAAGTGGGCCGCATGGTCGGTCTCGAATTGCCGCTTCTGGCCATGGAGCACATGTATCTGCTGACCGAGGAAATGCCCGAGGTGCTGGAGTTCAATGCCAAGACCGGCCGCGAGCTGGTGGGCGTCATCGACTTCAAGGGCGAGATCTACACAAGACAGGAGCGCACCGGAATCCTGCTCGGCACCTATGAGAAGGCCTGCAAGCCCTGGTCGCCGGTCAACACGCCCTGGGATTTCGGCCACGAGCTGCTGGCGCCCGATCTCGACCGCATCGCGCCGTCGCTGGAAGTGGGATTCCGGCATTTCCCGGCGATGGAAAATGCCGGCATCAAGCAGGTGATCAATGGCCCCTTCACCTTTGCGCCCGACGGCAACCCACTGGTGGGTCCGGTTCCGGGGCTCACCAATTACTGGACCGCCTGCGCGGTGATGGCGGGTTTTTCCCAGGGCGGCGGCGTGGGCCTCGCGCTATCCAACTGGATGGTGCATGGCGATCCCGGCGCCGACATCTGGGGCATGGATGTCGCCCGCTTCGGCGAATGGTCGACGCTGCGCTACACCAACGCCAAGGTGCGCGAGAACTACTCGCGACGCTTCTCGATCCGCTTCCCCAACGAGGAACTGCCAGCCGCCCGGCCCCAGCAGACCACGGCCCTTTACGACGTCATGGTCCGAGACAACCACGCGGTGATGGGCGACAGCTGGGGGCTGGAAACGCCGCTGTGGTTCGCGCCCTCGGCCGAGGAAGCCCATGATTTGCTTTCCTTCCACCGCTCCAACGATTTCGAGCACATCGGCAACGAGGTCCGTGCCACCCGCGAGCGTGTCGGCGTCACAGAAATCGCCAATTTCGCCAAGTACCGCGTCTCCGGTCAGGGCGCGGAGGCCTGGCTGTCGCACCTGATGACCAACACCATGCCCAAGACCGGCCGCATCGTGCTCACCCCGATGCTCAATGAATTCGGCAAGCTGATCGGCGATTTCACCATCGCCAAGGTTTCGGACGAAGACTTCATGGTCTGGGGCTCGTCGGCCGCGCAGCGCTATCACATGCGCTGGTTCAACAAGCATTTGCCAAAGGACGGATCGATCCGAGTCCATCGCTATGACCTGACCCTCGTCGGCCTGTCGATCGCCGGCCCCCGCGCCCGCGACGTGCTCGCCAAGCTCACCGACGACGATGTCTCCAACGCCGCCTTCCGCTTCATGGACTTCCGCACCATGGATGTCGGCGGCGCGCCCTGCATGGTCGGCCGCATCACCTACACCGGCGATCTCGGCTACGAGATCTGGATGGAGCCCTGCTACCAGCAGGCGGTCTACCGCGCCATCAAGGCGGCGGGCGCGGAATATGGCATCGTCGATTTCGGCATGCGGGCGCTCTTGTCGATGCGGCTCGAGAAGAACTTCCCGACCTGGTTCCGCGAACTCCGCCCCATCTACGGCCCTTACGAGGGCGGCATGGAGCGCTTCGTCAAGCTTACGAAGAACGACTTCATCGGCCGCGAGGCTGCCGCGAAAGAGAACGCCGACGGCCCGAAACTGATGCGGACCTCGTTCCTGGTCGATGCGCTCGACGCCGATGTGATGGGCGACGAGCCGGTCTGGGCCAAGGTCGGCGACACCGACTACGGCACGGTCGAACCGCCCCACGGCTACGGCGCGCCGCGCTTTGATGCCGATGGCGCCGAGATCGCCAAGCCCGAGGGCGGCACGCTGCGGGATGGCGACTGGCGCGTCGTCGGCTGGATCACCTCGGGCGGCTACGCCCACACGATCGGAAGCTCGATGGCGCAGGGCTATATCCCGGCGGCGCTGAGCAGCAACGGCGACAGCGGCATGTTCGAGATCGAAATCATGGGTATTCGCCGTCCGGCTAGAATTGCGCTCGAGGCGCCGTTTGATCCGATGGGCGAGAAGATGCGGGGGTAGGATTTCCGCTTCGCGGACCGTCTGAAATGCTAGTCTACGCCGCGGGCAACACTTCGGAAGCCCGCTTTCGTGCCCCTTCCTTCTCCCCCCGTGGGAGAAGGTGGATCGACGCGAGAGCGGCGAGACGGATGAGGGGGATGCCGCACAAGACACCTCTCATCTGTTGGCTTTTGCACCACCCCTCATCCGTCAGCTTCGCTGACACCTTCTCCCACGAGGGGAGAAGGAAGGGACGGCGGCGCCACATCCCAGACACAATCAGATACAAAAACGCCCGCAAAGTCAGCGACTTGCGGGCATTCGGCGACTCAACTTCCAAACGTCCTGACTCAACCCCTGAACAGCAGGCCCTACTCCGCCCGCACCACCGCGTTGCCGGCCTCGGCCAGCCGCGCGAGGTCCGCGGGCTTCAGTTCCACCGATTCGCCGCAGCCGCAGGCGGAAGTCTGGTTGGGGTTTTTGAAGACGAAGCCCGAGCGCAGCTTGGTGACTTCGTAGTCCATCTCGGTGCCGAGCAGGTAGAGCACGGCTTCCGGGGCGACAAACACGGTGGCGCCGTCGCGCTCGATGCGGTCGTCCTTGGGGTTGATCTCGGTGGCCAGATCGATGGCGTACTCCATCCCGGCGCAGCCGCCCTTCTTGATGCCGACGCGAATGCCCGCGGCATTGTCGGACGCCTTGAGGATGGTCTTGACCCGCTCGGCAGCCGCCGGGGTCAGTGTCATGACGGCAAATCCCATTCCAGTCTCCTTCAGCCACACGGGTTCAAGGCCCGCTGCTTCATGTCCTGAATGTAGTGTGAAGCGGTCAACTTAACAAGTCGCCAACGGCGCATCGCCCCCTGACGGTCAGGACCGACGTTCAGTATCGGCGCTCAGTACCAGCCGACCGCAACCTGCGCTTCTTCGCTCATCCGGTCGGGCGTCCAGGGCGGGTCGAAGGTCATTGACACGTCGACTCCGGATATGCCCTCGACGGTGTTGACGGCGTTCTCGACCCAGCCCGGCATCTCGCCCGCCACCGGGCAGCCAGGTGCAGTCAGCGTCATCTGGATCTTGACCATGCGGTCATCCTCGATGTCGATCTTGTAGATCAGCCCGAGCTCGTAGATGTCGGACGGGATCTCCGGATCATAGACGGTTTTGAGCGCCGAGATGATGTCGTCGCTCAGCCGCGCCAGCTCTTCACGCGGAATCGCCGAGGTCTGCACTTCGGCTTCAGCAGCCGGCGTTTCAGGTGTGGATGCGTCGCTCATGGCTTTGCTCCTTTTGAGCCTGCAAGGGAAAAAGGGGATCCCCGGCAGGCGAATGCATAAAACAGGAATCCGGCTGTTTCTGGATGAAACAGGCAGATTCTATGAGAAAAACGCCCGCGCCTTGTCGAGTGCCTCGACCAGCACATCGATTTCGGCACGGGTATTGTACAGCCCCATCGAGGCGCGGCAAGTCGAGGTCGCGCCGAATCGCTTGAGCAGCGGCTGGGCACAATGGGTGCCCGCCCTCACCGCCACGCCCGAGCGGTCGATCAGCATCGAGATGTCGTGGGCGTGGATGCCCTCGATCTCGAAGGCGAAGATCGCACCCTTGCCCGGCGCGGTGCCGATTAGGCGAAGCGCATTGACCGCCGAGAGCTTTTCCGTGGCATAGGCCGCAAGGTCGGCCTCGTGGGCTGCAATGCGCGCGCGGCCGAGATTTTCCATATATTCGAGCGAAGCACCGAGCCCGATCGCCTGGACGATCGGCGGCGTGCCCGCCTCGAACCGGTGCGGCGGGTCATTGTAGGTGACCGCGTCCTCGCTCACATCGACGATCATCTCGCCGCCGCCCATGAACGGACGCATGGCGTTCAGCGCCTCGGTCTTGCCATAGAGCACGCCGATGCCGGAGGGGCCGTAGAGCTTGTGGCCAGTCATCACATACCAGTCGCAATCGATGTCCTGCACATCGACAGGCAGATGAACCCCGGCCTGGCTGCCGTCAACGAGCACCTTGATGCCACGCTCATGCGCGATGCGGCAGACTTCCTTGACGTCGACAATCGTGCCAAGCACGTTCGACATGTGGGTGATCGCCACCAGCTTCGTGCGATCGGTCAGCGCCGCGCGAAAATCATCGAGATCGAAATTGCCCTGGTCGTCGACGCCGACCCAGACCAGCTTCGCGCCCTGGCGCTCGCGCAGGAAATGCCACGGGACGATGTTGGAGTGATGCTCCATGATGGTGATGATGATCTCATCGCCCTCGTCGAGATGTGGCATGGCGTAGCCATAGGCCACCGTGTTGATCGATTCGGTGGTGGATTTGGTGAACACAACATTGTCGACCGACGGCGCATTCAGGAACCGTTTCACGATCTCACGGGCGTTCTCATAGGCGTCGGTGGCGGCATTCGAAAGGAAATGCAGGCCCCGGTGCACATTGGCGTATTCGTTCGCGTAGGCATGACTGACCGCGTCGATCATCGCCTGCGGCTTTTGCGCCGAGGCGCCATTGTCGAGATAGACCAGCGGCTTGCCGTGCACCATGCGCGACAGGATCGGAAAATCCTTGCGGATCGCCTCGACATCATAGGGGTGATTCAGAGTGTCAGCCATGGTCCACAAGCCACTGTTCGATAAGGGTTTCGAGCGCCTCGACCAGGTCCTCGTTCTCAAGCTCGCCAACCAGTTCGTCGACGAAGCCATTGACCAGCAGGGCGCGGGCCGACTTGTCGGTGATGCCGCGCGCCATCAGGTAGAACAGGTGAGTGTGATCGATATCGATGACGGTGGCGCCATGGGCGCAGACCACGTCATCTGCGAAGATTTCGAGCTCGGGCTTGGCCGCGAATTCGCCCTCGTCGGACAGAAGCAGCGTGTTGCAAGCCATCTGCGCGTCGGTCTTCTGGGCTTCCTTGGCCACCCGGATCTGGCCCTGGAAGACGCCGCGCGCCCGGCCCAGCACCACGTTGCGGATGATCTCCTTCGACGTGGTGTGCGGCACGGCATGGCCGAGCGTCAGCGTCACATCGGTATGGCTGTCGCCCGCCAGCAGGTTGACGCATCTCAGATCGAAATGCGCACCCTCGCCCGCCACGTCGACATGGACTTCCTGGCGAACCAGCTTGCCGCCGGCATTGATGACAAACAACTTGAGGGTCGCGTCGGCACCGAGCCGGGCGCTGAGCTGGCCCAGATGCTGGTCACTCTCGCCCCGGCCCTGCAGGATGATCCAGGTGACTTCCGCGCCGTCCTCGATCTCCAGCGTCGAGATCGAGCTCGACAGCCCGCTCTCGCCCTTGTGCCCGAGATGACGCTCGATCACCGTGGCTTTCGCCCTCGAGCCGAAGCCCGCGACAAAGCGGTTGTGCACCTGGCCGCCGGCCTGGACCGACTGCAGCTCGATGATCTCCTCGATCGCCTGATCGGCAGAGACCGAAAAGCTGTAGCCGTCCTCGGCAAAGGCGCCGTTGAGCTGGCCGATCAGGTCATCGGCTCCGCGCGCGGCCAGCATGCCGGCAGCCTCGCCCGAGGCCAGCAGGTCCATGAACGGGGTGAGTTCCACACCCTCGGGCGCTGACGGATTGGCGGCCACGCCCTGCACCACAGGCCACACCACCGTGCCGCTGACCAGAGGCTCAAGCGCGCGTGCCGCGCCACCGGATTTGCCCGGGACGCCGCGCAGGAGGCTGCGCAGGTCGGTGTAGTGCCAGCTTTCGATCCGCCGGGTCGGAAGACCGGCCTCGGTGATGGCGCTCAGCAAGCGATCGCGCGCGATCGTCACCTTGGCGTCGCCCGGCAGTTGACCGACCTTTTCGGCGAAACTGTCAAGAAGCGCCTGTTCGGCTTGGGTGCGTGGCGGCTTGGTCTGCATGTTCATGCCTGTCTCTCCTGGCCTTGCGGCCCGTCTTTGCGGCGTCGGTTCAAGCGGCGGCTTCGATGATCTGGGCGTAGCCATTGGCTTCGAGATCGAGCGCCAGGCTCTTGTCGCCGGATTTGATCACCTGGCCCTGATAGAGCACGTGCACGCTGTCGGGCACGATGTGCTCGAGCAGGCGCTGGTAATGGGTGATGACGATGATCGCGCGATCGGGCGCGCGCAGCGCGTTGACGCCGTCGGACACGATCTTCAGCGCGTCGATGTCAAGCCCGGAATCGGTCTCGTCGAGCACGCACAGCTTTGGCGCCAGCAGTTTCATCTGCAGGATCTCGGCGCGCTTCTTCTCGCCACCGGAAAATCCCACATTGAGCGGACGCTTGAGCATGGCCGGATCGATCTGCAGGCTGCCGGCTGCTTCCTTGACCAGCTTGATGAAGTCGGGCGTCTTCAGCTCTTCCTCGCCGCGCGCCTTGCGCTGCTCGTTCATGGCCACCTTGAGGAACTGCATGGTGGCCACACCGGGGATCTCCACCGGATACTGGAAGGCGAGGAAGATGCCCTTGGCGGCACGCTCGGACGGGTCAAGCTCGAGAATGCTCTCGCCATTGTAAAGGATGTCGCCCTCGGTGACCTCGTAATCGCTCCGGCCGGCCAGGATGTAGGACAGGGTCGATTTGCCCGAGCCGTTCGGCCCCATGATGGCCGCCACTTCGCCGGCCTTGACCCTCAGATTGAGGCCGCGGATGATCTCGGTGCCGTCATCGGCGATGCGGGCGTGAAGGTTCTTGATTTCAAGCATAATATACCTCTTTGCGGGCCATGCCCCAGGTTCCGGCAGCACCGCCAATGGCCAGAAGGCCGGCGATGATGCCGAGATTCTTCGAAAACAACTGGAACTGGATCGACGCAGCCTCGCCGTCGAGGATCCAGAACCCATGCAATACCCCGTTGACCAGCGCCACATAGGCGATCAGTCCAAGGGAGGCCCACCGCACCACGCGGTTGGCAATCAGCGCCAGGCCGCCGGCCAGCTGGCAGAGAGCGGCCAACCAGACCCACGGCAGCGGATCGGCAAAGCCCGCCGCCCCCAGCATCTCGGCCCCTCGTTGCCGAGGCCGAGAGCTTCAGCACCGCCGAGCCGGCGAAGAACACGCCGAACGCCAGCCGCGCCACCGTGATCATGCCGGCGCCCGCGCGGTCCGGTCGCATCGTCCCGGCGCCACCGGCCCCCGTCGGCGCTGTGCCTGTCCGCGTCATGCCCTCATCCGATCATCGATCTGACGAGGGGCAGCACGGTCGCGGCCACGACGCCGACAATGGCGCCAGCGGCCAGACGCAAGGCCCGTCCGCCAAAGGAGGGCGCGAAGGCCGACAACGTCCCGCAGATGGCGGCATACCAGACGATTGCAGTGGCATCGATGCTCATGCGATCACTCCCTTGATGCGCCACGGAAGGCGTGCGGCCCTCTCAGTCATCATCGTTCTGCAGGCCCTGCAGCCGCCGCGCGATCGAGGCTAGCTCGAGCCGGGCCTTGTGCAGCTCGGCGCCCAGCATCTTCTCGCTCGTGCCCGTCGACCCGCGGGAAATGGCTTCCAGAAGGTCATCGATCGAACTGCCCAGATCGCGGTACCGCAGCTTCAGCTTGTCGATCTCGGCCTTGATTTCCTTGTCCACCATGATGCCACGTCCTTCTCGCGCGTCTGCCGTTTCCGTCTGCCCGTCTCTCACCGCCGTCATTCTCGGGCCTGTCCGTCTCTCACGGTCGTCATCCTCGGGCCCCACCGTCGTCATCCTCGGGCCCCACCGTCGTCATCCTCGGGCCTGTCCCGAGGATCTACTGGCCCTTCATTCGTCACCATTCTCGGAAGGATGAGCCTTCCGCCGTTTCATCACCAATGCCCGATCCGCCACCCTCGGTGGATCCTCGGGACAAGCCCGAGGATGACGTGGGGCGGGTTCCGTACCAGCCATCCATCACCCCACGCTGCCCTCAAGCGAAATCCCGATCAGCTTCTGGGCCTCGACGGCGAATTCCATCGGCAGTTGCTGGATCACGTCCTTGACGAAGCCGTTGACGATCAGCGCGATGGCCTCTTCCTCGGGGATGCCGCGGGCGAGACAATAGAACAGCTGGTCCTCGGAGATCTTCGAGGTCGTCGCCTCGTGCTCGAACTGGGCGGTCGAGTTCTTGGCCTCGATATAGGGCACCGTATGGGCGCCGCACTCGTTGCCGATCAGCAAAGAGTCGCACTGGGTGAAGTTGCGCGCGTTCGTCGCCTTGCGGTGGGCCGAGACCTGGCCGCGATAGGTGTTGGAGGAGTGCCCGGCGGAAATCCCCTTGGAGATGATCCGGCTCGAGGTGTTCTTGCCGAGATGAATCATCTTGGTGCCACTGTCGATCTGCTGGTAGCCGTTCGACACCGCGATCGAGTAGAACTCGCCGCGGGAATCGTCGCCGCGCAGGATGCAGGACGGGTATTTCCAGGTGATGGCCGAGCCGGTCTCGACCTGGGTCCAGGAAATCTTCGAGCGGTCACCGCGGCAATCGCCGCGTTTGGTCACGAAATTGTAGATCCCGCCCTTGCCTTGCTTGTCGCCGGGATACCAGTTCTGCACCGTCGAGTACTTGATCTCGGCGTCATCCATGGCGATCAGCTCGACCACGGCGGCGTGCAGCTGGTTCTCGTCGCGCTGCGGCGCGGTGCAGCCCTCGAGATAGGAGACGTAGGCGCCCTCCTCGGCGATGATCAGCGTGCGCTCGAACTGGCCGGTGTTCTTCTCGTTGATGCGGAAATAGGTCGACAGCTCCATCGGGCAGCGCACGCCCTTGGGCACGTAGACGAAGGAGCCGTCGGTGAACACGGCGGCGTTGAGCGTCGCGTAGTAATTGTCGGTGACCGGCACCACTGTGCCGAGATATTTCTGCACCAGTTCGGGATGCTCGCGCATGGCCTCCGAGATCGACATGAAGATCACGCCGGCCTGGGCCAGTTCCTTCTTGAAGGTGGTGACCACCGAAACCGAATCGAACACCGCGTCGACGGCGATCTTCGAGGTCTGCACGCCCGCCAGGATCTCCTGCTCGCGCAGCGGAATGCCGAGCTTCTCGTAGACCCGCAGCAGCTCTGGATCGACCTCGTCGATCGACTTGGGCCCGGTGGTGCCCTTGGGCGCGGAATAGTAATGGATGTCCTGGAAATCGATCTTGGGATAGTCGACGCGCGCCCAGGTGGGCTCTTCCAGGGTCAGCCAGCGCTTGAACGCATCAAGCCGCCAGGCGAGCATCCATTCGGGCTCGTTCTTCTTGGCCGAAATCATCCGGATCGTGTCTTCGGTGAGACCCTTCGGCGCCGTATCGCTTTCGATGACGGTCTCGAAGCCGTATTTGTACTGGTCAACGTCGATCTGACGGACCTGATCGATGGTCTCCTGCACTGCAGGCATGGCGCTCTCCAATCTCGCCGGGTCAAGGCCGGCAGCTTGTCAACGACGTGTGGATCACCCTTGGAGGGATTACCGCACTATGTAGGACGTGAACCTCGTTCACGCCATGTCTATCGCGAAAATTCCACATTTCGCGAACAGGTTTAAGCGCGCAGCCTCATGCTGCGGCCTGTGTGGCCCTGCGGGCGATCCGCCGGGCGTTGATTGTCTGGAACACATCGAGAAAGCGGCTGATGTCGCTGTCTGTGTGGTCGCGTCCCAGGCTGATCCGGATTGCGCCGAGATCGGCGTCGGCGCCCATTGCCAAAAGCACGTGGCTGAGCCCGATCTTGCCCGAGGAACAGGCGGACCCGGCCGATGCCGCCACGCCTTCCATGTCGAAGGCAATCTGCGCGGTCTCGGCCTTGAGCCCCGGAAGCGAGAAGAAACTGGTGTTGGCAAGCCGGTCGGCCGCCGCGCCATGCACAATCAGATCCGGCGCCAGTGCGCGCATGCCGGCTTCCATCCGGTCGCGCAGCGCTTCAAGGGCAGAAATATTAGCGAGAGCTTCAACAGCCACTTCGGCCGCAGCACCCAAGCCCGCGATTCCAATCAGGTTTTCGGTGCCGCCGCGGTGGCCCTTTTCCTGGCCGCCACCGCGCATCAGGGGCGCGGGCATCAGGGTCTCGCCGGCACTCACGAGCGCGCCGGTTCCCTTGGGTCCGCCGATCTTGTGGCCGGAGACGATCAGGAAATCGGCGCCGAGCGCATCGAGAGATAGCGGCAGCCGTCCGGCGCCCTGCACCGCATCGACCACCAGAAGCCCGTGATGGGCCTTGACGATGTCGGCCGCGGCGCGCACCGGCTGGATCACGCCGGTCTCGTTGTTGGCGAGCTGCAAAGCGAGCATCGCCTGCCCCGCCGAATTGTCGTGTCCGGCGAGTGCCATTTCCAGCGCCGCCAGGTCAAGCCGGCCTTCGCTGTCAACCGGCAGCACGGTGATCTGGTCCGGCGCAAACCGGCCGCCGGCGAGAATGGCGGGGTGCTCGACGGCACAAACATACAAATGCGAGACATGAATGGGCGCGCGGCCCATGCGGTAATCCGGCGTCAGCACGTGATTGGCGGCCTCGGTGGCGCCGGAGAGAAAGGTCACCTGGGCGGGAGCCACGTCGCAAAGCCGGGCCACTGCGTCCCGCGCCCGGGCAATCACGCTGCGCGCCCGCCGGCCCTCGGCATGCACCGAGGACGGGTTGCCGGGAAGCTCCATCGCGTCAAGCATCGCCGCCCGCGCTTCGGTGAGAAGCGGCGCCGTTGCATTGTAATCGAGATAGAGGCGCTCCGTCGCCATGGTGATTTTACCCGTCATCTGCGCCGCCATCTGAAGGCCGGACGCATTTTTCTTGAATTTTCCGTGTCCGATGCCGTATGACACTTTAACTTTCAGCGAACCCGCTGCAGTTTCGAACTATTCTAAACTAGGTTCTAGGGAGCCGCTCCGTCCTCGTCAAGGGTGTGGGCTGCGATATCCCGGCGGCCGCCCGCCATAAAGCGCACCAAGCGGCAGGCCGTGCGAACCAGACCATGCATGGAGTATCAATGCCTGAAGTCATTTTCAACGGACCCGCCGGCCGCCTCGAAGGCCGCTACCAGCCTGGCAAGGAAAAGAACGCGCCGATCGCCATCGTGCTGCATCCGCATCCGCAGTTCGGCGGCACGATGAACAACCAGATCGTCTACAATCTTTTCTACATGTTCCAGCAGCGCGGCTTCACCACGCTGAGGTTCAATTTCCGCTCGATCGGCCGCAGCCAGGGCGAATTCGACCACGGCGCGGGCGAATTGTCCGACGCGGCCGGCGCGCTCGACTGGGTGCAGAGCCTGCATCCCGATTCCAAAAGCTGCTGGGTCGCGGGCTATTCCTTCGGCGCCTGGATCGGCATGCAGCTTCTGATGCGGCGGCCCGAGATCGAGGGCTTCTTCTCGATCGCGCCGCAGCCCAACACCTATGATTTCTCCTTCCTCGCCCCCTGCCCCTCATCCGGCCTGATCATCCACGGCGACGCCGACCGCGTGGCGCCCGAAAAGGACGTCAATGGACTGGTCGAGAAGCTCAAGCTGCAAAAGGGCATCCTGATCACCCAGAAAACCATGCCCGGCGCCAACCACTTCTTCACCGGCCAGGTCGACGAGCTGATGGCCGAGTGCGAGGACTATCTGGATCGCCGGCTCGCGGGCGAACTGGTGCCGGAGACGGCGGCCAAGCGGCTCAGGTAGGGGCGTCGATTAGGGCTGATTGCTAGAGGCACGGCGGGGGAACTCGCCGTGCCTTTTTTGTGCGGGCTGGTTGGTGGAAACTGGTCTTTTGTAAAGATCCGTTCGTCAACGACGAACGGATGTAGGGCCTGGCGGTTTCCGAGCGGTCGTCTGACCGCGTGCAAGGTTAGAATGGGTGGAAAACGGTCTTTCGCTGCATTTGAAATGCTGCACCCCTGGTCAAATCCAGAACACGATGTCCTGGGGGTTGTATTCCGCGAACATTCGTAGGCCAGGATCATCGTGCGGGTAGGCTCGTAGTGCATCGAGCACGAAGTCGGGAATCGGGCGAGCTCCGGGCAAAGTGAACAAGACATTCGGCAAAGCATTCTCGTCGCCGAAATCAAGGCCATTTTGCCGGTCGATTAATGGCTCTTCCCTTGAAGCCGCGACGAAGTAGTTTAAGTGCCGGAGTGCAACAATCGCATCGATATTCGGGAATATCTCGGCGGTACCGGTTGCTGTCCGAGAATAGCTACTCTGCGTCAGCAGTCCTGAGGCTCCATTTACAAGCGCTGAGATCGGCTCATAGATGTAGTCGTCCCAGACGATAACTAGCAGGGATGTCGTATTCGGCTCCTCCCTAAAACCCGCGAACTTGCGTTCACCGTCGCGGAGGAAATCCAACACTGGATTATCACGCGGCAGGGTGACAGTACCCTGCGCCAGCCTTTCAGCTACATCCAGTGGCACCACGCCCCGATAAGGCAACTGAACAGCGTTTGCCGCCCGAGCTCGGATGTGCTTGAATAACGCGGGCGTTTTTACCTCGACCACTAACCTGCCATCAGGAGTACTGACGAGGAGTTCTGGTCTTGGTCCACCTGGGTTAGCGGCCGGCTCGTGCAGAAATGTCGTTACGTCGGGCCATGGGCAATTCACTACCCTCTCAATGACCAAAATCTCCGCAAGCTTTTGCAGAAGCTGCTCATACTGATCCTCGTCTCTCTCTCGACCGCCGATGCCAACGAGTTCGTCAAGGAGATCTGCTCCGATGTTGGCCGCACGGCGATTGATACTCGCACATGATGACATTATGCTTCTCGCGAATGCGGTAGGGCCAACATGAAAGTGATAGTCAAACCAATGCCACCCAGTGGCTGCGAGACCATTGATTGCCCTAAGATACAGCGAGCTGAATTCCTCTGCAGTCATGCCGCCCATCACCAAGTTAACGGGAAATGCTTTATACGGAAAAGTTGGGCACGCAAGCTCCAAGAGTAGGAAAGACGATCAAATAGTTCTCGCTGAACACGTCAACCTAGCTTTGAATTGCCACGATTCTGGCAAAAGCCAAATACGATAAGATTGGCCTCATTGTCCCCTGCGGCAGAGGACTAAATCCATGAATCATGCAATGGGAGGCCCGAGCGTCGGGTTCAATTGATGGCAAATTTCGATTTCGGCAAGGCAACCGCCGAACTGCCTATACTGCGGGACTTCATCGACTTTGTGAACAAGCAGTCGTCGGTTTACATGGACTGCCTCAATGGCTTTGCAGGGAACACTGTTCGCATTGAGCGCCAAGTAGCGCGAGTCACATTCCCTGCCCGGAAGGAACTGCGGGACGGTCAAGATGTTGTCGTCTGGGACAGCATGGAAGATCCCAGCAAGCCCGATATCATCCACAACAGCATCCGCAAAAGCTCTACATACCTCGCTGACAATTCCGAGACGGGGTTCAACGAACAGCAGATATGCTGGGCCATCATTGTTTTCATGTTCGCCCACTGGGATGAAGAAGTCCGACCAGCCATCGCAGAGGTGCGCGAGGTCGAACCGAACGACATCAAGATAGACGCGTTGGGCGACCTTCGAATTCTCAGGAAGGCCGTAGTACACGCCAAAGGCATTGTCACAGCCGTTGAGCACGCCAAGCTCAAGAAAATGATGGAGTTGGTCAAACCCGACGAGACGCTGGCGCTGAGCCACGACCAAATGCATAAGGTCTTTGTAATGGTCAAAAATGCCATTGGCCAAATCGTCATGCACTATACCGGTGGCCTTTCCGGCGCACCCTCCGCGGATAAGATCGTAGATATCGCCATCCAAAATGTCTGTCCCTCCCGCGAGAGGAGAGATGTTTGAACAACACGTCAACCACCGGAGCCGCGAACAGGTGATGACCGAGGATGCAACCTCAAAAGACGGGAGCACGCGCGTAAAGCTGATTTGTCCCAGATTGGACACCTTCGCGGTTTAAAAACTAATGACAGCTTTCGGGCTATCACCTGTGTCGGCTTAACGGCAGCCGTGCATGAGCGCGCAAAGCATCCGTTGCACGAGTTATGGCTAAAAGGGCAGCAATGGAAAGCACAAGAAGGCTGAGCATGCCCGCCCCTGCCGTTCCCCCCTAAACCTCCACCACCTTCCCATCCATCAGCGTCACCCGCCGGTCCATCAGGCTCGCGAGATCATGATTGTGCGTCGCGATCACCGCCGAGAGCCCCGACTGGCGCACGAGCGCGTCGAGCGCTTCGAACACGTAGCCGGCGGTTTCGGGGTCGAGGTTGCCCGTGGGTTCGTCGGCGAGCAAGATCAGCGGCGCGTTGGCGACCGCGCGGGCGATGGCCACGCGCTGCTGTTCGCCGCCCGAGAGTTCAGACGGCCGGTGGTCGGCGCGGTGGCCGATGCGCATGTAGTCGAGCAGTTGGGCTGCGCGTTCCTTGGCGTCGGCCTTGGACAGGCCGGTGATCAGCTGCGGCATCATGATGTTTTCAAGCGCGGTGAACTCGGGCAGCAGATGATGGAACTGGTAGACGAAGCCGATCTCGGAGCGGCGGATCGCCGTGCGGCGGTCGTCACCCAGATGCCCGCAGGCCTCGCCGTCGACAATCACGTCGCCCTCGTCGGGGCGCTCGAGCAGGCCGGCGAGATGCAGCAGCGTCGACTTGCCGGTGCCGGACGGCGCCACCAGCGCCACGGTCTCGCCGGTCTGCAACGTGAAATTGGCGCCGTCGAGGATCGAGATCTGGTTCTCGCCCTGCAGGAAATGCCGGCCGACATCGACAAGCTCAAGCACCGGCTGGCCGGATGTGCGCACCTGATCATTCATATCTGAGCGCCTGAACCGGATCGAGTTTGGACGCCCGCCAGGAGGGGATGAGCGTGGCGATGAAGGACAGCACCAGCGCCACCACGAGCACCGTGATGGTCTCGCCCGAATCCATGTCGGCGGGCAGCTGGCTCAAGAAATAGAGCTCCGGGTTGAACAGCGTCGTGCCCGAGATCCAGGAGAAGAACTGGCGGATGCTCTCGACGTTGAGGCAGACGACGACGCCGAGCACGAAGCCCGCGAAGGTGCCGGTCACCCCGATAGCAGCCCCGGTCATGAAGAAGATCCGCATCACCGCGCCCGAGGTCGCCCCCATGGTTCTGAGGATGGCGATGTCGCGGCCCTTGTCCTTGACCAGCATGATCAGGCCCGAGACGATGTTGAGCGCCGCCACCAGGATGATCAGCGTCAGGATCATGAACATCACGTTGCGCTCGACCTGCAGGGCCGAAAAGAAGGTCTGGTTGCGCTGCCGCCAGTCGGTGAGGAAGATCTGCCGCTCGGCGGCCGCCTCGATCCTGGGTCGCATCGTGTCAATGTCGTCGGGATCGTCGACGAAGATCTCGATCGACTGCACCAGCCCTTCCGCGTTGAAATAGAGCTGCGCCTCCTGGAGTGGCATGTAGATGATCGAAGAATCATATTCCGACATGCCCACCTCGAAGATCGCCGAGACCGGATAGGCCTTGACCCTGGGCGTCATGCCGAACGGCGTCACGTCGCCTTCGGGCGCAACAAGCGTGATCAGGTCGCCCGCGGTCAGCCCCAGCGACTGCGCCATGCGCGAGCCGATCGCCACGCCCTCACCCGCGAGGAAGCCGACCATGTCGCCCGACTGGATGTTTTCAGACACGATCGTCATCGCCTGCAGATCCTCGGCGCGGATGCCGCGCACCAGCGCGCCGGTGCCCGCCCCGCCCGTGCCCGAGGCCAGCGTCTGGCCCTCGACCAGCGGGATCGCCATCTTCACGCCCTCGACGCCCTTGAGCCGCGTGGCGAGTTCATCGTAATCATTGAGCGGCCGGTCGATGGGCTGCACCACGATATGGCCGTTGATGCCGAGAATGCGGGTGATCAGCTCGCCGCGAAACCCGTTCATCACCGCCATGACGATGATCAGCGTCGCCACGCCCAGCATGATGCCGACGAAGGAAAACCCGGCGATGACCGAGATGAAGGCTTCTTTCCGGCGCGACTTGAGATAGCGCCACGCCACCATGCGCTCGAACGCCGAAAACGGACGCGCGGACGGCGACGGCGTCTGGGGCGATGGCGGGCTTTCGCCCGTGGCGGCGTCCGTATCGGTCATGCGAGGTTTCCCTTTGCGCCGGACAATCGCCTATCGGCCTTGCGCGAGGCGGTTGATGGCGTCGTCGATGGACAATGTTTCCCGCTCGCCGGTGGCGCGGACCTTGATCTCGACATTGCCTTCGGCCACCGCGCGCGGGCCGGCGATCACCTGCAGCGGCAGGCCGATCAGGTCGGCCTTGGCGAATTTCGCACCGGCGCGTTCGTCGGTGTCGTCGTAAAGCACCTCCAGCCCGGCATTCTCGAGCGCCGTCTCGATCTTCTCGCAGGCTGAATCACACGCAGCATCGCCGGGCTTCATGTTGATGAGCCCCACATCGAACGGCGCCACGCCCTTGGGCCAGATGATGCCGTTCTCGTCATGCGAGGCCTCGATGATGGCGCCGAGCAGCCGTGACGGGCCGATGCCGTAGGAACCCATCGAGACATGATGCTGCTTGCCGTCGGGGCCCTGGACCACCGCGCCCATCGGCTCGGAATATTTGGTGCCGAAATGGAAAATGTGGCCGACCTCGATGCCGCGGGCGGAGACGCGGCTGTCCTCGCCGAGCTTGTCCCAGGCCTCGCGCGCCCAGTCTTCCTTCTCCATGATCTCGTCTGTGGCCGCAAATGGCGTCGTCCACTTGTCGACGATGGCTGCGACCGCTGCGTCATCATCATAGTTCATGTCGGCGCCGGGAACGGCAAAGCCCTCGAAATCGCGGTGGCAGAACACCTGGCTTTCGCCGGTTTCCGCCAGCACGATGAACTCATGGCTCAGCTTTCCGCCGATCGGGCCGGTGTCGGCGCGCATCGGGATCGATTTCAGCCCGCAGCGCTCGAAGGTGCGGAGGTAGGAGACGAACATGCGGTTGTAGGCCGCCTGCGAGGCCTCGTAGTCGAGATCGAAGGAATAGGCGTCCTTCATCAGGAATTCGCGGCCGCGCATGACGCCGAATCGGGGGCGGCGCTCGTCGCGGAACTTCCACTGGATGTGGTAGAGATTGAGCGGCAGGTCCTTGTAGGACTTGACGTAGGAGCGGAAGATGTCGGTGACCATCTCCTCGTTGGTCGGACCGTAGAGCATCGCCCGGTCGTGCCGGTCCTTGATGCGCAGCATCTCGGCGCCGTAATCATTGTAGCGGCCGCTTTCGACCCACAGGTCGGCGGGCTGGATTGTCGGCATTAGGATTTCGATGGCGCCGGCCCGGTTCTGCTCCTCGCGGACGATGTCGCAGACCTTGTCGAGCACGCGCTTGCCGAGCGGCAGCCAGGAATAGATCCCGGCGGACTGCTGCTTGATCATGCCGGCGCGCGCCATCAGGCGGTGCGAGACGATTTCCGCATCCTTCGGGTTTTCTTTCAGAATGGGCAGGAAATACTTGGACAGACGCATGGGATGTTCCGGTTTGGCTTCGAGCCTTGCAGGCTGAATCGGGCGAAATGAGGGACGGCGTGCCCCGCGTTCATATCCGCTTCGCCAGGCAAAGAAAACCCGTCACGGGAGTGCTTGCCGGCGGGGCAAACGACAATGTTTCCTTTGTGATCGGGAATGCCACATCAGCGTCACAAAACGCGTGACAAGCCCGTTTGATTGAGCTAAATAAAGCTCACTAAAGAGGCATTTCCCACGGGATATTGCTCATTTCGCGGTCAAAGTCTTGGGAGGATAGGATCTCAGGCGCGCTTTGTTCGCAGCCCCCGGGCAACCGGGAAACAGATCACGCGACACCTGAATAACAAGGCTTCATGCCTTGTTTTTTTTTGCTTTTGTTTTGGCGGGATATGTAAGTCTGCCCGTACACAACCGGGCAGACCTGATCTCGGCGGCCAGGCTTACTTGCCCGCGCCCTTGCCGAGTTCGCGCTTCGCGCGGACGTCCTTGTCCATCTTCTCGAGGCTTTCCGTCACGCTGGCGTCCGGCTTCTTCCTGACGTCCGGCACGGCGTGGCGCTGGTTGTGCACCGAGGCCTGGTCGTTGCCCTGCAGCGCATTGTCGCCCATCTTGTCCTGGGCAAGGTCGGTCTCGGTCAGGCGGCTCGGCTTGTTGGTCTTGTCAGTCATCACAATCCTCCATGGATCCACTCTGCTTTTATCCTCAACGGAAAAGGCAGCGCATCGTTCCATGGAAATTGGTGAGTCGCGTTACGACTTGAAATTGGGCGACAGCGCAATCAGGTCGTCGAGCGTATAGCCGCCCACCACGGTGACCAGGAAATAGAGGGCGAACACCGCCCCCGAAATCAGGGTCGTGCGCCAGAAGATCGGCGAGAACCGGAAATCGGCCGGCGCGCTGTGCGTGGTCCCCAGCGTCACCTCGCCTTCGTCGGCCTGGCTGCGCGCCGAAAACGGCAGCACCGTGAACAGCACCACCCACCAGATGATGAAATAGATCGCAAAACCGGTGCCAAATCCCATGAGTTGCTCCTAGGCCTGTTCGAGTTCGATCAGCGTGCCGTTGAAATCCTTCGGATGCAGGAAAAGCACTGGCTTGTTGTGCGCGCCGATTTTCGGCTCGCCGTCGCCGAGGACCCGCGCGCCCTCGTTCTTGAGATGGTCGCGCGCCGCCAAGATGTCATCGACCTCGTAGCAGACATGATGCATGCCCCCTGACGGGTTCTTGGCCAGGAACGCCGCGATCGGAGAGCCCTCGCCCAGCGGCTCGAGCAGTTCGATCTTGGTGTTGGGCACCATGACGAAGACCACGGTGACCCCGTGCTCGGGCAGCGCCTGCGGTTCGGTCACGTCGGCGCCCAGCATGGTCCGGTACTGGGCGCTCGCGGCTTCAAGATCCGGCACCGCGATGGCGACATGGTTCAGGCGTCCAAGCATGATCGTTCCTCACACCTTGATGACAAACACCGTCACGACGGGCTTCTTGCCCCATACCTCGTTTGCGGCGGCGCGAACAGAGCGGCGAATTGCCTCGCGCACGCCGTCGAGGTCCTTGCGCCGTCCGCGCGGAATGCTTTCGACCGCACCGAGCACCGAATCATAGAGGATGTCCTCGATGTCGTCGCCCTCGCCGTCCATGGCCGGCAGGCCGATGGCCGAGACAACCGGATCGCGCTGGAATTCGAAGCGCTGGTCGAGCACCACATTGACCGCGACATGCCCCGCGAACGACAGCTTGCGCCGCTCGGAGATGCCCAGCTCGTCGATATCGCCGAGCAGGTTGCCGTCCTTGTAGATGCGGCCGTGATGCGCCTCGCCGATGACCTCAGCTGGACCGGGCGCGAGCCGCAGGATGGAGCCGTTGCGCACCTTTGGCGTGCTGGCGATGCCTGAGGCCTGCGCCAGTGCCGCCTGCGCCACCAGATGGGCTGCTTCGCCATGCACCGGCACCAGGATCTGCGGCTTGACCCACTCATACATCTGCACCAGTTCGGAGCGCCGCGGATGGCCCGACACATGCACCAGCGCGTCCTGATCGGTGACGATCTTGACACCCTGCTCGATCAGGCCGTTCTTGATGTCGATGATGCCCTTCTCATTGCCGGGGATGGCGCGGGATGAAAACACCACCGTGTCGCCCGCCGCCAGCGCCACATTGCGCATCTCGTCGCGCGACAGCTTGGCGAGCGCCGCGCGCGGCTCGCCCTGGCTGCCGGTCAGGATGATCACCACCTTGTCGCGGGGGATATAGCCGAATTCGTCCTCGGCCAGGAATTCCGGGATGCCTTCCATCATGCCGAGGTCCCTGGCGACATTGACCACGCGCTTGATCGAACTGCCGAGCAGCAGCACTTCGCGTCCTGCCTCGCGCGCGGCCTCCGCAATCGAGCGGATGCGGCCGACATTGGACGAAAACGTGGTGATCGCCACCCGGCCCTCGGCCTGTTCGATGACCTCGCGCAGACCGGCGCTGATTTCCTTCTCCGACGGCGAAATCCCGTCACGCATGGCGTTGGTGGAATCGCACATCATGGCGAGGATGCCTTCCTCGCCCAATTGCCGGAAGCGGTTCTCGTCGGTCAGCGGCCCGAGCGACGGCGTCATGTCGATCTTCCAGTCGCCGGTGTGAATGAGCTTGCCGAGCGGCGTGCCGATCGCCAGCGAAAACGGCTCCGGGATCGAGTGATTGACTGCGATCGGCTCGATCTCGAAGGGACCGGCGGTAAACCGCTCGCCTGCCTTGAAGACGTTGACCGGCACCTCAGCGCGGGTCCGCTCATAGGCGCGCTTGGCTTCCAGCATGCCGACCGTGAAGGCCGAGGCATAGACCGGCGCCTTCAGCTGCGGCCAGAGCTGCGCCAGGCCGCCGTAATGGTCCTCATGGGCGTGGGTGATGATGATCGCCTTGAGCTGGCTGCCCAGGCTCTTGACGAAATCGATGTCGGGCAGGATGAGATCGACGCCCGGAAGCTCCGGCCCCGGAAAGGTCACGCCGCAATCGACCATGATCCACTCCCGCTTCTTGGGCGAGCCATAGCCGTAAAGTGCGAGGTTCATGCCGATTTCGCCAACGCCGCCGAGCGGGAGGAATACGAGATCCTGGTCTTGTGTCATCAATTGTCCTGTCTGATCATGTCATGATGGCGTTGCGCATTGATCCAATGCGTCAGGGCCACCGGTTCTTCATTCGTCATTCGTCATGCTTCATGGTTTTCACCCCGGGCCAGACCCAAGGTGAAAACCATGAAGCATCAGGCGAAAAACACGTCGCCTGCGGCAATCAGTTGTCTCTCTCCGTCCGGCAGTGCAAGCATCAGCCTGCCCTCGCCATCTATGCCTTCAAACAGACCGTGGATCTGCCGGTCCGGCAAATTCACCGTCACCGGCTTCCCAATCCCCTCGGCGCGGCTGATCCAGGCATCGCGCATGCCGGATAGCCCCCGGCCCTGATCCCAGTCGGCAAGCGCCTTGTCCATACTCACCACCAGCCGCGCGAACAGCTCCTGAGGCGTTGCGGAACTGCCCTGATCGGCCAGGCATGTCGCCGGGTACAACCCGGCCTCGGGTTTGTGGCCGACATTGATGCCGCAGCCGATCACGACCGCCCGGCGACCATCGTTGAGTTGCTCGGCTTCTATCAGGATGCCAGCGGTCTTGCACCCTTCAATCAGCACATCATTGGGCCATTTGATCCGAAGCCTGCCTGGATCGCCCGGCAACAGGGCAGAAATGGCGTCATACACGGCCAAGGTCACCGCAAGCGGAAGGCTCGCCATGCTTTCCCATGGCGCCGGGTCAATCAGCAGAAGAGAGGCATATAGGTTGCCCGGCTCCGAAATCCAGATCCGGCCCCTGCGGCCGCGGCCGCCGGTCTGCCGCGTGGCCGTGATCCACACCCGGCCTTCGTCGCCCGCACGGGCCCACGTCATGCACTCGGCATTGGTGGAGGACACATCCCCAAGTTCGATGTGCCGGAACTCCGGTTCCTTCATGCGGGCCGACGCGCCATCTTAGAAGAATGTCTTGGCGGCGACGTCGGCGGCCAGACCGAGCGGGTTGGAGACGACCACATAGAACAGCACAAACAGGCCGGAAATGCCGAACACCAGCTTGAGTTCGCCTGCCACCGGCGCGAAGGCACCGGAAGGCTCGTCAAACCACATGATCTTGATGATCCTGAGATAGTAATAGGCGCCCACGACCGAGGCCAGAACGCCGATGATCGCAAGACCGTAGAGCTTGGCCTCGATTGCCGCCACAAAGACGAAATATTTGGCGAAGAAGCCAGCCAGCGGCGGAATGCCGGCGAGCGAGAACATCAGGATCGTCAACATCAGCGCCATGAAGGGATTGGTCGACGACAGGCCCGCCAGATCGTCGATCTGCTCGACATTTCCGTCTTCCTTGCGGCGCATGGCGAGGATGCAGGCGAAGGTGCCGAGCGTCATCACCATGTAGATCAGCATGTAGAGGATCACGCCGCGCACGCCAGCCTGGGTGCCCGCGGCAAGGCCGACCAGAGCAAAGCCCATATGGGCGATAGAGGAATAGGCCATCAGCCGCTTGATGTTCTTCTGGCCGATGGCCGCGAAGGCGCCCAGCACCATCGATGCGATCGAGATGAACACGACGATCTGCTGCCAGTCGAGCGTCACCGGCTCGAAGGCGACGATGACGATGCGGATGAACAGCGCCATGGCGGCGACCTTGGGCGCTGCGGAGAAGAACGCCGTCACCGGGGTCGGCGCGCCTTCATAGACGTCCGGCGTCCACATGTGGAACGGCACGGCGGAGATCTTGAAGGCGATGCCTGCGAGCAGGAACACCAAGCCGAAGATCAGGCCGAGCGAGCGCTCGCCGCCGGCAATCGCCGCAGCGATCTCGTCAAAGCCGGTGTGGCCGGTGTAGCCATAGACCAGAGAAATACCGTAGAGCAGCATGCCCGACGACAGCGCGCCCAGCACGAAATATTTCAGTCCCGCCTCGGTGGAGCGCAGGCTGTCGCGGTTGATCGCGGCCACCACGTAGAGCGCCAGCGACTGCAGTTCGAGCCCCATATAGAGCGCCATCATGTCATTGGCGGAGATCATCAGCATCATGCCGAGCGTCGCCAGCACGATCAGCACCGGGAACTCGAACTTGTCGATCCGCTCGGCCTTGGCGTGACCTACGGTCATCACCATCGCGGTGATCGAGCCGATCAGCGTCAGTACCTTCATGAAGCGGGCGAAGGGATCGGACAGGAACGCGCCGTTGAAGGCTTCGCCATTGTCGGTCAGGAGCACCAGCACGAGGCCCGCCATGATCAACAGCGCCACCGCCAGGCCATTGACCAGCGTCACCGACTTTTCGCCGGAGAACACGCCGATCATCAAAAGCACCATGGCGCCGACGGCCAGCATGAGCTCGGGCACGGAAAGCTGTAGGCTAGTTGTGAGTATCTCTGGCGTCATGGTCCCGCAGTCTCCGTAGCTCAGTTGACCGACAGCGCGAGGTCGCGCGCTGCCTGCAGCGAAGCTGTGTAATTGTTAATGAGCGCGTCAACCGAAGCTGCCGTCACATCAAAGATCGGCGCCGGATAGACGCCAAAGAGGATTATCAGCGCGACGAGCGGATAGAGGATCACCTTCTCGCGGCGCGACAGGTCGAGCATCGCCTTCAGGCTTTCCTTTTCCAGCGCGCCGAAGACGACGCGGCGGTAGAGCCACAGCGCATAGGCCGCCGACAGGATCACGCCCAATGCGGCAAACGCCGCCACCCAGGTGTTGACCTGAAACACGCCGATCAGCGTCAGGAATTCACCGACGAAGCCCGACGTGCCGGGAAGCCCGACATTGGCCATGGTCAGGAACATGAACACAACCGCGTATTTCGGCATGTTGTTGACCAGCCCGCCATAGGCCGAGATCTCACGCGTGTGCAGCCGGTCGTAGACCACTCCGACACAGAGGAACAAGGCTCCCGAGATCAACCCGTGGCTGAGCATCTGGAAGATCGCGCCCTGCACACCCTGCGCGTTGGCGGCGAAGATCCCCATCGTCACAAAGCCCATATGCGCCACCGACGAATAGGCGATCAGCTTCTTGATGTCTTCCTGCATCAACGCCACCAGCGAGGTGTAGATGATCGCGATGACCGACAGCGTGAAGATGAAGGGCGCGAAATCAGCCGATGCCAGCGGGAACATCGGCAGCGAGAAGCGCAGGAATCCGTAGCCGCCGAGCTTCAACAGAATGCCCGCCAGAATGACCGAGCCTGCAGTCGGCGCTTCCACGTGGGCATCGGGCAGCCAGGTGTGCACCGGCCACATCGGCATCTTCACCGCGAACGAGGCGAAGAAGGCGAGCCACAGCCAGGTCTGCATCCCGGCCGGGAAATCATGCGCCAGCAGCAGCCTGATGTCGGTGGTGCCCGCGTCCCAGTACATCGCCATGATCGCGAGCAGCATCAGCACGGAGCCAGCGAGCGTGTAGAGAAAGAACTTGAAGCTCGCATAGACCCGGCGCTTGCCGCCCCACACGCCGATGATGATGAACATCGGAATGAGGCCCGCCTCGAAGAAGACGTAGAACAGCACGATGTCGAGCGCGCAGAACACGCCGATCATCAAGGTCTCCAGCACCAGGAAGGCGATCATGTATTCCCGCACGCGCGTCTGGACCGAATTCCAGCTGGCAAGGATGCACAGCGGCATCAGGAAGGTGGTCAGGATCACGAACAGCATCGAAATGCCGTCGACGCCCATCGCATAGGAGAAGCCCGAACCGGCAAGCGCGATGCTTTCCACCATCTGGAAGCCCGGATCGGAGACATCGAAATTCGCCCAGATCAGGAGCGACATGATGAAGGTCGCGGTGGTGCCGAGCAGCGCCACCTGGCGGATGTTGCGCCGCCCGATCTCGGTATCATCCTTGATCGGCAGCAGGAACAGCACGCAGATCAGCGGTATGAAGGTGACAACTGACAGAAGTGGCCAATCGGTCATCAGAATGCACTCCCGAGCATCATCCATGTGACAAGCGCTGCAATTCCGATCAGCATCACGAAGGCATAGTGGTAAAGATATCCGGTCTGCAGCCGGACAACCCATCCGGTGATGTCCTGGGCGCGCGCGGCAATGCCGTCCGGCCCGTAGCCATCGATGGTGCGGACGTCACCCTGTTTCCACAGGAACGACCCGAGCCATTTTGCAGGGCGGACGAAGAGGAAGTCGTACAGCTCGTCGAAATACCACTTGTTGAGCAGGAACCGGTAGAGGATCTGGTGATCCTCGGCCAGCCTCCTGGGTGTTTCGGGCGAGCGGATGTAGAAGAACCAGGCGGTCGCCAGGCCGATGAGCATGGCCACGAACGGGCTCAGCTTGACCCACAGCGGCACATGGTGAAATTCCTCGAGGATCTGATTGTCCGCAGCCGTGAACAGTGCGCCCTTCCAGAATTCGGCATAATCATGGCCGAAGAAGAATTCCTTGAACAGCACGCCGCTGAGCAGCGCGCCAGCGGCCAGGATGAACAGCGGCACCAGCATCACCATCGGCGATTCATGCGCGTGGCGCATCACGTCGGCCGACGCCCGCGGCTTGCCGTGGAAGGTCATGAAGATCAGCCGCCAGGAATAGAAGCTCGTGAACAGCGCCGCGACCACAAGCAGCCCGAAGGCGACGCCGGCTGCGGAATTGTGCGCCACATAGGCCGATTCGATGATGATGTCCTTGGAGAAGAAGCCGGCCGTGCCGATCAGCGTGCCGGGAATGCCGACACCAGTGAGCGCGACCGTGCCGATGATCATCATCCAGTAGGTCATCGGGATCTTCTTGCGCAGGCCGCCCATGCGCCGCATGTCCTGCTCGTCCGACACCGCGTGGATCACCGAGCCCGCGCCAAGGAACAAAAGCGCCTTGAAGAAGGCATGGGTGAAGAGATGGAAGATCGCGCCGCCATAGGCGCCGATGCCGAGCGCCACAAACATGTAGCCGAGCTGCGAACAGGTCGAATAGGCGATCACCCGCTTGATGTCGTTCTGCACCAGGCCGACGGTGGCGGCAAAGAAGGCGGTGATCGCGCCGACCCAGGTCACGACAACCAGCGCATCGGGCGCATATTCAAATACCGGCGACATGCGCGCGACCAGGAACACGCCTGCGGTCACCATGGTTGCGGCATGGATCAGCGCCGACACAGGCGTCGGGCCTTCCATCGCGTCTGGCAGCCATGTGTGCAGCAGGAACTGCGCGGACTTGCCCATGGCGCCCATGAACAACAGCAGGCAGACGCCGGTCAGCGCATGGGCCTTGTCGAGCTGCATGCCGAACAGCGTCAGCACCGCTTCGCCCGGCTCTGCGCCCTCAGCCGGAAGATAATCCGCCACCCCGGCAAAGATCGCGTCGAATGATGCCGAGCCAAACAGCACGAACAGGCCGAAAATGCCCAGCAGGAAGCCGAAATCGCCGACCCGGTTGACGATGAAGGCCTTCATCGCCGCGGCATTGGCCGACGGCTTCTTGTACCAGAAGCCGATCAGCAGATAGGAGGCCACGCCGACGCCTTCCCAGCCGAAGAACATCTGCAGCAGATTGTCCGAGGTCACCAGCATCAGCATGGCGAAGGTGAAGAACGACAGGTAGGCGAAGAACCGCGGCCGGTGCGGGTCGTGATGCATGTAGCCGATCGAATAGACGTGCACGAGACACGACACGGTATTGACCACGACCAGCATCACTGCCGTCAGCGTGTCGATCCGCAGCGCCCAGTCGACGCTGAACGAGCCCGAGTCTATCCAGCGCATCACCGGAATGCGCAGCATCTCGCCATCGCCGATGGCAATCGTGAAGAACGCCACCCAGGACAGCAGCGCCGCGACAATCAGGAACAGAGTGGTGACATATTCCGACGCCTTGGCGCCGATCGCGCGGCCGCCAAAGCCCGCGATCAGCGCGCCGATGAGAGGAAGAAAGACGATAGCGTGGTACATGGCTGTCTCAGCCCTTCATCATGTTGACGTCTTCCACGGCGATGGAGCCGCGGTTCCGGTAAAAGACGACGAGAATGGCGAGCCCGATTGCCGCTTCAGCCGCGGCGACCGTCAGGATCAGCAGGGCAAAGACCTGGCCGACAATGTCATTCAGGTGCATCGAGAAGGCCACCATGTTCAGATTGACGGCAAGAAGAATGAGCTCGATCGACATCAGGATGACGATCACGTTCTTGCGGTTCAGGAAGATCCCGAAAATGCCGAGCGTGAACAGGATCGCGCTGACTGTCAGGTAATGGGAGAGTCCGATTTCCATTCGCTTTTTCCTTCACATCCCTGCGTTCAGATGCCCTGACCCGGCTTGACCTTGACCACCTCGATGGCGGTCTCCGGCGTCCGGGCGACCTGACGGGAGATGTCTTGCCGCTTGATATTTTCACGATGCCTGAGCGTCAGCACGATGGCCCCGATCATGGCCACCAGGAGCACGAGCCCGGCGATCTGGAAGTAGAAGATGAAGTCGGTATAGAGCACGTCGCCGAGAGCTTCGGTGTTGGTCCGCTCGCTGGGTGCCGGGATCGGGCTTGCACCACTGCCGGCCGCCGCCGGATAGAACGCATTGCCGCCCACGACGACGATCAGTTCGACAGCCAGGATGATGCCCACAAGCGCCCCCATCGGCGCATAGTCGAGCGCCCCGGACTTCATCTCGGCGAAGTCCACATCCAGCATCATGACCACGAACAGGAACAGCACCGCGACCGCGCCGATATAGACGACCAGCAGGATCATCGCCAGGAATTCAGCGCCGGTGAGCAGGAACAACCCTGCCGCGTTGAAGAAGGTGAGGATCAGGAACAAAACGGAATGCACCGGATTGCGCGCCGCGATCACCATGAACGCGGATGCCACTGCCACAAAGGCAAACAAATAGAAAAACAGAGCCTGCAGACCCATGATCGGCGCCTTTTCGTCTTTCCCCCGAGCATCAGGAACCCCGTGTTCCTGTCCCGATTGAGGTGAGGATCCGGCTCAAGCCGTCCCCTGCCCCCGCGTCTGGTTTGAAAACGCCGCGCTGAAGTCGCGCGCCGTTCCGGTGTCTTACCTGTAGGGCGAATCGACCGCGATATTGCGGGCGAGTTCCCGTTCCCAGCGGTCGCCATTGGCGAGCAGCCGGTCCTTGTCGTAGTAGAGTTCCTCGCGCGTCTCCGTCGCGAATTCGAAGTTCGGTCCCTCGACGATGGCATCGACCGGACAGGCTTCCTGGCAGAAGCCGCAATAGATGCATTTGACCATGTCGATGTCGTAGCGCACGGTGCGGCGGGTGCCGTCGTTGCGGCGCGGGCCGGCTTCGATGGTGATCGCCTGCGCCGGGCAGATGGCCTCGCACAGCTTGCAGGCGATGCAGCGTTCTTCGCCGTTCGGATAGCGCCTGAGCGCATGTTCGCCGCGGAAGCGCGGGCTCACCGGTCCCTTCTCGAAGGGATAGTTCAGCGTCGCCTTCGGCGCGAAGAAATAGCGCATCGACATGAAGAAGGCGCTGACGAATTCCTTCAGGAACAGCGATTTTGCGGCTTGAGCTAACATGGTCAGACTCCGCTCTTGCTTGGCTGGATCAGCCGTATGGTGAAATGAGTGGCAAGGGTCACGGCGCCGTCCCCGTCAATTTGAGCACAAAGGCGACGATGACCAGCATGCCGAGCGAGATCGGCAGGAAGACTTTCCAGCCCAGGCGCATCAGCTGGTCATAGCGGTAGCGCGGCACGAAGGCCTTGACCATGGAGAACATGAAGAACACCAGGCAGACCTTGAGCACGAACCAGATGATGCCCGGAACCCAGTTGAGGAACCACACGTCCAGCGGCGGCAGCCATCCGCCCAGAAACAGGATCGTGGTCAGCGCGCACATCAGCACGATGGCCGCATACTCGCCCAGCATGAACATCATGTAGGGCGTCGAGCCATACTCGACCATGAAGCCTGCGACCAGTTCCGATTCCGCCTCGGGCAGATCGAAGGGCGGGCGGTTGGTCTCGGCCAGCGCCGAGATGAAGAAGATGACGAACAGCGGGAACAGCGCAAACCAGTGCCAGTCCAAGAGCGAGTTCGGCAGGCCGACGCGCGTGCCCACGCCATTGGCCTGCGCCATGACGATGTCGGTTAGGTTGAGCGAGCCGACGCAAAGCAGGACAGCGACGATGACGAAGCCGATCGAGACTTCGTAGGACACCATCTGCGCAGCCGAGCGAAGCGCGCCCAGGAACGGATATTTCGAGTTCGAAGCCCAGCCACCCATGATGATGCCGTAGACTTCCAGCGAGGTGATCGCAAAGACGAACAGGATGCCGACATTGATGTCGGCAATCACCCACCCGGCATTGACCGGAATGACGGCCCAGGTCGCAAGCGCAAGCGTCACCGCCAGCAGCGGCGCCAGCAGGAACACGCCCTTGTTGGCGCCCGAGGGAATCACCGGTTCCTTGAACACGAACTTGAGCAAGTCGGCGAAGGACTGGAACAGGCCCCAGGGTCCGACGACGTTCGGGCCGCGGCGAAGCTGAACGGCAGCCCAGATCTTGCGGTCGGCGTAAAGAATATAGGCCACAAAGATCAGCAGCGAAACGAGCAGCAACAGCGACTGCCCCAGCATGATGGCCCCGGGCCAGACATAAGTTGAGATGAAACCGTCCATGATGTTTCCCGCCCCTATTCCGCCGCCACGGCCTTGGCGGTCTTCGCCAGAGCCGAGCATTCAGCCATCACCGCAGAAGCGCGTGCGATCGGGTTGGTCAAATAGAAGTCTTTGACCGGTGACGCAAACGCCGATTTGGTCATCTTGCCCGCTTTCTTCGCAATCTCGGCAATTACGCCTGCATCAGCGGTGGAAATCATGTCGATTTCGGCAAGATGCGGATACTCGGCGTAAAGCGCTGCGCGCAAAGCCGTGAGCGAATCAAACGGAAGCTTCTTGCCCAGCACGTCCGACAGCGCCCTGAGCACCGCCCAGTCTTCCCTGGCTTCGCCCGGGGCGAAGGCAGCGCGATAGGCCAGTTGCACCCGGCCTTCGGTGTTGACATAGGTGCCGGATTTCTCGGTGTAGGTGGCGGCGGGCAGGATCACGTCGGCATGATGGGCGCCATTGTCGCCGTGAGTGCCGATATAGACGGTGAAGCCCGCTGTCTTCTTGGCGAAATTCAGCTCATCGGCGCCCAGAAGAAAGAGAACATCCGTGCCGGTCAGCATTTCGGCCGCGTTGAGGCCGCCCACGCCCGGCACCAGGCCGAGATCGAGACCGCCGACGCGCGCAGCCGCCGTGTGCAGCACTGCAAAACCGTTCCAGTCGCCGCTGACGGCGCCAACCGCGCCTGCGAGCTTTGCGGCATTGGCGAGGATGCTCGCGCCATCGCCGCGCGTGAGCGCACCCTGGCCGATGATGATCATCGGCTTCTTGGCGCGCTTGAGCTTGGCTGAAAACTTGTTGGATCCGTCGACCAGCGCCATCAGCGTCTCGGGACCGGCGCCAAGATACTCATGGGCGTAACGCAGGTCCGCCTGCTCGCCGATCAGCCCGATCGGCAGATCGCCCATGCGCCAGCGCTTGCGCAGCCGGGCGTTGAGGATGGCGGCCTCGCGGCGCGGATTGGACCCGATGATCAGGATCGCGTCGGCGTCTTCGATGCCTTCGATGGTCGGATTGAAAATGTAGCTGGCGCGTCCCAGCGCCGGATCGAGCGCTGCGCCATCCTGGCGGCAATCGATATTGACGGACCCGAGCGACGCCATCAGCGTCTTGAGCGCGTACATTTCCTCGACCGCCGCGAGATCGCCGGCAATCGCGCCGATGCGCTCGGGCTTGGCAGCGGAGACGGCAGTGGCGATGGCGGCGAAGGCATCGCCCCAGGAGGCCGCTTCCAGCCGCCCGTTGCGCCGGACGTAAGGCCGATCAAGGCGCTGGGTGCGCAACCCGTCCCAGATGAAGCGGGTCTTGTCGGAAATCCACTCCTCGTTGATCTGCTCGTTGACGCGCGGCATCACCCGCATCACTTCGCGTCCGCGCGTATCGACCCGGATCGCCGAACCGACGGCATCCATCACGTCGATCGATTCGGTCTTGTTCAGCTCCCACGGCCGCGCCTGGAAGGCGTAGGGCCGCGACGTCAGCGCGCCGACCGGGCAGAGGTCGATGACATTGCCCTGCAGTTCCGAGCTCATGGCGTGTTCGAGATAGGTGGTGATTTCGGCATCCTCGCCGCGGCCGATCAGGCCGAGTTCGGAAATGCCCGCGATTTCCGTGGTGAAGCGAACGCACCGCGTGCAGTGAATGCAGCGGTTCATGATCGTCTTGACCAGCGGCCCGATATATTTGTCCTCGACGGCGCGCTTGTTCTCGGCGTAGCGGGAATTGTCCATGCCGAAGGCCATGGCCTGGTCCTGCAGGTCGCATTCTCCGCCCTGGTCGCAGATCGGGCAATCGAGCGGATGGTTGATGAGCAGGAACTCCATCACCCCTTCGCGCGCCTTCTTGACCATCGGCGTGTTGGTGAACACTTCCGGCGGCTCGCCATTCGGGCCGGGCCGCATGTCGCGCACGCCCATGGCGCAGGAGGCTGCGGGCTTGGGCGGTCCGCCCTTCACCTCGACCAGGCACATCCGGCAATTGCCGGCAATCGACAGCCGTTCGTGAAAACAGAACCGCGGCACTTCCGCGCCGGCCTCCTCGCACGCCTGCAACAGCGTGTAGTGATCCGGCACTTCGATCTCGTTTCCATCAACCTTGATCTTGGCCATGCAAGCAGTCCTACCTTTGCGAACGGTCTTAACGACCGCGTACCATCCCGTGTCGGGACATGAAAGTGTCGAGCCGGGCGGCGGTCTGGCCGCCCGGCATTGATTGGCTAAGCGCCAGCCGCGCCGCTCTTTGCCAGCTCACCGGCCTGGGCAATCCACTCGTCGCGATCAATCCTGCCGGTGAACTGCAGGTAATCATCGACCCAGGCAACTTCTTCCGGCTGCCAGGCGGCGATCTGCGCAAATGTCCAGACGCCGAGGCCGTTAAGCACCTGCTCGAGCTTGGGTCCCACGCCGGAAATCAGCTTGAGATCGTCCGGCGTCGCCGGCTTTTCGATCTCCGCCGGGCGGCGATAATCTTCAGGCTCCAGCGCCTTGGCAGCCGCGGTCTTGGCTGGTCGTGATGCCGAAGCCGGCTCGCTGGCCACCGCCGCGGCGATTTCCGCGTCCGATTTCAGCTTCTCGACGACGGCCACCGCCCCATCCTTGACAGGTGAAGCTGACTTCGCCGGCTTGCCGGCGGCCTTGCCTGCCGGCGCCGCCTTTGCCTTGGCCGGACTGGCCTGCTTGGATTCGGCCTCTGCCGGGGAAACCGCGGGTGCGGTCTTCAACGCAACAACATCAGCGGACCTGGCTTCTTCGAGCGGCTGCGCCTCGGCAACCGCTGCCTCGTCCTCTGCCGGGGGCAGATCCTCGGCCAGCACCGGAACCATCCAGCTCAGATCCGGATGCGCGCCCAACAAAGCTCTCTGGTTTTGCATGGCGCCCTGCATCGCGCCCATCATCAGTCCGGTCATCTGACCGGCAATGCCGAAACCGACGGCTGTTGCCGCCGCCGCCGCGCCCAACGGATAGACCATCAGCGGCGAGACTTGCAGATCTGCCGATTTGGTCCAGTCGGTCATGGCGGTCATCGATTTCATCATCTCGTTCGTAGTCATGTCTGCGGGAAAAGAAAACATCGACATCAGTCTCTCCTTCGTCGTCTGTTGGTTCTCGTCCCCTGTGACGTTTCCTGTCTTGCCGGGCCCGACTTCGCGGGTCTCTTATTCGGCCGCTTCCAGCCGCTGATTGCGGCTCTGGACGGCATTGCGTGTATATTGATCGATCCGTGCTTCCATCTCGGGACGGAAATGCCGGATCAGGCCCTGGATCGGCCAGGCCGCAGCGTCGCCAAGCGCGCAGATGGTGTGGCCTTCGATCTGCTTGGTGACATCGAACAGCATGTCGATCTCGCGCTTCTGCGCGTTGCCTTTGACCATCCGGTCCATCACCCGCATCATCCAGCCGGTGCCCTCGCGGCACGGCGTGCACTGGCCGCAGCTCTCGTGCTTGTAGAAGGCCGACAACCGCCAGATGGCTTTGACCACGTCGGTCGACTTGTCCATGACGATGACGGCCGCAGTGCCCAGTCCCGACTTGAGATCGCGCAGGCTGTCGAAATCCATCGGCGTGTCGATGATGTCGGCGCCCGGCACCATCGGCACCGAAGAGCCGCCGGGAATGACGGCCAGAAGATTGTCCCAGCCGCCGCGGATGCCGCCGCAATGGGTTTCGATCAGTTCGCGGAACGGGATCGACATCGCCTCTTCCACCGTGCACGGCGTGTTCACATGGCCCGAGACGCAAAACAGCTTGGTTCCGGTGTTGTTGGGCCGGCCGATGCCCGCGAACCAGGCGCCGCCCCGGCGCAGGATGGTCGGCGCAACGGCAATCGATTCGACATTGTTGACCGTGGTCGGCGCACCATAAAGGCCCATATTGGCGGGGAATGGCGGCTTCAGCCGGGGCTGCCCCTTCTTGCCCTCAAGGCTTTCGAGCAGCGCCGTTTCCTCGCCGCAGATATAGGCGCCGGCGCCATGGTGCACATAGACATCCATGTCGTAGCCGAGTTTGGAATTCCTGCCGAGCAGGCCGGCCTCATAGCACTCGTCGATCGCCGCCTGCAGCGCCTCGCGTTCGCGCATGTATTCGCCGCGCACATAGATATAGGTCGCATGCGCGCCCATCGAGAAGCCGGCGATGACGCAGCCTTCGATCAGCGTGTGCGGATCGTGGCGCATGATGTCGCGGTCCTTGCAGGTGCCGGGCTCGGACTCGTCGGCATTGATGACGAGATAATGCGGACGCCCGTCGCTTTCCTTGGGCATAAACGACCATTTCAGCCCGGTCGGGAACCCTGCCCCGCCACGGCCTCTCAGCCCCGAGGCCTTCATCTCGTTGATGATCCAGTCGCGGCCCTTTTCCAGGATCTCCTTGGTCCCGTCCCAATGGCCGCGCGCCATCGCACCCTTCAGCGACTTGTCGTAAGTGCCGTAGATATTGGTGAAGATGCGGTCTTTGTCAGCTAACATGGTCGTCACTCCGCGGGTTCGCCAATGATATCAAGGCGTCGCTCGATTTTGGTCAACCGGCTCTCGATCGCGCTGGTGCGCGAAAAAATACTGTTAATTTCACCCTGCATGGCATGCATATGTAAGCGAACCCCAATCAGCTCTTCACGAATGTCACGCTGGCTGTCCTCGATTTTTGAAAGGCGATCCTGGATCCCCTTCAAAACCTCGTAGATCAGTTCATTGGTGACGTCGGCCATCTGTCTTCCTCACCGCGGCTTCTTGCCGAAGACCCTGATGTACTCGGCCTCGCCGCCCTTGGCCAGCGCCTCGGCCTGCCTGACCCAGTCTTCGCGCTCGATGCGACCCTTGAATTTGAGATAGCCGTCAACCCAGTCGCGCTCGGCCTTCTGCCACGCGGCAACCTGCGCGTAGGTGTAGATCCCGAGCGAATTGAGGATGCCTTCGATCTTCGGTCCGACGCCCGAAATCATCTTCAGATCGTCCGGCGCGTCCGGCCTGGCGATGCCGGCCGGACGGTCACGGTCATCAAGCTTTGGCGCCACTGCGGCTGCTCCGGCGCGGCCCTCAGTGGGCACGTCGCTTTCCACGGCCTGTTTGTTTTCGGTTTCCGGCTTTGTGGGATCGGATCCTTGTTTGGCAGATTTCTTGCTCGAGCCGACGCGGGCCTTCGAGCTGGACTTGTCCGATGACGGCAGCTCATGCGACGCGTCCAGCGCCGGCTTTTCGGCAATCTCGTCCGCGGTCTTCGACCGGGCTTCCACATTGGCTTTCGCCTTGTCCGGAGACTGGGTTTCGGTTTCCGTCGTTGGCCTTTCCGGACGTCCGGCCTTGGTCGCCGCCGGTGACCTGGACTTGCCGCCCGCGCCTTTCGCCGCGCCGTCAATGACCGGCTTGATTTCCTTCGTGAGGCTCGTCAGCCCACCAGCCGGCGCCGAATTGATCCGGTCGATCTGCGTTCCGGGTGTGATGTCTCCAGGCCGGCCGGCCTCGAACCGTTCGATGATGTAGGCCAGCCGTTCAGGCGAGAGGTCCTCGTAGGAATCCTTGAAGATCATCACCATCGGCGCGTTGACGCAGGCGCCCTGGCACTCGACCTCTTCCCAGGACAGGGTTCCGCTCGCGTTGAGGTGGAACGGCTCCGGGTGGATCTTGGCCCGGCATACATCCATCAGCGCTTCCGAGCCGCGCAGCATGCACGGCGTGGTGCCGCAGACCTGGACATGGGCGCGGCTGCCAACCGGCTTCAACTGGAACTGGGTGTAGAAGGTCGCCACTTCCAGCGCGCGGATATAGGGCATTCCAAGCATGTCGGCGACCGTCTCGATGGCGCGCTTGGTCACCCAGCCGTCCTGCTCCTGCGCCAGCATCAGCAGCGGGATCACCGCCGACTGCGCCCGCTCCTTGGGATATTTCTTGATCCACACCTTCGCCTGGGCGGCGAAATCGCGGTTGAAGGCGAATTCCGCGGGCTGGACTGTGTCTTCGGCAAGTCGACGAACGGACATGATGAGCTCTTTGTCTTTCTTCCGGCCTATTTGCTGTCGCCGCGGGGCGACATGATCTTGGTAGCAACGCCACGGCACATGGCGGTCATTGAAGCCTGCGTCACCGGTCGACCTCCCCGAACACGATATCGAGCGAGCCCAGAACAGCCGAGACATCGGCCAGCTGGTGTCCGCGGCAGATGAAGTCCATCGCCTGCAGATGCGCGTAGCCTGGCGCGCGGATCTTGCAGCGATAGGGCTTGTTGGAGCCGTCCGACACCAGATAGACGCCGAACTCGCCCTTGGGCGCCTCGACGGCGGCGTAAACCGCGCCTTCAGGCACCCGGTAGCCTTCGGTGTAGAGCTTGAAATGGTGGATCAGCGCTTCCATCGACCGCTTCATCTCGCCGCGCTTGGGCGGCACGATCTTGCCGTCTGTGGACGAGACCGGCCCGGATTTTTCCTTGCCGAGCAGCTGCTCGACGCACTGCCTCATGATCTTCACCGATTCGCGCATTTCCTGCATGCGGATCAGGTAGCGGTCATAGCAGTCGCCGTTCTTGCCGATCGGAATGTCGAAATCGAGTTCCGAGTAGCATTCATAGGGCTGCGACCGGCGCAGATCCCAGGCAGCGCCCGAGCCGCGCACCATGACGCCGGAAAAACCCCAGGCCCAGGCGTCATCGAGCTCCACAACCGCAATATCGACATTGCGCTGCTTGAAGATGCGGCTGTCAGTCAGCAGCCCTTCGATGTCATCGCAGGTCTTGAGGAACGGATCGCACCACTTGCCGATATCCTCGACCAGTTCATGCGGCAGGTCCTGGTGAACGCCGCCGGGGCGGAAATAGGCCGCATGCAGGCGCGCGCCGCAGGCGCGTTCATAAAACACCATCAACTTTTCGCGCTCTTCAAAACCCCACAGCGGCGGGGTCAGCGCGCCAACATCGAGCGCCTGCGTGGTGACGTTGAGAAGGTGCGACAGGATGCGGCCGATTTCCGAATAGAGAACCCGGATCAGCTGGGCGCGCTTTGGAACGCTCACTCCGGCGAGCTTTTCAACTGCCAGCGCAAACGCATGTTCCTGGTTCATCGGCGCGACATAGTCGAGCCGGTCGAAATAGGGAATCGCCTGCAGATAGGTCTTGGCCTCGATCAGCTTCTCGGTGCCGCGGTGCAAAAGCCCGATATGCGGGTCGACGCGCTCGACGATCTCACCGTCGAGTTCCAGCACCAGCCGCAGCACGCCGTGCGCCGCCGGATGCTGTGGGCCGAAATTGATGTTGAAGTTGCGGACGTTGTGTTCGTTCATGGTTCCCGTCCTCAACCCTTGGCTTTTTCATCGCCCGGGAGCACATAGTCGGTGCCTTCCCAGGGGGAGAGAAAATCGAAGTTGCGGAATTCCTGCTTGAGCATCACCGGCTCGTAGACGACCCGCTTGAGCCCGTCGTCATAACGCACCTCGACAAAACCGGTCAGCGGGAAATCCTTTCTGAGCGGATGCCCCTCGAACCCGTAATCGGTGAGAATGCGGCGCAGATCCGGGTGCCCGGTGAACAGGATCCCGAAGAGGTCGTAGGCTTCGCGCTCGAACCAGTCGGCGCCCGGGTAGACTGCGGTGAGCGAGGGAACGGCGACGTCCTCGGACGTCATCACCTTGACCCGGATGCGCAAATTCTGGCGCGGCGACAGGAGGTGATAGACCACGTCGAAACGCTCGGGCCTGCCCGGCCAGTCGACGCCGCAGATATCGATGAAGCTGACAAATTGGCACTGCGCATCGTCGCGCAGAAAGGTCATCAGCTCGATCAGTTTCGCAGGCTGCGCGATCAGCGTGAGCTCGCCATAGGCGGTCTCGGCGCGGTCGAACAGGTTGCCTTTGACTTCGCTCAGATAGTCCGAAAGGTCGGTGAGGGCCTGGCTCATCATCATAATGTCTCCTAGCGCTCGATCGTGCCGGTGCGGCGCATCTTCTTTTGCAGAAGCAGCACCCCATAGAGCAGGGCTTCGGCCGTCGGCGGGCATCCGGGAACATAGATGTCCACCGGCACCACGCGGTCACAGCCGCGCACCACGGAGTAGGAATAATGATAGTAGCCGCCGCCATTGGCGCAGGAGCCCATCGAGATCACATAGCGCGGCTCGGGCATCTGGTCGTAGACCTTCCTCAGCGCCGGCGCCATCTTGTTGGTGAGCGTGCCCGCAACGATCATCACATCGGACTGGCGCGGTGAAGCGCGCGGCGCGAATCCGAAGCGCTCGGCGTCATAGCGCGGCATCGACATCTGCATCATCTCGACCGCGCAGCAGGCAAGACCGAAGGTCATCCACATCAGCGATCCGGTGCGCGACCAGTTGATCAGCTCATCCGTCGAGGTGACTAGAAATCCCTTGTCGGCAAGCTCGTTGTTGATCTCGCCGAAGAACCGGTCGTCGCTGCCAACCGGCTTGCCGGTATTGGGGTCGATTATGCCCTTGGGCGCGGGCGCCACCATCGGTGTGTTGCTCACTCCCATTCCAGCGCTCCCTTTTTCCATTCATACACGAACCCGACCGTGAGCACGCCCAGGAACACCATCATCGACCAGAAGCCCATCCAGCCGATATCGCCGAACGACACCGCCCACGGAAACAGGAAGGCCACTTCGAGGTCGAAGATGATGAACAGGATCGAGACCAGGTAAAACCGCACGTCGAATTTCATGCGGGCGTCGTCAAACGCGTTGAAGCCGCATTCGTAGGCCGAGAGTTTTTCCGGATCGGGGTCCTTGTAGGCAATCGCGAAAGGCGCGATCAGCAAGGCCAGTCCGATGACCAGAGACACGCCGATAAAGATCGCGATCGGTACATATGCGCCCAGAAGTTCCGTCATGACGTCCGTTCCTGTACCCGCTGCAGTCGAAGCCCCGGTCTTGTACAAAGATCTGGAGCCGGTCCCTCGCCCTGCGCGGCTAATCATGTTGCAACGCGGCGTGGTTAGCGCAGCCAGCCACCCTGCGCAAGAGCGCGCGGAGGATTTGACGCATTAGTACCAGCTTTCCGGGCTCCTTGTCGCGCCTGACCGCAATTCCCTCACAAGTGTTTTCAACAGCTTGCCAATTTGACGCACAATTTCAAAGCAAAAAGGAATCGCTCACGCCCCGAAGCAAGGCTCCAGGCAAGGACCGAAGCCGCGGAAATGGCGGCGGAGAGTCGCGCGATGGGCCCGATGGAAGGGCAAGGTTCCATCGGGCCTCGACGCCGGGATGTGGCGCGAACGCGATCAGTCAGACTGGCTTGGACTGAAGCCTTTTCTGGGCGGGATGACTTGCTGTTTGGCAGCGCCCCTTGGGGGCGGATTGGACCAAGGCCCAGAGTTTTGAAAAATGGCGCGAGTGACGGGGCTCGAACCCGCGACCTCCGGCGTGACAGGCCGGCACTCTAACCAACTGAGCTACACCCGCGCATCTTTCAGACGAAACAGTGGCTGACCGCCGTTCCGTGAGCGGCTGATTACGGCGTTCGCCGGAAGGTGTCAAGCAAGTTTGCGAAGGAAAAACGACAATGTCCCAACTTGTCCGCAAACCCGCCCGCCGTCGTGCCCATCCATCCTTGGCGCCCGGGCCTCTGAACCGTTTTTGATGGGACTGGAACAAGATTTTGTCTTGCGGAACCGCCACGAACCCCCTAAAGCAAGCGCCACCTGACTGGGGGCGATTAGCTCAGTTGGTAGAGCGCCTCGTTTACACCGAGGATGTCGGGAGTTCGAGTCTCTCATCGCCCACCATGCCACCCCCTTGGCCACCCCCTTGAAATCATTGAAACCTGTTGACTTGCCTGCGCATTTCCCCACTTTGGTGCCACAAACACCATCACAAGATCGGGCTTTGTCATGGCAGGTCATCTCCAGCATCTGAAACTGCGGAACGGGCATTTTTTGGCCGTCGTCGTCGTATCCAGGGCGCTCCGCCCCGACCCGGACGCAACGGCGGAGCCGGAAACCCAGCTCGGAGGCGACCGGAGGGAAGCGCTGCGCATGCGCGCAGCGCTTGACGCCATTGCCGAGACCAGCGTCGCGAAGGTGACAAGCTTCCCGCGTGACGGGGTGGCTTTGCATCCTGTCCGGCTGAAGGCCTGACATGCCCGCGCTGCTGGCGGCATTGCCGATCGCTGTCGTGCTGCTGGCAATGGCCGTGCTGCATTGGCGAGCGGCGCTGGCCGGAGCCGCTGGCCTTGGCGTGGCGCTGGGGGTGATCTGGGGCACATCCGGGACAGGCGGCAGCGGAGGCCTGCTGGCCGGCGTCGCTGCCGAAGCCGCCAGCAGCACGGCGACGATCCTGTGGATCATCCTGCCTGCACTGGCCATCTACGAGTTGCAGGCCCGCGTCGGCGCCCTTGACCGCGTGCGACTGGCGCTCACCCAGATCAGCGACGACCGCGCCGTCCAGGCGCTGTTGGTCGCCTGGTTTTTCGGGCTGTTCATCGAAGGGGCGGCAGGGTTCGGAACACCTGCCGCATTGGCTGCCCCCCTGCTGGTGGGACTGGGCTTCGCACCGGTCAGGGCCGTGGCGCTGGCGCTCTTGGGTCATGCGGCCGGCGTGTCTTTCGGCGCGGTCGGCACCCCGGCGCTTGCCCAGATCGAAATGCTGGGCCTTCCGGGACAGGACCTTGCGGGGTGGACAATGCTGCTTCATGCCATACCCGCGGTGTTCCTGACGCTCGTGGTCATGCGGCTGGCAACCGACGCGCCCTTGTCGCCCCGGCATGTCGGGTTGGCGCTGCTGGCGGCTCTTTGCTTTCTGCTGCCCGCCCTGACACTGGCATGGCTGGCGGGCCCTGAACTTCCGACACTGGGCGGCGCGTTGATTGGCGGCGCCGCCTTCGTGGCCTTTATCCGGTGGCGCTATCCGAAAGCTGAGGTGAGCGAAGCCCGATGGCAGCTGGCTGATCTGGCGCCCTACCTGCTGATTCTTGCCCTGGTTTTGCTGACCCGCATGATCCCGCCGGTTCAGAGCCTGTTGTCAGGCCTTTGGCTTGGCTGGCAATGGGAGGACTATTCAGGCGGAATTGCGCCGCTCTACCACCCCGGCACCTTGCTGATGCTGGGATTGGTCAGCGCGGCGCTGCTGACCGGGCGCGGCGCACTATTGCGGCCAGCACTTGGCGCGGCTTTGCGGCGCCTTGCTCCTGTTGCGCTGGCGCTGCTGGCCATGCTGACCCTGGCGCGACTGATGGTGCATGGCGGACTGATCGGCCAGTTGGCAGAGGCGGCCGCGCAGGTTGGGATGTTCTGGCCGTTGCTTGCCCCTTTTGTCGGCGTTTTGGGCACCTTCGTCAGCGGCTCCGCCACAGCATCGAACGTCTTGTTCTCAGAGTTTCAAGCGGCAACGGCGCAGGCCCTTGACCTGCCCGTGACCCTGATGGCGGCAGCTCAGGCGGTCGGGTCGGCCATCGGCAATGCGATCGCCCCGCACAACATCATCGCCGGGGCTGCGACAGTCGGTCTGTCCGGTCGGGATGGCGAGGTGCTGGCGCGGACCCTATTGCCGGCGCTCCTCTATGCGGCCGGCGCCGGCGGCATTGTTGCGGCCGTGGTCATGCAAAGCCGGTGATGACCTGAGGCTGAAGGCCAAGGGCTTTGCGAGGTGACTGTTGCCTCGTTCCGGTCCGCACGTGCGCACGAAATGGGCGGCTTTTCCGCCGCAATATCACCAGAGGGTGATTTATTGCCAGGGACGTCCCCTCGCCTGCCCCCCCGCGCGTACGCCACTCGTCAACCGGTCGCGTGTGGGCGACGGACCAGCCCGGATCTTCGACCCAAAAGTTCCCGCACCTCTAGCTCAGCGAGCATCTCCCACTGCGGGAATTCACCTAGCCGGCTGAAACTGGCAGCGGAGGCCCTCCATTTCATCAAGAACTTGACCACCCATCGGCGGTGTGGTCAGTCTGAACCAACGGAAGCTTGGTCGAGCTTTGCATTTCACTGAGAATCATGGACACTGAAAAAGCCACATCGGAGGACGAAATCACCTTCCTTTCGGACGCGGATGCGCTCGAGGAGGGTTTGCGCCTGGGCTGCGTCGGCGTCTGGCGCTGGAAGATCGACAGCGATCTGCTTCAGTGGACGCGGAACCTCGAAAGCGTTCATCACCTGCCGCCCGGATCGTTCGACGGCAGTCTCTCCAGTTTTCAGCGTGATCTTCATCCCAGTGATGCGGGTGAGGTGTGGCAGAAGATCAAGGCGAGCATCGAGCACGAGACGCCCTATCGCGCGGTGTATCGAACCAGTCCGCGACCGAACCAGGCAGAATTGTGGATCGAAACGGCTGGCGCCGTCACCACGGCCCCGGATGGTTCCCGGTATCTGACCGGCATCTGCCTGGACGTCACCGACCGAGTGAAGAAGGAGCGTCAGCTTGTGCGGCGGCTGTCCCAGCAGCATGCGGTTGCGCAGTTCGGCGCATATGCCCTCAACGAAGACTCCTTGCAGAATGTGCTGGATGAAGCGGTGCGCGTGGCGGCCGATGTTCTTCACGTTCCGCTCACGAAGATCCTGAAGTTCTCCGATTCCGCCGACCATCTTGTCCTGTGCGCTGGCATCGGGTGGAACGACGGATTGGTCGGCCATGGCGCCGTGGATATCGACAGGGCTTCGCAGGCGGGTTTCACACTTATGACAAGCGGGCCGGTCCTTGTCAGCGACATCCTGACGGAGACACGGTTCAGCGGCCCGCAGCTTCTGCATGACCATGAAGTTCGCAGCGGCATTTCGGTTGTCATTCCCGGAGCCGGGAGTCGACCGTTTGGCGTCTTCGGAATACATGCGCGCGATGTCCGCGAATTCGACACTACGGATGCGGAGTTCCTTCAGTCGATTGCGCATATTGTGGCCGGAGCGGTACGGCACGCTGCTGCCTCTGATCACAAGACGCTGCTTGTCCGCGAAATGGCCCATCGTGCCGGCAACATGCTGCAACTGGTCAACAGCATCGCCGGCAAGACCTTCAGTCCCGATGCGGACCCCCAGCTGGCTCGCCGGTCATTCAGCGAACGGCTGAATGCGCTGGCGCGCTCAAACTATGTCGTCGCACGCGGCGGCTGGACCGCCACGCCCTTCAGGGAACTGGTCGAAGAGACCTTGCAGCCTTTTGGCAGCCGGGTGATCGCCGAAGGACGGAACGTGCTGCTGCCACCCGAATTCTGCTTTGACATGGGGCTTATCCTCCATGAACTTGCCACGAATTCGGCCAAGTACGGAACGCTCGGCCAGCAGGACGGTTCGGTCCTGGTCAGATGGACCTTTCGCCCGCGATCGCAAGGAGCAAGACTTTTCTCCTTCGAATGGGAGGACCCTATGCCGATGTCGGCAACTTCCGCGACAGGCACCGGCTTCGGTTCGAAACTGATGAGTGCGCTGATCGAACGCAAATGGAATGGCACAGTGACTGTGTCCGAGGATTCCAATTTCAGACTGACCATCGAGGTTTCCCTCGCCGAATGAGTGGGGTGCAATTCGCGGATGTCCGCGGCGACCTTCATCTTGGAAGAATTCACCCTTAACCTTGTCCGCATCCGCCGACCTTCTGCTCTCGCCCATGATCGCTGCGGCGGCCATGAGCCTGTCCTCCGTATCGGCGATATCCAATGCCTTGCGGCTCAGGAGGATCGATTTCTGATGCCCGAAAACGGACATGATCCGCCGCGCATAAACACTTTATCCTACAGTCTGCCCTTGATGCACCATGTCGCGCCCTGCGGCAAACACCTTGCGGCGACTGTGCAGCCTGTCCAACGCAGACATTTCCCTATCGGAAAGAGCCACGAAGGCTCCAAGCTTGCCCGCGAGCGGGCTTTGCGGTGCTGTCATAGGCCGGCCCTCCTTCGTCGCGTGTATCTTCAGACCGACTTGTCAAAAAACGGTCGCTGGAACGACAGTTAAACGTCGATACGGCTGAGAAAACTGATCCGCCTCAGTGTATGATATCATATTCATGCGAGACTGATGCTGGGATTGGAATGGCAAGGCGTTACCCATGTGCCGCCACCAACCCGCTAAAGGTCAGCCCAATGCCCGAGATTTCCGACGTGTATGGAACGGCAGCACTTGCAATCTGCGAGTCGCTTCTGCTTTCGCTGAACGATCGCAAAATCCTTCCCGAACACGAAATCGTCGGGATTCTTCGCGATGCGGCCGCAGCCCATTCAAACGATACCGGCGAGGACGGCAAAGCCGACCTTCACCAAGCCGTTGCTGCACTGATCAACGGCATTCTCGTGGGCGGAAATTCAGTTCGCCGCAGGTAGTAGCATGGGGATCGGAGTTGCGCGCGAGATCCACCATGACCTTCTTGGATTGGGACATTGTAGAATTCTTCCTTTCGCTGGGTGTTGTGAGAAGGCGTGCGAGATCACGGCCCGGACCGCCTTCTGTCCGGGCCCAGGGCTGCGGTCTCCATTGCGGAAACCAGCCGTGCTGATTGACGATTGACGGCCTGAGGCCGGCTTCCGCCGCTACCCGGTTGGCCCGGGGAATTGCGGTATTGGGGCTACATCCAGGGATCTCCGGCGGATTTCCGGGGCTGATAGCCGATGTCCCGCAGGAAATGGTCGTTGAGTTCGTGAAGTGCTGCGCGGCGCGCGCGTTCGGCGCGATGACGCCTGTGCCTTTCCCACCAAAGCCCGAACAGAGAGTGTTGAAAGATCGCCATGGCTCAGGCCGCCTTCTGGCCGGGATTTGCATTTGCCCGGGCACGGCCCAGGAAAGACCGGTTCACCGGGCTGTGAGGCTTGAGCGCCAGGCGCTCGCAGGCGAGCGCTTCCGCCATGCCTGTCAACCCGCCGCGCAGCGTCGCCTCGGTCAGCGTCCAGTCGATGATGTCGCGCTGGGCATGGCTGCCGCCAAATGTGTTGGCTATCTGGCGGGCGCCGTGCAGGCGGACGGCTGCGGTCTCGTAGTCGCCCTGCCAGAACGCGGCGAAACCTTCCACCAGCGGCAGCGCAGTCTTGCGCCCCCAGGCGTCGACTTCCGCAGCACCCCCACCTTCCCGGAAACCCGCGAGGATGCGCTCGGCGTCACCGGCCCGGCCTGCGCCGAGATAGGCCATGACGGCGTGCCAGTCGTTGAACGGATAGGAGCGGCCGTCGGCATGGCTGTCCCAGGCCGTCGCCAATTCCTGCCAGCGGTCGCCGACATCATGGCCGGTGAGATTGAGCCGCCACAGAAGCGCGGAGGCATCGACCATGTCGAGCGCGACCATGCTGCGATCCTGGCGGATCGGGCCGTCATAGAGCGCCAGCACCTGGTCCGCCTGGCCGAGATCCAGATGGCAAAGCGCACGATGCCACCAGTTGTGAACCCTGAAGAAATTGTCGTCGCCGGTCCAGTGCGGTTCGCGGGCGATCATCCAGCCGATGCCGTCCTCGGCCCGGCCCTGCATCTCCATGACATGGGCGACAGCGTGGTGCGCCCACGAATCGAGCGGCTGGAGATCGAGTGCCCGGCGGCCGGCCTCCTCGGCGCGGGCGTAGTCGCCGGTTTCCTCAAGCCCGAAGGCATGCATGCCGAGCACGATGGAATGGCCCGGAACGGCGTCCGACCATTTCGGCAAGACGCGGGCGATGCGGTCGCGCAGGTTGCGCGCATTGGCGCGGTAGAAATCCATCAGATGGCCCGCCTGCAGGGCGACGATGTCGTGCGGATGGTCAATATTGTGGCGGTCGAGCGCTGTTGCCGCCGCGGTCCACTCGCCGCCGAGCAGCAGGTCGAGGGCAGCCGCATGCGACGCCTCGCGTTCGGTGAGCCTCAGAGACTTGACTGTGCCGAGGATCGCCCTGGCTTCCTTCGTCGCTTCCGGCTCTGTCGCCAGGCCGAAGAGATGGGCTTTCAGGATGTGCGCCATGGCAAAGCCCGGCGCGATGGCGATGGCCTGGTCAGCCAAGCCGACCGGATCGCCGCGATAGATGTTGAAGGCCTCGACAGCCTGATCGAAGAGGCTGGCGACCTCGTTGTCTGCGCCGGAAAGCGCGTTGCCTTGTGCATCCTTATGCATGGTGTCTTGCTCCTTGTCGGAATTGATTGCTGGATTGCGAAATCCACCCGATTGCAGGCGGCGCGTGCGAAAGACATAATCGGCGCTTCCTGTCGGGCGGTGTTCTGGCGCAAGACGCTTCACGCCGACAGGACGGCGCACCGATGCTTCGCCGATGAATTCCCGATGGAGGAGCAGATGACCGTAAGAGCAGCCGCATCAGCAATCGATCTCGCAAAAACGGCGCCGTTCGCACTGGGACTTGCCACCGTGCTGCCGTCCTCCTGCGAGATCTCCGCTGCCGGCCAGACCGTCAGCGTCGAGCCGCGGGTGATGCAGGTGCTGGTGGCGCTGGCCCAACGCCAAGGCGAGACGGTAACGCGCGACGACCTGATCGCTCAATGCTGGCGCGGCGTGGTCGTCGGTGAAGACGCGATCCAGCGCTGTATCGGGCGTCTGCGCAAGACGGCGGCTGTGGTCGGCGGCTTCGAGATCCAGACGCTGAACCGTGTCGGCTACCGGCTGCGGCAAATTCCAGCCGCAGCGGAGGCCGCCAACTCCCCTCCTGCCGCGGGCACACATGACAAGCGCCCGACGATTGTCGTTGTCGACATGCAGGTCTTCGCCGCCGGGTCCGAGGTCGAAACCTTCGCACAAATCCTGGCGCAGGACCTCAGCGCGGCGCTTTCACTCAACCGGGATCTTCACGTTCTCGCCGCGCATGCCACGGTGTCGCGGGTGGCGGCGACGAAGGAATGGTCTTCCGGCGCGGCGGGCCTGAGATACATTGCGCAAGGCACGCTTCGGCGCATGGGCGAGCATTATCGGCTCGGCTTCCAGCTGCTCGAGGCGGCAAGCGCGCGCATGCTGTGGGCGCACCGGGTAGACCTCGCCGACATCGACACGCCGTCGGACGATCTGGTCATCGATCTTGCCGGACGGATGTCGACGGAGGTGATGCGGCGGGAGGCCGACCGGGTGCTGCGCAGCGCCGACGAACTCACCGCCTGGGAATGCGTCGTGCGCGCCAACACCGCCTACCAGCATATCAGCCTTGATAACCTGCCGTTTGCCATCTCCGAATCGCGGCGAGCGGTGCAACTCGACCCGAACTATGCCGCGGCCCACGCAGCACTCGCCAACGGGCTGGCGGCAAGCTACGAAGTCGGCGGGGCGCGCGATGTCGCACTCGTCGCGGAGTCCCAGTTTCATTGCGACCGCGCCATGGCGCTCGATCCCAACGATCCCGCGGTGATGATGTGGGTGGCCAATGCGCTGAGCATGACGACGCGGCCGCCGAAGGGATTGGAGCTTGCCCGGCGCGCCGCCGAACTCGCGCCAACCAACCCGATCGCCCATCTCTATCTGGCGCGGCAATATCTTTTTCTCGGCCAGCCGGAAGAGGCGATGGCCTGCCTTGCCGAGCATGAACGGGTGGCGCCTTTGTTTCCCTGGCAGTACTTCATCGCGTTCAACAAGGCGTTCGCCCACTTCATGGCGGGACGCCTGGACGAGGCAAAAAGCGAAATCGACAGAGCCGCCCTGCTCAATCCCGGATACGCCTACACCTGGATCGCCAAGACCATCCTCGCCACGATGGCGGGACAGTCGGAGGAAGCGCTCGAAGCGGTCAAACGTCTGCGCCACCTGGAAGGCGACGATTCGCTCGACCTGCAACTTGCCCGCATCGCGCACAGCTATCCGGAGGGGCCCGTGCGTTCGACCTTGCAGGCCATCATCGCTGATGCTTGGGGCCGTTTCCCTGTGAACTGAGCCAGCGTGCCCTTGCCGCTTGAAACTCGGCGTCAGTCGACCTGACAGCAGTCATCAGGTGCACCTCATTTCTTCAGTGAACAAGAACCGGCGGATGAACGGATTGAAGAGCCAGCCGACCAACGGCAGCGGCCCGACCGCAAATTGCGCCCACGTCACCCGCGCGCAAATTCCGGAATCTGGAACCGTTTGCGGTAGGCCCCCGGCGTCATCCCCGTGGTGCGCTTGAACAGGCGGCGGAAAAAAGCGGCGTCTTCGTAACCGACGCGCCAGCTGATCTCGTCGACCGGCGAACCGGTGCGTTCGAGACGGCGTTTGGCGTCCTCTATCCGAAGGCGCTGGACGTAGGCGAGAGGCGCAAGCCCTGTCGCGTCGACGAAGCGGCGCTTGAAGGTGCGCTCGGCAAGCTTCGAGCGCTTGATCATTTCGTCGACGGGGTTGGCGACCGAGAAGTTTGTCGCCAGCCATTCCTGCGCGTTCGTGATCTCGGCGTCGCCATGGTCGTTGCGGCCCTCGAAGATCATGTAGGGGGTCAGCCCATCCTGATGCCATTGCAGCGCGAACATGCGCGCGACCTCCTGCGCAACCGTAGCGCCGACATGATGGGCGATGAGATAGAGCACCATGTCGTGCCAGGTGTTGGACGCGCCCGAGCTGACCAGATCCTCGCGCGTGCCCGAGATCACTAGAACACGCTCGGGGTGAATTGGCACGGCGGGATAGCAGGCTGCGAACTGGCTTGCGTATCCGAAATGGACGGTCGCGTCCTTCCCGTCAAAAAGCCCGGTCTCCGCCAGCAGGAAGACGCCTGAACAGGCCGAACACAGCCGCGCGCCGCCATGATGCATGCGCTTGATCCAGTCGACCAAACTCGGGTAGCGGCCCGTCTCCCACCCGCCGGGTCTGAGCAGGACTGACGGGACAATGAGGATGTCGCATGCCGTTATGTTCTCAATTGCATGCTGCACATCGATGGGAACGCCACTGGCAAGCCGCAACGGCCCTGACTGCTCGCCGACGATCTCGATGGTGAAGGGGTGTTCGGCACCGGGGCTGGCGATTCCCATCGTCGAAACCCCGTTCATGACGTCGTAGATCCCGGCCAACGTCGAAATGACTGCATCGGGCAACGCGACGATGCAGACCCGAAGGGGTGACGAAGCGTGCTGGGTGATCTGCTGGGACATCGCCACCTCCCGCGCAGCGCCACAAGAACTGGCCCCCAATTGGCACGAATGGACCTATTGCGGGCGAAAGCGGCTCTGTCGCGCAGCCTGCCTAATGACCTACACCACAGCCGCTTCTGAATGCAACTCAAACAGGTGAAGGAACACTTCGATGCTGGATACACCCAAGATCGATCAGGCAAGGCTCGAGGCCTTTGCAACACGCGCCATCAGCGACCTGACGGCCGGCTACACCGGCGTGATGGTGAGCCTCGGCAGCAAGCTTGGCCTTTACAAGGCCATGGCCGGCGCCGGTCCGCTGAGCGCCAAGGAAATTGCCAAGCGCGCCGGTTGCGCGGAGCGCTACGTGGCTGAATGGCTGAACGCCCAGGCCGCCGGCGGCTATCTCGCCTATCACGGGCTCAGCGACACCTATGAACTGCTGCCCGAGCAGGCGATGGTGCTGGCTGACGAGGACAGCCCGGTCTACATACCGCATGCCTGGAACGTGCCGGCGTCCATGTGGTTTGATGAGCCGAAGTCGCTTGAGGCTTTCCGGACCGGCAAGGGTGTCGCCTGGGGCGACCATGACCGGCGCCTGTCCTGCGGCTCGGCGGCGTTCTTCCGCAACGGCTATCGCGCCAACCTGGTTCAGCAATGGCTGCCGGCGCTGGACGGTGTCGTGGACCACTCGATGCCGGCATCGCGGTTGCCGACGTCGGCTGCGGCTATGGCCATTCGACGCTGCTGATGGCGCAGGCATTCCCGAACTCGCGTTTCCACGGTTTCGACACCCATGCCGGCTCGCTCGACGAGGCGCGGCGCAATGCGGCGGCCGCGGGGGTTGCCGGTCGCGTCGAGTTCTCGCTCACACGGGCCGACGATTATCCCGATGGCGGCTACGGACTGATTTGTTTCTTCGACATCCTTCACGATCTGGGCGATCCGGTCGCGGCAGCCCGCCATGCGGAAAAGACCCTTGCACCGGGCGGCACGGTGCTGCTGGTCGAGCCGTTCGCGCAAGACCAAGTCAAGGACAATCTCTCCCCGGTTGCGCAGCTCTATTATTCAGCGTCGACCACGATCTGTTGCGCGCACGCGGTGTCCGAAGGCGGCGCCATGGTGCTGGGCGCGCAAGCAGGCCAGGCGCGTCTGGCCGACGTGTTCCGCAAGGCCGGCTTCACCCATTTCCGCCGCGCCGCGGAAACCCCTTTCAACTTCATCTTCGAGGTGCGGCGCTGAGGCGCCGCATCCCCTCGGCCAGACTGAGAAAGACATACCGATGACACCCGCCATAACCATGCTTCGCTTCTTCATTCGCCGCGCCCGCCCGGCCGACATCCCGTCGATCCGGGCCATGCAGGAGCGCTCGATGTGGATCCTCGGCGGCCCTTATTACCAGGACGAAGAGATCGCCGGGTTCCTCACCCGCTACGGGACGATGGAGGACGCCGTCGTCGCTGAAGGCCATTTCTTCGTCGCCGAGAACCCGGCCGGCAAGATCCTCGGCAGCGGAGGCTGGGCGCACAGGCAGCCGGCCTATGCAAAAAGGTTGGGCAAGAGCACCCGGACAGAGGCCTTGCCCACCGTTCAAGGACTCTTCGTCGACCCTGCAGCGGCGCGGCGCGGCATTGCATCGTCGATCATGACTCACATCGAACGCGATGCGCGCGATCATTGCGTGCGGGACATCGCCCTGACGGCAACTCTCTCCGGCGCCGCACTCTTTGAGAGGCTCGGGTATCTGACCGGGGTGCGCGAACAACTGCCGCTGAAGAACAGCAGCAGCTTCGGCTGCATCCGGATGACGAAGCAGCTCGAGAGGTCCCGGGACCTGATCCCGGAGTCGGTGTACTGGCGGTTTTCAGCCTGAACTCGGTCCGACGGCAACAAGCTTAGACGCGTCGATCGACTGAAACCGGTTCGCCTGCGCCAAGCCCTGACCCGAACCAATCGCTCGGGGTCGGCAGCTTGCGCGCCATCAATGCCCCAGCGAACCGAAACGCCAACCGGACCAACGACCTGAACTTCCTGACTTCGCAGCGTGAAGGGCGCGCGGAGACAGACCGATCTGCCCTTCGATCAACAAGCAACACCAAGGAAAAGACCCATGAGAACGACCATTGCTCGCGCGGCGACCAAAGCCGCAACGACCCTGCTCCGATTGCACCGCACGCGGCGCAATGCCTGGATGCTGAGCAGGCTCTCCGATGCCGAGCTCAAGGACATCGGCCTGAGACGATCCGACATCCCATTTGTCGCATCCGGTGCGAGAGAACACTTCGCAGACTGACTATGCAGATCTCTGCGAAAACCCCACCCGGCCCAAGACCCGGTTGGTTCCCTGCTCAGCGCGTGAAGGGCGCGCGGAGACGGACAACCCTGCCCTTCGTTCAAGTGAAAGACACAAGGAAAACGACAATGAAAAAGACGTTTGCAATCGCGACGCTTGCCGCCGCAACCCTGATGGGCGCCGTCTCCTTCGCCTCAGCGCAGGACCTGCCCTCGGTCGAGGACACCTACAAGGACATCGAAGCGACGTTCGGCGTCGTGCCGGGCCACTTCAAGTCCTATCCGCCAACCGGCGTCGCAGGCGCATGGGCCATGACCAAGGGGTTGGTGGTCGACCCCGCCAACAAGCTGGAGCCGAAGGTGAAGTCGCTCATCGGTCTCGCAGTCGCGGCTCAAATCCCGTGTCAGTACTGCATCTGGCTCGAGACCAAGTTCGCCAAGGTCGCCGGCGCCACCGACGAAGAGGTCGCCGAGGCAGTCGCCCAGGCCGCCTATGTCCGGCACTGGAGCACATACCTCAACGGCATGCAGGTCGATTTTGAGACCTTCAAGACCGAGTTCGGCGGCGACTGACCGGCATCGGCGTCCGGCCCAGGCCGGGCGCCGCGCCCCCTCAATCCCCTTATCTGGAGTGCCAGAAATGTCCATCGCCCACCTTGATGCCGCCCGCCAGACCGGGTCTGCCGTCGAACCCTGCCTGGGTCTGCAGATTCGGGAAGGGCGATCCCTCCTCAGGCTTGCCGCTCCCATCATGCTCATCGCACTCGTCAATATGGGGATGAGCGTCACCGATGCCGCCATGGTTTCAGTCATGTTCGGCGCCGAGGCCCTGGCGGCCGTCGCGGTCGGCAGCGACTTCTACTCGATCGTGTTCTATCTCGGTGCGGGCATACTCGGCGGGCTTGCCCCCTTCTACACGGCGGCGACCGTGCGATCGGATGCCGCCGAGACAGCCCGGCTACTGCGGATTGGCTGGCTGATGGTGGCGCTGATTGCCGCGCTGGCCGTTCCGCTGGTCTGGTTCTCGCCCGACTGGCTGCCGCTGCTTGGCCTCGACGCGACGCTCCTTCACCAAGGCCAGGGATACACCCGCGCAATGGCGCTGACGCTTGTGCCGATGCTCGGCGTCATGCTCTACCGCACCGTGCTCACGGCGGCCGAAAAGCCCAAGGTGTTCCTGAAAGTCACCGTCGTGATGCTGCCGCTGAATGCGCTCGGCAACTATGTTTTCATGAACGGCTTCGGCCCCGTCCCGGCATTCGGTCCCACCGGCACCGGCATCTCCACGCTGCTCGTCGCCTCGGTGAGCCTGGCGATCCTCATCGTCATCGCCCGCCGTGCCTCCATAAGAGCGATCGCCACGCCGGTCGATATGTCTGTCGCCTGGGCTTCCGTCGATTGGCGTGGCCTGGCCACGGTGATCCGTGTCGGCCTGCCCATCGGAATCACCACCGTCGCGGAAGTCGGTGTCTTCCTCGCCGCGACGATCTATGCCGCAACACAGAGTGCCGCGGATGTCGCGGCCCACACACTCACCCTGCGCACCGCCGGAGTCGCCTATGCCATCCCGGCAGCACTGCTCCAGGCCTCGATGGTCCGGATGGCCCGTGCGCACAGCCAGGGCGATTCCCGCGCCGAGCGGGCCGTGTTCACGAGCAGCCTCGCAATCTCGCTCGCATTCGGCTCCCTCATCGTTCTGCTGCTCGCAGGCGGCGCTGGACCGCTTTCCGGCGCCTTCTTCGACGACAGCCCGGCGGGTGTCGCTGCGGCCGGCCTTGCAGTGGGACTTCTGATCCTGCTCGGCGTCATGGAGTTCATCTTCACGCCAGGTGCTGCAGCGGCCGGGCTGCTTCGCGGACGCAAGGATACCCGCGTTCCGATGATCTATGCGCTGGTCGGGCATTGGGCTGTGGGCGCGCCGCTCGGCGTCTATCTCTGCGAGTGGCATGATCTGGGCGTCACAGGCATCTGGATCGGACTATCCGCCGGAACGCTCCTCACCACGGTGCTGACGATCAGCCGCCTGTTCAGCCTGCGCCCCCGATAGCAGGAGCCACGCTTATGGCGACAATGGCGGTTGCGGCCAGTCCGCAACCGCCCGCTATCTTCGGAGTGCCTCGACGGGACCCTTGACGAAGGCCTGCCACAGCTTTTGCTGAAACGCGCCCCAAAGCAGCCTTTCGCAAGCCGATTTGTGCGGCGCGCAGTCTAGAGAATCGACTGTCGGGACTGCATTACCTGTTTTGCCTCGCGGTAGATTTCATCGACGATGTCAGCCGCCGACATGATGCTTCGCACGAGAGACACGCCCTGGCCGGCCCAAAGTGACATGGCTTCGACATCTCCCCTGGTGCCTGGACGTGGCGTATAGCTTTGGTACCTTAATACTGCATCACCACCGGGCCGATATCCGATAACCTCGTCTTCGCCGGGACGGTTGGACGGGGCTGGCGAGCCTGCCTCACGCCATATCCGTGAGGTCGAATTGGACAAGGTGCGATGCGGCGCGTCTGGCCAATCAACATCATAAAGATCGTGACTCCATACCGTCTGCGTCTCGGTGGCGTTCAGAATGCGTTCGCGATAATCATCGTGAATGGTTGCTTCCTTGCTCGCCAAAAAACGGGTGCCGATCCAGACGCCTGACGCACCGAGCATCATGGCAGCGGCCATTCCGCGCCCATCGGCAATGCCACCTGCCGCAACGACAGGAATGCGAACGGCATCGACGATGGCGGGGATGAGCGCCATGGTAGATACCTGACCCCAGACATGGCCTCCAGCTTCCCAGCCCTGTGCTATGATGACATCCGCACCCGCGTCTTCGGCGATGCGCGCTTCTTCTGCGCTGCCCACGGTGACCAAAACGACCAGGCCGCCTTGCTTGGCTGTTGCGATGGCGGATGGCTTCATTCCCCAGAACAGCGACACCGCATGAACCTTCTTGTCGATGCACGCTTGCAACTGGTCCTCGTAAGGAAAGGACAGATTCAGGTTCACGGCAAAACTCCGGTCCGTCAGCGCTCTAACCTGATCGATGCCGGCAATGACTTGATCTGCCGACTGGCCCCACAAGGGAATAACGCCATAACCGCCTGCGCCACAAACGGCAGCGACCAGATCGGGACCAGCCGCACCCCCCATAGGCGCGGAGAGAATGGGTTTTTGAATTTTGAGGAGTTTGCAAAAATCAGACTGCATTTTCCGGCCCCACCCAAATGTCGATCATTGGATTTGGCCTCACATTTGAACGCACGTCAACTTTAGCTCCGCGGCATGAATCTGCCAGTGGTTGCACCACAGCAATCTGCCAGACGGGCCCGGAGCAGCCTATGTGAAGGTCGGATCTCAGCCGAAGGTGCCGGTTCCAAAAACCTGGCCGGTCTTCTTAGCAGGCGAATTCGACCCGTGCCTCCATGGCAAGTCCGCCTGTTCCCGAATGGGCCCAGAGGATGGCTCCGTCGTCTTCCATGCGACCCGAAATCTCGAACGGGCTGGTGTCATAAAGCGGGCTGACAGCCTTGAAGCAGAAGCTGCGCAGAGGGTGCCAGCTGGCGTTGCGGCCAAGCAGGTCGACCAGCAATGTGGCGATCAGCGGCCCGTGGACAACCAGGCCGCCGTGTCCTTCGGTCTCAACTGAATGGTTTCGGTCATAATGGATGCGGTGACTGTTGAAAGTCAGTGCCGAATAGCGAAACAGCATCACCGGATCGGGCCTGACGGTCTCGCTGAACTGGGCGCCTTGCGGGGCCTCCATCCATTCCGGCTTGCCTGCGGCTGGACCCCGCGCCGCCTCGCGATAAACAAGATCCTGCTCTTCGCGGATGCACAGAACGCCATCGGCATTAATCTCGTGGGAAACCGTCACGAAGCACAATTTTCCGCTGCGGCCTTCCTTTGGCGTGATCGCCTTGACGGAGGAGACTTTCCTGAGCGCGGCTCCCGCATGGAGCGGAGCAAGGAATTCAACCCGGCTTCCGGCCCACATCCGGCGCGGCAGGCCTGTATCCGGGATGAAGTCTCCCACCTTGGGATGGCCATCGGGTCCGACATCGGCGAGGGCCACGGCCTGGTGGAACTGGCACCAGTGGCTGAGGAAGGGAAGTTCGGATCCGTCCTCAAGCGGCCTTGGAACAGGCAGGATCGATTGCAGCAACCGCGCCCGCTGAAGGTCGGCGCGGTCTTCCAGTACCTGCACCGCGTTGTGCCCGGTCGATGTCATCGCCTATCCCCACTCCAGGAGATCATAAAGACGGCCGATATCGGGCGCGTCCTCAAGGCTCCAGACCATGTCGAAGACCTGTCTCAAGCGCTCGACAGGCAGCAGGCCTGCGGCGCAGTCGGTAAATTTTGCCTCAAGTTCGTCATCCGACAAGGGATTGTGCGGGCTGCCGCGATAGGCTTCATCGGCCCATCGTTCAAAGGAGCGGCCGTCATGGGTGACAACTTCGATCTTCGAGCGGATCCGGTCCCAACCCATGTCCTCGATCGATTGATCGAAGATCGTTTCCACCCTGCCCTGCATGTCCTGGCAGGCGTCCGACAGCACGAACTCATCGGTGAATTCGGCCTTGCCCGCGCGCCCTTCCAGAATAATGGCCGCGAGAAGGAACGCGAATGAGAACTTGCCTTCCAGTTCGGTGCGGGCGATGCGGAAGCGGATCGGCCCCAGCACATTGCTGCCGGCCTTTAGCGTCACGGATTTGATGTCGGCGGCGTTCAGGCCATTCTCGCGCATCAGAAACAGCATCGCGTCCATGCTCGGATGGGTCAGCACGCCGGATGGATAGGGCTTGATGCTGACGCCGGGGCTTTCCATGCTGTGCGGCGCGCCGAAGCGGTCGCGCACCAGCCCGGGGTCGCCGCCGGGTCCGGCAATGGCGAGGTAGCCCCAGCGGCCGTCGAGCGCCTCCGGATTGGCCGACATGCCGAACCGCGCCAGCAGGGCTGCGGTGACGCCATTCTCGGCGGCGCGGCCGACATGCATCGGCTTGGTCATGGTACCGAAGCCGGCGCGGATGCCCGAGGCCATGGAGGCCGCAAGGCCGAGCGCGCGGGCCGTTGCCTCTTCATCCAGACCCAGCATGTGGGCCGCAGCGGCCGCTGCCGCAAAGGTGCCGATGGTGCCGGAGGTGTGGAAGCCGCGCATGTAATGATCGGGATTGATCGCCTCGGCAATCTTGCAGCCAACTTCAAAGCCAGCGGTGAAACTGGCGATGAACCTCTTTCCGTCCACCGGCGCGCCCTGTTCCTGGGAGACGAGATCGGACAGTGTGAGTGCCGCCACCAGCGGCGGCATGGTCGGATGCATCAAGAGCCCGTAGGGCCGTCCCGGGCCTTCGGCGAGCTGCGTGTCATCCCAATCCATGGCATGTCCCGCCGTGCCGCCCCACAGGGCTGCGAGATGGGCGGGGACCCGTGCGGCCGACTTGCCGAGCAGACGCGCCTGCGGCGCGCCCCCCAGGCTTGCGATATAGTCGCCGACCGGCTTCATGCCAGGCTGCTCGCTGCCCGCAAGCGCTACCGCCAGGCCGTCCAGAATGCAGCGGCGGGCAAGACGCAGCGTCTCCGCGCTCATATCCTCATAGCGGTGATTGGCGACAAAGCGGCTTGCTGCAACGGTCAACCCGGTGAGCGAGGCCCATGGATCACTTGCAGGCACGGTTGTGTCATTGCTCATCTCAGTCAGCCTTCTTTGGATCTTGCATGTCGTTCGCGAATTCGCGGCGAATGGCGTCGCCGTCGCCATCGAGCTCCGGAACGCGGCCGTAGGATTGCGTTTCTCCACGCCGGATCGCGGGTGGTGCAGGCATGGCGACACTGCCCTCTCCGGCCTCAACCGCGATCTGCCGCAGATGTGGATGGGCCAGAACATCCTTGACCGTGTTGGCGAGGCCATTGGCGATGCGGGCTCTGTCGAGACTTGCCAGGATTTCTGCGGCCGTTGATCGGGCAAGCACCTCAAGAATGATCGCGTCGAGCTCGCCGCGATTGGCCGTGCGCGCCGATGGGCTTGAAAACCGGACGTCGGTTGCGACGTCCGGTCGGCCCAGCACTCCGGTGCAAAAGCTCAGCCATTCGCGTTCGTTCTGGATGGAAAAAAGAACATCCCGGTCATCGCCGCAGCGATAGGCGCCGTAGGGCGCGATGGAGGCGTGATGCAGCCCCAGACGGGGCGGGTTCTCGCCGCTGCCGCGTGTCTGCAGCAGCGGTACGGTCATCCAGTCGGCCATGGCGTCAAACATCGAGACATCCAGAATGGCGCCCTCCCCGGTCACGCCACGCACCGCCAGCGCCTCCAGGATCGCGGCATAGGCATACATGCCGGTGGCGATGTCGCAGACCGAGACGCCAACCCGCGCCGGCGCCTCGGCGGTGCCGGTGATCGACGCAAGCCCGGCCTCCGCCTGCACCAGCAGGTCATAGGCCTTCTTGTCCTTGTAGGGACCGGTTTCGCCAAAGCCGCTGATGTTGCACTGGATCAGGCGGGGATGGTCCGCCTTGAGCTTTTCCGCGTCCAGTCCCAGGCGCGCCATGGCGCCGCGGGCGAGATTCTGGATCAGCACATCGGCGCGCGCCAGCATCGACTTCAAAACCGCCCTGTCGGCGGGCTGCTTGAGATCAAGCGCCACCGATTGCTTGCCCCGGTTGAGCCAGACGAAATAGGAGGAATGGCCATCGGCCAGCCGGTCGTAATTGCGGGCGAAATCACCTTCGGGGCGCTCGACCTTGATCACGCGAGCGCCGGCATCGGCGAGCTTGCAGCTGCAAAAGGGAGCGGCGACAGCCTGTTCGATGCTGATGACGAGGAGGTTCTTGAAGGGTTGGGCGGCCATCTTCAACCTCAATAGGAACGCGGCATGCCAAGCACATGCTCGCCGATATAGGACAGGATCAGGTTGGTCGAGATTGGCGCCACCTGGTAGAGCCGGGTTTCGCGGAACTTGCGCTCGACATCATATTCCTCGGCAAAGCCAAAGCCGCCATGAGTTTGCAGACAGGTGTCGGCGGCTTTCCAGGAAGCTTCCGAAGCCAGAAGCTTGGCCATGTTGGCCTCCGCCGCGCAGGGCTCTCCCGCATCAAACAGGCCCGCCGCCTGATAGACCATCAGACGCGCCGCGGCGGATTCGGCATGAGCGCGGGCGATCGGAAACTGGACGCCCTGGTTCTTGCCGATCGGACGGCCAAAGACCACACGCTCATTGGCGTAGCTCGTCGATTTGCGGGTGAACCAGGTGGCGTCGCCAATGCACTCGGCAGCGATCAATATGCGCTCGGCATTCATGCCGTCGAGAATGTAGCGGAAGCCCTTGCCCTCCTCGCCGATCAGGCAGTCGGCCGGGATCTCCAGATCGTCGAAAAAGACCTCGGTGGTGGAATGGTTGATCATGGCGCGGATCGGCTTGATGGTCATGCCGTGGCCGAGCGCCTTCTTCATGTCGACCAGGAAGACCGACAGGCCGTCGCTTCGCCGGGCCACGTCTTCCTTGCGGGTGGTGCGGGCAAGCAAGATCATCAGGTCGGAGTGCTCGGCCCGCGAGGTCCATACCTTCTGTCCGTTGATCACATAGGTCCCGCCGCGCCGTTCCGCCGTAGTCCGGATCGAGGTGGTGTCGGTGCCCGCCGCCGGTTCGGTCACGCCAAAGGCCTGCAGCCGGACGTCGCCCGTGGCAATCTTCGGCAGCCACATCTCCTTCTGCGCCGCACTGCCATGCCTGAGCAACGTCCCCATCGTGTACATCTGGGCGTGGATGGCGGCCGCGTTGGCCCCGCAGGCATGAACTTCCTCGAGAATGTTGGCCGCCACCACCAGGCCCTGGCCGACGCCGCCATAGGCTTCAGGCACAAGCACGCCCAAAAACCCCGATTGCGTCATGGCATTGACGAAGTCGGAAGGATATTTGCGCTCGCGGTCGAGCTCGCGCCAATATTCATTGCCGAAGCGGTCACACAGCGCGGCAACGGAGCGGCGGATTTCAGCGATGTCTTCGGCGTTGGTCGGTTCCATGCATGTCTTCCGTTTGTTGTGTTGCGGCGGCCGTAGTGTACTCAGGTTTCAGTGATGGCGCGCATGGTCTTGATCAGTTCGGATTTTTGCTCAAAGCCGATACCCGGCGCATCCGGAAGGCCGACGCGGCCGTTCTCGACCCTGATGCCGTCGGCAAATCCGCCAAACGGCGCAAAGACTTCAGGATAGGATTCATTGCCGCCCAGCTTGAGGCCGGCGGCGATGTTCAGCGACAGCTGATGGCCGCCATGCGGGATACAGTTGCGGCTGGAAAAACCCTCCTTGCCGATCGCCTCGAGCGTGCGCAGATATTCCACCAGACCATAGCTCAGCGCGCAGTCAAATTGCAGCCAGTCCCGGTCGGGGCGCATGCCGCCATGACGAACGAGGTTGCGGGCGTCCTGATGGGAGAACAGGTTCTCCCCGGTGGCCATGGCGCCCGGATAGGCTTTCGCAAGTTCGGCCTGCAACTGGTAATCCAGCGGGTCGCCCGCCTCCTCATACCAGAACAGATCATATTTCCTCATCGCCTCGGCATAGGCCAAGGCGGTCTCCAGGTCGAACCTTCCATTGGCGTCGACGGCCAGATGCTGGCCGCCGCCGACCACTTCGAGTACGGACTCGATCCGCCGCATGTCCTCGTCAAGCGACGCCCCGCCGATCTTCATCTTGACCACCGAATAGCCCATGTCGAGATAGCGGCGCATTTCGGCCTGAAGCTGGCTGTCGTCCTTGCCGGGATAATAGTACCCGCCGGCCGCATAGACAAAGACACTGGCATCGGGCTGACCGTCGCCAAAGGCGCTGGCAAGGTGCTTGTAGAGCGGCACGCCGGCGATCTTTGCCACTGCATCCCACACGGCCATATCGACCACGCCGACGGCCACCGAGCGCTCGCCATGGCCGCCGGGCTTTTCATTCGACATCATCACCGACCAGATCTTGTGCGGGTCCAGATTGTCGCCGGCATCATTGATCAGTGCATCGGGATCGGCCTCACGCAGACGCGGCAGAAAACGCTCGTTCAGCAGTCCGCTCGCGGCATAGCGGCCGTTGGAATTGAACCCGTAGCCTATGACCGGCTTGCCGTCGCGGATCACATCGGTAATCACCGCGACGACGCTGACCGTCATCTTGGAAAAATCGATATAGGCATTGCGGATGGGTGAGGCGATCGAGGCGACTGCCTCCCTTATCTCAAGGATTTTCATTTGGAACTCCCCTTCTTGGGCGGCCGTCCGGTAAACCGGAGAAGCAAGGACGGAACAATCATATTGGTGAGGAACGAGCGGACAAACTGGAAACCGGCCACCAGCGCGGAGGCAACGCCCAGCGCCTTGGCCGAGGCAATCATCTCGCCCAGTCCCCCTGGCGCCGTGCCCAGCACCAGGACGGAGAGATCCGTTCCGGTCATCGCGGTCAGCAGCGGCGCCACGGCAAGCGCCATGAAGGCAATCAGCGCAAGTCCGCAGACCACGCCAGCCAGGGCGGCGCGCGGCATGCGGGCGAAATCGTCCCGCTTCAGGCGCGCCCCGAGGGAGAACCCGATCAGCACCTGGGCGGCGATCAGCAGCGGAACCGGCATCTGGGCGATCGGAAAACCGCCAAAGACGAAGAAGATGCCGACCAGCATCGGCATGATGATGTAGGGATTGAGCAGGCCAAGCCGATCAGACACAAGCGCAAAAGCCAGTCCCAGGCCAAAGCAGGCAAGAAGCGCGCCGACGCTGCCTCCATTGTCGACGGCGTCGGGTATTCCGGACCCGGATATGCCGAGAAACACCGGAACGCACAGCACCACCAGAATGACCCGGATCGTATGCACCACGGTGACCACTTCGGTCCGGGCGTTGACCTGCCTTGCCAGCGACGCCATCTCCGCCATGCCTGCGGGCAGCGAGGACAAGAGTGCCGTGGTCCGGTCAGTGCCGGCGATGTAGGCGAGCGGCCAGGCGAGCAGCAGCCCAAAGGCGTTGGCGGCGATGGCGGCAGCCACCATGGCCGGAAACAGGCCGCCCATCGTATCAAGAAGCGCCGGCGTGAGCACGCCCGCCGTGGCGGTACCGACCAGCAATTGTCCGGCGCGGCGCAGGTAGCGCGTCCTGCCCGACAGGCCTGCCGTGTTGCCATAGAGGGCAGCGCCCGCCATGGCGCCCAGGATCCAGCCCAGCGGCACGCCGGCCCAGGTGAACGCGGCGCCGAAAAGCGCCGAGACCAGCAGGCCGAGGGCAAGGGACAGGATCGGGTTCTTGATCATGCGAGATACGCACCGCCGTTCACATGCAGGGTCTCGCCGGTGATGTAGCGGCTTGCCGGACCGCAGAGGAAGGCGACGGCTTCGGCCACATCTTCCGGCGAGCCGCGGTGTCCAACCAGATTGGTGCGGGTGTCATGGTGCTTGGGCGCGTGGGCCGCGGCACCAAGCCGGGCCGTCTGGATCAGGCCCGGCGAGACGCAATTGATGGTGATCCCTAAGGGCGACAATTCGTGGGCCATGGCCTTGGTGAGCCCGACCAGGCCGGCCTTGGCGGTGATCACATGGGCGCGCTCAGTTGCCCCCGTATGGCCGGTCAGTCCGCCGATATTGACGACGGAGGCCATGTCGCTTGCCTTGAGATGGGGCAGTGCTGCCTGCGACACCAGAAACACCGCATCAAGCGCGATGCCCATGACCTTGCGCCAGTTCTCGTAGGTGAGCTCGGCAAAGGGCGCTTCGGGCCGGATGGCCGCATTGTTGATGACCATGTCCAACCGGCCGAACTGGCCAGCGGCATTGGCCACCACCGACCGCGCAATATCGGGGTTGGACAGGTCGCCGCTCAGCACATGGGCCTCGCCGCCTGCTGCCCGGACCGCCGCGGCGGTCTCCTCGCCCGCGGCGTGGTCCTGGCCGACATGGACGGCAATGTTTGCGCCGCGGCTCGCGAGCGCGACAGCGATGGCGCGGCCAATGTTGCGCGAGGCGCCGGTGACGAGCGCCACGCGGCCTTGAAGATCCTGATTGCTTGCCGATGTCATGTCTGTCCCAACTCCCTGATGATGGCGTCATTGCCTTCGCCGGCGGCGATGCGGTCGCAAAGGGCGAGCACCGCGTCCGGGACGGCATGGCCGCCAAAGCGCATATTGGCGCGAAACTTGTCGTCGATTTCCTGCCGGCTGAGCGGTTCGATCGCCCCGCCGCGCATATGGCCGCGCTCGGCCTCCTCAATCCGCCCATCCTCGTATTCGATGCGGACATGACCGGTGAATGCCGCCGGATACGGATTGCCGGGATCGATCTCGAAATCGACCTTGGCGGCAATCGCCAGCAGATCCGGATCGGTGACCGATTGATCGGTGAAATCGCCGAGGTCGGCATGGCCACGGACAAGCCCGAGCGCGACGCCATAGGGCACGGAGAACTTGGCAGCATAGGCGGTGGGCGGCTGTTGCTTGAGTTCAAGCGGCTCCCACAGCCGATGGACGATGCCTTCGGCGGTCTTGCAGACGATGCGCTTGATGCCGGAGGTGCTCACGGACCGCGCCTTCAGCGCCATGGCGCAATCGATATAGGGCTGGACCATGGTGCCACAGGGATAGGGCTTGAAGGTGATCAGGTCCATCACCCAGACCTTGCCCAGATCGGTAAACAATTTGTCCGTCAATGGCGTGATCGAGGGGGCAAATGCGGAAAAAGCGCCGTGGGTGCCTTCGAACACCTGGCGCGGTCCCTTGAAGCCGGCCTTCGCCATGCCATAGGCGCGAAGGGATGACTGGGCGGCCCAGCCAGGGTGCATCCTTTTCGTCCAGGTGCCATCACCCAGATACTCGATGATGCCGGACGCCATGCTGCCCGCGATACCGAGCGCATTGGCGGTGGTCTTCCTGTCGGCCTGGCAAGCCGCGCATATCCCGGCGGTTGCCGCGAAAGCGCCCAACACCGCGGTCGGATGAAAGCCTGCCTTGTGCACGGCTTTTGGCAAGGTCAACGCGAGCCGGCACAGCACCTCGACACCTACGGCAATCCCCAGCATCACACGCTCATTGCTCAGGCCATGCATCTGGCCCGCAGCCATCAGCGCGGGAACCAGAACAACTCCGGAATGAACCGGTCCACCTTCGAAGGTATCGTCAAAATCCTCCCCATGGGCCGCCGTCCCGTTGATCAAGGCGGCGCTTGATGGCGAGACCCGTTCCGCGTGGCCAATGATGATGTGATCACCCGGTTCGGCGGCCGCCTTGACGGCTCTGACATAGTCGGTGTCGCGGGCGGCGACGCAGAGGCCGACAACATCAACAAGGATATTGCGTGCGGTTGCGGAAGTGGTCGCCGAGACATCTTCAGTGGAGATCGTTTCGATCCACGCGGCAAGACGTTCCGAGACGCTTGCGCTGTCTTGTGGTGCAGTCTGGTTGGAATTCATTCCGAACCCTCCGAATATTTGGCTGATGGGCGATGGCGAACAGCATCGAGAATGCGTTTGCCAACGGAACCGGCGACAAACAGGAAGGCGACGACAAGCAGCGCCAGGGAGACTTTGTCGGTGAAAAAGATCGACATATCATCCCCCGACACCACCAGTGACCGGCGAAAGCTGCTCTCGACCAGATAGCCGAGCACAAGACCGAGAACGGCAGGCAGGAACGGAATGCGCAGCATGCGCATGAAGAAGCCGACCGTTCCCGCAACCAGCATGATCGCGAGATCAAACAGCGAGGCGTGAATGGAGTAGATGCCCGACAGGATCAAGGCGAATATGAAGGCACTGAGGTAGGGCCGCGGGCGATTGACCAGCCAGATGCAGACCGGCAGCATCAACATGCCGATCGCCAGCAGGCTGAGCGCCGCAATGAACAGCCCTGCATAAAGCCCGTAGACCACGTCCGCGGAACGGGTGAACAGCATCGGACCCGGCACCAGACCATGGATGAGAAAGCCTCCGAGCAGGATGGCGGTCGAGTTTGAACCCGGAATGCCGAAGGAGAGAAGCGGCACAAGCGCGGTCTCGGCCACGGCATTGTTGGCGGTTTCCGGCGCCGCTATGCCTTCGGGAGAGCCCTTGCCGAATTCATCCTTGTGACGCGACCAGCGCCGCGCTTCATTGTAGGACATGAACGACGCGATGGTGCCGCCTGCTCCGGGCATTACCCCTTCAAATGTTCCGATCGACGCTCCGATTGCCTGCGGGAACGCCAACCGCTTTGCGAGCTTGCGGCCGGGGAATTCCATACGCGGACGCGACAAAACCTTGATGCCCTCGCTGCGGTCGGACGCCTGAACCAGGAGTTCGCTCATGGCAAACATGCCGACCATGATCAGCACCGGCGCAATGCCGGTCAGCAGGTCCGAACTGCCAAAGGTGAAGCGGTTCGAGCCGGTTACGGGATCGGTCCCGATCGTGGCGATCATCAACCCCAGAAGTGCGGCGACAAACCCCTTGAGCAGCGATTCACCCGACAATGTCGCAATCACGCTCAATCCCAAGATGCCAAGGGCGAAATAGGCGGGCGGGGTGAAAGCAAGAGCCACCGAAGCCAGCGGCTTGGAGAGCAGCATGAGCATCATCAGGCCGAACAGGCTGCCCAGAACTCCCGAATAGAGCGAGATCCCGAGCGCCAGGCCCGCCTTGCCCTGCTTGTTCATCTCATAGCCGTCGATGACTGTGGCAGCGGCGGCATTGGTGCCGGGCGTGCGGATGAGGATGGCGGGGATGGATCCGCCATATTCAGCCCCGACATAGGTGGAAGCCAACAGCACAATCGCCCCCGTCGGCTCCATCGTGTAGGTGAAGGGGAGCAGCAGTGCCATGGCAATCGATGGCGAAATGCCAGGCATGGCGCCACCGAGAATCCCCCAGGCGACACCAGCGGCGGCGGCCAGAAACAAGTAGGGATCACCGAGGTGAACGGCGGTTTGGTAGAGGATTTCCATTGGCTCAATCCAGTTGGCCGGACCCCGCAAGGGATTCCGTGCAGGAACGCTGCAATTTAAAGAAAAGCGAACAACCCCATGGGCATGGAAACACCCAGCACGAGAACGAACACCGCCCATAGAAAAGCGGCGCCGCCAATTCCGATGGCTGCGATGTGAAGTCCGGGACGTGCGCCCTGATAAAGCGCGACAGCAGCGAGCAACAAGGCGATGGCCAGCGGATAGCCGAGCGTGCTGACGCCGGCGATATAGCAAATCCCAATCGCCAGCAGGCCGCCAGCCCAGACAATGCGCCGGCCCTGACCCTTCCATTCCAGCTTCAGATCGAGAGCCGTGCCTGACCTGATCTGTTTGATGAGGGCGCCAGCGGCGATCAACAGGCCGAGCGTCAACAGCAACCAGCCATAAGTTCTGGGCAAACCTCCGGGCCCGACCGAGTCGTCAAGCGCACTGGTCCTGAGTTGGTAGGCAAAGACCAGGTAGACAGCGCCAATCAAGACGGCAGCCAGACCGCTGACAAAATCGCGACTGAGCATGGTGTGTCCTTTGCATCCGAGTGGTGGTGGCTGGCGTCCGGGATAAAATGACCTCCAGAGGTCACGTGAACGCGACTGAGGTCATACAAGCCTGTGCATGGCAGAACAGGTACGAGAAGCCGGGACCGCGCCTCGTCAGCGCGGCCCAGATCATGTTGCAGCGGCTATTGGATCACGCCGGTTTCGCGCAGAAAGGTCTCGGTCTCATTGGCAAAGTCGTCAATGAACTGGCCGTATTCCGTGTGGGACATGTAATTGGCCCTGAGATTGTTGGCCTCATAGGCTTTCTTGTAGTCGGGCGAAGCCAGGACCGCCTGGGTGGCCTTCTCCCATGCCGCGATCACGTCCGCCGGCAAGCCTTTTGGCCCGGCGATGCCGCGGAACTTCCGCACCACCACGCCGTAGCCGAGTTCTTCGACGGTCGGCAGATCCGGATAGTTGTCGAGGCGTGTATCGGAGAAAGTCGCGAGCAGGCGGACTTCGCCAGCTTCGAGCTGGGATTGAATTTCCTGAACCTCACCAACGCCAATCTGAAGCGTACCATTGAGCACGTTTATCATCAGATCGCCGCCGCCCTCATGGGAGACGATGCCCGCATCGACGCCGGTTGCAGCCTTGAGCTGTTCAAGAGCCTGGCGCTCCAGCGAGGCGGGGTTTGCCGCGCCCCAGCGGCCTCGGCTTTCGCGCGACTCCTTGATGACGTCTTCAAGCGTCTGATAGGCGCTGCCGGTGGCGGTGTAGATCACTTCAGGGTCGATGAAGAAATTCACCAGCGGCTCGAGATCGGTATATTTGAACTCCGGTTCGGAGAGCAGCGATGTGTAGATGAAGGTCGGCGTGGTCGCATAAAAACGCGAGCCATCCGCAGGCGCCTGGGCGAGATCGGCCATGGCCTTGGCGCCGGAGCCGCCACTCACGTTTTCGACAACAACATTCACACCCAGTTCGGGTGCCAGGTATTTCGACATTTCGCGCAGGAACACATCACTGCCGCCACCGGGGCTAGAATGCGTGACCAAGGTTACGGTGGGCACCGGATAATCCGCGGCGGCTGCCGGAAAAACCGACATTGCTGTTGCAGCCAATGTGGCTGCAATGAAGTGCTGAAAACGCATTTGGTTTCCTCCCGAGAAACTATGAAACTGACAAGACAGAGCTTGATTGCCCGGCCCTGCGGAGGGTGAATGTATTTCTGTCGATTGTCAACAATTTGGTCGAATATCCTTTTCAGACGACCAATGTGTCGCGAAAGGCGTCCTCGTTCAACGTCAACCCAAGCCCTGGACGGTCAGGGATAACCAACCAGCCATTCTGGGGCTTGGGCGCATCGGTAAACAGGGTTTCTCCGACTGCGACCATGCCGAGATGCCATTCCGCTATCCAACCGTTCATCATGCCCGCCAGAAGATGCATGTTGAACAAGGGCCAGCCGCCGCCATTGGCAATCGGCATGTTGTAGGTCTGGGCGAGATGCGCGATCTTCCGCGCCTCGGTGAAGCCGCCGCAATAGGTCACGTTCGGCTGGAGAATATCCACCGACTGATGCTCGATGAACTCCCGGTGCCGCCAGCGGTGCCCTTCCATCTGCCCTGCAGCAATCGGAATCCGGGTAGACCGGCGCAGGTCGCCCAGCGCACGGGCATCATTCTGCGTTACCGGTTCTTCAAACCAGGTGATGCGGCAATCCTCGATTTCGCGGCAGAGATAGCTGGCCTCGACCGGATTGAAGAGATAGTTGGCGTCGATCATGATGTCGATGTCAGGGCCGACAGCGTCGCGAATTGCCTTGATTCGCCGGGCATCCTCACGCCAGCCGCCCTTGTCGACAGCCACAACGGATTTCAATGCGGTAAACCCGTTGGCGACATGAAGTCGGGCCGCATCGGCCAGCTGATCGATGTCATATTGCGGAAAACCGAAGGTCACATAGGCCGGAATCCGGTCGCGGGCATTGCCCAGCATGGCGGCGACGCTGCGGCCGGACTGCTTGCCCGCAATGTCCCAAAGCGCGATATCCAGGCACGACAACGCCATCGATATTGTCCCCGACATGGCGCGCGGATTGAGCTTCTGCCAGATCTGCTGATGGATCTTTTCAACGTCACGCACGTCCATGCCCTTGACCACCGGCAGGATGTGTTCGTGCAGCGCCACGATCACCGATCTGGCGAGAAAATGGCCGGTCAGCCCGAAGCCGATTGTGCCGTCCTCAGTTTCGACCTGGCAGAAGACAAAGTGTGTCTGCTCGGCTCTGCCATAGCCTTCGACGCGGCCCTCCAGCAGCGGAATGGTTATGGAAAATTTGTGCAGGCTGGCGCGAATGTCCTTGATGATCACGATCGGTCTCCCTCAAATATCGCCATGGCGGGGCAAATTTTCCGCTCCGCAATTGTGTAGCAGCCTTTTGTATTGTAAACAATTTACAATATGGAGAAATCATCATGTCATCAGTTGCACCGCCGCCGCTCAAGACCTCCGCCACCCTGATGGAAGGGTTTCGGCGACAAACCGTGAAGACAAGGGGCGCAGAGATTCAGGTCGCCATCGCCGGCGAAGGCCCCCCGCTTCTGCTCATCCACGGCAATCCGCTGACCCTTGTGAGCTGGCACAAGGTCGCGCCTTCGCTGGCGCAAGGATTCACTGTCATCGCCATGGACCTGCGCGGATATGGCGACAGTTCCAAGCCAGATGGACAACCCGACCATTCTGCCTACACCTTCCGGGCGATGGGTGAGGACGCCTTCGATGTCATGGATCATTTCGGCTTTGAGAAATTCGCGGTAGCGGGTCATGACCGGGGCGCAAGGGTCGGGTTCCGGATGGCGCTCGACCAGCCGCAGCGCGTCACCCACCTTGCGGCTCTCGATATCGTGCCGACCCACACGGTGTTGACCAATGTGACCATGGGCTGGGGGCTCGAAAGCTATCACTGGTTCTTCATGGCGCAGAAGGCGCCGTTTCCCGAGCGGCTGATTGGCGCCGATCTCGACTATTACATCCATTACAAGCTCAACAAGAAGGGGGTTGGATTGGAAATCTTCACGCCCGAAGCCATGGCCGAATATGTCCGCTGCACCACCCATGAGCAGATCCATGCCGTCTGCGAGGACTACCGGGCGACGGTGACGCTGGATCTCAAGATGGACAAGGCCGATTTCGGAAAGCGGCGGATCACGTGTCCGGTGCTTGTGCTGTGGGGGTCCAACAGTCATTGCGGCCGCCATTTCAATCCGGTGCAGGCATGGGGGGAATGGGCCGATCATCTCCAGGGATGTGCAATCCCTACCGGGCACTATCCGGCGGAACACAGGCCGGACCTGGTTTATCAGGCATTCTGGTCCTTCTTTCATGACGACCCGGTAGTGTTGCCGGAACCAGGCGGCGACGCATGACTTCGCTTGGCGTCAAGGACGCACGCACACGGGTTCATGGCGGACAGGAAATTGCATTCCTCGATATTCGCGAGGCCGGTCAGTTTGCCGAAGGCCATCCGCTGTTTGCCACACCCCTGCCCTTCAGCCAGTTGGAACAGCGGATCGGCGCCTTGGCGCCGCGGCTGACAGTGCCGCTGCTGCTCATCGACAATGGCGACGGCGTCGCGCAACGGGCCCATCGCCGCCTGAGGGAAATCGGATACACGGACATCCGCTGGATCGAGGGAGGCATGCCGGCCTGGGAGAAGGCCGGCTACCCTGTCTACAAGGGTGTCAATGTTCCCTCCAAGACGCTGGGCGAGATGGCCGAGCACATCTGGCGGCCGAAAATGATGACGGCGGATGAGCTTGCACAGGCGATTGCTGAAGGCCGGGCTCCCGCGTTTTTCGATGCGCGTCCGGCTGCCGAATACGCCAAGATGCGGGTGCCGGGCTCTGTCTGCCTGCCCAATGGCGAATTGGCCCACCGGATATCCACGCTTGGCGACGCGCCGCAGGTCCTTATTACCTGTGCGGGCCGGACTCGTGGAATCACCGGTGCAATCGGACTGATGCTCACAGGCATTGACGGCTCGGTCGCGGCACTGGAAAACGGCACGCAGGGATGGGCCCTGTCAGGCCGCGATCTCGAGCGGGACAACCGGCCAGGCCCATTTCCCGCGCTGGATGCGGCCGGACTTGCCGCATCAAGAAAACGGGCGGAGGCGCTGATTGAGCGCTTCTCGCTGCAAGAAGCAAATTGCGTTGACGTCAAGCGGATGATGGGCGAGCTCGATCGAACCACTTACGTGTTCGATGTTCGCTCCCCGGATGAAGCACGAGGCGATCCCCTCGCTGTTGCCAACCATGCGGCTTCTGGACAATTGGTGCAGGCAACCGATCAATGGGTCAGCGTCCGCAATTCGCGGCTCATCCTGTGTTGCGACACCGGTCTGCGTGCAGCGCTTGCAGCATTCTGGCTCGGCCAGTTGGGTTATGAGGTGCTTGTCGTCCGTATCGATGACGCTTTGCGCGATCTGCCGGAACGTCCCGCAGTCGGCTCCCCGGCAATTCCCCAGACAGCAACCGTAAGCGCTGCTGAGCTGCTGGCGATGCCCAACGCAACCCTCCTTGACATGCGGCCGTCACCTGATTTTCGTGCATCCCATGTAAAGGGAGCCATCTGGACGACCAGACCGGGCCTGCCAGAGACGCTGGCGCGGAGCGGCGGCGGACCGGTTGTGATCCTGGCTGACTCCGGGGACCGGGCACGAATTTTCGCGCGGGACGCTGCGGAACTTGGTTTTGCCAATAGCTTCGCACTCAGTGATGGCCACGCGGCGCTGGTCAATGCCGGCGCTGAGGTGGATGTGGATTCCCCTCACCCGGAGCCGTCCGAGGCGATCGATTTCCCCTGGTTCGTGCATGACAGGCATGACGGTAACCTGGACGCTTCCCGGCGTTATCTGGCCTGGGAAACCGGATTGATCGATCAATTGGACGATGTCGAGCGAGCGGAATACCGGCTGGTGCGTCCCTAATGCAACGGGCCGGCAGCGCCCTCTCCTGGTGACTGCCGGCCCATGATCGCTTGATCGGTTTGCTTCGAAGTCTAGCTCGACGACCCTGTGGACAAGAACGCCTCTTTCGCCCGGCGGCGCTTCGAGACAATTTGCAGCAGGATGGAGCCGATCATCAGCGCGAAGATCACCAGCGCCCACGGCCGCTCCAGGCCATAGCCGATAAAATCGCCGCCGCTGATCTGGTTTGTCCTCAGCAGATTTCCCTCCAGCAAGCCGCCGAGCAACAGGCCGACGACGGCTGCCGCGACCGGATAGCCGTAGCGCACCATCCCCCAGCCGAGCACCGAGAACACCCAGAGCGTGATCGGGCCTGCGGAACTGCCTTCGATGGCATAGGCGCCGAAGGTCGAGACCACGAGCACGCTCGGGATCAGGAAGCGCAACGGAACCCTGACGACATAGCCCGCCACGTAGACGAAGCCGAGACCAACGAAGAACAGCAGGATTGCCTGTGCGAAGTTGGAGAACATGATGGCGTAGACGATGTCCTTGTTGTGGGCGATGAAGCTTGGTCCGCCGACGATATTGTGCATCGCGAACGCCGCGAGCAGGATCGCCGTCGCGCCGCCGCCGGGAATGCCGAGCGCCAGCATCGTTGCCATGGCGCCGCCTTCGGAGGAGGAGTTTGCGGCCTCGGCCGCGATCACGCCCTTCGGGTTGCCTTCACCGAAAGTGTCTCCGTCGGGCGCGTTGCGTTTCGTCTCGGAATAGGAAAGCAGGTTGGAAATTGAGGATCCCACGCCGGGTATGGCGCCAATGATGACGCCGATCAGCGACCCGCGGAAGATGATCGTTGGGTAGCGAAAGCACTGCCGGACGCCGCCCAGGATCTTGGCGAAGCTGATCTTGCGGGAGCTCTCATCCTCGATCAGGTATGTCGTGTTGATGAGACCGATCAACTGGCTGGCAGCAAGCAGACCCATCATCGCAGGGATCTGGGGCACGCCATCAAGAAGCCACGGAATGCCAACCGTCCCCCGGACGAAACCAGCCGTGTTCATGCCTATGGTTCCCAGCAATACGCCGAAAGTGCCTGCCAGGATGCCGCGGCTGATATGCGCGCCGGCAAGCGAACCGAGCAGCAGCATGCCCCAGACAGCCACCGCAAACATTTCCAGCGGCCCGAGCTTCAGGACGACGCCCGAAATCGGGACGATCAGCACGAAGAGCATGGCGTAGCTTGCGAGGCAGCCAATGACCGAGGAGGCAAGCGCGATGCCCAGCGCCTCGCTGTGTAGCCCCTTGCGCGCCATCGGATAGCCGTCGAAGGTGGTGGCCACGGCCGACGACGTGCCGGGAATTCCCATAAGAACCGCAGGAACGGAACCACCGAAGCCGGCGCCCGTGTAGATAGCGGTCAGGAAGATGATGGCCGGCAGAAAATCCATGTAGAGCGTTGCCGGCAGGGCAAACGCCATGGCCATGGTGATCGATATGCCCGGCATCGCGCCGAAGACCAGCCCGATCAACAGACCGGGAAGCAGATAGAGCCAGGCATTGCCGTCGGAGGACAGCAATGTGAAGGCACCGTATACAGAATCCAGCTCGATCACGGCGCCACACTCAAAGGATTGTCAGAGGGAAAGGGAAAGGCGTGATTGTTCCATATCCGTAGATCAGGAACACGGTGAAGAGCGCGCTGAACAGGATGATGACCCACCAGCGCTTTTCCCCGCAGACCGCAAGCCCGATGACCATGAAGGCGAATGTGGCAACGTCGAAGCCCACCACTTCCAGCGAAAAGGCCAGACCCGCGAGTGCGGCGATCAGGATGAAGATACGAAAAAGGTCGCCCCGCGTCTCTACCTTGGTTTCCACCTCCTCCTTGGTTTCCACCTCCTCGGTCGCCTCGACTCGCGGAAAGATGCTCGGAAGGATGAAAGCCGCAAGCACCAGCGCGAGGATCGCGGCCGGCTGAACGAGCAGGAGGTTGTTGGTGCGCAACGAAACGCCGCGCGCATCCAAGAGATAGGCGACGACGACCCCGACGATCACGGTCAGGAGAATCAAATGACCCCAGACGACCGTCCGGCCTGATCTATTGCTCATAGGCGTACTCTCCATCGTCCGGGGGGAGTGTCGGCGTTGACCGTCACTCCCCGCACACGTTTTGCGACGACTAGTTGCCCTTCAGCAGATCGATATACTGCTCCATCACCTTCGCGGTGCGAGCCAGCATCTGGTTCGACTCTTCGGGACCATACCAGTCGGTGGCGAGCTGCTGGTTCTTCAGCCCCTCGATCGCGGCCGGGTCCTTCGAGGCGGCTTCAATGGCGCTCACGAGTGTCTGAAAGACCTCCGGGTTCGACGTTTGCATGGAGCCATGCAGACCCCAGCCGCGCTGGGAACCGACCACAAAATCGGCGTCGGCGCCGAGAACGTCGGTCACGATCGCGCCGTCCCAATTGTCGCGCTTGCGGGTGTCGAAGGTCATCAGCGGACGGATCTGCTCCGCCAGCGGCAGGAAGCCTTCGCCACCGACGAGACCGACGTCGACCACGCCGCCCGCGACCGCGTTGCGTGCAGGTCCGCCGCCGTCATAAGTCACGACGCGAACAGCGTTTGTATCGATCTCGTTGGCCGCGCACAGGATGCTGAAGTTAACCAGGTCGGCCGACGCCGGCTGGAGACCGACGGAAAGGCTGCCCGGATCGGCCTTGAGTCGGGAAATGACGTCATCCACCGTCTGGATGTCGGACCCGGCGCTGGTCGCCATCAGGGTATAGTCCTGCGACGGCAGGTTGACCATGTAGAAGTCTTCCAGCTTGAAGGCAGCATCCTGGGTCAGAATGTTAAGCGGAAGATAGGGTGCGGCCGAGGTGCAAAGAAGGGTGTAGCCGTCGTCCGGCTGCTGCAGGAAGAACGTGTGGCCGAGCAGCGCGCCAGCGCCGCCCCGATTGATGATTGTCAGCGGCTGACCGAGCTTCTCCTGCAGGAACGGGGCAAAGGCCCGGGCCAGACGGTCATTGTAGCCGCCGGTGTCAAATGGAACGACGATATTGATCGGACGATCCGGATAGGCGCCCTGGGCGCGCAGGATCGCCGGCATCGCGAACGATGCCGCAAGTCCGCCAGACGCGACCTTGAGGATTGTACGGCGTGTAAGTGTCTTGCTCATGAATTCCTCCACTGCGGGGCATAATGCGAAATTTCCCCTGCGACGCAATGCGTCGCTGTCTCTCCCCGACTGTCCGCAGGGTAGGTTCGTGAAATCCAATTGTCAACAATAATGAGATTTTTGGGATATAATTGATAAGCTTGAGACAGATGAACACACGGAAACAAGGGTATCAAAGGCACCGAGATTTGTGATTTATGACATGTTTTACAACATGTTATGTTGATATTCGCGCCCACGTGATGTGATTTGGCAATCCGATCTGAATATCAAAAGTTGTTGACAATTGGCAGATAAGGTCGTTCAAGGGGGCAAGCGAGACTGGACGAGTTCACGCGCATCGTCGTCCAGCCAAATGAAATTACGGGAGACACCAAACATGAGCAGTTCAGCAGCAGACCGGGCAATTGGTTCCAACAACGATTTGGGTTTGAGCCAGGAAGTCGCCAATTTTGTTGTCGGCGCTGCCATCAGCGACTTGCCTGCCATCGTGATCGAGAACGGCAAGAAATCGATCCTCGACGGGCTTGGCCTGGCGCTTTCCGGTTCGGTGGCTCAATCGGGCGAGTATGTCCGCACGCATCTTGCCGATATCGGACACCCTGAGGGTGCGGCAACCGTGATCGGCTCCGCTCTGATGATGCCGCCCCGCTTTGCCGCCTTCGCCAACGGGGTCGGAATTCATGCCGATGATTATGACGATACCCAGCTCGCAGTGGCGCGGGATCGCGTCTATGGCCTTCTCACGCACCCCACCGCACCCGCCCTGCCCGCAGCACTCGCCCTTGGCGAGGCGCACAAAAGCACGGGCGCCGAGGTGATGCTCGCCTACCATCTGGGCGTTGAAGTCGAATGCAAGATCGCCGAGGCGATCAACCCCAGGCACTACCAGACAGGCTTTCATGCGACCGCGACATGCGGCACGTTTGCCGCGGCATCCGCAGCGGGACGCCTGATGGGCCTGAACAATGAGCAAATGGCGCGCGCGCTCTCGATCGCCGGCAGCCAGTCGGCCGGCCTGCGCGAGAATTTCGGCACCATGACCAAGCCCTTCCATGCCGGGCGCTCTTCCGAAAGCGGCGTTGTTGCGGCGCAGTTTGCCTCCTACGGCTGGACGGCGACCGACAAGATCCTCGAGGCCCCGCGCGGATTCTTCTCAGCGGCTGGCGGCGGATACGATGCCACTGCCATCCACGGAAAGTTTGGCGCCCCATGGACCTTCGAGACGCCAGGTGTTTCGATCAAGCCACATCCATCGGGATCTTTGACCCATCCCGGAATGACCGAGATGATGCGGCTGATCCATGAACATGACATCAAGGCGGAGGACGTGGTCTCGGTCCGGGTCGGCACCAATTCGAACATGCCCAATGCCCTGATCCATCATCGTCCGACCAATGAGCTGCAGGCCAAGTTCTCGATGGAGTTCTGCATGGCGATCCTTCTGATTGAACGCCGCGCCGGCCTGCCCGAGTTTCTCGACGAAACCGTCCTGCGTCCCGACGTCAAGGCGATGATCGAAAAGGTGGATTTCTGCATTGACGACCGCGCGGAAGCCGCAGGCTATCACCTTATGACCACCTATATCGACATCAAGCTCAAGGATGGCAGCACGATCAGCGGCATGGCCGACTTCGGCAAGGGCAGCCCGGCCAACCCGATGTCCTATCAGGAAGTGTCCGGCAAGTTCCTGGAGAATGCCGAGTTTGCCCGCTGGGACATGGGCAAAGCCGGAACCGTGGTCGACATGGTGGCCGATTTCGAGAACCTGAAATCCATTGAGGCATTGATGTCTCTGCTCAGAACCGCCTGAGCGACAGAACCCAGAGGCACCGTGACAATGGCACCGCAACCGGAGGATAAGGCTGAGAAGGGGAAACAAGCGTCACGCATGTCGCCGCGCAGCCTTGCCCTGCTCTGCCTGACCTATGTCCTTGCCAGCGTCGCGGGGTATCTTGCGACGCTGGTCGGGATGCCGTTGCCATGGATGCTCGGTCCATTCTTTCTTCTGGCTGCGGCATCCGTTCTTGGCTACGTGTCGCCGATCATTCCGATGGGCAGGGAACTGGGCCAGGTGGCGATCGGCCTTGCTGTGGGCATGCGCTTCACGCCTGCGGTGCTGCTGGCGACTGCCACTCTTGTGCCGCACATGATGATTTCGACGCTTTACGTGATCGCCTACACATTCCTTGCCGCATTCCTGATCAAGCCGCTCGCGCGGATCGACAATGTCTCTGCCTTTTTCGCGACCGCTGCGGGCGGCGTTGCCGACATGGCGTCGGTGTCGCGTGAATATGGCGGCGACCCCGGCTCGGTGGCGATCGTTCACGCCATGCGGGTGGCGCTCGTGGTGGCGGTCGTTCCCTTTCTCGTCTTCTTTCTTGGCGAACATGGAAGCATGCCTGCGGAAACCGCTGCCGGGCCGGTCAATTATCTGACGCTGGCGCTCGCGCTGGTGCTTGCCTATCTGGTCGCAGTCGCGCTCAAGCCCACGCCCTTGCCCAATCCATGGCTTGTCGGGCCTATCCTTACCGGCATGGTTCTGGGGGTAAGCGAGATCCTGGTCGTCCAGGTGCCGCCCCTTCTGATCATTGTGGCCCAGATCATGCTGGGAACCTGGCTCGGATGCCAGTTCAAGCGAAGCCTGCTGGTGCGCCTGCCGCGCGTGACGTTTTCGGCGATGGCTGCGGCGCTGTTCATGATTTTGTGCGCCGCGCTCGGCGCCGTGGTGCTGTCCTATTTTGGCGACCTGCCCTACGCGACCAGCTTTCTCGCGCTCGCTCCCGCGGCGGTCACCGAAATGGTGCTGACCGCCAAGGTGATGAACCTTGATGCGGAAATCGTCACCGCATTTCACGTCATGCGAATCGCCTTGGTCTCCTCCACGGTTCTCCTGGTCTTCAAACTCTACATGCGCATGAAAGGATCACACAGTGGATCTGGGATATAGAGAGCGCCGCACCCTGATCGTCGGGGGCAGCTACGGCATCGGCAAGGCATCAGCCCAGCTGATGGCCAATGAGGGTGCACACGTCATTGTCGCCTCCCGCAGCAAGGAAAATCTCGATGTCGCCGTCGCGGAGATTGCCGAAACCGCCACGAAAAAACCGTCGAGCCTCGTCTGCGACGTGACGCAGCAGGGCTCGGGCAAGGTGCTTGCCGATGCTGTGGACCAACAATGGGCTGGCGAACTGGATGTCCTGGTCACGGCCGTCGGCGGCAGCATCCGCTCGGCCTTTGCGGACCTTGCCGATGAAGACTGGGTGGAAAACTACAACTTCAACATTCTGTCGACGGTTCGCGCAATCAGGGCATTGCTGCCAGCACTGGAAAAAGGCCGCAATCCGGCGATTGTCACCCTTGGTGCTGCGGCATCGAAAATGCCCTACCAGCACCAGATCGTCTCCAATGTGCACAAGGCAGGATTGCTGGGCCTGACTAAGACATTGGCGGCTGAACTCGCCGATCGCAACATCCGGATCAATTGCGTGGCGCCCGGCCGGACACTGACTCCGCTCTGGACCAATCGCGCCGACAAAATGGCCGCGGAACAGGGCCGAACCCGCTCGGAAATCCTCGAAGATTTCTCCAAGGACATTCCGCTCGGCCGCTTCGGAAAACCGGAAGAAGTGGCTGCCATGGTCGTCTGGCTCGCGTCTCCGCTTGCAAGCTATGTGACCGGCCAGGCGGTTAATGTTGATGGCGGCATTGCCCGCGGATTGCTTTAGGAAAGGACTATCAATGTCGTCTCATACACATATCGCCACCAATGCCGAGGTTCCCGCGGTCACCAGACAGCTGGTAGACTGGATTGTCGACATCAAGGGAAGCGACATCCCTGCGGACGTTCGCCGGGAAGGCCTGCGCACATTCGTCAACTGGGTCGGGTGTGCGGTCGGAGGTGCGCGTCATGAAACGATTGACCGGGCGCTCGCCGCAGTGACGCCGTTCTCAGGCAAGGCCACGTCTACTGTCCTTGGCCGGCCCGAGCGGCTCGACGCGCTGCATGCCGCACTTCTGAACGGCATCACCTCGCATGTGCTTGACTATGACGACACCCATCTCAAGACCATCATCCATCCGGCGGGCCCGGTGGCCTCGGCGCTCCTCTCGCTCGCCGAACTCCGCCCGATGTCAGGGGAGGATTTCCTCACCGCGCTCATCGTCGGCATTGAAGTCGAATGCCGGATCGGCAACGCGGTCTATCCCAACCATTATGATCGCGGCTGGCACATCACCGGCACCGCAGGGGTGTTTGGCGCGGCAGCCGCCACCGGCAAGGCCATCGGCCTTTCCAGGCAGCAGATGCGCTGGGCGTTCGGAATTGCCGCAACCCAATCCTCGGGCTTGCGCGAAATGTTTGGAACGATGACCAAGAGCTTTCATCCGGGCCGCGCCGCACAGAACGGGTTGTTCTCAGCCTTGCTCGCCGAAGCGAATTTCGACAGTTCCGAGCGCGCCATCGAAGCCCCGCGCGGTTTCGCCAATGTGACATCGACAAAGCAGGACTATTCCGAGATACTCGACGATCTCGGCACCCGGTGGGAATCTGCGCTCAACAGCTACAAGCCGTTTGCCTGCGGCATCGTCATTCACCCAACCATCGATGGCTGCCAGCAGATCCGCAGCGAGATCGGCGATCGGGTCAACGCGATCAAGTCCGTTCATCTGACGACCCATCCGCTGGTTCTCGAACTCACCGGCAAGAAGACCCCGCGCACCGGCCTTGAAGGCAAGTTCAGCGTCTTCCATTCGGCAGCTGCGGCGCTGCTCAAGGGTGATGGCGCGCCAACGGCCTTCACCGATGAACTGGTCAATCTGCCCGAAATAATCTCGCTCAGGGACCGGATTTCGGCCACCTCCGATCCGGACTGCCATGAAGCATCCGTAACGATCGACGTGACTTTCGAGGATGGCTCGACCCTGACCAAACACATCGAGCGCGCGCTGGGCTCGAAAGATGTGCCGCTGACCGACGAGCAGATCGATACAAAGTTCATCACCCAGTCATCACTTGTGATCGGGGAGCAAGCGACCAGGGCGCTGCTCGCCATTTCCTGGGATCTCGAATCTCTTTCCAGCGTCGCCGAGGTCGCCCGCATCTCCGTCGGCGGCTCAAAAGCAAACGCGAAGGCAGTCTGATCATGGCATCCACGGCAACCAAGTCCCATCTCAAGTTGGGCATCCTCGAAGGCGATGATATCGGCCACGAGATTGTTCCGGCGTCGGTCCGGATCGCCAAGGCCGCCGCTGCAGCCACCGGTCTGGAAATCGATTGGGTGGATGTCCCCATCGGCCGCCGTGCGCTCGATGAACTCGGCCACACCATGCCGGAGGGGACGCTCGAAACACTGGGCGGGCTGGATGGCTGGATCCTCGGGCCGATCGGGCACCGGGAATACCCCAAGGTGCCTGAAGCGATCAATCCGCACCCGATCCTGCGCAAGCGGTTCGACCTGTTTGCCAATGTGCGGCCGACGCGGTCCTTCCCGGACATCGGCTGCCTGCACGACGATATCGACATGGTGATCGTGCGCGAAAACAATGAGGGCTTCCAGCCCGACCGCAACGTGGTGATGGGATCGGGGGAATTCCGGCCGACCCACGACGTGACGATTTCCGTCCGCGTGATCACCGTGGAGGGATCTTCCAAGGTGGCGCGCGCTGCTTTTGAGATCGCGCGATCCCGCAAGAAACGGTTGACGCTCGTCCACAAGAACACGGTCTACAAGCTCGGCTGCGGCATGTTTGTCGACAGCTGCTATGAGGTCGCCAAGGATTTTCCGGATGTGACCGTCGACGAAGTGATCGTCGACACGATGGCGATGCGGCTGGTGCGCGATCCGCAAAGCTTCGACACGATCGTCACCACCAACATGTTCGGCGACATCCTGACCGATGAGGCTGCCGGTCTGGTTGGCGGCCTCGGCATGGCGCCCGGACTGTGCATCGGCCGCGGCTCGATTGCCATGGCGCAGGCAACCCACGGATCCGCTCCCGACATTACCGGCAAGAACATTGCGAACCCTTTTGCCATGATCGAATCAACCCGCATGTTGCTTGACTGGCTGGGGAGGCGTCACGGCCTTGATGCGGCGATTGAAGCATCGGAGTTGATGAAAAAAGGCATAGACGCAGCGATTTCCAATCCGGCCACCCGCACCCCGGATATCCGCGGAACTGCGAGCCAATCGCAAATGATCGACGGGATCCTCGCGGGCATGGGTGCCACCGATGCGTAGGCACCGAATCGCGGCCATCGGTGGCGACGGCGTCGGTCCGGAAGTCATTTCCGCGGGCCTCGAGGTGATCACGGCGCTGTCCGCCAAACTAGGTGATTTCCAGATCGAGGCGCAGAGTTTTGACTGGGGATCGGAGCTTTACCGCAACACCGGAGTGATGATGCCCGCGGACGGCGCCGACAGGTTGCGTGGGTTCGACGCGATCTTCTTCGGCGCCGTCGGCGCCCCTGACATCGCTGACCACATCACGCTATGGGAATTGCGGCTGGCTATCTGCCAGGGACTGGACCAATACGCCAATGTACGGCCGACAAAACTTCTGCCCGGCATGCGCGGCCCATTGATGCCGGAACTGGGCGCACAGATTGACTGGGTCATCGTTCGCGAGAACTCCGAAGGTGAATATGCCGGCGTTGGCGGCAGGGCACATGCGGCATTGTCGCTTGAACTGGCAATGGATGTCTCGGTATTCACGCGTGCAGGTATTGAGCGGATTGCGCGATATGCCTGCGAACTGGCGATGAAGCGTCCGCGAAAGCGGCTGACCGTGGTGACGAAATCGAATGCGCAACGGCATGGCATGGTGCTGTGGGATCAGGTCTGCCGCGAGGTGCTGATCGATTACCCCGAGCTTGAGACCGACTTCATGCTGGTTGACGCCATGGCCGCCAAGATGGTGACCAGCCCCGGGACCTATGACACGATCCTCGCGACAAATCTGCATGCCGACATCCTATCCGACCTTGCGTCCGCGTTGACCGGCAGCCTGGGCAATGGCGCGACGGCCAATCTCAATCCTTCGGGCGATGCGCCGTCGATGTTTGAACCGATCCATGGTTCCGCATTCGACATCACCGGCAAGGGAATCGCCAACCCCATCGGCGCATTCTGGACAGCCGCCATGATGCTGGACCATCTGGGAGAGAGGCAGGCCGCAGATGTCCTGATGGAGGCAATCGGATCGGTCTGCCAGTCCGGACCCCATACGCCCGATATGGGCGGACAAGCCAGTACGGCTGCCGTGACTCAGGCCGTCATCCAGGCGATCTCAGAATTGGGGATGGGCTAGATATTGGGCTTTATAGATTAGTGTAAATTGTTTACATAGCGCGCATGGATAGTTCGATGGACAACAGTACATCAAGTCAAACAGCGCAAAACGATTTGCAGGTTCTGCGCACGTCGTCCCTGACAGGCGCGCTCGTGCGTGAGTTGGAGCACCTTATTCTGACCGGGGAACTCAAACCCGGCGAGCGCCTCAACGAAATCCAGCTGTCGGCACGATTTGGCACCAGCCGCGGCCCCCTCCGCGAAGCCACCCGCACACTTGAGGCCAAGGGCCTTGTCGACGCCATCCGCAACCGGGGTGTATTCGTCCGCTCAATATCTTCGGAAGAAGCGCTTGAGATTTACGACATAAGGGCGGCCCTGTTCGGTCTCGCCGGCCGTCTGCTGACCGACATGATCACGGATGCCATGCTGGTAAGGCTCAACGAGTTCCTGAATCAAATGGATGAAATAGCCCAGCAGCGCGACTTCGACCGCTATTATCCGCTCAATCTTCAGTTTCATGATTTTCTGATCAAATCGACCAACAACAAGACGCTTGCCCGGGAATACAAAAGTCTTGTCAACAAGTTGCACCTCTGCCGCGCGCGCGGCCTGGTGCAGGCGGGTGGCCTGGCTGTTTCAAATCACGAGCACCGCGAAATGGTCGATGCCCTCGCTTCGGGCAACCGGGAGCGTGCCCAAGAGGCATTCTTCCGCCATGTCGAGCGCTCAAAGCAGCGATTTACCACAACACTGGCGAAATAGTTCAGTAGTCCATTGCGACACCAACGCTTGGGGCGGTCAGCGCATGGCCGTCTTCGCGGGTCACGCCTCCGGACGCATCGGCTCGCGCATACTCCGCGTCACCGGCCCTGATTGCGCCCGGCAGGCGCCCATCTCGTGACAGCAAGGCGCGACCTGCAAGGCCAAAGAAGCCAGCCCGATCATGAGAGCCCTAGGTTTTCAAGTCTCTCACCGCCCCCCATGCAACTCCCAATGTCTCCGGTACAATCCGCAACCTATCTCTCAGGTCGGGCACCAGCACCTCACCTGCATGTCGTTCCTGATGATGATCAGGGAGACCCGCCATCGCCAGCACCGCCGTCATGAAGGTGTGGCGCAAAATGCTGCGGCGCGGCCAAAGGTTGCGGGACAGGCCAGTTCATCGCGCTGAAAAATTAGGCGGTCTGCCCATGCGGCAGACAATTATCGCCTTGTCCCGTTCGCAGATGACACTCAGATGAAGGCCACACTGCATCGTTGCTCCAACGCGCTTGACCGAATGGTAAATTCAGGCAACCTTTACCTCCAACGGCACGCCATTTGGGAATGCCGGCCGACAGGTTTGCGCGCTTCCGCAGTGCAGCAACGCTGCAGTTTGGAAGACTTGACGCGGGCATTCAAAACCAGGAGTGATCATGATCCGTACCATCTTTGCATCAGCCGCCGTCGTTCTGACCCTTGCCGCCCCGGTGGCCGCCCAGACAGAAATGCCTTTCGCGCTGGACTGGAAATTCGAAGGGCCCGCAGCGCCGTATTTCGTGGCCGTCGACAACGGCCATTTCGCAGCCGAGGGTCTGACTGTCGAAGTGTCCGAAGGGGCCGGCTCGCTCGATGCGATCCCGAAGGTGGCCACCGGCGCCTTCCCCGTCGGTTTCGCCGATATCAACAGCCTGATGAAATTCCTGGATCAGAACCCGGGCGCGCCGGTTACGGCCGTGATGATGGTCTATGACAAGCCGCCCTTCGCGGTCGTGGGCCGCAAGTCGCTCGGTATCGAGACCCCTGCCGATCTGGAAGGCAAGGTACTTGGCGCGCCACCCCCGGATGGCGCATGGGCGCAGTTCCCGATCTTTGCCGCTGAAAACGGCCTCGACATGGCGGCGATCACGGTAGAGCCTGTGGGCTTCCCGACACGTGAACCGATGCTGGCCGAGGGCAAGGTCGCGTCTGTCACCGGCTTCTCCTTCTCCGCGACGCTGAACCTGATCCGTCTGGGTGTACCGGAGGAGGACATCACCATCCTGCTGATGGCCGATCATGGCGTCGCGCTCTACGGCAACGCGGTGATCGTCAACACCGATTTTGCCAAGGCCAATCCCGAAGCAGTGACCGGCTTCATCCGCGCCATCGCCAAGGGTTGGAAGGATTCGATTGCCGATCCCGACATGGCCATGGAAGCGCTGATCAAGCGCAATCCGGCCGCCGATGCAGCCCTTGAGAAGCGCCGCTTTGAGATGTCGGTTGAGGCGAATGTGCTGACCGACTGGGTCAAGGCCAATGGCATGGGCGGCATTGATGAAGCACGGATGGCAACGGCCATCGAGCAGACCAAATCGGTCTACGAATTCGTCAATGCCCCGGATGCAGCGCTGTACTTCACGTCGGATTATCTTCCGACGGATGGCAGCCTGACGCTTGAGTGATCCGCTAGATTGAATATCCGGCGCCCCCTGAATTACGGGGGCGCCGTTTCTTTGGCACCCGCTCGAAGGCCGATTTTCCGCATGACCAACCTGATCGAGATCAAGGGGGTAACCCACGCCTACCGCACCAAGGCGGGCCCCCTGCCCGTGCTGGACAACCTGGATGTATCCGTCCCCGAGGGCGAATTCTGTGCCGTCGTCGGACCATCCGGCTGTGGCAAATCCACCCTGACGCGGCTGATCGCCGGGCTGATGAAACCGGACCAGGGGGAAGTCTGGCTGCATGGCGAACGGGTCACATCGCCGCGCAAGACGGTGGGCATGGCGTTTCAGAACCCCGTGCTGCTGGAATGGCGCACGATCATCGACAACGTGATCCTGCCGCTTGAGATTGTCGCCCCCCGGATGCCCAGGCGCGACCGCGAGGACCGGGCGATGCATCTGTTGGAAATGGTCGGCCTCAAGGGGTTCGAGCGCAAACGCCCCTCCGAATTGTCCGGCGGCATGCGGCAGCGCGCATCGCTGTGCCGCTCCATCGTCCACAAGCCCGACGTGCTGATCATGGACGAGCCCTTCGGGGCGCTCGACGCCTTCACCCGCGAGGATCTGTGGCAGACGATGCGCGATCTGCGCGCGGCTGAACCCTTTACCTGCGTGCTGATCACCCATGATCTGCGCGAATCCGTCTTTCTGGGGGATCAGGTGATCGTGCTGTCAGGCCGCCCTGCCCGCGCCCAGCATGTGCTGAATGTGGATCTGCCGGCCGACCGCACGATTGAAAGCCTCTACACCCCGAAGGCGACAGAGATGCTGCACCTGCTGCGCGACCAGATCCGCATTGCGCAGGGCCGTGACGGAGTCCCGCACTGATGGAAACGCTCAAGAAAATCGCCGTCCCCAGCCTTGCGATCCTTGCCTTCCTGGCGTTCTGGGAATTCATCGTCTGGATCAACGACTGGCCGAACTACAAGATGGCCTCGCCCTCGGACCTGCCGCCCGCATTCGCGCGCTACAGCCATCTGTTCATCGAGATGGGCTGGCAGACACTGTGGCGCACGGTCGCCGGCCTTGGGCTGGCCGTGATCGTCGGCACGCTGCTGGGCATGGCGATGGGTTTTTCAAAAATCGCTCGCGATGCGCTTTATCCGCTCCTGGTCGGCTTCAACGCCATCCCAAAGGCCACGCTGGTGCCGGTGATCGCGCTGATTTTCATCGGCCAGCATGATTTCAACACCGTGCTGATGGCCTTCCTGATCTCGTTTTTTCCGATTGCCGTGTCGGTCGGCATCGGCCTGTCGACGCTGGAGCCCGAGTATCGCGATATCCTGCGCAGCCTTGGCGCGTCGAAGATCACCATCTTCCGCAAGATCGCGCTTCCCAAGACCCTGCCCGAATTTTTCGGCGCGCTCAAAGTCTCGGTGACACTCGCTTTCATCGGCACAAATCTGGTCGAGATTGTCTCTCCCCATGGCCGGGGCCTGGGGGCCCTGTTCAAATCGGGGGAAACCAACGGCGATTATCCGCTGATGTTTGCCGTTCTGATCGCCCTCGCGGTGCTGGGGATCGTGCTTTATTACGCCGTTGTGGCGCTGGAGCGGATCTTCGCAGGCTGGGCCGAGCGTCCACAGGGTTGATCAGACCAGCAGCAGATCGCCATTATGGCCCAGTGCATGAACCGAAGTTCCGGGAAACTGCCTGGCCATGTTTCGCAATTGCTCCGCACTGTGCAGAACGCCGGCCGTGGAAAGCCCGTCCGCCATCGCCGCGGAGCGATGAATGACGCTGACCCTTCGCCAGCGTGCCGTGGCAGCCAAACCGGATCGAGGGTCGAGAATGTGGCCGTCAGGCCCTGCCCCGAACAGGGTTCCGTTCGGACTTGATGTCGCGACCGTCTTGTCGCGCAAATGGATCGTGGCGTCGGCTGCAGCATCTTCGTGACCGGCCAGCCCGATCGCCCAATCCTTCCCGCCGGGCGCGGCTCCCACGGCGGCAATCTCACCGACGGAAACCAGTCCGGCTTCAAGGCCTTGCGCCTTGAGAAGGCTGACCACCCTGTCGGTGATGAAACCCTGGGCGATGCCATTGAAGGTCAGCGCGGCGCCGGGCTCGAGCCGGATCCGATCAACAGAGATATCAACCTTGCTCCATCCGGCAACTGCCCGCGCCGCTTCCAATGCCTTGGGCTCCGGAACGCCCCTGGCGCGCGCATAGGCCGCCCACAGCGGCTGGACGCTGGGGTCGAACATCCCCGAACTTGCCTGGTGGATGGTGGACACAAGCGAGCACAATTCGAGCATATCGGGGCCTGGCTGTTCCAGAACCCCCATCGCGTTGAGCCGGGCCAGCGCGCTATCGGTACGGTAGAGGCTGAACAGCTGTTCCAGCCGCTCGATTTCGCCGCGGGCTGCAACCAGCAGCCGCTCGGCGTCGCGCGCCGGCAATCCGACCAGTCGAAGATCGGCATGGGCGCCAAGCGCGACCCCCTGCCAACGCGCGCCAGCATTGTCCGCTGCCATGGCATGATGCGCGCCAAGCATGCCGGCTGCCGTGATAGTGATGAAGCGGCGGCGGGAAAGTCTCATTGGATCGCTCCTGTGACGGGATCGCCATTCTCTGGGTCGAGACCCGTCGGTCCGAGCACATAGGCATCGGGAATTTCGGCCAGTCGCACCACCACACCACCGTTTTCTTCTGCAAAGCCGGATGCGGTTTGCTCGGTGCCGAACGGGATGACTTCCGGCGTCCCCATGCCCCCGGTCTTTCGCGATCCGATCACGAACCAGGCCTCACGAGCATCGATCCATGTCTCGAAGCCGGGAAAATCCCAGTCCTCCGCCTTGCCCATGTCGTTGACGTAAACGACGACAGTTTCGTAGTTCTCCTCGGGAGACCGGGTAAAGGCGATGCCGTCGCGCACCTGACTGAACCAGATCGGATGCGGATTGCCGGCCAGATGGATCTGCGCCTTGGGTCCTGTGTGCTCCAGGATCGTCATGTTGCAATAGTGCCCGACGGATTCCTCCGAAAGGGCCACCGGCAGCGGCGCCTCGGTGTTTGATTGCTGCTCGCTGCAAGCCGAGATCGTGATCGCCACAGCAGCAAGGACTGCCAACCGCACCAGCATGTTCATGGCCGGATCCTTTTGAGAATGAAGGTGGAAAGCCCCAGTGCCATGCCAGCCCAGATGACGGGACTCGCCATGGTGGCAAGCCCGGAAATCGGCAGGGCCGATCCAGCGCCGCCACCCAGATTGCTGCCGACAGCCGCCGCATCAATGGCACTCATGTTGTAGAGGCGAAACGCATCCGCCGGATTGAGAACCAGCAGCCAGGGAAAAACCTCGCTTGCGAAGAAGCCGTCCTGGCTCGCCAGCAGCCCGCCCAGCAGCGCCAGATCATAGAGTACCACGGCGAACAGCCAGATTGCGATGGCGAGTGCGGCGGCGGTTCCCGTCTGGCGCACGCTTGCGCTGGCGATGTAGCCGATGGCGATGAAGGTTGCGCCGAGAATGATCGAGGTCACGATCAGACGACCGACGCCGATCAGCGCGCCCAGCTCGCCGCCGCCATTGGCGAGATAAGTGACGATCCCGGCAATGCCGTATCCGAAGCTCACCGCAATGCCCAGGACCGCGACATGGCCCAGGAACTTGCCGACCAGCACCGCGCCGCGGGAAACAGGGCTTGCGAGTACCAGTTGCAGCGTGCCGCGGTCGATTTCTCCGGCAATGGCGTCGAACGACAACAGCAGCGCGATCAGCGGCACCAGATAGACCGAAAGTGTCGACAGGCTGGCGACGACCACGGTGACCGCGTCGGTCTTGACTTCGCCGCCCGGCGCGCTGCCGAGAAGCACGAGGATGAGGGCGAAGGCCAGAAGGATCATCGACGACAGGATGATCCAGCGGTTGCGCAGCCCGATGCGGATTTCGGTTGCAGCTATGGTCAGGACGCCGTGCATCACAATGTCCCCCGCAAGGCTTCGTCGACGCCGATTTTCGAGAAATGCCGGTAGACCTCGTCGAGCGTCGGAGCGGCGACATCGACGTCTTCCACTTTCGCGCCAAGTCCGCTGATCTTGGAAAGAATACGCATTTTTTCTCCTCGGGCGCAGAACAGTTCGACCGATGCGCCGTTGATGCGTCCGCCGCCGATTTCCGCATGGACCTTATCAATGGCAGTGGCAGCGGCCCGGACGCGGATCCTGACCGGCAGATTGGCCTCGTCCTGAAGTGCTGCCAGCGGCCCGTTGGCCACCAGCCGACCGTTGCGCAGGATGGCCACCCGGTCGGTCTTGGCTTCGAGTTCACTCAGTCCGTGCGAGGACAGAAGCACCGAACCGCCCTGGCGGGCGACATCGGCGATCAGCTCGTAGAAATGCTGCCGCGACAGCGGGTCGAGGCCGGAGGTCGGCTCGTCAAGCAGCAGCAGGGCCGGCTTGCCGACCAGCGCCTGCGCCAGTCCCAGGCGCTGCCGCATGCCTTTCGAATAGGTCTCAACCCGACGGTCCGCCGCATCCACGAGATCGACCTTGGCAAGCACGGACTGCACATCGTCAAGCGGCGCTCCTTTGAGTCTCGCGTAGAAGCGGACGACCTCCCGGCCGGTCAACATTTTCGGAAACGCAACCTGCTCGGGCAGGTAGGAAACGATCCTCCGTGCCTCATTGCTGCCCGGCGCGAAGCCGGCGATGGAGATCGAACCCGCGGTCGGCTTGATGAAGCCGAGCATGATTCGGAACAGCGTGGTCTTGCCCGCGCCATTGTGGCCGAGCAACGCCACCTGTTCACCCGGCGCGACGTCGAGCGAGACATCTGTCAGGGCGTCGACCGCCTTGAATTTCATGCTCACATTCCGGGCTTTGACGATCTCGGTCATTGCAGCGATGCCTTCCAGTTGCGTGCGGTTTCGGGCAACTCATGGGGTTTCATCAGGGGCCGGTCGTCGACGATGCCGCCGGGCAGCAAGGCCGGAAACTCGCTTTGCGCCCAGCGCAGCAATTGCACGGCCGGGCTGCCAAGCAGCAGTTTTGCCGATGGCTGGGTCCACAGCACCTGATCCATCGCGTCGTTGGGCCGGAATGCCTGGTCGGCGATGCCGTCACCGTTGACATCATAGGCCGCGTGGTCGCTCCAGTAATTGCCCGACCAGACGTGGTCCTTGGTGCTGACGAACTTGATCTGGGTGCGATTGCCGACAAAGGCATTGCCGGAGATCTCGTTCCTTGCCGAGCCGCCGGTGAAGTGGATGCCGATCTCGCAGCCTTCGATGCGGTTGCCTCTGATGAGGTTCTTGTTGGCATTGTAGACGAAGAGGCATTTTTCGCCGCCACCGACCACGGCGTTGCCTTCGATGACGGCATCATTGGCGTAATTGAGCATGATGCCGTGATCGCGATCATCAAGCGAGATGTTGTCGCGCATGGTGACGCGTTTTGAGAACATGATGGCGTAACCCAGATGGTTGCCGATCGAGATATTTCCCGAAACCTCGCTGTCATCGGCATTCATATAGTGAATGGCAAAGCGCAAATCTTCGAAACGGTTGTTGATGAAGGTATTGTCCTGGCTGGTATTGACGAAGATGCCGTCCCTGCCCTGCCGGATCGTGTTGCCTGACGCTGTGGCGCCGGGTGCGTTCCAGACATAGACTCCGTTGCCGCGACGGTTCATCAACCTGTCGTCGCCGCCGATGATGGTGTTGTTCTCAACCAGCGCATCGCGCGCGCCATGGATGTCGACGCCATAGAGATTGTCTTCAAGCCAGTTGTTCCGGACGATGGCGCGAAGCGCCTTCTTGGTCATCTGCACGCCGCTGTCGATGGTTTCGTGCGATGTGCCCGATCCGGTCAGTTTCAAGCCTTCGATGACCACGTCCGGCGCATCGATGGTGATGACCGAACCGATGCCGGTGCCGGCGACGTGTGCCTCGCCATTGCCGACGATCTCGATCGGCCTGGTCAAGACCAACCCACCCTGATAGGAGCCGCTGGCCAAAATCAGGCGGTCGCCCGGCTGGGCCAGTTCGACCGCCCGCACCAGTGCATCCGGACCCGGTTCGACGCGGATATCGGCAGCAAAGGCCGCCCCCGCGAGAAGCGTGGATCCGAGGAGCACCGAGACTGTGCGGACGGTCAGGTTCATGGTCGAATGGCCTTAAGCGTTGCGCGGTTCGACAAGCATGCGTCCGCGCATTTCCATGTGCAGGGCATGGCAGAACCACTGGCAGTAGAACCAGTGAACGCCCGGACGGTCGGCGGTGAAGGTGACCGATGCGGTCGCCTGCGGCGCCACTTCCATCGCGATCCCGTAGTTGGAAATGCAGAAGCCGTGGGTCACGTCGTCGACATCGTCGAGGTTGGTCACATAGACGGTGACTTCCTGTCCCTGCTTGACCGTGAACTTTTCAAGGCCGAACTGCGGGGCGACCGATGTCATGTAGACGCGCACCTTGTCGCCATCCTCGATGACGACATCGTCGCCTTCAAGGTCGACACCATCGGCCTTCGCCTGGGCAACGGCATCGGCGAACATCGGGTCGTCACGCAACCACACATTCATCGGATTGACGATGTCGGCACGAACGATCACGCTGTCATGCGGCTCGGCGAAAGTCGGGCCGTCATGAACCACCTTCATCTCATCGCTGGAGATATCGATGAGCTGTTCGTTCTCCGGCTTCAACGGGCCGACATTGAGGAAGCGGTCCTTGGAGAACTTGTTCATCGAGATCAGCCAGGCGCCGTCTGCCTCAAGGGTCTCGCCCATCGAGGTGGAGTTGTGGCCCGGCTGGTAGTGAACATCGACCTTGGAGACGATCGGATCGACGTCCTCGCCGGCATAGGAGCGGACGGCCTTGTCGATGTCCCATTTGACGATCTGGCTGTCGAGGAACAGCGTGGTGTAGGCAAATCCCTTGCCATCGAAGGCTGTGTGAAGCGGGCCAAGGCCCAGTTCGGGTTCGCCGACAATGCAGGAGCGCGGATCTGCATCTTCCTCAAACAGGGCGTCAACCTTGGTGACATCGATGATCGAAACGGTCGGCGACAGCTTGCCCGCGATCATGATGTGCTTCTTGTCCGGCGCTGTGTTGACGCCGTGCGGGCTGTTGGGGATCGGGATGTAGCGGGTGTATTTCTTGTTTTGCCCCTTGCGGCCGTCAATCACCGGTATGCCGTTGAGGATCTGCACGTCGCCCGCGGCAACGCCTTCCTCGATGGCCTTCAGGTTGAACACCACGACATGATCGAGTTCGTTCGCGGTCATTTCGGTCAGGTTCATGCCCATTTCCGAGTTGTAGCTCGATGAAAAGGCATATTTGCCCTGATAGTCGCAGTCGGTGTTGTCGAGGTTGCCCGAGACGATGACCTGCCAGGCCACCTTCATCTCGTCGCCATCGATGGCACTGAAGATGTTCACATACTGTGACGGATCATCAAGGATCGTGCCGTCATTGACCAGCGGCGCTTCATGTTCGCCATTGGCGAAGATATAGCCGGTGCGCGGGAATTTCTGCGGACGCATGCCGTGAATGTCACTGGCGTTCGGGATCTCGATGATCTTGTCGCACTTCATCACGTCGCACCGAATGCGCGCGACCCGCGTGTTGGCCTTGTCGTTCATGAACAGATAGCGGCCATCATAGGTGCCGTCGGTGAAAGACATGTGCGGATGGTGCAGATCGCCATTGTCATAGGTCTTCATGCCCTTGGCCGCGAGAAACGTCTTGGTCTCCTCGGTCAGGCCTTCGGTGAGCACTTTCAGGCTCTCATTGGTCTGTCCCCAGCCGGTGGCCGAGCAGCGGTTGAACACCGGCACGCGCATCAGTTCGCGCATCGACGGAAAGCCCAGGATACGCAGTTCGCCGCACTGCCCCGATGACCAGAACCCGTAATAGGGGTCGAGCTCGCCCGGTTCGAAATTGAGCTTTGCTGACGCGGCATGCGCCTTGGAAACGACGCCGCCGCTGAGCAGGCTCGCTCCCAGTCCGGAGCCGGCGACCAAGGCGCCTCCGGCGGTGGCAGTCATCAGGCTTCTGCGCGAGAAGCCTTTGCTTCTGGTTTCTTCAGCTGACATTTTTTTGTCCTTTCAGTTAGCAGGCTGGGATGGGGATGAGACTTGAGGCAGCGGCTGACCGGTTCCGCCAGACGGCGGGATGGGTTCGAGACCGTTGCGGATTCGGAACTTTGCCCGTTTGGTTTCCTTCTTGATGCAGACCGGGCACTTGGTGGCGCTCTGGTAGAGCACCTGGCAGTGAAGGCACTGAACACACTCGTTGGGATTGATATTGCCCTCGGGATGGATGGCCTGGACCGGGCACTCCTTGGCGCAGCGCTGGCACGGATCGCCGCATTCCTTGTAGCGCTTGAGCCAGTCGAACATCCGCATCCGTGCCGGGATCGCCAGCGCCGCGCCGAGCGGGCACAGATAGCGGCAGTAGAAGCGTTCGATGAACAGGCCCGCGCCAAGCAGCACGACGACGAACAGGATATACGGCCAGCCGCGCTGGAATTTCAGGATGATGGCGGTCTTGAAAGGCTCGATTTCGGCATAGCGCTCCGCCATTTCCAGCGAGTAGAGCGAGAGGCCGAAGAGACCCAGAAAGACCATGTACTTGATCGGCCAAAGCCGCTCATGCAGGCCCCAGGGAAGCGTGTATTGCGGAACCTTGAAGAAGCGGGCGATCTGGTTGGTCAGTTCCTGCAGAGCGCCGAACGGGCACAGCCAGCCGCAATACACACCGCGGCCCCAGAACAAGAGCGACGCCGCCACCGAGAACCAGAGGATGAAGATCAGCGGATCCATCAGGAAGGAGGACCAGGAAAAATCCGTCGTCACCGCCGAGAAGAAGGCCAGAATATTGACCACCGACAATTGTCCGTTGGCATACCAGCCCAACCCCACAAGCGTGAAGGTCAGGAAGCCGATGCGGAACCAGTAGGTGAAGCGCTCATGCCGCGTCACCTGCATCTGGAAGAAGAAGACCCCGGTCAGCAGGATCAGCGCCGCCATCAGCACGACGACCTCAAAGCGTTTCTGCAGCCAGATCCGTTTCCACAGATGGCTGAGCTCGCTGGTGTCGGATACGGCAACTTCGCTGCGGATCTCCGGATTGCTGGCGACGGCAGTGTCGATGGCGAGCTTTTCCGTGTAGCGGTCGGGAATGCGGTAGCCGAGATCGAAGGTGAGGAAGGTCTTGTCGATGGCGCCCACCGCGCGCTGCACCAGCAACTGCAGCCGGAACGGTTCCGCCGGATCAAATCCGCTGTCGGCGGGGACCCTGAAGATGTCGAGCTCGGAGAACGACGGCGCGTCGTCCGTGGCCAGCTTGCCCAGGCGCCGATGCTGCTTGTCGTTGAACCGGACTGCGGTGTCGCCCTGGATCAGCTGGATGCGGTCAAAAATGCCGCCGCGCACATAGCCCGACCCCTTGAAGGAATATTTGCCCCGGCCGAGCACCAGGATGGCCTGGTCGCCTTCGTTCAGCCAGGCTTGCAGCTGTGCATAGTCCGCGTCACCAAGCAGCGTACGGCCGATTTCCGGCGCGCTGACCAGCGCCATGTGCATGTCGATGAAGGTGTCTTCGGGCGCGCCCTTTTCCGGGCGCTTGATGGCGCGGGCGTCACCGGTTTCTTCAAAGGCCGTGTTCACCTGCCCGATATCGAGCAGCAAACTGCGGACGGATCCATCTCCGGCAAGGGTTTGCCAGTCCGATGTGGCAACTTCATCATCGCCGGGCATGACAAGCCGTTTTGTCGGACCGGCACTCGCCAGTTCAGGCTTGAGACCCCCCAGCCCGAGCGATCGCGCCACTTTCAGGCCAGCGCGGACGATGGAATCGTCGATGACGATAATGGTCACGGTTGCGCCGGAGACGATATCGAGATCATGCGCCGAGCCGCCGGCGGCAGCCTCCGCGATCAGATCTAGCCCGGCATATTTCTCGGTGACGGCGGTGATCTTGGCCTCGGGAATGCCGATGAGCACGATGGGTTCAGAGTGTTTGACGAGGCGGACCCCGGTGACCTTTGCCGCCTCGTCGACGCCCATCAGCGTGTGGATCGGCTTGCCGGAGTATCCGGTGGTCGTGACAAAGTCGGACGTGAGGAACACGTAGCCCACGACCTTGCCATCTTTCAAAGCTTCGACCACGGGAATGTCAGGGCGCAGCTGACCGTATTCCGTGGCGCCCGGCACGATCTCGCCCACGGCCGCCATGTCCAGGAACTTCATGACCAGCGGGTCGGCCTGCGCAGCGACGACGCCTAACAGAAGGCTCGCGATCATTCCACATGCCGCAGCTGCCCAATTGCGGATACCGTTTGGCTTGGCCATCATGTCTCAACTTGTTCGATCGTTTCTGTCGTGAACCTAGGCTCGTGGCGGGACCGGCTCTTTGCTTTTATGCAAACACGCCGTCGAAACATGCGGAGACACAGAGAATATGAATATCTAACATCGCAGATATTTTATGTACTAGGCGCGGCGCCCAAATCCACTTTGAACTGACTGATGTCCAGCCCAACATTTTTCCGCACTTAGTGGGAGTTGCCTGATTTTGCGTGCAAACGACACAAATTCCTACGGATTATTTCCTCATTATACACAATAGGTATGGGAAATGGAGAAAAACCGAGAATTCAGGTTCTTTTTAAGCCGGGACTTCGACCCGACGCAGCGTTACCGGGCAGTTGAGACCGAAAACGCCTTTGCCGCGCATTGCCTTCAGGATGGCGTTATCGACAAATGGCTCGCCCTTCCGGATCGCCTTGTCGGCAACCTCAGGCAGAGCTGGTTAGGCACGCATATCGCTGCCGCAATCTGCACCTATCCAATCGGCAGATGGGCCTGACGCATATCTGTGTTCTACCGTCCACACGCCGGGTTGCCTTGGCGCGATGGAATGCCTAACAGTCTGGCCAATCAGGCCTTTGCTTTGCCGCCGACCGGAGAGAACTTTTTTGAACCGTCTTGATGCTTCCCTTCTTGTGGACCTGCCTCCCTTTGCGGGAATGAGCAGGGACGCGCTCGAAGACATGATCGCGCGTGCTGCCTCCTTGCGGCACGCCAAGGACGGCTACATTTTCCGGGAAGGTGGGGAAGCCCACGCCTTCTTTCTGCTGCTTGACGGCTATGTGCGGGTGGTCAAGATCACGCCCGACGGCGAACAGGTAATCGTCCGCTACATCGCAGCCGGCGAATTGCTCGGCATCGCAAAGGCGATCGGGCGGGATACCTATCCGGCCAATGCCGTGGCGGCAACGGATTGCGTCTTGCTGTCCTGGCCTTCGAGCTCCTGGGAGGCCATTGTCGCGGCCCATCCGGGTTTTGCCACCAACACCTATGCCACGGTCGGCAACCGGCTGATCGGCACCCAGGAGCGGGTCGTCGAACTGGCCACGGAGCGGGTCGAGCAAAGGGTCGCCAACGCCGTTCTCAACCTCGCCCGGCAGACTGGACGCAAGACCGACGAGGGGATTGTGATCGATTTTGCGATCTCCCGGCAGGATATTTCCGAAATGACCGGGACGACGCTTCACACCGTATCGCGCCTGCTCAGCGGCTGGGATTCAAAAGGCTGGATCAAGGGCGGACGCCAGAAGATCACGCTTGTCGAAGGCCACAAGCTGATGACGGTTGCCTCCGCACGGGACTAGTGGCGTTCCCCGCGATCAAGAAACCCGAAACAGGACCCGAGCATACGATCACCGGCGTATTCAAGTGTGATACCCGCCCTTGATTGAATTGACCTGCTCGCGCATCGCCTTTTCAAGCAACGATAGGTCGCGCCACGACCCGGAATGCACCTTTTGAAATACACAGATTCACCAGGCCCGGGACGTTCTGTCTCCGGCTTGTAATCGCGGCTTAGACAAGACAGCCCGGAAAGGACGGTTAAGCATAGATCAGCAAAGCGTTTGCAATTCATTCACCAAGACCAAATTATGAAGGCAATCCGACTTGGGGAGGCGAATCATGAACTGCAATGTAGCGAACAGATTTGCGAATGCGGCATCGCGATATCCGGACAACATGGCGCTTGCTGCGGGCAAGACTCAACTGACCTACGGCAAGCTGAGACAACTCGTGCAACAGGTTTCCGCACAAGTTAGGCCGGCCCTGCGGCAGGGCCGCGTTGGCGTTCTGGGCTCGCGGAGCATCGAGGCCTGTGCGGCGTTCCTGGGAATTGCCTGGGCTGGCGGCACCTATGTGCCACTCGGGCTCAACCACCCCGACCAGCGGTTGATCGCCCTGTTGGAACTTCTCGAGCTCGACGCGTTGATTGTTGATCGCGCGGGATTCCAGCGCCTGTCACCGGAGCTCCGCCGGGCCGCGCCGCCGCTCATCCTGGCGCCCCAGGACGAGCCAGGCACATTCGCGCCGCTGGACGCTGAATTGCCGGCAGCGGATTTGGAATTGTCCAAGCAACCCGCAGAAGTTGGTCCGGATCATCTCGCCTACATCATCTTCACCTCGGGAACCACCGGCATGCCCAAGGGCGTCATGGTCAATTCCAGATCCATCGGGCTCTATCTCGACGCCATTCATCCCTGGTACGAACTCAGACCGCAGGACCGTGCGGCGGAAACCTGCGAGGCCAATTTCGACCTGTCGATCCACAACATGCTCACCGCATGGTCGGCAGGCGCCGGACTTTACATCATGCGTCCGCTCGACATGGTGGCGCCGGCGCGGTTCATTCGCGCCAATCAGATCACCACCTGGCTGTCGGTTCCCTCGATCGTCGCACTGATGCGCCAAGCGGGCGGGCTTACCGCAAGCAGCCTGACTTCGCTGCGTCTGACCTGGTTCTGCGGTGAGCCGCTGTCGGTGCAGGCGGTGCGTGACTGGTCGGAAGCTGCACCCAACAGCATCATCGAGAATTTCTACGGCCCAACCGAGATCACCGTCGCGGTGTTGCGGCAACGCTGGGACGGTGAAGGCCCGGTCACCCGCGAGCGCGGAATTGTCGCCATCGGCGAGCCAATCCAAGGCGTGGAGGCGATCATCGTCGATGCGGCCGGACAACCGGTCCCTGACGGAATCCCGGGAGAGATCGTGCTGGCGGCCGAGCAATGTTCGCAAGGCTATTTCAAGCTGCCGGACCTGACAGCGGAGAAATTCCGCGAATTTAACGGCAAGCCCGGCTATCTGACCGGCGACCGCGGCTACAGGGACCACACCGGGGTCTTCCACCATCTCGGACGGCTCGACAACCAGATCAAGTACAAGGGCCACCGCATTGAGCTTGAAGAGATCGATGCGCGCCTGCGCGAGGCGGCGGAAGCCGAACTGGTGGGCACGGTGACATGGCCGATGACCGGCGACGTGGTCGGCGGCCTCGCCGCTTTCTATTCCTCCGGCACGTTGGAGCCCGAGCAGGTGAGAGCGAGGCTGAGACAGCTGTTGCCGCCCTACATGGTGCCGGAGCTTCTGGAGAACATCGCGGACATGCCGCTCAGCAGCAACGGCAAGGTGGATCGCAAGGCGCTTGTCGCGCTGCTCAATGGCCGCGACCAGGCGCGGGCCGCGAGCTGATGACCATGCTTTCCACGGCCATCCCGGGCGTCCGCAAGACCTCCCGGTCCAATCCGCTGGAGTGGCGGCGCTGGTGGCTGGCGATCGACCGCAACGAGGCGGCGATAGCCTGGGCGCAGACCCTTCCCGGTCAGGCCGTGCTGCACGCGGCGCTGCTGGCAACGCTTCTGCTCATTCCGATCCTTAGGACAAACCATGTCGCCCTGATGTCAGTCGCTCTGATGCTGTGCTGGGCCTTCCCGCAGCGCAGGCTCATTGTGCTCACCGTGACCGGGCTGACCTATTTTCTTTTGCGGCCCTTCAAGATGGGCCCGCATTACGAGTATTTCGAACAGATCGCGGTGCCGCTGCTGCCCATGCTTCCGGTGGCATTGATCTCGGTGCCGTTCGGCCTGCTGTTTCTGGTTTTCGCCGTCGCCATGCTGCGCAACCAGGATTTCAAGTTCGTGGCTTTCGCGAGCAACCGCCCGCTGATGTTCATGTTCCTGATCGGCTGCGCGCTTGCCGCAGCCACCCTTGTCCTGCCGCGCGAGCATGGCCTGTTCGCGCCAGCCTGGATCGCCCTGGTCTATCTCACCTCAACTTTCTTCTTCCTGGGCTATGTGCTTCTGGACAACCGCTCGAAAACCAAGGCGCCGATCCACACCCAACTCGGTTTTATGCGGCCGTTCTGGGCGGGTTTTGCGCCGCCGATGAAGGGACCTGCCTTTTTCCTCAAGGCCGAGGCGAAGTCGGATGCCGATCTGGCGGCTTCACGGCTGAAGGGCGTGAAGCTCGCGGTCTGGGCGCTGATCCTGTTCCTGACATGGGATTGGGGGTTCAACCGCCTCATCCATGATGTCTGGGCCTTTCCGCGGCTCGATGATCTGATCATTGCCTCCGCGTCAGGTGATCCGGCCTCGCTGGGCGTGCGCTGGGGCGCAGTCGCAATCGAGTTCATGGCGATGGTCATCTACATGGGCGCGGCGATTCATGCCGTCGTCGCGGTGATCCGAGTTGCCGGGTTCTGCATACCGCGCGGCATGGTGAGCCCGCTCGGCTCGCGCACCATCGCCGAGTTCTGGGGCCGCTATCTTTTCTATTTCAAGGAAATGCTGGTCGACTTCTTCTTCTACCCGACCTTCCGCCGCTATTTCAAGGACCACCCTCGCCTCAGGATGGCGTTTGCGACCTTCGCGGCCGCCTTTGTCGGCAACGTGCTGTTCGATTTCATCCACGCCATGCCCTCTGTTGCCTTCGAGGGCAGCGAGCGCTACCTGCAGGGGCTGATGAGCTATTGCGTCTATGCCGGCGTTCTGACCGCCGGGATAATCTGGTCGCAACTGGCGCAATCGACACCGCGCAAGGAGGATGGCTTTGTTCGCTACAGCCTCCTGCCCCGCGCCCAGGTCATCCTGTTCTTCGCCCTGCTCCAGGTGATCGACGATTCCAGTGCGAATGTGCTGATCGGTGACCGGATGAGCTATCTCACGGGACTTTTCGGAGTGAACCTATGACCAATGCAAAACTCGACAGCCTGCGTCAGACCATCAGCGAGATGCTTGCCAAACGCGGCCAGTCGCCGGAATTCTCCGACGAGGACTCCCTGTTTGACAGCGGACGTCTTGATTCAGCCTCCGCGGTGAACATCCTGCTGGAGCTGGAATCGGCCTTCGGAATTGATCTGGGCGATCCAGATTTCGACATTTCGCAAATCGACAGCTTTGCCGAAATCACACAGCTGGCCCAAAGCCAGGGCTGAGGCGGGGCGCGGGCAAATCGCGAGGTCCGGCATCGCCCCGGCCCGGACTATTCAAGCTGTTGTTCTCAGGATGGGCTTGGGCCGGGTCGTCCCCGCGCCAGTACACCGCCTGTCGCGGGCTCCTTCACGCCGGTGGTGCCGGGATAGGTGAGCGGCAGCCCCCGGAGCGAGCGTACCGCGAGCCAGGCCCAGGCCTCGGCCTCCATCGAATCGCCGTTGAGCCCGGCCTCTTCGGCGACGATCACCTGGCCGGTGTGCCGGGTCGCCACCGTCAGGTCCTCGACGATCAGCCTGTTGTGCCGCCCGCCGCCGCTCAGGATCCACAGTTTGGGTTTTTCAGGCAGATGCGCCTGCGCCTTGGCGATGGCCGCAGCAGTGACAAAGGCCAGCGTCCGCGCCCCGTCCTCGAGACCCGCCTCGGTGTCATCGGGCAGCACAAAATCGTTCCGGTCGAGCGAGATGCGTTCCTTCGCGGTGAAGAACGGGGAGGACAGATAGCGGATGGCAAGTCCCGACAGCACCCGGCCCTCAGACGCGATAGCGCCGCCCGAATCGTAAGGGATGCCGGCATGGCGCGCCACCCATTGGTCAATCAGCGTGTTGCCGGGACCGCTGTCAAAGGCCAGCAGTTCGCCGTTGTCCCCAATATAAGTGATGTTGGAGATGCCGCCGATATTGACGAAGACGACCGGTGTTTCGCCCGCCCATTCGCCGGTGAGGCCTGAAGCCAGCGCCCGGTGATAGGCTGGAACCAGCGGCGCGCCCTGCCCGCCGAGTTTCATGTCATTGGCGCGCAGGTCATGCACCACATCAATGCCAAGCCGGGCTGCCAGCCGCGCGCCGTCGCCCAGTTGCACGGTCAGCGCCTCACCCGGCCGGTGCAGCACCGTCTGGCCGTGAAAACCGATCACGTCGATATCTTTTGCAGCCAACCCTTCGCGCGCCAGAAACGCCTCGACGGCCATCGCGTGACGGTCGGTCAATTCGGCTTCAAGTTCTGCAAGATCGCCCGGACGCTCGCCGCGCTCCTTTATGGTCTTTGCGGTCTCAAGTGCCTGTTCGAGTCGTTTGCGGAACTTCGCGTCATAGGGCGTGAAAGACGACGCGCCGCGGCGCACGATCCGGTCCCCGTCGGTGTCGAGCATGGCGAGATCGATCCCGTCCATCGAGGTGCCGCTCATCAGTCCGATTGCCCGTCTGACATGAGGTTGCCCGGTCATCAAATCCATTCCAGTTCGCTTGAGCCGCGCGTTCCCCGTCAGCGAGAAGCGGACAGGTGTTCATCGCGGTGATTCTGCCCGGCAACCAAGTCCATGCCTGTCGCCAGCAGCTTTGGTTGAACGTGCGGCACGCTAGTGCTAAACGCGCCCGCAGGGTGCCCGTGTTTTCCCGCGGCGCCCGTGCTCGTTTGCGGTATTTCCGTCATAAATTCAAGGACAGTGTCATGTCAGCCTTCAAGTCCGATTTCCTGCGCACGCTTTCAGAACGCGGGTTCATTCACCAACTCTCCGACGAGACTGGCCTGGATGACCTGTTCGCCAGGGAAACCGTGACGGCCTATATCGGCTATGACCCGACGGCTTCAAGCCTTCATGTCGGACACCTGACGCAGACCATGATGCTGCACTGGCTGCAGGCGACCGGCCATCGGCCGATCTCGCTGATGGGCGGCGGCACCGGCATGGTCGGCGACCCGTCCTTCAAGGAGGAGGCGCGCAAGCTGATGACGATCGACATGATCGAGGACAACATCGCCTCGCTCAAGCAGTGCTTCGGCAACTACCTCGACTACGATCGCGCCGACAATCCGGCCCTGATGATCAACAATGCCGACTGGCTGCGCGGGCTCAACTACCTTGAATTCCTGCGCGACGTTGGCCGGCATTTCTCCGTCAACCGCATGCTGGCCTTCGATTCGGTGAAGACTCGGCTCGACCGGGATCAATCGTTGTCGTTCCTGGAATTCAACTACATGATCCTCCAGGCCTATGATTTCGTCGAGCTGAATAAGCGCTACGGCTGCCGCGTGCAGATGGGCGGGTCCGACCAGTGGGGCAACATCATCAACGGCATCGATTTGGGCCACCGCATGGGCTGCCCGCAGCTCTACGCGCTGACCTCGCCACTCTTGACCACCTCGTCGGGCGCGAAGATGGGCAAGACCGCGAATGGCGCGGTCTGGCTCAATGCCGACCTGCTGCCGGTCTATGATTTCTGGCAGTTCTGGCGCAACACCGAAGACGCCGATGTCGGCCGGTTCCTCAAGCTCTACACCACCCTGCCGATGGACGAAATCCGCCGGCTCGAAGCGCTAGAGGGCGCGGAGATGAACGAGGCCAAAAAATCCCTGGCGACCGAGGTCACAGCGATGCTGCATGGCCGCGCGGCGGCAGAGGAAGCTGCCGAGACCGCCCGCAAGACCTTCGAGGAAGGCGCGATCTCGGACAATCTGCCGACGATCATCATAGCTTCTTCAGAGCTTGAAGAAGGCGTCGGCCTGCTGGCGTTGTTCGTCCGCGCTGGTCTCGCAGGCTCGAATGGCGAGGCCCGTCGGCATGTTCAGGGCGGCGCCATCCGGCTCAATGACGTCGCGATCACCAACGACAAGATCCTCGTCAATGCGGGCTATCTCAACGATGACGGTGTAATCAAGCTGTCGCTCGGCAGGAAGAAGCACGTTCTCGTGCGCCCACAGTAAAGCCTGCCAAATCAGTCAATAGCGCCAGATCCGCCGGATCATTCAGGTCCGGCGGATTCTTCTACGGTCTGTACTCGAAGATCGAGCGGAACACGCCCGGCGCGATCACTGACAGCGGATTGACCTGCAGAAGCGGCGATTCGGTCTTGCCTGCAAGCCGGAAGGTGATGCCGAACAATCCCTGATCTCGGCCATTGCCAAGAAGAAGACCGATCACCGGCAATTCCGCGAACAGCCGGTTGATGCCATAGGCCAGCATCAGGGTTCCGGTCATATCTGTATTGCCCTTTGCATCGCTGACCAGTCCCTGGAACGACGCGCCGATCTGCGGGCCGCGGATAATCCCATCGCTGATCCGCAGTTCGCCATTTCCCATCAACAATTGGGCATTGGCCACCTCGAAACTCGCCTGCGACACGTTGACATCGGCCTTGACTGCATCCTTGAGGCTTCGACCGTCCTGCTTGCTCGGCGTCGACACCAGAGATTCAAGCCGCGGTTCACCCACAAGCGTGAAATTCCGCACGTCGATCGTGCCGCGTCTCAGCGGTCCGTCTTGGCGGTTGAGCCTGATGTTGAGCAGCCCGCCCTGCATCCGGGCGTAAATCCCGGCAAACCTGGCGACGGCGCCCGCATCACCGCTGGCAACCTCAATGGATTCAATGGCCTTGCCGCCCGAAACCTTCATCACCAGCGCTTGGCCGCTCTTGGTGACGGCCTTGAAATCGAGAAGATCGATACGCCCGCCCTGCCCCTTGTAGCTGACAGTGCCCGATGACATCCGTTCATCGGAATAGCCGTGGACCGTGTCAACGGCGCCGGACAGCTCGATCTGCAAGGCCTTCGCATTGTCCGCCGAAGTGGCCGTTTCTTCGGATTTGGCGCGCGCAATCAGCGGGCGCGCATCGATCGCCTTGCCGCCGATCCTGACCTGGTAGCTTCCGCCCTTGGCGGTGATGTCCACCCTGTAATCATCCCGGGGCGAAAGGGCTACCTGATCGAATGTCGCGGCAGACAATTGCCCTTTTGAGAGCGTCACCGCGCCACTTGCTTGAAATCCGTCACCGGACAGTTTCAGGTCGGAGAGCTTTGTAACATCGCCCTCGGTCTTCATTGCAAACCTTAAACTCGCTGCGATGCCCTTGTCCTTAGTCCAGCCGATTCCCGGAACGGTGAGTTTCGCCGGCTTGAGGTCGAGCGTAACGATCTGCCGGCCGTTGGCTTCGGCCTTCAGGACAAACCCCACCGGTCCGGATATCAATTCGCCGGTGCCGGGGGCCATCTTCTCGCGTGCTTCGGGGCTGAGCGTTCCCGACAGTTCCCGCGCTGCGGTGACGGCCGAGCCGCCGACCGGCTGCAGCACATCGAGCGTCATCCTGGCCCCGTCCACAAGGGCATCAGCCTTGAGTTCGGCCCGGTCCGGCGTGACATAAAGGCTGCCATCCATATCCGTCAGCATCCGGCCCTCGACCGGCCTGGCGATATCGACGCCGGTCATCTTGAGGTCAACGGTCCAGTCCGGCGGTGGCGGCGACTGCCCGGCGATGAGACCGAAGCGCGCCGTGACGACCGAGGAAATCTCTCCGCTGAGGTCTGCCGCCTCAAAACCAATCTGTTCCAGAGCATTGATCGGACGGTAGCTGATCAACTCCGCGACCGCATCGGCATTGCCGCTGACCGACATGACCAGATCCGCCATCAAGGGCTGCTTGTCGGCCGCGGGAATCGAAAAACTCGCATCCGTCACGTCGACGGTCCGTCCGGTCGGAAAGAAAGCGGTTGCGGAATCGATGGTCAAACTGACATTTGATCCTCTCAGGCGCATGTGGCCTTTGGTGTCACGCAGAGGCGGAATATCGCCTGCCACATTCATGCGCGCGCGCTCGACATCAAAATCGATCTGCAACTGGTTTTCGTCAAAACTGGCGTCACCGGTCGGCGTGTAATGGCCGGAAGGCACCGCCAGTTGGATGCGCCCATTGCTCACGATGCCGCCGTAGAGATTGTCGAGCACCCAGTTTCGGGCCATCTTGCCGACCCAGTAAGGCCAGAACTGCTTGACCGCGGCCAGCGACATTCGCGGTACCCGGGCCACAAGGTTTATCTCCGGCGAAATGCCTTCGACGAAACGCCACGACGCCGATCCGTAGAGGTCGCCCTGGGGCGTGGCCAATGCCAGTTCCTCCGCCACCAGAAACCGCTCTGCGGCGTCAAAGCGACCAAACGCCTTTCCGTCAAACGGGATCGGCGCCTCGTCGGAATCACCCGGCGCGGCGAGGCCTTCCTTGACCACGAAGTCAAAGGCGATGCCGGCGCCCTCGATGTCGTCGATCCTGTCGGCGTCGATCAGTCCGCCGGTAAACGGCAGAACCGTTTCGCCTATACGGATGACCGACGGCGTGATCTCAAGCTTGTTCTGGGCCGGCATGTAAACCAGACGAATGCGGGCGTCGCGCAGGGCCGCTTGTGTGCCGCCCATGGTGATAGTGCCATCAAGCGCGCTCAGATTGACCGACAGGGTCGCCTGTTTGCCGGCTATGCCGCGCGAGGCTCTGAAGGAGATCGCCAGCGGCGTCGACACGCCGTTTTGACGATCAGCAACCTCTCCCGTGGCAAACTCCAGGACAAAACCCTCGATCTTCGCGGTGATTTCCGATAGACCGGTGTCGTGGACCGGCCCCTTTGCTGTGGCTTCGACCGAAATCGACTGTCCGGCGCGCACCAGTTCCGCGTCAATTTCATAGTTCAGTCCGTCAATCCTGCGTACTTCGGCATTGGCGATCTCGATGTTCTCTCCGGTTCCAGCTATGGTAATGTCGGAAAAGCGGAATGCCCCGGCCTCGACCGCGTCGATCTGCCCCGCCACACGGTTGAGAGCCAGAAACATCTCTTCGATCATCGCGCCCGTGGCATCCACCCGGAAACTGGCAAGATCGGTGAGGTTGAAACCATTGCTTTCTGGCGCCGTGAATCCGACGCCCGCGATATCGACGGACTTGACCGATATCTCTCCCGAAAGCAGCGCCAGGGGATTCAATCCGATCAGGACGCTTTTGACATAATTGGCGTCCGATGAGCCGTCCCGCCGTTCAACCGAGACGTCGCGTGCCTCAAGCGCAAGATGTCCGCGCCGCGTCAATCGGAGCACCGCGGAGCTCAGTTCCGCCCGGTTTGCAGGCCCAACCGCCTGAGCCAGCGCACGCTGCGCCCTGTCCCGGACGAAACCATCGGCCATCCCGGCTTCCAGCGCCGCCAGCAACCCGCCGCTCATCAGCGCCAGCACCAGTAGGGAACCCAGAACCCAGCGCAGCATCGAGACATGCCAGCGCCGCGGATGATGGCCCCGCACCAGGATCTGGCCTTCGGCAGTGGCTGACGGATACTCATGCAGCGCGACAATGTCACGTTTTCTGAATTGAACCTTGTCTGTCGGTTGATCCGGCATGAGGGTGCGATGGTCCGCTTTCTTTTTGGGTGATTCTGTTGGACTGTTGCGCTTGCGTTTATATATCGCCTCGGGACAGGGTCACCTGCAAAACAATTCCATTGAACGGCGAAAGGTTTTCATGATGAGTGAAGTTGGCGAAGGCATGACAGCCCCGGATTTTGATCTGCCACGCGATGGCGGCGGAAACGTGTCGCTGGCCGGTCTGGCTGGCAAGATTGTCGTGCTATATTTCTACCCCAAGGACGACACCAGCGGCTGCACGGTCGAGGCCGTTGATTTTACCGCTCTCTCCGATGAGTTCGCCAAGGCGGGCGCCGTGGTGGTCGGCATGTCGCCCGATCCGGTCAAGGCCCATGACAAGTTCATCGCCAAGCACAATCTCGGCGTCATCCTCGCCTCCGACGAGGACAAGTCGGCTCTCGAGGCCTATGGCGTCTGGAAGGAAAAGAGCATGTACGGGCGCACCTACATGGGCGTCGAGCGCTCCACCTTCCTCATCGGCACGGACGGCAAGATTGCCAGGGTCTGGCGCAAGGTGAAGGTTCCGGGCCACGCCAAGGACGTGCTCGACGCCGTGAAGGCACTGTGAGATCAGGCTGGTGAGCAGTGACCAGCCGGTTCTTTCCCTACGCGACGGGGCGGCGCGGGCCATTCTCGCCGAGGACCTCGACGTCAAGACCGCGCTTGCCCAGGATGTCGCCACCCGCTGGCATGCGCGACGGCTGTCGCTGCGCTCGCCTCTCGACACGCTGCCGCCGCTCAGGCCCGGCCGCCCGGAAAGACCCGAGCTTGTCTCGCCCACGCAGGTCAAGCGCCGCTCGCTGCATTCGCCGCACGGGCGGATCGCGCTTCTGCACGCCATAGCCCATATCGAACTCAACGCAACCGATCTGGCGCTGGATATCGTCGCACGGTTCGCCGCGGCTCCCATGCCGCAGAGCTTCTTCGACGGCTGGATGCAGGTTGCCTTCGAAGAAGCCAAGCATTTCAACATGGTGCGTGAACGTCTTCGTGCGCTGGGTGCGGATTACGGCGACGTCCCCGCCCATGACGGGTTGTGGCAGGCGGCCCACGACACCCGCAACGACCTGACCGCGCGGCTCGCCGTGGTGCCGCTCATCCTCGAAGCGAGGGGCCTCGATGTGACGCCATCGCTCAGGGCCAAGATGCGCGAGGCGGGCGATGAGGAAAGCGCCGCGGTTCTCGACGTGATCTATGAGGACGAGAAGAAACATGTGGCGATCGGCGCCAAATGGTTCCGCTTCCTCTGCGCCCGCGAAGGCAAGGATGCGGCGCAGACCTTCCGGCTTCTGGTGCGGGCCAATTTCCGCGGCGCGCCAAAACCGCCCTTCAACGACCTTGCCCGCGCAGCAGCCGGCCTCACGCCCACATTCTACCGCGCATTGTCCAGCCAGAGCATGTCCTGAAGCGCCACAATCGGCATTTCGCGATCCGGGCTCAAATGTTTGTTAACCTTAACAGGGTGTAATCAACCTCGATCAATCAACGGCAAACCGTTCTGACGAGGATTTATTCAGTGTCGCAGAGGCAGGACAGCCGCGTATTTGGCAAACGGCCAAAACGTTCCCACACCATCATCTTCGCCAGTGGCGACACCATTCGGCACATGACGATCCGGCCCTGGATCGCGGGCCTTTGCATGTCCGTGCTCGGCGTCATGGCCATCGGCTATCTGGCCGCGACTTCCTATCTCGTGTTGCGTGACGACCTGATCGGCGCCTCGATGGCGCGCCAGGCCCGCATGCAGCACGCTTACGAGGACCGCATCGCCGCATTGCGCTCTCAAGTCGACCGGGTCACCAGCCGGCAATTGCTCGATCAGCAGTTGATGGAGCAAAAGGTGGCGGAACTTATTGCCCGGCAGGATGCGCTGACCAACCGCCACGGCAAGCTCGGCCCGCTTCTCGACCGGGTCGGCGGCATTCCGGCAGAAATTCCGATACCGATTGAAAATCCGAAAAAACAGGCAGGCCTTGGCTCAAGCTCCGCCAAGACCCAGCGCCTGGCCGCCCTCGCCGCACAGCCCGAAGCCCTGGCAGACCCGGTCCGGTTGACCGCAAATCCTCTCGCTTACGTGGCCCCGACAGGAACGGGCGCCGGGGAATCTGTCAGCGAAAAGGCTGACCGGGTCTTCTCGACCGTCACCCTGTCGCTCAAATCCATTGAACGCGAACAGATTGAAAAGATGCAAGGGCTGGCGATCGACGCCTTCGAGACCGCATCCGAGATCGACGAGATCATCCAGTCCGCAGGGCTTCCGGCGGCGGCCGTCGATGACAGCGCGATCGGCGGTCCCTTCGTTCGCCCCAACGATCCCAATGCCTTTGAATCGACGCTCGATGACCTCGATCAGGCGCTTGATCGCCTCGACACGGTCAGGCGCCATGCCCGCAAGCTGCCGATCGGGATCCCGGCTCCAGGCCAGCAGATCACCTCGAAATTCGGCAATCGCCGGGATCCGTTTCTGGGCCGGCTGGCCTTTCACGGCGGCATCGATTTTCGCGCGCCCACCGGAACGCCGATCCACAGTTCGGGATCCGGCGTCGTCACCCATGCTGGCCGCAATGGCGGCTACGGCAAGATGGTCGAGATCGACCACGGCAACGGCATCACCACCCGCTATGCCCATCTCTCCCGCGTAGAGGTCCGCGAAGGCGATCACGTGGCCATGGGCGCCCCGATCGGCAAGGCGGGCTCGACCGGCCGCTCCACCGGCCCTCACCTGCATTATGAAGTCCGCCGCAACGGCGATGCTATCGACCCGATGCATTATCTCAAGGCGGCCCGGAAGCTGCAGCCGCTGCTGGTGGCCGATTGATTGCCCGGCTCTGCCGGCCGCCATTCACCCAAATGAATCCATGAAAAAGGGGCCGCATCCGCGCGGCCCCCAACTTCGATCTAGGCGCTCGGGCCGAGTTTGATTTACAGCACGCCTTCCGGCACCAGAACCTTGTCAATCACGTGAATCACGCCATTGGAGGTTTCGATGTCGGCAGTCACCACCTTGGCATCATTGACCATGGCGCCATTGTCGAGATCGATCGTCACCGTCGAACCCTGTACGGTGGCAGGCGTGGAATCATCAACCAGATCGGTCGACATCACCTTGCCCGCAACCACGTGATAGGTGAGAACGGCGACCAGCTTGTCCTTGTTTTCCGGCTTGAGCAGATCTTCCACTGTGGTTCCAAGCGCTGCGAAAGCCTCGTCGGTCGGTGCGAATACGGTGAAAGGTCCCTCACCCTTCAAGGTTTCCACCAGACCTGCGGCCTGCACCGCAGCCACCAGCGTGTCGAAACCGTCGGCCTCGACGGCCGTGTCGACGATATCCTTGGCGCCGGAATGCGAAGCGGCCATGGCCGACCCGCCTGCGATGCCGATCGCGATGAAGGCTGCTGCGATTGTCTTGATCAGTTTCATAAATGTAACTCCCTTGTGAGCTTTGAATGCCCCCTGCGCCTCCTTTCACGAAGATCGGGCCCCGGTGGTTCACTGCATCGCAACATGATTGAGGGTTAAAGTGTTGTGCCAGTTTTCTCAGTTCCTCGGCCTTGATTTTTTTGGTCCGTGCCTATGCCGACGCGCGGCAAGGCGGCGCAATTCCGGGCTTTTCCTTGACTTAATGCACTGCAGCGACTAAGCGGAGCACATTGGGTTCGCGCTCAGGGCGCGCGCCCGCGCATCGTCGCAAACTCCGAAACGGAAAACGCTCTCAATTGACCACTTTTGCTGATCTTGGCTTAAGCCAAAAAGTACTGTCCGCCGTCACCGACGCCGGCTACACGACGCCAACCCCGATCCAGGAAGGCGCAATCCCCCCCGCGCTCGAACGGCGCGACATTCTGGGCATCGCCCAGACCGGAACGGGCAAGACGGCGGGCTTCGTGCTGCCGATGCTGACCATGCTGGAACGGGGCCGGGCCCGGGCGCGCATGCCGCGCACCCTCATCCTTGAACCGACGCGCGAACTCGCGGCGCAGGTTCACGAGAATTTCGAGAAATACGGCAAGAATCACCGCCTCAACATCGTGCTGCTGATCGGCGGCGTCTCGTTTGACGAGCAGGATCGCAAGCTCGAGCGCGGCGCAGATGTGCTGATCGCCACGCCTGGCCGCCTGCTCGACCACACCGAACGCGGCAAGCTGCTGATGACCGGCGTCGAGATCCTGGTCATCGACGAAGCCGACCGGATGCTCGACATGGGCTTCATTCCCGACATCGAACGCATCGTCAAATTCATTCCCTTTACCCGCCAGACGCTGTTTTTCTCGGCCACAATGCCGCCGGAAATCCAGAAGCTCGCCGACACCTTCCTGCAGAACCCGGTCCGCATCGAGGTGGCCCCGCCGTCATCGACCGCAGCCACGGTGGTCCAGAGGCTTGTTGCCTGCGGCGGCAAGGATTTCGAAAAACGCGAACGCCTGCGCGATCTGATCCGCAGCCAGACGGAACTCACCAACGCCATCATCTTCTGCAATCGCAAGAAGGATGTGGCCGAGCTTTACAAATCTCTCGAAAAGCACGGCTTCTCGGTCGGCGCCCTGCATGGCGACATGGATCAGCGCTCGCGCACCAACATGCTGCAGGGTTTCAAGGACAACGAGATCACGCTGCTGGTGGCCTCCGATGTCGCCGCCCGCGGGCTCGACATTCCGGCCGTCAGCCATGTCTTCAATTTCGATGTGCCGATCCATGCCGAGGACTATGTCCACCGCATCGGCCGCACCGGCCGCGCGGGCCGCGCCGGCGCATCCTTCACAATGGTCACCCGCCGCGACGCCAAATATGTTGACGCCATCACCAAGCTGATCGACCGCGAGATCGAATGGCTCGACGGCAAGGACGCCATCAATGCGTCCTCTGATGAGAGTGACGACAAGCCCGGGCGCGGCCGTCGCACGGACAGCAAGGGCACCGCGCGCCGCTCCGGTCGTGACGACAAGCGCCCCCGCGGCGAAAAGCCCGCGCCGGTTGCCGCAGAGGAAACCATCGCGGATATCGCGGCAAGCGCCGACCCTGTCGAGACAGCTGCCAAGCCGGCTCACAATCGCGAAGAGCGTCAGCCGCGCGATGAGCGCCCTGCGCGTCAGGACCGTGAAGAGCGCCAGCCGAAGCCGGCCCGCGAAGAGCGCCCTGCGCGTCAGGAGCGCGAGGAACGCCAGCCGCGTCAGCGCGCGCCCGAGCCGGCCAATGCCAATGATGACCGCAACCGGGGTCGCAGCCGCCATGGCCGCGACAATGACGATCGCGAAAATACGCCCGTCGGCTTCGGCGACGAGATCCCCGCCTTCATGATGATCGGCAGCTAAGGCCGCCGAAACGCTGAACAGATCAGGCCGCCGGCAGAGATGCCGGCGGCTTTTTCATGCGCAGCCTCCTGCCTCGGCCACCGCCCCGGGGAAGCGAGGAAACGGCTACTTCTTCGCCCTCAGCGCCGCCTCCCAGGCAAGCCGGACCCAGTACGCCAGCTCGTCGGGCTCATCCAGCGCCGTTTCGGGAATGGACCAGTAGGGCATTGCCACAGGCCCGGCCCGCGCCTTGCCCTCATAGACCCACTGCCGGGCGCCCGCCTCCCTGAAGGCCGGTGCGCTCTCGGCATCCGCCTTGAGCAGGATCTCGCCATCCACCTCCAGCGCCAGGATCTTGCCCTGGTGATAGATGCCCTTGCCGCCAAACATACGCTTGATCGTCACCTCGCCCAGGCTGTCGAACATCTCGCGGATCAGCTCATTGTCCATCTGGCCCTCCCTGGCAGGCACAGCGCGCCAATAGCGTGCGCGGCGGCAATTCCGTCGTCCGCGCTTGCCGCCCATCCGGCGCGCGCCATATCTTGCCCATGCCGAAACATGTTGCCAAATCCGATCTCGCTCAGAAGAGCTGCACCCACTGCAACCGCCCCTTCGCCTGGCGGCGCAAATGGCGCGGGTCTGGGACGAGGTCAAGTACTGCTCCGACCGGTGCCGCACCGAAGCCCGGCGCAAACCGGCGGCAGGTTAGTCCCGCGCCGGTGTTTCGGTGACGCCGCCGGCTGCCTGCACCGCCTCCGGCGTGTCCACATCGATCCGCGCAGCCGGTCCGATCTCGACATCGATCACCGGCCATGCGCCGCTTTCAATCAGCGCTCGCGCGCCGACATCGCCTGACAGTTGCATCACGTCAGCAAAGGCCGCGCGCGGCAGGATCACCGGATTGCCGCGGCGCTCGCCGTCGCAGGCCCGGACGATGGCCAAGCCATTGCTTTTGGCAAAGCGCTCGATCAACGCATTCAGGTGCTCCGGTCGCAGCGCAGGCATGTCGCCCAACAGCACCAGCGCCCCCGCGATCGTGTCGTCGAGTGAACCCAGACCGCGCTGGAGCGACGACGCCATGCCTGATGCAAACTCCGGATTGGCTGCCACTTGCACATCGAGGCCTTCGAGCTCTGCGGCAATGTCTTCGCCGCGATGACCGGTCACCACGATGGTCGCAGCCACCTTCGAGGCGAGCGCCGTCCGCGCCATTCGCCGGATCAACGCTTCGCCATCAAACTCGGCCAGAAGTTTGTGGCCCGCCCCCTCGCCCATCCGGCTCGCCCGGCCCGCCGCCAGCACCACCACCCCGACCGGGACCGCGGATCGATTCTCGTCCCTCCCCCGGACCGGCTGCCTTGGCTGCGGCCGGGTTGCGATTTCCGTGAGCAGCCCGCCCACGCCCATGCGGGTGATATCCAGCGCCGTGGGCGTCTGCCCCGACAGGATGCGCGCCAGCACCCAGTCAAAGCCGTTTTCCTTGGGACTGCGGGCGCAGCCGGGTGCGCCGATCACCGGCACCTCACCGACCGATCCCAGCACCAGCAGATTGCCCGGATCCACGGGCATGCCGACCCGTTCGACCCTGCCGCCGGCCTTGCGGATCGCCGCGGGAACGACATCATCGGGATCGGTGACGGCCGAGGCGCCAAAGACGACAATCAGGTTATAGAGCCCGGCCATCCGGACGATTTCGGCGCTGACCGCATCGACATCATGGGCAACCCGGCTTTCCTCATTGAGACTGGAGCCGCTCACCGCCAGGCGGCCCGCCAGCAGCGCGCGCGTCTTGTCCATCACCGTGGGCTTGAGCGTCGGCAGCATCGTGGCGATCAGGCCCGCGCGCACCGGCTTGAACGGCAGGACGTGAGCCATGTTGCGCGCCGAAATCGCCGATTGGGCCTGCTTCAGCGAAGCGCCCGCCACCGCCAGCGGAATGATCTTGATGGTGGCCACCATCTCGCCCGGCTGCACCGGCGTCTGGTCGGCGAGACAGGCGAAGGTGATGGCCGGATCGATCCCGTTGAAATGATCGACAAGCAGCCGTTCGGCGCGGAACATCCCGGCACACTTCGCATGCAGATTGACCCGTCCGGTGGACGCGTTGGCGGCGCGGATATGGGCGCCGGCGAAAGCCCGCGCCAAAGCCTCGGCGGCCGCGTCCTCGCCGACATCGCCTTCCTGCAACCGCGCCACGATCACTTCGATGATCCCGCTCTGGCTCAGCAGCATCACATCGGTTGCATTGAGCACATGGCCCTTCTTCAGCCGCAGCGTGCCCACGGACAGGGAATGCGCCAGAACAGCACCCTGGGATGTTTCAAGCGGAACCGGGCCGAAGATCATGGTTCAGGCGCCGCCCGTGTCTTCGGGTTTGCGCAGCGCCGCAATCGTCTGCGCGAGAATCGCCACCGCGATCTCCTCGGGGCTCTGTGCGCCGATATCGAGCCCGATCGGTGCTGCGATCCGCGCGATCTGACCCTGGCTCAGACCCGCTTGCATGAGCCGCTCCACGCGCTTGGCGTGGGTCTTGCGCGAGCCGAGCGCGCCGACATAGAACGCCTGCGTCTGAAGCGCCGAAATCAGCGGCCAGTCGTCGATCTTCGGATCGTGGGTCACCGCCACCAGCGCCGTGAACGCATCAAGCGGCCGGTCCCTGAGCGCGTCCTCCGGCCAGTCGGCGACCAGATCGACGTTTGCAAACCGGTCCTGAGTGGCAAAAGCCGTGCGCGGATCGATCACCTTGACGTCGAACCCGGTCATCGCCGCCATCGGCGCGAGCGCCTGCGAGATATGCACCGCGCCGATGATCACCATGCGCGGCGACGGCAGATGCACATTGAGAAAGAACCGCTCGCCATCGGCCTCCACCACGCCGGATTTGCCAGTCAGAAACGTCTTGCCGATCGCCGCCCCCAGATCGCCCGCGACGGATTCGCTGCGCATCACCAGCCGCGCATTTCCGCCCTCGAGCTCGGTGACGAGCACGGCCGCCTGCCGGTTGCGACGCGCCGCATTAAGTGTTGTGAGGAGTTGCGGATCCATCAGCCGACCCGCTCGAGATAGACCTGGATCCGGCCGCCGCAGGACAATCCCACCCGCCAGGCGGTCTCGTCGGCCACGCCGAACTCGAGCATTTTCGGCGCGCCGCTGGCAATCACATCGGTGGCCTCGGCAATCACCGCGCCTTCGACGCAGCCACCAGAAACGGAGCCGCTGAAATTACCCATCCCATCAATCACCAGATGGCTGCCAACCGGCCGCGGCGCCGAGCCCCAGGTCTCGATCACCGTGGCCACAGCCACCGCGCGGCCATCCAGCATCCAGCGCTCGGCTACCATCAGCGGATCAAGCTGGCCCTCGGCGCCACCGCCCGATGCCGGGTCTTCAGTTTGGCTCGTATCGTCATATGCCATTCCTGCCTCCATCGCCTGCTGTCCAAGTATGGCCATTGCCTCATGACGAATTCAAGTCGGAACCGGGTGGATATCTCAAAGATACCTTCGCGGATCGGCTTTCGCCGCATCCTTTTCGCCAAGCGCCGCCACCAGCCCGGCCATGGCCTCGATATTGTGGACCGGGCGGAACTCGTCGACATGGGCGAGCATGGTGCGCACGCCGCGCGCGCGGGCTTCAAACCCGTCGAACCTCAAAAGCGGATTGAGCCAGATCAGCCTGCGGCAGGAGCGGTGCAGGCGGTCGATCTCGGCGTCGAGTTCCGCGATCGAATCGCGCTCCAGCCCGTCGGTGATCAGGATCACCACCGCTCCCTGGCCGAGAACCCGGCGCGACCATTGCCGGTTGAACAGCCTCAGCGCCGCGCCGATGCGGGTGCCGCCCGACCAGTCCTTGACCGCGCCGGTGCATTGATCCACGGCCTCGTCAGGATCCTTGTGGCGCATCTGCCTTGTGATGTTGGTGAGCCTGGTGCCGAACAGGAAGGTGTGGACGCCGCGCCGCTTCTCGCTGATCACATGCATGAAATGCAGGAAGATCCGTGTGTACTGGCTCATCGATCCGGAAATATCGGCAATGATCACCAGCGGCGGATGCACCTTCCTCCGCTTGCGGAACCTGGGCAGGATCAAATCGCCGCCGGTGCGCATGGCAGCCCGCATGGTCGCGCGCGGATCGATGCGCTTTTGCACCGATGACGGCTTGTAGCGCCTTGTCTCGACCTGGTCGAACGGCAAGGCCAGCTCGGCGATCGCCCGCTTGGCTTCGCTCAGCTCCAGCGCCGTCATCTGGGCAAAATCCTGCTGGCGCAGCACCTCGTTGCCCGAGACAGTCTCGCGCGCGTCAATATCAATGATCGGCTTGTCTTCCGGCGGGCGGCTTTTCTCGTGGCCCTCGAACAGCGCCTGGCTGACGCGGGTCTCGCCGGGTTTGAGCTTTTCCTGGCGCTTGGTCTCCATCGCCACCGGCGAGAACATGGCGATCATCTTCTCAATGAGATCGCGCGACCGCCAGAACAGCCGGAACGCCTGGTCGAACACCTGGTGATCCTCGCGCCGCTTGACGAAGACCGAATGCAGCACCCAGTAGAATTCCTCGCGGCTGCCGATCCCTGCGATCTGCACCGCCTCGACCGCGTCGCGCACCGCAGCCGGCCCGACCTTCAACCCGGCCTTGCGCAACACGCGGGCGAAATAGACGATGTTGTCGACAATCCGCCCGTCGCCTTGCTTGAAAACTATGGCGTTTGCGGCTTCCGCCATCACAGCTGCTGCGCCAGCTCGGCCTTTACCTCGGCCAGCAGTTCGCGCCCGGCGCCGCTCTCGATCCGGGCGATGTCGTCCTGGTATTTGAGCAGCGTGCCGAGCGTGTCGGACACGGTTTCGGGATCGAGCGCCAGCCGGTCGAGTTCCGTGAGCGCGGTGGCCCAGTCGATGGTCTCGGCCACGCCGGGGCTCTTGAACAGATCCATTTGCCTCAGCTTCTGGACGAAAGCGACCACCTGCCGCGACAGCTCCTGCTCGCAGCCGGGAACCTTGAGACGCACGATCTCCAGTTCCACATCGGCGCTCGGATAGTCGACCCAGTGATAGAGGCACCGCCGCTTGAGCGCGTCATGGATCTCGCGGGTGCGGTTGGTGGTGATGATGACGATGGGCGGTTCCTTAGCCACGATCGTGCCGAGTTCGGGAATCGTCACCTGGTAATCTGACAGGATTTCCAGCAGGAACGCCTCGAACGCCTCGTCGGTCCGGTCCAGCTCGTCGATCAGGAATACAGGCGCGCGGCCGCCAGAGCCTTCCAGCGCCTGCAGGACCGGGCGTCGGATCAGGTGCTTTTCGGAGAAGATGTTGCGTTCGATGGTCGAGCGGTCGCCCTCGCCCGTGGCTTCGGCGAGCCGGATCTCCAGCATCTGCGCCGGGTAATTCCACTCATAGACCGCCGAGGAGACATCGAGGCCTTCATAGCACTGCAGCCGGATCAGCGGCCGGTCCAGCGCCTTGGCGAGAACCTTGGCGATCTCGGTCTTGCCCACGCCCGCCTCTCCCTCGAGAAACAGCGGCCGTTTCATTCTGAGCGCCAGGAACAGCACCGTCGCCAGAGCGCGGTTCGAGACATAGTCGTGGGCCGACAGCATGGCCAGCGTTTCATCAATGGAATTGGGCAGCGGATTGGGTATCGACATCTTGGCTCCGTCAGCAGGCAGATCGGGATCAACACCCGTCGACCCCAACAGGATCAAGGCTAAACAGTATGGTATCCGCGGTCCATATACAAAAGCGCAGGCCCCGGCTCTCCGATCCTGATGCCGATGACCTCGCCGATCATGATAGTGTGGGTGGCCACCGGCCTGGCCTCGATCAGCCGGCAGTCAAACACGGCCATCGCCCCCACGAGCGTCGGCGCGCCGGTCGTGATCGTGTCCCATTTCGCGAGCGCGAACCGCGCGTCGACATCGAGATGATCGAGACCCGAAAACGCCACCGCCAGCGGCTGGTGCACAGCCATCAGGCTGTTGAGCGCGAAGATCCCCGACTGGATGAACAATTCGTTCAGCGGATTGGAATGGTTGAGGCAGACCAGCAGCGTGCCCGGATTGTCAGAGACCGAACAGGCGGCCGTAACCGTCACGCCCCGCCGCACGCCTTCATGAACGGTTGTTGCAATCTGCACATGCCCGGCATAACGCGCCATCGCGTCGCGATAGTCTTTGGAATCGATGGTTGGCCGTTTCAACACGCATGCGCCTCAAACTTTTGAATGATCAGGATGCATACATAAAGGCCACAGGTGAATTTGAAACCCACGCCGGCGACTTTTTATCGTCCGGACCCTCCCGGCGAGCCGGGATCTGGCGGAATTTGCTTTGAGTTACAATCGCTGCTGGGCTAAATGGGAGGCATGATCATGCGCCACCCGTTCTGCCTCCTGGCCTTCGTTCTGGCTTTTGTTTCCGCCGCTGCTCCAGCCCGTGCGGAAGCGCTTCGGGTTGGCCTGGTCATTCCGCAATCGGGACAGTTCAAGCTTCTGGGCGACCATGTCCGCGAGGCCTTCGCGATCTGGGATGCAGCCAATCCGGGCATGTTCGGCGACATCGTCGAAGGCGATGATGCCTGCACGCCCGAATCGGGAGTGGACGCAGCCGCCTCCATGAGCGAGGCCGGCGTTGATATTGTGGTCGGCTTCCTGTGCACCGAAAGCCTCGCCGCGGCACTGCCTGTGCTGTCGGACAGCGGCATCCCGGTGATGACCCTGACAGTGCGCGCCGACATCATCGGCGAGGAAGCGTCACGGCTCGGATGGAAGTTCTTCCGCCTGGCGCCGCGCGCAGGCTCGGAAGCCGAGATTGCGGCGGACGCCATCTTCCGGTTCTGGGCCGACAAGCCCTTCGCCCTGATCGAGGACGGGGCGATCTCCGGACGCGAACTTGTCGAGGCGATCCGGACCCGGCTGGAAGACCGGGCGCTCAATCCGACATTCGTCGACAATTACCGCCCCGGCCAGGAAACACAGCCAAGCCTGGTGCGCAGGCTCAAATCCGCAGGCGTTTCCCGCGTTTTCGCCGGCGGCGAACGCGCCGACCTGGCGGTGATCGCCCAGGAAGCAGACTACCAGGGGGTGGAACTCCGGTTCATGGGCAGCGACGCCCTGCATGCGCCCGCGGGCGATTTCCCGCTGCCGGACGGCACAATCGCGGTGCTGTCCGCAGGCGCGGTTCCGGGCCCCGAGGACGCGCAGGCCCGCCAGGCCTTTGCGAACGAGGGCCTGGTCGCCGAGGGCCTCAGGATCCCCGCCTATGCTGCGGCCGAGATCCTTGGCGCGGCCGCCACCCGGGCTGGCTATAGCGATACAACACTTGACGCCCTTCTCACCGGCAACACGTTCACCACCGCGCTCGGGCCGGTGACCTTCGACGAGGACGGCGAGCGCCGCGAACCGGGCTTCGTGCTCGCCATTCAGGACAATGACGTCTTCCGGCGGTTGAGCGTGGAAGACGCAGCACGCCTGTCCGGCCAGACCCAGTAATCGGGAACCAGATGATGCAAACCGGCTCAACGCTGCAAAGCGGACCGCGCAATCTGATCACCGACGTGGCAGGCCTCACCGTCGGCAATTCAAGCGATGCTAAACTCAATTCCGGCACGACGGCGATCCTCTGCGATCCGCCCGCCACCGCCGCCGTGCAGGTTCTGGGCGGCGCGCCGGGCACCCGCGAGACCGATCTGCTCGAGCCGCACAACACGGTCGAGACCGTCAACGGCCTGGTTCTCTCCGGCGGCTCTGCTTTCGGGCTTGATGCGGCCAGCGGGGCGCAAGCCTATTTGCGTGAACAGGGAAAAGGCTTCGAGGTCGGGCCGCACCGGATCCCGATCGTGCCCGCGGCCATCCTGTTCGACCTGATCAATGGCGGCGACAAGGACTGGGGGCGATATCCGCCCTACCGCGAACTGGGCTACCAGGCCGCTGCCGCCGCTTCCCGCGATTTTGCCATCGGCACCGCTGGCGCTGGCGTCGGCGCGCTGACGGCCACCTTCAAGGGCGGCCTCGGATCGGCCTCGTCGCTGGTCGCGGGTGAGCACATGATCGGCGCGCTCGTCGCCGCCAACCCGATGGGGTCGGTCACCATCGGCGACACACGCCATTTCTGGGCAGCCCCCTTCGAGATCGGCGACGAGTTCGGCGGTCTGGGCATGCCGGCGCCCTTCCCGCAAGATGCGAGCGAACTGAGGATCAAGTTCCGCGAGATGGCGCGCGGCGTTTCCAACACCACGATCGCCGTCATCGCCACCGACGCCGTTCTTTCCAAGGCCGAGGCCAAGCGGCTGGCGATCGCCGCGCATGCCGGCTTCGCCCGGGCGATCTGGCCCAGCCACACACCGTTTGACGGGGATCTGGTGTTCGCGCTCGCCACCGGCGCATCAGGCCGCAAACCCTCCCCCGAGGCGTTCCTCGATCTGTGTGCGGCAGCAGCATCGACCATGAGCCGGGCCATCGCCCGCGGCGTCCATGCGGCCACGCCCGATCCGCGTGACCTGATGCCGGCCTGGACATCACGACAAGATTGAACAGGCTTCCGGTTGCCCGTCCGGCCCGGCAATGATACCCGGTTCATCCTGACCAATCAGAGGGCCTGCGATGCCAGCCATTCGTCACATGCTGTTCGTCCTGATTGCCGCATGCCTTGCACCGGGCGCGGCCCATGCCGGCGAATTCGCGGAATTCCGGCCAATCGGGTTTTCGCCTGATGGCAAGGTCTTCGCCTTCGAGGAATTCGGCGTCCAGGACGGCTCCGGCTTTGCCTTCGCCAACCGGTTCTTCATCGACACCACGAATGATTCCTTCCTGCCCGGCTCGACGGTTCGTGTCGTGCTGGAAGACGAGACCCTCTCTGTCGGCGACGCCCGCGCCGAGGCGCAGGCCCAGTCGGCATCGCTGGAAGCCCAGTATGATTTCCAGGACAATCCGGGCACCATCGCCGCATTCAACCCGCTGTCCGAACTTGATGGCCCGGCGCACCAGTTGCGCTACACGCCGTTTTCCATGGAACCCCAGCCGTTCGGACCCTACGGGGTCACCCTTGAGGAAAAGCCGCTGCCCGCATCCACGCTCTGCAAGGATATTGACGCCACTTCCATCGGGTTCCGGCTGGAAATGACCGAGGTCAACGGTCAACCTTCCGGCCTGGTGCTCCATGACGACAGTTCGGTGCCGCAAAGCCGCGGCTGCCCCTTGAGCTACCGCATCGGCGGCGCCATCACCCACCATGCCGATGGCGTCTGGACCCATGCCGTCCTCGTGCTGGTCCGATCCTTTGGCTTTGAGGGCGAGAACGGCCGCTGGCTTGCCGTGACCCGACGGCTGGAATGAGCAACCCGGTCAAACGGCACAAGGGACCGGCGCCCAGACCGGCCAACGACAATTCCAATCTTCACGACCGGCTTCAGGCCGCGCGGATCGGCTGGGCTGACGCGTTTCTTGGCGCGCTCGGCTGGGGTGCGGCCATGGCGCTGTCGGCGCAGGCCTGGCTCTGGCTGTCGATGGCAGCAATCACCTCGCATTACTGGAGCATCACAGCGCTGGTGTTTTGCGGCGCGGCGCTCGCCTGGCCATTCAGCCTGGCAAGTTTCCGCTTCATTGCCTTCAGGCGGTCGCGCGAAGCGGCCTTCGCCGCGGCGTTTTTGTGCCTGAGTCTCTTCACCCTGGGCGTCACCGCGATCCTGTTTGCCATCATATACCGCAATTTCTACGCCCAGTGGCATGGCGACCCCTTTACCCGATTGTGGCTGTTGCAGCTCATCTTCACCAGCGCCGCGGCCATCTACCAGTTCGCCGTCGCCGGCGTGCGGCTTTACCTTCCGCTCGGCGTGGCATTCCTTTTTGGCGCATCCTGGATGCTGGCCCGCGCCAACTGTCGCCGGACGCCGCCCAAATCCGGCATTATCTCCTAGACAAACCCGACAGACCGTTTGATTCGCGGGCGAAATGAACTAGACCCACCGCAACGCCAACACATTTACGGACCTTGCCATGATCCCGCGCTATTCCCGCCCCGAGATGGTCGACATCTGGTCGCCCGAATCCAAGTTCCGGATCTGGTTCGAGATCGAGGCGCATGGCTGCGACGCGCTGGCCGAACTCGGGGTCATCCCGAAGGAAGCCGCCAAGACCATCTGGGACAAGGGCAGCGCCGCCACATTCGATATCGACCGAATCGACGAGATCGAGCGCGAGACCAAGCACGACGTCATCGCGTTTCTCACGCATCTGGCTGAAATCGTCGGCCCCGACGCCCGCTTCGTGCACCAGGGCATGACCTCGTCGGATGTTCTCGACACCTGCTTCTCGGTCCAGCTGGTCAAGGCCACGGACCTTCTGCTCGCCGACATCGAGGCGCTGCTTTCAGCTCTCAAGCGCCGGGCGTTCGAGCACAAGGACACCGTCTGCATCGGCCGCTCGCATGGCATCCACGCCGAGCCGGTCACCTTCGGCCTGAAGATGGCCGAGGCCTATGCCGAGTTCGACCGCTGCCGCACGCGGCTGGTCAACGCGCGGGCGGAAATCGCCACCTGCGCCATCTCCGGCGCCGTCGGCACCTTCGCCAACATTGATCCATACGTGGAAGAGCATGTCGCCAAGGCCATGGGCCTGACCGCAGAGCCGGTCTCCACCCAGGTGATCCCGCGCGACCGTCATGCGATGTTCTTTGCAACGCTCGGCGTCATCGCGTCGTCGATCGAGCGTGTCGCCACCGAAATCCGCCATCTGCAGCGCACCGAGGTGCTCGAGGCCGAGGAGTATTTCTCGCCGGGCCAGAAGGGTTCCTCGGCGATGCCGCACAAGCGCAACCCGGTGCTGACCGAAAATCTCACCGGCCTGTCCCGGCTGGTGCGCATGGCGGTGACGCCGGCGATGGAAAACGTGGCGCTGTGGCACGAGCGCGACATCTCGCATTCCTCGGTCGAACGCATGATCGGGCCAGACACCACCATTACGCTCGATTTTGCGCTGGCCCGCCTGACCAATGTCATCGACAAGCTCTTGGTCTATCCCGAGCGCATGGCGGGCAACATGAACCGGCTCGGCGGCCTGGTGCATTCGCAGCGCATCCTGCTGGCGCTCACCCAGGCCGGCTCCTCGCGCGAGGACGCCTACCGTCTGGTCCAGCGCAATGCCATGAAGGTCTGGAACAGCTACCAGGTCTCCGGCGATTCCGAGGTCGACTTCCTAACCGAACTGCTGACTGATGAGGATGTGCGCAAATATCTCTCGGAAACCGAGATCCGCGACCGATTCGATCTCGGCTACCACACCAAGCATGTCGACACGATCTTCGCCCGCGTGTTCGGCGAGAGCTGATCAGGCCCGTTGACACTGTGTCATCGGAAGTGACCAGCGCATCCTGTATGCCTTGATATCGCCCTCATATTGCCGCGGTTTTCGTTGATCCTGACAATCAACCCGAAAACTTGCCCGGAATCATGAGGATGCCATGCAGGATTATCCGCCCTTTGCAAACCGCGACCGCCGCAAGCGCGAGACGCACGACATCAATGACACAGGCGCCAGTCTCTGGATCGCCGCCGCTGTGGTCATTGCCGCTTTGGTCGTCATTGTCACCTTCAACCAGGTCAATCTGAGAAATGACGGCGCGCCGTTCCTGATCGTCCCGCCCGGCCAGATGTCGACGCCTTCGGGCGGACTCAGCTAGACAGCGACCACGCCGCCAGCGCGGCGGTTTTTTTCAAGCGCCTGCCCGGCTCCGGTCTTCCGCTGGTTGACATTTGCGGCGCTCTCCGCCACCTCGGGCGGCATGAAAGTTGCCCAAGCAGACATCCTGATTGTTCCCGGCTACACCAATTCCGGCCCCGATCACTGGCAATCGCGCTGGCAGGCGCGGCTGTCGACCGCCCGTCGCGTCGAACAGGACGAATGGGCCAAGCCGGTCCGTGAAGACTGGACCGCCCGCTTCGCCGAAGCCGTCAACGCGGCCGAGAAGCCGGTTGTCGTAATTGCCCATTCGCTCGGTGTCGCCACCACGCTGCAGGCCCTGCCCGATTGCCAGGACAAGATCGCCGGCGCCTTCCTCGTGGCCCCTCCCGAGGTCGACAATCCCCGGATCCGGCCCAGGCACCTGATGACCTTCGGTCCCTACAGGGAAGACCCGCTGCCGTTTCCCTCGATCGTGGTGGCAAGCCGCAACGATCCCTTCGGCTCCTACGAACACGCCGGCGACATGGCCAATGCCTGGGGCTCGATGCTGGTCGATGCCGGCGAGGCCGGCCACATCAATGCCGAATCAGGCCACGGTCCCTGGCCCGAAGGCATCATGGTCTTCGCCCATTTTCTGGCCCGCCTCAAAGCCTGACCGGCGTCTTCGGACCCGCAAGGCCGGCTCAGCTGCGGGCCTGCTCCAGCATGACCGCCGCTCCGGCATGCAGGATCCCGGGGTCGGTGTTGAGCGCCGCCAGCCGGTAGCCCATTTTTGCAAACCGCGGCACATCCGCAGGGTTGACCGCGAAGATCGCGGCGAACTTGCCGGCATCGCGGGCGCGGCGGCCGATCTGCGCAATCACATCCTGCAAGTCCTCATTGTTCGGATCGACGCCAGCTCCGTTCGACCAGGAAATCGACAGATCCGACGGACCGACAAAGATGCCGTCAATGCCATCGGTCGCCAGAATCCCGTCAAGATCGGCGAAGGCTTCTCGCGTTTCTATCATCGCGAGCGCCAACGTCTGCGCGTTGGCCGCTTGGAAATACCTCTCGGGCGTGTAATCCTTGTGGATCTGCAGCGCCCTCATCGGCCCCCAGGAGCGCTCGCCCTGCGGCGGATATTTCATCGCCCTGGCAAAGGCCACGGCATCGGCCACTGAATTGATCATCGGCGCGATAACGGCCTCAAAGCCCATGTCGAGCGCCCGGCTGGCAAGATCGTTGCGCCCCACGGGAATGCGCAGGATCGCCGGCTTGCCCGCGACTGAAATGGCCCTGACGGAGGCAAACGCGGTGTCTTCGCTGTGGGCGCCATGCTGCATGTCGACGGTGACCGTATCAAACGGACACCGCGCAAGCGCGCCGGCCATTTCCACCGATGGTGATGTCGACCACGCGGTGATCAGCATCTTGTCCTCAGTCCATGCGTCCCGCAGTTTCATGTCCGTTCCTCCCGAATCACACGCCCGCCCCAAGCGGATGCCCTGTTGCCTCAATCCAGCAAAAAGCCGCCCCCGGCAAGCCGAAGGCGGCCTTGAAATTCAAACCCGGCCGAATCAGCTGCTCTGGATCTGCTCGACGGCGACCGCCATCAGTTCTTCCATCTTGCGGCGGAGCTGGTGATCGGACTGCTGGACGTTATTCGCGTCGAAATCGCCGCGGACCTTGCGGAACACGTCCTCGTCGCCGGCTTCCTCGAAATCGGCAATCACCACGGCCTTGGCATAGGCCTCGGCTTCCTCGCCGGTCTTCCCCAGCAATTCGGCGGCCCAGAGGCCCAGAAGCTTGTTGCGGCGGGCTTCCGCCTTGAACTTGAGTTCGCTGTCATGGGCAAACTTGTTTTCGAATGCGTTTTCGCGGTCTTTCATGCTGCTCATGAGCTGGCTCCCGGCGTTGAATCGATAAACCCTATATGGGCGTTACCCCCATAAAACAAAAGACCGCCGAAAGTGCAATCTAAACCCGCACGCGGCGCGCAATTCAGGGGACACACCCGTCAACGGCGTTGTGAAAGCCCGGACAATCGGCTAAAGCACGGGCCAAACAGACCCAATGCCGAGTTGCCGCGGCTTCAGCCGGCTCAAATGACAGAGATCCCCCCATGACCCGTCGCCGCCGTATCTATGAGGGCAAGGCCAAGATCCTTTATGAAGGCCCCGAACCCGGTACGCTGATCCAGTTCTTCAAGGACGACGCCACCGCGTTCAACAAGAAGAAACACGATGTCGTCGACGGCAAGGGCGTGCTCAACAACCGGATTTCCGAGTACATCTTCACGCATCTCAACCGGATCGGCATCCCCACCCACTTCATCCGCCGCATCAACATGCGCGAGCAGCTGATCAAGGAAGTGGAGATCATTCCGCTCGAGATCGTGGTGCGCAACATCGCAGCCGGATCGCTCGCCAAGCGGCTCGGCATCGAGGAAGGCACCGTGCTGCCGCGCTCGATCATCGAGTTCTACTACAAGGCCGATGCGCTCGACGACCCGATGGTGTCTGAAGAGCATGTCACCGCCTTTGGCTGGGCAAGCCCGCAGGAAATCGACGACATCATGGCGCTCGCCATCCGCGTCAATGATTTCCTCACCGGCCTGTTCCTGGGCGTCGGCATCCAGCTGGTCGATTTCAAGATCGAATGCGGCCGGCTGTTCGAGGGCGACATGATGCGCATTGTCGTCGCCGACGAGATTTCGCCCGATTCCTGCCGGCTCTGGGACGTCAACACCAACCAGAAGCTCGACAAGGATGTCTTCCGCCGCGATCTGGGAAGCCTGGTCGAGGCCTACCAGGAAGTCGCGCGCCGGCTCGGCATCATGAACGAGAACGAGATGAACCGCCCTTCCGGACCGGTTCTGGTCAAGTAAGCGTCAGGAGATCCGGACATGATCAAGGCACGCGTGACAGTGACGCTCAAGACCGGCGTCCTCGACCCGCAGGGCAAGGCCATCGAGCACGCGCTGGATGGCCTGGGCTTTTCCGGTGTCGGCCAGGTCCGCCAGGGCAAGGTGTTCGACATCGTGCTCGACACCTCGGACCGGGCCAAGGCCGAAGCCGAGCTCAAGGACATGGCGGCCAAACTGCTCGCCAACACGGTGATCGAGGATTTCTCGGTCGAGGTGCTTTGAGTGATGAAAGCCGCCGTCATCCTGCTCCCCGGCCTCAACCGCGACCGCGACATGATCGCGGCGCTAACCAAGATCTCCGGCCAGGCGCCGCAGACCATCTGGCAGACCGAAACCGCGATTGACGACGATATCGACCTGATCGTCATCCCCGGCGGCTTTTCCTATGGCGATTACCTGCGCTGCGGCGCGATCGCCGCGCGGATGCCGGTGATGCGGGCGGTGCGCGAGAAGGCCGAACAGGGCACCCGCGTGATCGGGGTCTGCAACGGCTTCCAGATCCTGGTCGAGGCCGGCATGCTGCCGGGTGCCTTGATGCGCAACGCCTCGCTCAAGTTTGTCTGCCGCGAGGTCAAGCTCGAGGTTGCCAATGCCGGCACTGTGTTCACCAGCGGCTACACCCAGGGCCAGATCATCCGCTGCCCGGTCGCCCATCATGACGGCAATTATTTCGCCGACCCCGACACGCTGGCCGATATCGAGGCGGGCGGCCAGGTGGCGTTCCGCTATACCGCAGACACCAACCCGAACGGTTCGGTCAACAACATCGCGGGCATCGTCAACAAGGCGGGCAATGTGCTCGGCATGATGCCGCATCCGGAAAACCTGATTGAAGCGGCTCATGGCGGCACCGATGGCCGCGCCCTGTTCGAGGCAGCACTTGGGCTGGTCGACGCCTGACAGCATCGGTGCCGATTGCTTCCAGCCGGATGAACAGGCAGCCGGCCGCATCAGGAATCATGCTATGGCACCCCGTCATGATTGCCCACCTCGCAAGCCCCCGGAGACCCTGATGAACCGTTTTTGGCCGATGCTTGTGGTGGCGCCCGGATTTGCCCTGGCCGCCTGCTCCCCCGCAGCGAAACCGCCCGCAGGCCTGAGCGCCCATGCGCAATCGGTGTCCACCCTGCAGCGGGTCAACACCCAGGCCAATGCCTGCTGGCTGAAAGACAGCGATTTCAAGAACTACGGAATCGTTCCCGAACTCGATACGACCAGCACCCCCAGAGTGCTGATCATCCCGCGCGGCAAGCCGCAATCCCTGCCCCAGGCGGTCATCGTCGCCTCGGCGGGCGGCGCGCAGTTCTACGGCCCGCTGTCCACCTCGCCACTCGCGGGACGGATCAACAGCGACATCTCACGCTGGGCCTCGGGCGCGACGGGGTGTTGAGGGTGATCGCCCGCGCGTCTGGGTGCGGCTCGCTTCGACAGAACAGAGGCGACGCACGCCGACGGTAACCGCAATCGACGGATTCACCGGATTGGTCAGCCCCACCGGTTGACATGCGAAATCCGATCCCAGATCGGGCGCTTGGCTTCTCGCGCCGCCTCGTCCGGCCGTAGCCCGATATCGCGCAACTCTTCATCTGTCAGTCTCTGCAGCGCCCTGCGCGTGCGCTGCACTTCGAAGCCGTGCAGAATCCAGCCGAGGTAGTGCCGGAGCGTCCTCGGCTTTGCCTGCCTGTGTCTGTGCGTATGAGCGACTGGGTTCCGCTCCAGGACGGGCAATTCGGCCCTCGAATGGGGGACAATTGTCTGCATTGTATCCATTTCATCAACTCCAATCGACGTGTAATTGCTTAATTGTCACCATTGATTGACTCAATTTCCTTTTCAAGCTAATTATTGTCACCATGACAAAATGGATTCCAGAGTTTGCGGGCGCAAAGCTGCCCAAATACATCGCCATCGCCGATGCAATGGACCGGGACATTGGCAACGGCATCCTGAAACCCGGCGCGCGCCTGCCGCCGCAGCGGGATCTGGCCTACGATCTGAAGGTGACAATCGGGACAATCAGCCGAGCCTACGCGCTCGCCACTGAGCGCGGCCTCATCGCCGGCGAAGTCGGCCGCGGCACCTATGTCCTGGCGCGGCAGAGTCCGGAGCCGGAATTGGCGGGCAGCGACTTCAGGGGCGCGCGCCCCGAAACCTCGCCTGCGCTCGCGCAGGCGCTGCGCATGGATTCGACGGCCGGCGCCAATGTCGGCCAATCCGCGGTCATCGGCCCAATGCTGGCGCAGGTTTTCATCGACGAGCCGCTCCGCTCCAATGATTATACGCGCACGATTCCCGATGAATGGCGCGAGGCCGGCGCGGCGTGGCTTGCCACCGGCGGCTGGCGCCCTGCCCCTGACACGATCATACCGGTGACCGGTGCGCTGAGCGGCATCGAGAATGTCATCGCCGCCGTCACCGCGCCGGGAGACAAGATCGCCTTCGAGGATCTGACCTACAGCGCGCTGGCGCGCGGCGCGGCCCTCATCGGACGGCGCGCCATCAAGGTCCGCGGCGGCGACGAAGGGCTCGACCCCGACGATTTCGAGCGCGTCTGCGCACGCGACCACCCGAAGGCGCTGGTGGTGATCCCCACGCTGAACAATCCGACCATCACCATCATGCCGGAGAGCAACCGCAGGCGGATCGCCGAAATCGCCCATCGCCATAATGTCTGGATCATCGAGGACAATATTTACGGCAAGGCGCTGGACGACGCGCCGCCGCCGTTTGCCCATATTGCGCCGGAGCAGACCTTTCACGTATCAGGCGTTTCAAAGTTGCTGAGCGCAGGATTGCGTGCTGGCTGGGTCTCCGGTCCGCCCGGTTTCGCCAACCAGATCATCAACGCCAAGAAGCTCATGACCGGCGGCCTGCCCTATGCGATGACCGAGGTCACCGCGCGGCTCGTCCTGAGCGGTGAAGCCGCAAGGCTCACGGCCGCCATTCTCAGCGAAATCCGGGCGAGAGGGGATATCGCCCGCGACATACTGGCAGGCCATCACTTCGCAAGCCACCCCCGATGTCCCTATATATGGCTCACTTTGCCTGACCCCTGGCTTCCGGGAACCTTCAAGAACGCAGCCCTGGAGGCAGGTGTTGCCATCGTCGAGGCCGATTCGTTCAAGATCGGCCAGGCCGATCGCGTCTCCCATTGCGTCCGCGCGGCCTTTTCCGTTCTCGAAAGCCGCGAGGATGTCAGGCGGGGCTTCGAAATCCTGCGCCAGCTTCTCGACAATGCGCGGGTCAGTTACGACGGAATGGAATAGGCTTTTCCCACGCCATCGGGAAAATCACGTTTATTCACCGAATTTCGCGCGTTTCCCTTTCTTGGTGGGCTGGAATTCGGCTATAGCCCGGGGTGAACATTCCTTGCGGTTCTACTGATCATGGGCGGCAGCGCCCGCTTGACCAGAAATCAAAGAAATTGGACAGAATGACCATTCCGAACACCGTTCCGATCACCGAAGAGCTGATTGCCGCCCACGGCCTCAAGCCCGACGAGTATCAGCGCATACTCGATCTGATCGGCCGCGAGCCGACCTTCACCGAGCTTGGCATCTTCTCGGCGATGTGGAACGAGCATTGCTCCTACAAATCCTCGAAGAAATGGCTGAAGACGCTGCCGACCACCGGCCCGCGCGTCATCCAGGGTCCGGGCGAAAACGCCGGCGTGGTTGATATCGGCGATGGCGACTGCGTGGTCTTCAAGATGGAAAGCCACAACCACCCCTCCTACATCGAGCCCTACCAGGGCGCCGCCACCGGCGTCGGCGGCATCCTGCGCGACGTCTTCACGATGGGCGCCCGCCCGATCGCGGCGATGAATGCGCTCAGGTTCGGCGCACCCGACCACCCCAAGACCCGCCATCTGGTCTCCGGCGTCGTCGCCGGCGTCGGCGGCTACGGCAATTCCTTCGGCGTGCCCACGGTTGGCGGCGAGGTCGAGTTCGATCCGCGCTACAATGGTAACTGCCTGGTCAACGCCTTTGCGGCGGGCATCGCCCGGACCGACGCGATCTTCCTGTCCGAAGCCAAGGGCGTCGGCCTGCCGGTGGTCTATCTCGGCGCCAAGACCGGCCGCGACGGCGTCGGCGGCGCCACCATGGCCTCGGCCGAATTCGACGAATCGATCGAGGAAAAACGCCCGACAGTGCAGGTCGGCGACCCGTTCACCGAAAAATGCCTGCTTGAGGCCTGCCTCGAGCTGATGCAGACCGGCGCGGTCATCGCCATCCAGGACATGGGAGCCGCGGGGCTGACCTGCTCGGCCGTCGAAATGGGCGCCAAGGGCGGTCTCGGCATCGAACTCGATTTGGACAAGGTGCCTGTGCGCGAAGAGCGCATGAGCGCCTACGAGATGATGCTGTCGGAAAGCCAGGAGCGCATGCTCATGGTGCTGGAACCTTCGAAGGAAGAGGTCGCCAAGGCGATCTTCGTCAAATGGGGGCTGGATTTCGCCATTGTCGGCAAGACCACCGACGATCTGCGCTTCCGCATCCTGCACCAGGGCGAGGAAGTCGCCAACCTGCCGATCAAGGAACTGGGCGACGAAGCCCCCGAATATGACAGGGAATGGCGCGAGATCGGCGGCCTCTCTGAGATTTCCTATGCCGACGTCGAGGAGCCCGAAGACTACGGCCAGGCGCTCATCGATCTGCTGGGCTCGCCCAACAATGCCTCCAGGCGCTGGGTCTGGGAGCAGTATGACACGCTGATCCAGGGCAATTCGCTGCAGATCCCCGGCGGCGACGCCGGCGTCGTGCGCGTCGAGGGCCACGCCACCAAGGCGCTGGCCTTCTCCTCCGATGTGACGCCGCGCTATGTCGAGGCCAATCCCTACGAGGGCGGCAAGCAGGCGGTCGCCGAATGCTGGCGCAACCTGACCGCCACCGGCGCCGAGCCGCTGGCCGCCACCGACAATTTGAATTTCGGCAATCCCGAGCGGCCCGAGATCATGGGCCAGCTGGTGATGGCGATCCAGGGCATCGGCGAAGCCTGCCGGGCGCTCGACTTCCCCATCGTCTCCGGCAATGTCTCGCTCTACAACGAGACCAATGGCGAGGCGATCCTGCCCACGCCCACCATCGGCGGCGTCGGCCTGATCCCGGACTGGGCCCATATGGCGCGTATCGGTGGCGCCAACGAGGGCGACGCCGTCATCCTGATCGGCGGCGATGGCAGTCATCTCGGCCAGTCCGCCTGGATGCGCGATTGTCTCGGCAGGTCCGAGGGCGCGCCGCCTGCGGTCGATCTGATGGCCGAGCGCCGCAATGGCGATTTCGTCCGCTCGGCGATCCGCAACGACCTTGTCAGCTCCTGCCATGACATTTCCTCGGGTGGGCTTGCCACGACGCTCGCCGAAATGGCCATGGCGTCGGATCTCGGCATGGAAATTGACCTCTCCACCAGCAATGGCCCAGCCCATGCGCTGCTATTCGGCGAGGACCAGGCACGCTACGTGGTCACCGTTCCCGCCGACATGGCGGGCTATGTCGCGGCCAGCGCCGAGGGCGCCGGCGTGCCCTTCCGCCGGCTTGGCGTCATGTCCGGCGACAGCCTGAAGGTCGAGGGCCTGCTGACAGTCCCTCTATCCGCATTGCGCAGCGCCCATGAATCGTGGTTCCCTGCATTCATGGACAGCCCGGCGGCGCTCGCCGCCGAATAGCCCAATCAGGAGCCTTGCCAGATGGCGATGAACGCAAACGATATCGAGAAAATGATCAAGGCCGGGATTCCGGACGCGAAAGTGACCATCCGCGACCTCGCCGGCGACGGCGACCATTACGCAGCCGAAGTGGTGGCCGAAAGCTTCCGCGGCAAGAGCCGGGTGCAGCAGCACCAGATGGTCTACAATGCCCTGCAGGGCAACATGGGCGGCGTGCTGCACGCCTTGGCGCTGCAGACCAGCATCCCCGAATAGGCACGCGCCATGGCGGGCTTTCTCGACGGCCTGATCGGCGAGATCATCGACGGCGTCGTCGACGGCATGGCCAAGGGCGCTCTCACCCGCAAACGCCGCCGCACCACAAGGCGCAAGACAAGCCGCCGCAAGACCATGTCAAGCCGCAAGCGCCCGTCCACCTCGACGATCGAAAAAGTTCTGATCGAAGCGCTGACCGGCAAGAAACCGGCTGCGACGCGGCCACGGACCCGGCGGAAGACCGCAAAGACCACGCAGCGAATGACCACGTCGCGCAAGCGAACCTCCTAGCCCAGCCCCGACGTCATTCCGCCATCCTGGCAAACACCGCCACCACCGGCCCCGCAGGTTCGCCCGAATCGATCTCCATCTCGCTGCCCCAGGCGAGGCTAGAGACCGCGCCATCGAAGAACAGCGCGTCCGGGCAATCCGCGACATCGCGGAACAGCCGCGCAAAGGAGCCCAGGCTCACCGGATCCCGGGTGATCGCCAGCACGATTTTTCCGTCGCGCACCCCGACGCCGTTGCGAATGTATTTCGTGGTGCCATCGGGCAGGAAACGCGGATGGATCGCGCCTTGGATCACCAGCATCGGGCCCGACTGGGTGGCGAATTGGGGCGCGATCCCAGCCTGCGCATAAGCTTCGGTTTCCATCACCCCGGCCTGGGCGTCGGTGCCGATGAAGAACACCCCGTTTGGCTTGAGAAAGAAATTGCCGAACCCGCCATCGGTGTTGACGGCCGAGAGTTCAGCGCCACCCTCGACATAGAGCCCGACCGGGGTCATGTCGGCGTGATACATGCCCGCGTTCATCGCTAGCACCGGCGTCTGTCCCGCTTCCGCCAAGGCCGCCACGGCCCGCGGAACGCTTCTATATGGCACACCCTCTGCGTCGCGGTAGACGAGCCTCACCTCATAGGCCGAGGGATTGATCACGCACAGGACCGCCCGCGCGCCCTCGAAAACCATTTCCTCGCAGATGTCCGGCCTGTTTGGCGCTGTCATCGCCTCGCTCCCTTGCTGCACTGGCACCTCCGGCCCCTTGCCAGACGGTGACAGCACCGCCCATGCCCAAAACCCACCGGCCGCTGCCAGCAGGAGAAACACGAAAAAACCGGCGCGGCGCGTCAACATGGCATCACTTATAGGGCGCGCCTTCTTGTCTTGTCATCCGCGGCGCGTTATCTGAAGGACAAAGAAATATCGTGGAAACACGTTTTGAAAGGATCCACCAATGTCCGGCATCAATGATTTCATCGACAATGAAGTGAAAACCAATGACGTCGTGCTGTTCATGAAGGGCACGCCGCAGTTTCCGCAGTGCGGGTTCTCGGGCCAGGTCGTCCAGATCCTCGATTATCTCGGCGTGCCCTACAAGGGCGTCAACGTGCTCGCCGACGATGCGCTGAGGAACGGCATCAAGGAATATTCCAACTGGCCGACCATCCCGCAGCTCTACGTCAAGGGCGAGTTCATCGGCGGCTGCGACATCATCCGCGAGATGTTCCAGTCTGAAGAGCTCCAGCAGCACATGAATGAAGCCGGCGTTCCGGTGAAGGCTGCCTGATTCTCCTCGCCCGGGGGCTTGGGCTCGATGGCGCCACGCCTCCTCCTGCCGGAACCCGCTGCAGCGGCCTTTCGCCGGCAGGCAGACGCCTGCGCCCGCATGGGATCGCCGTTTACCGCCGCTCTCTGCGCCGCCATAGCTAATGCGGGACTTCCGGACGGGGCGGTCCGCGATGCACTTTCCGGCTGGCCCGGCATCGCCGACAACACAGGTGACGCGATTCCACTGAGGTTGACCGGCGCGCTGCACCGGCTTGTACTTGACAGCTTGGATGCAGCGCTTGCAGCGATTTACCCGTCACAAGCGGAGGGGTCCGACGGTCTGATCGATGCTGTCCACCGGGCAGTTCTCGTCCATGAAGCCTTCATTCTCGACTTTCTCAAATCCCCGCCGCAAACTAATGAGGTGGGACGGTCGGCGCTGCTTTACCCCGCTTTTGCCTGGTTGGCGGCGCGACTCCCGTCAGACTTCGAGATACTGGAAATCGGCGCAAGCGCCGGTCTCAATCAGAACTTCGACCGCTATGCTATCGATTACGGCGCCTGGCAGGCAGGCGACCCTGCCTCCCCCGTCCGGATTTCCTGCGACTGGCGCAGTGCGCCGCCCGGAGCTCTGCACTTCCCGGAATTCTCGGTCATCGCCCGTTACGCCAGCGATATCGAGCCTGTGGCGATTTCCACACAGGCCGAGCGGACCCGTTTGAGATCCTATGTCTGGCCGGATCAGGCGGACCGGCTCGCGCGGCTTGACGCGGCGCTTGATCTCGCAGCCAGGTTTCCGCCCCGGGTCGAGCGCGCCGCGGCCGCGGACTGGCTCGAAGACAGGCTTTCGCGCCCGCACGCAGCACCGCACCGGGTCCTCATGCACACCGTCATGTGGCAATATCTTCCCGGCGCCGAGCGGACGCGGGCGGAAACACTGATCCGCGAACATGGGCGCACTGCGCGCCCGCAAACGCCGTTTTCGTGGCTGCGGTTTGAAGCTGATGCCTCGTCCCCGGGCGGCGGCATCCTGGTCACCACCTGGTCGGGCGCACCCGACGACGGCATCACACATTGCCTCGGCCGGGGCGATTTTCACGGCCGCTGGATCGAATGGCGAGGGTAACGACGGCGCGCTGGCACCCGTCAAACGCTCAGCGATGGAATCACCGTATGGTGGCCGGACGCCACCTGGGTTAGACTGACGATTCACCCTCGACCTCACATCCAAAGTCGCATGCCTTGCGCACAAGGAGACCCATCCCGTGACCTGGACCATCTATCTCTCGGGCGAAATCCACACCGACTGGCGTGACCAGATCGAGGCCGGGGCCAGGGCTGCAGGATTGCCGGTGGCATTCAGCGCGCCGGTGACCCATCACGAAGCCTCCGATGATGTCGGCGTCGCCATCCTGGGCAGCGAACCCGACAAGTTCTGGCACGACCGCAAGGGCGCGCAGATCAACGCAATCCGCACCCGCACGCTTCTCGACAAGGCCGACATCGTCGTCGTCCGCTTTGGCGAGAAATACAAGCAGTGGAACGCCGCCTTCGACGCGGGCTATGCCAGCGCCCGCGGCAAGCCGCTGATCATTCTGCATTTCGACGAGCATGCCCACGCGCTCAAGGAAATCGACGCGGCGGCGCTCGCAGTCGCCAAGACCCCCGACCAGGTGGTGGCGATCCTGCGCTACGTCATCGACGGCGGGCTTGCCGGCTACACCGATACGGATGACCACGCGCGGTGACCGGCGCGTCCTATACGGGCTTTGGCGACAAGGCCCTGCCCTTTCTCAAGGCGCTCGGCTTTCACCAGAACCGCGAGTGGTTTCACGACAACAAGGCGATCTTCGAGGAGCACCTCAACGAACCGCGGGGCCGTCTGATCGACGATCTGGCGGCGCGGCTCGCGGAGAGGCGGATCCCGCTCACCTGCGCCCGCAAGACCTCGACCTTCCGCATCAACCGCGACGTCCGATTCGCCAAGGAGAAGCACCCCTACAACACCCATGTCAGCGCGGTGGTGACCCGCTCGGGCGCCAAGAAGGACCAGGGCCTGCTCTATGTCCATGTCTCGCCCGACGATTCCTTTCTCGCGGTCGGCTTCTACGCGATGGAACCTGACGAACTGCGCGCCTTCCGCGAGGCGATCGTCGCGCGCAAGGCGCAGTTCGATGAGGCGCTGAAGCCGCTGCTCGGTCTCGGCTTCGCCTTCGACCGCGAGGACAGCCTCAAGCGCACCCCGCGCGGCTTCGAGACCGTCGATGAACCGGAGCTGGTGGATCTGCTCCGCCTCAGGCACCTGACCCTGTCGCGGCGGTTTGGCCCCGACCGGCTCAAGGGCACGGCGCTGCTTGAAGATCTGGTCGAACTGGCGGAAGCTGCGCAGCCCATGCTCAGCTTCGGCTGGCGGGTGACAGATCCGGTTCGCGCCGCCCGCGACGAGCTTTCTCACTGAAAAGGACCACCTATGCGCCTTCGCCTCCTGACCGGCATTTTGGCTCTCCTCATCGCGCTGCCGCAGGCTGCCCGCGCCGATGACGCCAACGAGATCGACCTCAAGCTGTTCGGCGAAGATGTCGTCGAAGGCTGGCAGGGCTGCCGCTTCAGCCTCTGGCAGGCCGATCGCGACCCGCTGCGCGACAGCTTCGCCTATGTGTTGTTCGCCCCCATTCCCGATGGCGAGGCGCTGCCGGCCTGGGTCAAGATCGGCGAGGACGTCGCCGCGGTCGCCAAGCAGGACATCGGCTCCGCCGAGACCGGCATGCTCGAGCCCGTCCAGCTCTTCAAGAGCACCGACGGCGATCTGACCGTGCTCCTGGAGATCGAAAGCCAGCAACGCTCGGACCGCGGCATCGAGATCGACGACGCCCGCCTGACATTTCTCGTCAACGACAAGTTCCCCTTCCCCGTCCGGGTCAAGGGCCTGAACGGCTGCCTTGACGACGTCGGCGATGCCGAAAGCGCGGCGGCCGAGGCGGAGCCTGCCGTGCCCGGGGATGGCATTTCGCTGAGCCAGCCGGTCGATATCGACAGTCTCGACCAGGTCCCTGCGCCGATCCTGACGGCGATTGCCGAACAGGCCCCCGAATGCGAACCGCAAAACACAGCCGGCTATTCGACCGCCTACACCGTCAACGACGCCGTCACGCTGTGGCAGCTCCCCTGCAATCTCTACGCCAACCGGGGCTCCAACGTCTTTGTGCTGCGATGGACCTATCAGCCCGATGTCGCCACCGTGCTGATGATCCCGACGGTCCCGGGCTCCGGAGAGCCGGAAACGGCCGAACTCCTCGAAGCCACCGTGGATCCGGCCACGGCGACCGTCACCTCCATCTCGCTCGACCGCGGCGGCGACTGCGGCACATTCGGCAGATTCCGGCTTGAAGACGCCCCCGGCGAAACGCTCGAATTCAGGCTGCTGGAGCAGCGCAGCAAGACCGACTGCGATGGCGTCCAGTCCGATCCGGCCGACTTCCCGCTCGTCTATGAGAGCCGCTAGCCCGCCCGGGCGCTGACCCCCTGTCGGCGTCGCCGCCCGACCGATGCCAAAACCGCGCCTTGCCGGATCCGTCCGGCAGGTCTATGAACGACATCGGCGCCGGCCATCATGCCCCGCCGTTTTTATTCCCCAGACCGCAATGGTCCAGACATAGCGCGCCCGATAAGGCGCATATGGGGCTCAGCTTTGCAGTGAACAGATACGCAATCCCTTTCTGTTCCCGATAGGATGGATTCATCAATGCACGGAACAACGCCACCCGTTGCACATCAGCCTGTGACGATCGGCGGCGTCAGTCGCCCGCAATTCATCGCCATCGTCGCCTCGCTGATGGCGCTCAATGCCCTCGCCATCGACATCATGTTGCCGGCCTTCCCCAACATTTCCCAGAGCCTTGGCCTCACCGACGCCAACCTGGTGCAATATGTGCTGTTGTCCTACGTCATCGGGTTTGGCGGCGCGCAGCTGTTCTTCGGACCCATCGCCGACCGGTACGGCCGGCGCACGCCGTTGTTTGTCGGCATCGCGCTCTACGCGATCTGCGCCATTGCCGGCGCCTTCGCGCCGAGCTTCGAATTCCTCCTGCTGGCGCGGTTTCTGCAAGGCGTGGGCGCTGCGGCAACGCGGGTGATCGCTCTCTCGGTGGTGCGCGACACCCATTCCGGCCGTGGCATGGCCGCGACCATGTCGCTGGTCATGATGGTCTTCATGGTGGTGCCGGTGTTTGCGCCGATGATGGGCCAGGTGATCATCCTGGCGGGCGACTGGCATCTCATCTTCGTGTTCATGGCCTTCGTGTCGGTGGCAGTCGGCCTCTGGGCTGCCTTCCGCCTGCCCGAGACGCTGAAGGAGGAAAACCGCCGGCCGCTGACGCTCGCAAGCATCCGCCAGGCCTTCGCCATCGTGCTCACCAACCGCATGGCGCTGTTCTACACCCTGGCGACGAGCTTCTATTTCGGCTCGCTGTTCGGCTTCCTCAATGTGGCGCAGCCGATCTATGTCGACATCTACGGACTGGGCAGCTATTTCCCCGTCGCCTTCGCCGCGGTCGCGGTCGTGATGGCCGGCTCCTCGTTTCTCAATTCGCGGCTCGTCGGCCGCTTCGGCCAGCGCCGGCTGTCGCACAGCGCCCTGATCGCCTATTTCGTTCTGGGCTTGATCCTGGCCGGGCTGACAGCCATGGGGCCGATCCCGTTCTGGCTGTTTTTCTCAATCTCGCTGCTGATGATGCCGCTGTTCGGCTTTGTCGGCTCGAATTTCAATTCGATCGCCATGGAACCGCTGGGCGCCATCGCCGGCACCGCGTCGTCGACGCTGGGCTTTGCCCAGACGGTCGGCGGCGGCGTGGTCGGCGCCTTGATCGGCCAGGCCTATGACGGCACGGTGTTCCCGCTCGCCGCCGGCTATGCGCTGGTCTCGGCCGTGGCGATCGCCATGGTGCTGATTGCCGAAAAAGGCCGCCTGTTCGGGGTGGGCACTCCGGATTGATCGGGCAGATCTAGCTCCGCCACAACGCCTCGCGCACGATAGCCCAACTCTCTGGATCAGTGGTCGCCAGCAACCCGCCACCCAGGTGCGCGGGCGTGTAGAGGCTGCCGTCAAAGCGGCGGACATGGCCGCCCGCCTCCTCTGTGATCAGGGCACCGGCCAGATGATCCCACGGCATCAGCTTGTTGTAGAGCGCAAAGTGAATGTGGCCGCCCGCCAGCAGCCGGTATTCCTGCGCGGCGCAGCGGTAGCCGACATTGCCCAGACATTGCGCCAGATTGGCTGCCACGAGGCTGCGTTCGGGCTCAGGCATGTATTGCCACGACGCCGAGCCGATCATCGCGCCGATCGAGCCTGCAGGCTCTGCCACGCGAAGCGCGCTCTCGCGCCCGTCAAGCCGCCGCAGCACCGCGCCTGCGCCCTTCTCGGCCATGATCCAGTCCTGGCCGACAGGATCGTGAATGATCCCGGCAACAGTCTCGCCCGCCTCGACAACGGCCAGCATGACGCCGAAGGAGGCAACACCCGAGGCAAAGTTGAAGGTGCCGTCGATCGGGTCGACCACGAAGGCGCGCCGGTCGGTCTTCGACCAGTCGTCAAGCAGCGCCGGATTGTCAGACACCGCCTCCTCGCCGATCACCAGCGATCCGGGAAAGCGATCGAGCAGCGCCGCGGTGATCATCCGTTCGGCAGCCACATCGGCCTCGGTCACCAGGTCGGCGGCCGAGGTCTTCTCCTGAACCGCGCCCTCGCCCAGGTTGCGAAACCGCGGCATGATCTCGGTGGTTCCCGCCTCAAGCAGCAATGCCGCCATCCAATCGATATCCGCTGAACTCAGTCTGGTCATGTGTCTGCCTTCTTTGGATGAAGCGTAAGCGCCGAAAAATCAAACAGGGATCTATCAAGCAGATGTGACGGGCGCGTGTTGCCCAGCGCACGGATCATCGAGTCCTTGCGGCCCGGCATCCGCCGCTCAATGTCGCCGATCATCAGTTTCATGGCATTGCGCTGCAGCCCGTCCTGCGAGCCGCAGAGATCGCACGGGATGATCGGGAAGGCCATCGCCTCGGCAAACCGCGCCAGGTCCTCCTCGGCGCAATAGGCCAGGGGTCTCAGCACCATCACGTCGCCATCATCATTGAGGAGTTTTGGCGGCATGGCCTCCAACCGCCCGCCATGGAAGAAATTGAGAAAGAAGGTCTCGAGGATATCGTCGCGGTGATGACCCAGCACCAGCGCCTCGCAGCCCTCCTCGCGCGCGATCCGGTAGAGATTGCCGCGTCTCAATCGCGAACACAGCGCGCAATAGGTGGCCCCCTCCGGCACCTTCGCGGTCACCACCGAATAGGTGTCGCGGTATTCGATCCGGTGCGGAATGTCATTTGCGGTGAGGTAATCGGGCAGGATGTGCTTGGGGAAGTTCGGCTGGCCCTGGTCGAGGTTGCAGGCGATCAGGTCGACCGGCAGAAGCCCGCGCCATTTCAGATCCATCAGCAGCGCCAGGAGCCCGTAGGAATCCTTGCCGCCCGACACCGCCACCAGCCAGCGCGGGCGTTTGCCCTCCGCCTCGGGGCTCACCATGGAAAATTCGTCAATCGCCTGCCGCACATTGCGGATCAGCCGCTTGCGCAGCTTGTTGAACGACACGCTCGACGGCGCATGGGCAAACAGCGACGGGCCGGCATCCGCCGGCGCCTCCATCGTCTCAACAGGGTCGATCACTTCGCTCATGGCACCCGGGATGATGGCTTTGGCCGGTTCCGTCAAGCCCCGAACACCGACCATTCCATCCGCCTGGCCAATTGTTCGAGTGCGGCGGTGCCGAGTTTGGAATTGCCGACCGGGTCGAGCCCCGGCGACCAGACCGCAATCGACGCGGTTCCGGGCGCAATCGCCAGGATCCCGCCGCCCACGCCGCTCTTGCCGGGCAGGCCCACACGGAAGGCGAATTCGCCCGAACCGTCATAGTGGCCGCACATCAGCATGATGGCGTTGATGCGCCGCGCCCGCTCCACCGGCACCACCTGCAGGCCGGTCAGCGGGTTGCACCCCCGGCTCGCCAGATACAGGCCGGCACGCGCCAGTTGGCGACAGGACATGGCGATGGCGCATTGATGGAAATAGACGCCCAGGACATGGTCGACCGGATGCTCGATCGCGCCGAAGGACCGCATGAAATGCGCCAGCGACGCGTTGCGGTCGCCATGTTCGGTCTCCGAGCGCGCCACGCGCTCATCGATCAGGATCGTGTCGTCGTCGGCCAGATAGCGGATGAAGCGGACGATCTCGCCGATCGCCTCGCGCGGCTGATGGCCCGACAGGATCAGGTCGGCGAGCACGATCGCGCCGGCATTGATGAACGGATTGCGCGGTCGACCCTTCTCCTGCTCCAGCTGTACGATCGAATTGAACGGATTGCCCGACGGCTCGCGCCCGACCCGGGCCCACAGCGAATCACCGAGCTTGCCCAGCGCCAGGGAAAGCGTGAACACCTTCGACACGCTCTGGATCGAAAACGGGGTTTCGGCGTCGCCCGCGGTCAGAACCTGGCCATCGGGCAGCGCCACGGCGATGCCGAACTGGTTCGGGTCGACCTTGGCGAGCTCGGGAATGTAATGCGCCACTTGCCCCCGGTCGCCATTGCCGGCCGCCTCCAGCGCGATCTCGTCGAGCACATCCTGCAACTTGGTCATGGGCTGCCCCTCAATGAGGATATCAAGATACCGCAGATACAAAAAGGCCGCCCCGAGGAGCGGCCTTGATGTGGCGTGACCGGAGCGATCCGATCAGCGCGAATAGAATTCGACGACCAGGTTCGGTTCCATCACGACAGCGTAGGGAACGTCGCTCAAGGTCGGGGTGCGCACGAAGGTGGCCGACATCTTGTGGTGATCCGCTTCGATGTATTCAGGCACGTCGCGCTCGGCGAGCTGGGCCGATTCGAGCACGATGGCGAGCTGCTTGGATTTTTCCTTGACAGCAACCACGTCGCCCGGCTTGCAGCGGTACGAACCGATGTTGACGCGCTGGCCGTTGACGGTGATGTGGCCGTGGTTGACGAACTGGCGCGCGGCGAAAATCGTCGGCACGAACTTGGCGCGGTAGACGACGGCGTCGAGGCGCTGCTCCAGAAGGCCGATCAGGTTTTCGGGCGTATCGCCCTTCATCCGGTTGGCTTCGTCATAGGTCTTGCGGAACTGCTTTTCCGAGATGTCGCCGTAATAGCCCTTGAGCTTCTGCTTGGCGCGCAGCTGCACGCCGAAGTCGGAAAGCTTGCCCTTGCGGCGCTGACCGTGCTGACCGGGGCCATATTCGCGGCGGTTGACCGGGGACTTCGGACGGCCCCAGATGTTCTCGCCCATACGGCGATCGAGTTTGTACTTGGACGATTCGCGCTTGCTCATCGCATTTCCTTTCAAAAGGTTGCCCCGGCCTGTTGCCAGACCGGATGAAGGAAACGCGCCCTCCTCTGGCCCCCGTTTTCGGGACCTGACAGGACGGTCGACGCACGCTTTGTGCAAACCGTCCACGGGACACGTAGGAAAACGCGAGAGCATGAACCCTCGCGCTGGCCGGTCTCTACGGTGGAAAACCCGGGAAGTCAACACTTTGTGCGGAGTCCGCCTGCAAGCGACTCTAATAACCAACGGACCCCGCCCAACTCTTGGCGTCAATATTCCCGTTGGCGGCAAGGAGGGGTATAGCTGTCTTTTCCGCCAACTGGATTGCGAGTCCCCATGACCGACACCGTTCTCGACCGCCTGCTCCGCTATGTCGTCATCGACACCCAGTCGGACGCATCGTCGCCGGCCCAGCCCTCGACAGAAAAGCAGAAGGATCTCGGCCGCGTGCTGGTCGGCGAACTTCTGGCGATGGGTCTTGACGACGCGCACATGGACGAGCACGGCAATGTCTATGCGACGGTGCCATCCAACACCTCAAAGGACGTCCCGGTCATCTGTTTCTGCTCGCATATGGATACAGCACCGGATTTCACCGGCACGAACGTCAAGCCCAACATCGTGAAAGACTATCAGGGTGGCGACATCCAGTTGACCGGTGACACGAGCCGCGTGATCCGCATGAGCGAGCATCCCGAACTGCGCAACCAGATCGGCCACGACATCGTCACCACCGACGGCACCACGCTGCTCGGCGCCGACGACAAGGCGGGCATCGCCGAGATCATGACCGCCGCGCAAATCCTGATAGAGAATCCGGACATCAAGCACGGCGCGATCAGGCTCCTGTTCACCACCGACGAGGAGATCGGCCGCGGCGCCGACAAGGTCGACCTTGCAAAGCTCGGCGCCGCCTTCGGCTACACGCTCGACGGCTCCACCATCGGCGAGATCGAGGACGAGACCTTCTCCGCCGACGGCGTCGAGATCGAGATCACCGGCGTCGCCCAGCACCCCGGCACCTCCAAGGGTGTGATGGAAAACGCCATCAAGATCGCCGCCGACATCATCGCCCGTCTGCCCAAGGACATGGCGCCGGAAACCACCGACGGCCGCCAGGGGTTTATCCACCCGACCGGCATCACCGGATCGATGGACAAGGCCCGCCTCTCCTTCATCATCCGCGATTTCGTCAATGACGAACTCACCCAGATGGAAGCGCTTCTGCAGCAGATCGCGGAGGAGGTGTTGGCCGCCTATCCGGGCTCGACCATGCGCTTCACCGTCACCGAGCAGTACCGCAACATGAAGGAAGTGCTCGACCGCCACCCCGAGATCATGGACAATCTGATGGAAGCCGCCCGCCGCGTCGGCCTCGAGCCGGTCACCCATTCCATTCGCGGCGGCACCGACGGCTCGCGGCTCTCCTTCATGGGCCTTCCCTGCCCCAACATCTACACCGGCGGCCACTCCTACCACTCTCCGCTCGAATGGATCAGCCGCCAGGACATGGAGAAATCAGTGGCGACGATTGTCGAACTGGTGAAGGTCTGGGAGGAGCGGGCCTAGGCGGAACTCGGAGACCCGAACATCGTCGCGTCAGCGCTGGCGATTTGTAGGTTGTGCGACGCCACGCTAAAGTGGCTTGAACTCGTGGCTGGGGAGCATGCTTTGCGGCAACTCGCCGAAGGATTTCAGATCGACGGAACGCGGATTGCCTGGGGCACAACGCCGGACGATCTGGCGCTGATGCTCGGGCGCCCCTTGGAGCCCGGGCCAGACGAGGCCGTGCTCCCCTGCAGCCTTGCCTACGGGTTGCCGGTCCTGTCGGCCCGACCGCGCAGCCCCGCCGCCAATCGCCCGATCCTTTACGTGGCCTATGACCTCGATGATGTTCGGGGACTTCGTCCGGATGACTGGGTCGGCGCGATCAGCGACCTTCTCGGCTCTCCGGGGGAGTGCGACCGCTACGATCTATCCGGCCAGGCAAGGCTGGAAGATATGGTCAAGCTCCATGCCCGCTGGCCAGGCTCCGATTTTGACGTGAGCCTGTCGCTCTTCGGAGCCCCGCGAACAACCAGTCTCGGTCCTTCTGTCGGCACGCTCTGGGTCTCCTGGCCGGAGGAACGCGCCGCCGAACCCTATTTGGCTAGCTGGAACGACCGCTCTGCGCGCCTCGCCACCCTGTCGCGCGGTCTCACTGACTTCCGCACCTTCGCTCTCGCCTGGCCCGCAAACCCGGTCCACGGCTCGAGTGACAATGCCCCGGAAACCACGGAAATGCGTGATCGCAGGCACAGGCGACTCTGCCTGTACGACCCGGACCTGCTGGCCACGCCCGAGGAAGTTGCAGAGAGGCTCAACGAGACGAGCTTTGCGATATGGATCAATGAGCCGGAGCGCATCTGGTGCGTTTCGACGCTGTGGGAAACTCTGTTCTTCGCCGATGGAACCGAGGTTTCTATTGACTGGATCGAACTGCATCCTGCCAGGGGCGGCGGATACTCAGCCATCGAAATCGGCCCGTGGCGCGTCATGTCCAGCCAGGGTTCACCTGAAATCGCTCAAGCGGTGCGCCACCTTGATACTATTCCGGGGGTCAGGATCGAGCCCCATGGAGGGCATGATTGCTGAAACGGCCACGCCAAGGCCCCTTGCTCTGCGTTACACCAGCGCCAGCATCAGGACGGCGAAGACCAGCGTTCCCAGAATCGCCAGCGTCAGCGCCAGCCATCTGAGCGACGTGAACAGCTCCACCGCCAAAGCAGGCAGCCCAACCACGACGAACACGGCGGCGGCTATAAAGGCATAGGCATTGGCCAGGCCCTGCCCGGCGGCGTCGGAGTTCGTGGTGAACGCGCCGACGACAAGGATAAAGACAAGCTGCGCCTGCAAGGCGACCAGAAGGAAAATGGCGATGCGCATGCTGACAATTTGTCCAGGAGCCGGAGCGCTCAAAAAACGACAACACTCCGGCAGTTTCCGACGCCAAACTGCCGCCGTCAATCCGCGATTGACCGATGACAGCTTCGGCTCTGTCAAGTCGATTGCGCGGACGCTTTTTGCTGACCTGCCCGATAGTCCGATCCGCCATCCACATGCCTTGCGTTTTCCTCGCGCAGGCGAGCTGCATCCTCGTCATAGAGGAAAGGCAGGAAGGCGTAGCGCCTGCCCTGCGTCACCCTGCTCACCCTGTGAAGCAGCGAACAGGAGAATACGACCGCACCGCCTGGGGGGGCCTTGAAGCTCCGCGGTCCGTATTCGGGAAAACAGACCTCGCCACCCTCGAACTCTTCATTGAGGTTGACCGACACCGCGAAGCGGCGATGCGCCGTGCCCTTGGTGGTATTGTCGCGATGCGCCGAGAAATGCCCGCCATCATCGGCGTCGTAACAGGAGACGATGTTGCGCTCCATCCGGGTGACCTTGAACTGGTGCACCTTGGCGATCTCGGGCACGACGCGCCGGATAAACCGGGCCTGCAGGGCGGAGATGAGGTTCTGGTCCTCGATGATGTAGTCCTTGCGCCGCTTGAAGCCGGGATCGGTCACCAGCCGCGTCCGTCCCTCGATCTCACGCATGAAGCCGCTCTCCTGCCCCCCTTGCGCCTCGTAGAGGCCGATCAGGTGGCGGCAGAGTTCGGGTTCGAAAACGCGCGGCAGGAAGAGAATGGGCGCCATGATCTCAACGCCCGCGTAACGGCCTGGCGGGGGCAGATCGTCGAGCACAGCCATCACCTCGGCAAGGTCGCTGCGATCCTGGCGAAACGGAACCACGGTGATGACGCGCATTGTCGGATCGATGACGACCCATTGGCGCGCCAGCGGCACAGTCCCGGCTGACGGATCCAGGTCAGCCGCGACAACACCGTACAGGCGCGAGGCCGTGACATCGAAATCCCAGAAATGGCGGTAGCCGGGCAGCCGATCCGTCACCCTTCCGCTTGTTTCGTCCTCCGGGTCGGCGCTGACACCAAAGAAGCTTGCCCTGTCGTCGTCAAAGATATCGGGCCGACCATAGGCCGCCTCAAGTGCGGCTTGCCCATGCGCATCGGCCGCACTGCCGAAAAAGCACAGAACCAGATATCGGCCCGCCGCGCTGTTGAAGACGTAGCGGGGATTGTTTGCGCTGCGCTGAATGAAGTTCGGTGCCGGATCGCCGGGCGTGAGCGGAGTATTCACTCCGTTGTTCAGTGATGCTGTCATGGAAGCGGCCCCCTGATCCCAAACCATTTTCAATTCTTGCAATATCACCGGATCTTGCTGGCTGATCAAGTGTTTCACACCCAAACAACGGACCGCCAGCGCCCGCTTTTACAGCTCTCGTCGGAGCCGGGACTGCCAGACGATGCCAAATCCGGCCGTTCAGGACTGTGTTTGCACAGGCAATCAGTTCGTGCTTGAAGACAGGAGGCCGGCACCTCAGAATGCGTCACATCAAGGAACGCGTATCCGAAGGGCTTTGCAGTGACCGATTTCAAGATCAATCCGGACTTCACCATCACGGACGAGCAAGCGCTCAGAAGCCTGTATCAGCCGACGCATCCGCTGGCCTCGGTGAAGAGCCTGAGCGCGCTCGACACCCATGCGCAGGATTTCATCCGGCGGGCTCCGTTCCTGTGCATCGGCACGCAGAACCCGGATGGAAAGGCCGATGTCAGCCCCCGCGGCGACCCGGTCGGTTTTGTCAAGATCCTTGACCGGCACCATCTGGCGATCCCGGACCGGCCCGGCAACAACCGCCTCGATACCATGGTCAACATCGTGGCCAACCCCAGCGTCGGCCTGCTGTTCATCATTCCGGGCTTTGACGACACCTTGCGCGTCAACGGCCAGGCGAGCCTGGTCACCGACCCGGCCATTCTCGACAGCATGAGCGTCAAGGACCGCACCCCCAAACTCGCCATCGTGGTGCGGGTAACAGAGGTCTTCCTGCATTGCGCCAAGGCATTCCGCCGCTCGCATCTGTGGGATCCGGAGCATTTTCAGGACCGCAGCGAGATGCCGTCCCTGGCCAAAATCATCCTCGACCAGACCACCGGCGCGCCGAGCGACGCGGCTCAGATGCGCAAGATCGATGACGAGTTGGAGGAAGATTACAGGAAGACGCTGTACTGATTTGCGGGGAGGAACGGGATAAGCGTGACGCTGGCGGAAGGAACGGCCGCGAAGCGAGCCAGCGTCTTGGCAGCAGACCCTGTCGAGCGAGACTGAAGCGAACCGCACGATCAGCATTGCCTTGCGGACGGATCAAGTGGGCACTGCAGCGACGTGACTGTCAGTTCAGGGACATCTGCGCCAACCTGAGCGAGTTCAACGGACTGAGCGGGGCAAATGGCTCAAGCACTTCTCAACCCATCCGCCCCGTCTAAGCCAGTTATGTCATAGGCGTCCGGTGAGAACCAGAATGAGAAGGACAATGACCAGCAGGCCGATGACGCCTACTCCGCCATGACCGAAGCCGTAGCCATATCCACCGAAGCGGCCGCTGAAGCCCCCAAGCAGAAAGATGACGAGAATGATGAGAAGAATAGTACCAATTGACATGTGATTTTCTCCACTTGGCAGGGTTTTGCCGGCCTACTTCAACGCGTGCCGGACTAAAAAGTTCCCGACTATCGTGACGCCGGTCGCGCAGCCAGTGACGAGGACGCAGGCGGTGAGCAGGCCTGTCACCAAATACAGCGCGGTGCTACTCATAATTCCCGGCCTTTGGTCCGCCTTGACGCCGGGACAAGATGCTCTGACCCTGCGCGGCCCCTCAATCATGGTGCGACCCTGGGACCGGCGTGGCCATGTCCCGGGAGTTAGTCGCCGCGTAGCGTATCCTTCAGTCCGCCAACAGCGTTCTGAATCTCGCCTTCGATCTTCTCGGCCTTGCCTTCGGTCTCAAGCTTGGCGTCACCAACCGTCTTGCCGACGGCCTGCTTGACCTTGCCCTTGATGACTTTCGCGGAACCGATCACCCGATCCTTGTCCATCACGTTCTCCTTCCGAGACACATGAAACATGCAGTCATAATGGCGGTATCCGCAAACTGTGCATTGATGAATATCAAGGTCTCACATGTGCCCGCGCGTGGGCGTCGGGCCTGCCCGAACTAACTGGCCAACGCCACACGGATCCAAACCTGAGGCATTTTCTGGACAATCAAATCGAGTAGAATGGTTCCATGGATCCGATCAACGACGCAAAACTGAAAAAGCTGTTGTCCTCCGATGGCGGTCACGAACCACAGCGAGCCATCGCTTCTGGATGAATGAGCAGGTCAAGGCCACGCTTTCCAAGAAAGCGCGGGTCGAAATGAAGTACACGTCGTTCGATGATGTGCGGCGCGAATTCGGGTTCGATGCACTTTCCAACCGGTAGACGCTGAACTCGCCGCTCAATCTCCTCCTTGGAGGGGAGAAAGCAAAATCAACGATTTAGCTGAAGGCTAAACGTTAGTTCTTGCATCAGAGGGGGCAATCCTGGACCGAAGGCGCCCCCTACTCCGCCGCCTGCGCCCGTCCCGTGTCTTCGTCCGGCGCATCCGCCGCCCCCGGCGCGGTCTCGGCCTGCAACTCCGGTATCCCGACGATGCGTTTGCCCGCAGGGTCGGCATGAACGATGATCAGCTCTTGCTCCTCGAAATAGCCCAGAAGCCGCCGCGCGCGCCGCGCCGAATGGGTGCCATAGGCCCGCGCGATGCGGGCGTCGGAGGGGCAGACCTCGCCCTTGATCGCGGCATTCGCCAACATCAGGAACACGCCCTGCAGATCGTCCGTCACCTGAGCCGAGAGTGTGAGCGCAGTCGCCCAGGTTTCGCTCTCGGCGGTCTCGGCGTCGACGCCCGAGCGCGCAATGGCGATCCGGCGGCGGAATCCGCTGAGCGGCATCGGCGGCCCGGAGACCCGCCGCATCCTCAGCCGCACCAGAAAATCCTGGTACAGCGCCGCATCGGTGCGATAGCCCGATTGCGGGTCGGCAAGAATTTCGCCGAGCACGGCCGCGACGCGGCTTTCGCGCTCTTCCGTATCGATTTCGGGCGCTGCGGCATCCTTGCCGGCTCTGGCGATAGGGGCGTCAGCCAGCGGCGTGGCGCGCGACAGTTCCGCCAGGATGTCGGTGGTGGGCCTCGGCGCGGGCCGGGTCCGCGCCCGCGTCAGGCGGGCGAATTCCTCCGGGTCGGGCGTGAAGATCAGATCCTCGACATCGGCCGGGGCTTCGGGCATCGGCATCAGCTTCGGGCTTGAAGAGCGGGCCTGCGTCTCCACCTCGCCAATGGCAATCGGCAGCGGCCGCCGCGACAGGGCCGGACCGAGGCCCACGAAATTGCCACGCGTCAGATCGCGGAACATCTCCGCCTGGCGCCGGTCCATGCCGAGAAGATCCGCCGCGCGCGCCATGTCGATGTCGAGAAAGGTGCGCCCCATCAGAAAATTGGAGGCTTCCGCCGCCACGTTCTTGGCGAGTTTGGCGAGCCGTTGCGTGGCAATCACCCCGGCAAGCCCGCGCTTGCGGCCGCGGCACATCAGGTTGGTCATCGCCCCAAGCGACATTTTCCGCGCGTCTTCGGAAACGTCGCCGCCCACGGCGGGCGCGAACATCTGCGCCTCGTCCACCACCACCAGCACCGGATACCAGTGCTCGTGCTCGGCGTCGAACATGGCGTTCAGAAACACGGCCGCCGCGCGCATCTGCTGCTCGACCTCAAGCCCTTCGAGCGACAGCACGCAGGAAACCCGGTGCCGCCGGATGCGGCTCGCGATCCCCGCAAGCTCGGCTTCCGAGCGCTCGCCATCCACCACCAGGTGGCCGTATCTGTCCGACAGCGTGACGAAATCTCCCTCCGGATCGATCACCACCTGCTGCACCCATTGTGCCGATTGCTCAAGCAGGCGGCGAAGCAGATGCGACTTGCCGGAGCCGGAATTGCCCTGCACCAGAAGACGGGTCGCCAGCAGCTCCTCGATGTCGAGCTTCGCCGGTTGCCCGCCGGCGAGACTCCCCATGTCAATTCCGACCTGCACTCTGGCTTTACTCCTTGGATGGGACGCACCGGATCGGCGTCTCCTGCGCGCCGGCCCCCAAGCTCCCTATCAGACTATTGCCGCCGAGCGGAAATCCGATCATCGAAATACACAGGAATTCGAGAGTTGGCATGCCGCTCCCCGTCGCGCATCGCGCGCTCAGTCGTGCGGCGGCGCGCGCTTCTTGCCGAAAACGATAAGAAAGCGGAAGGCCTGTGACCCGGTCCATGTCCATGCGGACACGAACGGCGTCATCGAATGCCGACGGAATCAGTCGAAGATCCACCGGTTCACCTCTTTTCGGGCCTGTTCGCGGGTCAATCCGATATCGCGGAGACAATGATCCGGCAGGTCGCCCAGATGCCGTCTCTGGCGCCGGCGCTCCGGCCAGATGACAAAGATGATTCGCAGCAGATCCCGAAAGCCCCGTCTCCTTGTCTGTTCCGGCGATGGCGCAATCGCAGCCTTGCAGGTTTTCTCAACACCACACATATCCGCTCTCCATTTGTCGGGGAGCCGTTGAATAGGCCGTTTCGGCGCAGCAATGCTTCGGCCAGGACCGAAGTAATCCCGGATGACAGCGACGCTTCATCCGGACTATTCTGGGTCCATGACCCAACTCGTTTCAGGACAATCCATCTCGGCCGTGGCCGCCATGATCGGCGATGTGGCGCGCGCCAACATTCTGTTCGCCCTGATGGGCGGCAAGGCTCTGACGGCGACCGAGCTCAGCCATCATGCCGGCGTCAGCGCGCCCACCACCAGCGGCCACCTCAACAAGCTTCTCGACGGCCAGCTCATCACCGTCGAAAAACAAGGCCGTCACCGCTATTACAGATTGGCGTCGCCCGCGGTGGCAGAGGCGCTGGAGGGGCTCTCAAATCTCGCGGCCAGCGGCCCCGGACGTCATAGGCCCACGGGGCCGAAAGACATGGCGATGCGGCAGGCCCGCACCTGCTACGACCACATGGCCGGCCAACTGGCGGTCGCAATGACCGATGCGTTCACCTCGCGCGGACTGATCATCGTCGAAGACCGCTCCGGCCTGATCACCGAAGAGGGCCAGCGTGTCTTTGCTGATTTCGGCATTGGTCTCGACCCGAAGCCCAGGTCCGCGCGGCCGCTGTGCCGCACCTGTCTCGACTGGAGTGAGCGGCGCATGCATCTGGGTGGCCGCCTTGGCGCGGCCCTGCTCGCCCAGTCCCTCCAGCGCCGCTGGGTACGCCCTGTCAAGGAGAGCCGCGCTTTGTCCATCACCCGCGATGGGGAGCGCGGCTTCCATGATGTCTTTGGCATTCCGCGGGATAGGCTGACGCCAGCGGGTTGACCGCCCGGCTCACCCCGCCGTCAGCCCGAAGCCGTGCATCAGCCTGAGCACATTGGCGTCAGGCTTGCCCGAGGTGAAGACGACGCTGTCCTTGGTGTCGGGCAGCGCCTCGCCGCCGGGCAAGGTCTCGACGATTGTCAGCGCCCGTCGGGCGATTGCTTCGGCCGGGTCGATCCAGTCCACCGGCCACGGCGCCATCTTGCGCATGCGGTTGACCAGGAACGGAAAATGCGTGCAGGCGAGCACCACGATGTCGGTCTGGCGGCCTTCGTGGCTGACAAAGCACGGCGCGATCTCGGCTTCCACCGCCGCCTCGTCGACAAAGCCCTTGCGCATGTAGGTTTCAGCCAGGCCCGCAAGGTTCTCCGAGCCCACCAGCCGCACATGCACCTTGCCGGCGTAATCGCGGATCAGGTCGCGGGTGTATTGCCGCTTGACCGTGCCGGGCGTCGCCAGCACCGAGATCAGGCCCGAGCGGGTGCGCTCGGCGGCGGGCTTGATCGCCGGCACCGTGCCCACGAACGGGATCCCGGGATAGGCGGCCCTGAGCGCCGGCATGACGATGGTCGATGCGGTGTTGCAGGCAATCATTGCCAGCGCCGGGCGGTGCCTGTCGATCAGTCCGGCGAACAGATCGACGATCCGGTCCCGCAGCGCCTCTTCGTCCCAGCGGCCATAGGGAAAGCCGGCATCGTCGGCGACATAGACAAAGCGCCGTCCCGGCATGATCACGCGGGCCTCGCGCAACACGCTCAAGCCGCCAATGCCGCTGTCAAACACCAGAACCGGCGCTTCGCTCATTCCTCGTCCCCCGCATCACCAGGCTTGCGCTGGCCGGGCCGACTAAACTTGTCAAATGAGGCAAAAAGACCGCGCAGCACATTGATTTCGTCGGTGGAGAACCCCGGCCGCGTCAGCACCGCGCGCAGATTGTCCACCGCCTTCATCCGCTTGGTCTCGGAGCGGAAATATCCGCGCGCATCAAGCCCCTCCTCGATCTGCTCGAACAGGCCGTGCAGGTCCGATTTCGGCGCAGGCGCCACATCGGCCTTGTCGAAGGCGGTCTGATGCGGGCTTTCAAGCCCCGATTTCATCCATTCGTACGACATCAGCAGCACCGCCTGGGCGATATTGAGCGAGGCATAGGCCGGATTGACCGGAAACGTGACGATCTCGTCGGCCAGGCTGATCTCCCAGTTGCGCAGGCCGATGCGCTCGCGCCCGAACAACAGCCCGGTCTTTTCCCCGGCGTTTTCGCGGGCCCGCAGCACCTCGCCCGCCTCCACCGGCCCCGCGACCGGCTTGTGCCCGTCGCGCGGCCGCGCCGTGGTGGCGTAGACAAAATTGAGGTCGGCCATCGCTTCGGGAAGCGAATCAAACACCACCGCGCCGGAAATCACATGGCTGGCGCCCGCCGCGGCGCTCACCGCCTTGTCATTGGGCCAGCCGTCGCGCGGATTGACGATGCGGAGATTGGACAGCCCGAAATTGGCCATGGCGCGCGCCACCATGCCGATGTTCTCGCCCAGCTGCGGCTCCATCAGGATGATCGCCGGCCCGCCGGTGATGAGTTCGCGGTTTCGGTCGGTGCCCGCCATTCAGTTCGCCTCCCGGCGCAAATCCGCCCATTCGCGGCTGAGCAGGGCGTAATAGAACTCCTCGTCCCACTCGCCCTTGAACAGGGCGTGCTCGCGAAAATGCGCTTCCCGCCGCATCCCCAGCCGCTCCATCAGCCGCCAGGACCGATCATTGCGCGCGTCGCAACGCCCGAAGAGGCGGTGCAGCTTGAAATGGCCGAACCCCAGATCCATCACCGCATTTGCGGCCTCGGTGGCGTAACCCTGGCCCGCAAAGGCGGGATTGAACGAGAACCCGATCTCGCCCTGCCGCGCCTCCCAGTCCCTGAACAACAGCACCATGTCGCCGATCAGCGCTTGTGTGCTCCTGAGCGTCACCGCGAGGACCAACGACAGCGGCGCCTCCGGCTTGCCGTCCGGTTCCATCCATTTCGCCACCTCCACAGCAACCTCGTCGCGCGAGCGCGGCTCCCAGTACTGGTAGCGCGCCACCTCATCGAGGCCGTGATAGGCGTGAACGGCGTCCACGTCCCCGGCCGTGAACGGGCGCAACAGCAGCCGCGCGGTTTCGAGTGAAGTGGTCAAATCAGCAAACCCGATGGCATCAGGCCGACAGCACTACTTCCGCTCCCGCCCACAATCAAGGCGGCACGGCCGAACGCGTCGTCCGCGCGGCGGCGAATCGGCTGTAGTAGCCGGTTAATACCCGCCCTCGCCCCGATCATGGCAATTTGCCCGGATCCATCATTCAACGGGAGGTTTCAAGATGAGCGGACAGAAGATTCTGATGATCTGCGGCGATTACTGCGAGGACTACGAGACCATGGTGCCGTTCCAGGCGTTGCTGGCCGTGGGCCACACCGTGCACGCGGTCTGCCCGGACAAGAAGGCCGGCGACACCATCGCCACCTCGATCCACGATTTCGAGGGCGACCAGACCTACAGCGAAAAGCGCGGCCACAATTTTGCGCTCAACGCCAGCTTCGCGGACGTCGAGGTCGAGAGCTACGACGCGCTGGTGATCCCCGGTGGCCGCGGACCCGAATATCTCCGGCTCAACGCCAGGGTGATCGAGATGGTCCGCCACTTCTTCGCCGAGGGCAAGCCCGTCGCCGCCGTCTGCCATGGCGCGCAGCTGCTCGCCGCCGCCCGCGTGCTCGAAGGCCGCACTTGCTCGGCCTATCCCGCCTGCCGTCCCGACGTGGAGCTCGCAGGCGGCGTCTATGCCGACATCGCCATCGACGCGGCGGTGACAGAGGGCAATCTGGTCTCCGCGCCCGCCTGGCCCGCCCATCCGGCCTGGATCGGCCAGTTCCTCAATCTCCTGGGCACCCGCATCGAACATTCGGCCTCGCCGCGGATGCAGGTCGCCGCGGAATGAACTATGGTGGGACCGGCTCCGGCCGGTCCCGTCGAGGGGGCCGCGCCATCGGGAGACCGTGAAATCGGGAGGAAGATCCATGTGCCAGTTGTTCGTCGGCGCCGATCCGGCGTTGTGGGAGAATGATACGCGCTCGCTGCGGCTCGAAGGCATGGCCACCAGCGTCAGGCTGGAGGCGTTTTTCTGGAGCGTGCTTGAGGACATCGGCGTCCGCGACCAGCTCAGCGTCAGCCAACTGCTGCAGCGGCTCTATCGCGAGAGCCTCGATGAGGGCCATGATCTCGACAATTTCGCCTCGTTCCTGCGCGTCTGCTGCGGCCGCTATCTGGCGCTGCAACTGTCCGGCGAGGTGCCGACGGACGCCCGGATCGCCCTGAGGGACGTCGACGCCGCGGGCATCCTGGCGCGCGAAACCGGCAGGCGCGGCGCGGCCGTCCACCGGCACCGCCCAGCAGGCCTGCCCGCGCAATAGCTGCCCGGTCCGCGACCGCGGCTTCCATCCGACCTTCGTCGTCAACCGGTCGCGGGCATGTTGTGCGCCCGCGCCGCTTTTGTTAAGAGAAGCGCCAACTGAACGGGCGGGCCTCCGCCTCCCCCTGACAACCCTCTCAAAAGGTTACCCAGAATGGCAAAGATCAAGGTTGCAAACCCGGTCGTGGATCTCGATGGCGACGAGATGACACGCATCATCTGGCAGTTCATCAAGGAAAAGCTGATCCTGCCCTACCTCGATCTGCCGATCGACTATTACGACCTGTCGGTGGAACACCGCGACGAGACCGACGACCAGGTCACCGTCGACGCCGCCAACGCCATCAAGAAGCACGGCGTCGGCATCAAATGCGCCACCATCACGCCTGATGAAGCCCGCGTCGAGGAATTCGGCCTCAAGAAGATGTGGCGCTCGCCCAACGGCACCATCCGCAACATCCTGGGCGGCGTGATCTTCCGCGAGCCGATCATCATGAAGAACGTGCCCCGCCTGGTTCCAGGCTGGACCAAGCCGATCATCGTCGGCCGCCACGCCTTCGGCGACCAGTACCGCGCCACCGATTTCCGCTTCCCCGGCAAGGGCAAGCTCACGATCAAGTTCGTCGGCGAGGATGGCGCAACCATCGAGCACGATGTCTACGACGCGCCCTCGTCGGGCGTCGCCATGGCCATGTACAACCTCGATGATTCGATCCGCGATTTCGCCCGCGCCTCCTTGAACTATGCGCTGCTGCGCGGCGTGCCCTGCTATCTGTCGACCAAGAACACCATCCTCAAGGTCTATGACGGCCGCTTCAAGGATATCTTCGAGGAAGTTTTCGAAGCCGAATTCAAGGACCAGTATGCGGCCGCCAAGATCTGGTACGAACACCGCCTGATCGACGACATGGTGGCCTCGGCGCTGAAATGGTCGGGCGGCTATGTCTGGGCCTGCAAGAACTACGACGGCGACGTGCAGTCCGACATCGTTGCCCAGGGCTTCGGCTCGCTCGGCCTGATGACCTCGGTGCTGATGACCCCAGACGGCAAGACCGTGGAAGCCGAAGCCGCCCACGGCACGGTGACCCGCCATTACCGCCAGCACCAGAAGGGCGAGGAAACCTCGACCAATTCGATCGCCTCGATCTTCGCCTGGACCCGTGGCCTGGCCCACCGCGCCAAGCTCGACGACAATGCCGAGCTCGCCACCTTCGCCGATACGCTGGAGCGGGTCTGCATTCAGACCGTCGAATCGGGCTTCATGACCAAGGACCTGGCGCTCCTGATCGGTCCCGACCAGCCCTGGCTGTCGACCACCGGCTTCCTCGACAAGATCGACGAGAACCTGCAGAAGGCCATGGGCTGAGAATGGCCGCCGGTCTGGCCGTCACGCTCCGGAAGCTGTGGCGGACCAACCGGTGGCTGACGATTTCGTTTCTGCTGACATTGACGCTGGCGCTGGTGTTCACCATCCGCGCCGGCGTTTTCTTTGTCTACTGGCAGAACCACGCGGACGAGCCGATCGAAGGCTGGATGACGATCCGTTACGTCGCCAAGTCCTACCGGGTCGAGCCGAAAATCGTCCATGACGCCATCGACCTGCCCAAGACCGGCCCGGACCACCGGCCGCTGGTCAAGATCGCCCGCGAGCGGAACCAGCCGCTTGACGCGCTGACCGCGCAGATCATCGAGGCGATCGAGGCGGAGCGCACCGCCCGCGATCAGCCACCCGAACCTAGCACGCCCGCGCAGCCATGACCGATCAGTTGCTGGAGTTCCTGACCGTTTATGGCCTGCCGGCAGCGGCGCTGGTCCTGGCGATCGGCCAGGCCGGCGCGCCCTTGCCCACCTCGCTGGCGCTGCTGACACTGGGCGCGCTTGCCGCCAATGGCGACATGGTCCTGGCGATGGCCTTCATCTGGGCCGTGTCCGGCACGGTGCTCGGCGATCAGGCCGGCTTTCTGGTCGGCCGCTATGTCGCCCGCTCGGCAGGGGACCGTCCCGGATTCATAGGGGGGCTGGCGCGCAAGGCCCGCAAGGCCGAACCGACCATGGCCAGATGGGGCTCGAGCAGCGTGTTCTTCACCCGCTGGCTGATCACGCCACTGGGCTCGGCGGTCAACATCGCCAGCGGCGTCACCGGGCTCGGCTGGCCGGTTTTTACCATCTGGAGCGTGCTGGGCGAAACGCTGTGGGTATCGATCTATATCGGCCTCGGCTACACTTTCGGCTCCAACATCGAGACCCTGGCTGGCATTCTCGGTAATATGTCGATGGCGCTGGCGATGCTCGCGGTCGCGGCCCTGCTGGGCTGGCAGCTCATGCGCGCCGTGCGCAAGGCCCAGGCCCGGTCGCAGCCGGACTGAAAAGGATCATGGCGATGAGCGCACCAACCCTGGTCACTCTCATTGGCGCCGACTACAGCGTCTACAGCCGCATCTGCCGCCTCGCGCTGCATCTCAAGGGTTTGCCGCATGAGTTTGAAATGCTGGATGTCTTTGCCGAGGACGGTCCCGCCAGGGCGCGCCAGGCAGGCCACCCCTTCGGCAAGATCCCGGTCCTGCGCCACGGCGACCTCACCCTGTTCGAGACGCTCGCCATCACCCGCTACATCGACGAGACATTTGACGGCCCGGCGCTGCAGCCCACTGATCCGGCGGGTCGCGCCCGCATGAACCAGATCATTTCGATCGTCGACACGAGCGCGTATCCCGTTCTCGTCTGGGGGCTGCATGTGCCCAAGTCCGAAAGCCGCGAGCCAGATCCCGGAATGCTCGACAAGGGCCGCGCGGTGCTCGATGTGCTTGAGGCGCTCACACAAGGCCCCTGGCTCTGCGGGACGATGCCGACCCTTGCTGACGCCTATCTTGCCGCCTGCATGGACTATATTCTCGAAAGCGCCGCCGGCAACCATGTTGCCAACCATTGCCCCCGGATCCAGGACTGGTGGAGCCGGGCCAAGGCGTTGCCGGACGTGGATTAATCCGGCTGGCCGCATGGTGGTATGGGCCCTCCTTTGTCTTCGCCGACCATTGCGCCATCCCCGTCTTCCGGCCCCCGCGACCGCGACCGGCTTCTTGCCCTCGCAACCCGCATCCCGCCCTCGCCGCCGTCCTCCGAGGGCCTGTCCCGAGGATCTACAGACCGACGCCCCGGAACACGTGGTCCAGCAGAAAACCGAGGGGCCGGTAGATGTTCGGGATAGGCCGGGCTACGCAGAACGCCCGGGCTGACACACGGGCGCTCTCGCAAACTTCAGGACTTGAAGGCCGACCTCGCCGCAGCCGTCAGCTCAGCGCCGCGGCCACCGCGTCGATCGCCGCATCGGCGTTGACGCCGTCGGGTCCGCCGGCCTGGGCCATGTCGGGGCGTCCGCCGCCGCCCTTGCCGCCGATCGCTTCGGACGCCGCGCGCACCAGATCGACCGCCGAGAGTTTTGAAGTCAGGTCATCGGTAACGCCGACCACGACGCTCGCCTTGCCGTCGTCGCCGACGGCGACAAAGGCCGCCACGCCGGAGCCGAGCGAGGCCTTGGCCGCGTCGACCAGACCCTTGAGATCCTTCGGCAACACACCGGTGACCACCTTGCCCAGGAACCGGACGCCGCCGATGTCGCGGCTTTCGTCGCCGCCCTCGCTGCTGCCGCCCAGCGCCAGCTTCTTGCGCGCCTCAACCAATTCGCGTTCAAGCTTCTTGCGCTCGTCCATCAGCGCCTCGACCCGCGCGGCGACATCGCCGGTCTGTACTTTCAGCAGGGACGCCACCTGCCGCAAATTCTCGTCCTGCTCGGTCAGATGCCGGCGCGCGGCTTCCCCGGTCAGCGCCTCGATGCGCCGCACCCCGGAGCTCACCGCGCTGTCGGACAGGACCCGCACCAGGCCGATATCGCCGGTCGAGGCCACATGGGTGCCGCCGCACAGTTCCACCGAATAGGTCCGGTTGGATTTTGGCCCGCGCAGTCCCCTGCCCATCGACACGACACGCACCTCGTCGCCGTATTTTTCGCCAAACAGCGCCATGGCGCCCTCGGCGATGGCGTCATCGACCGCCATCAGCCGCGTCGTCACCGGGCTGTTCTGCAAAATGATCTCGTTGGCCATGTCCTCGACTTCACGCAGTTCCGCGGCACTCATCGGCTTGGGGTGGGAGACATCGAAGCGCAGCCGCTCGGGCGCCACCAGCGAGCCTTTTTGGGCCACATGGGTGCCGAGCACTTCCCTCAGCGCCTCGTGCAGAAGATGCGTGGCCGAATGATTGGCGCGGATCTTCGCCCGCCGGCCATGGTCGACTTCAAGCAACGCCACCGCGCCGCGCTTGACCTTGCCCTCGGTGACCTGGGCGCGATGGACGAACAGCCCCTCGCCGCGCTTGTGGGTGTCGCGCACCGAGAGCCTGTAGCCCTCGCCAGAGATCGTCCCCTGGTCGCCCATCTGCCCGCCGGATTCGCCATAAAACGGCGTCTGGTTGACGACGACATCGACCATATCACCGGCTTCGGCCGTCTCCACCTGCGCGCCGTCGCGCACGAGCGCCAGGATCACGCCCTCGGCGGTCTCGGTGTCGTAGCCGAGAAAATCGGTGGCGCCCATCTTGTCCTTGATCTCGTACCAGATGGTTTCGGTGGCGGCGTCGCCGGAACCGGCCCAGTGCTTGCGCGCCTCGGCCTTCTGCCGTTCCATGGCGACGCTGAACGCATCGGTGTCGACATCGATGCCGCGCTGGCGCAGCGCATCCTGGGTGAGATCGAGCGGAAAACCATAAGTGTCATAGAGCTTGAACGCCGTATCGCCATCCAGCCGGTCGCCTTCGCCAAGTTCGGCAGTGGCGTCGTCAAGCAGGCTCAGCCCGCGCTCCAGCGTGTTGCGGAAGCGGGTTTCCTCGAGCTTCAGCGTTTCCGAAATCAGCGCCTCGGCGCGCTGTAGTTCGGGATAGGCCCGGCCCATTTCGGCCACCAGCACCGGCAGCAACCGGTACATCAGCGGATCGCGCGCGCCGAGCAATTGCGCGTGCCGCATGGCGCGGCGCATGATGCGACGGAGCACATAGCCGCGGCCTTCCTTGGACGGCAGCACCCCGTCGGCGATCAGGAAGGCGGACGAGCGCAGATGATCTGCGATCACCCGGTGGCTGGCGCGGTTCTTGCCCTCGGCCGGCACGCCGGTGGCGTCTTCCGACACGGTGATCAGCCGGCGGAACAGGTCGATGTCGTAATTGTCGTGACGGCCCTGCAGAAGCGCAGCAATCCGCTCGAGCCCCATGCCGGTGTCGATCGACGGGCGCGGCAGTTCCAGCCGCTCGTCCCCTGAAATCTGCTCGAACTGCATGAACACGAGGTTCCAGATCTCGATGAAGCGGTCGCCGTCTTCATCGGCCGAGCCGGGAGGTCCGCCCCAGATATGATCGCCGTGATCATAGAAGATTTCCGAGCACGGACCGCACGGACCGGTGTCGCCCATTGCCCAGAAATTGTCATTGGTCGGGATCCGGATGATCCGGTCCTCGGGCATCCCGGCGATCTTGCGCCACAGGTCGAAGGCGTCGTCATCGGTGTGGTAGACGGTGACCAGCAGCCGGTTCTTGTCGATGCCGAAATCCCTGGTCAGAAGGTTCCATGCGAGCTCGATGGCGCGCTCCTTGAAATAGTCGCCAAAGGAGAAATTGCCGAGCATCTCGAAGAAGGTGTGGTGTCGCGCGGTGTAGCCGACATTGTCGAGATCATTGTGCTTGCCGCCGGCGCGGACGCATTTCTGCGATGTCGCGGCCGTCGAGTAAGGCCGGCTTTCGAGCCCGGTGAACACGTTCTTGAACTGCACCATGCCCGCATTGGTGAACATCAGCGTCGGGTCGTTGCGCGGCACCAGCGGGCTCGACGCCACGACTTCATGTCCGTTCTTCTTGAAATAGTCGAGAAACGCCGACCGGATTTCGTTCACGCCACTCATGATCAACCCTTTGTCAGATGGAAGGCCGCGCCCCGGATTGCTGTCGGGGGGCCCGAATGTCAGATCGCCGCACAAACGGCGGATCGCCGCTTTTATCCCCCGTCCGGTTGCCTGTCCAGACGGCAGCGGGCGCGGGGCAAAGGAAAACCGGCCGCCCGCTCCCTCACGGGGCGGACGACCGGCTGATGTCACGCGGCCCGGACGTCCGGGGCCGAGGATCGCGCGGATCCTACATTTCGGCGGCATCGGGCGTGTCGTCATCCTCGCCGCTGTTGTGGTCGGTTTCCAGGAACTTCTCGGCAATCAGCCCGGCGTTCTGCCTGAGCGACAATTCGATCTCGTCGGCCAGCACCGGGTTCTCTCTCAGGAACTGCTTGGCGTTCTCGCGTCCCTGCCCCAGCCGCTGGCTGTTGTAGGAGAACCAGGCGCCGGATTTCTCGACAATCCCCGCCTTGACGCCCAGATCGACCAGTTCGCCCACCTTGGAGACGCCCTCGCCATACATGATGTCGAACTCGACCTGCTTGAAGGGCGGCGCCATCTTGTTCTTGACCACCTTGACGCGGGTCTGGTTGCCCACCACCTCGTCGCGGTCCTTGACCGAACCGATGCGGCGGATATCGAGCCGCACCGAGGCGTAGAACTTCAGCGCATTGCCGCCGGTGGTGGTTTCGGGCGAGCCGAACATCACGCCGATCTTCATGCGGATCTGGTTGATGAAGATGACCATGCAGTTCGAGCGCGAGATCGAGGCGGTGAGCTTCCTGAGCGCCTGGCTCATCAGCCGCGCCTGCAGGCCCGGCAGGCTGTCGCCCATCTCGCCCTCGATTTCGGCCCGCGGCGTCAGCGCCGCCACCGAATCGATGACAAGCACGTCGATGGCGCCGGAGCGGACCAGCGTGTCGGTGATCTCGAGCGCCTGCTCGCCATTGTCAGGCTGCGAAATCAGCAGGCTTTCCAGGTCGACGCCCAGCTTGCGGGCATAGACCGGGTCGAGCGCGTGCTCGGCGTCGATGAAGCCGCAGATGCCGCCCTTCTTCTGGGCCTCGGCGATGGTCTGCAGCGCCAGCGTGGTCTTGCCCGAGCTTTCCGGGCCGAAAATCTCGATCACGCGGCCGCGCGGCAGGCCGCCGATGCCGAGCGCAATGTCGAGCCCGAGCGAGCCGGTGGGGACCGTTTCGATCTCGACCACGCCCTCATTGGCGCCAAGCTTCATGATGGAGCCCTTGCCGAACGAACGCTCGATCTGGGCAAGTGCGGCGTCAAGCGCCTTGCTTTTGTCCACGGATTTTTCCTCTACCAGCCGCAAAGAGTTCTGTGCCATTTGGTCCACCTTTAGGTTATCGTGCCATCGCAAGCAATGAGTGTGTCTTGAGTGCATTTGTACTCTATTTGTTCCGCGCTTGCAAGCCCCTGCGATACCTTTGATATATATAGGGAAACTGACGGATGTTCTTTTTACGTTTCCGCACCCTCGCCAATCCTCCCGCACGGTGCGGACCACTGTTCCGGCACAGCCGATATCGCCCGGCGATTCGGCCTGATCCGGCCGTTTTGGGGGCATAGGCCATGGCCCGCATCCTCGCCATCGGCGGCGCCCATATTGATCGCAAGGGTTGGCTTGATGGCCCGCACCGCCCGGGCGCGTCCAATCCCGGCCGCTGGGAGGTCGAGGCCGGCGGCGGCGCGTTCAATGCGGCGCGCAATCTCGCCCGGCTCGGTCACCAGGTCACGCTGGTCGCGCCCCGCGGTGGAGATGCTGTGGCGGATATGGTGGCCCAGGCCGCCGAGGACGCCGGCATCGAGGATTTCCCACTCACCTTTCTGGACAGGGCGACGCCAAGCTATTCCGCCATCCTCGAGCCCGATGGCAATCTGGTAACGGCCTTGGCCGACATGGCTCTCTATGATCTGATCCCGGCGCGCCGCCTGCTCACGTCACGGCTGCGCAAGCGCCTGGCAGAGGCTGATCTGCTGCTGGTGGATTCCAACCTGCCCGAAAGCGCACTCGCGGCCCTCGCTGAATCCGCAGCGGAGATCGGCCTGCCCTTGGCGGTGATCGCTGTATCGCCCGCCAAGGTGGTGCGCTGGCGCAAGAGCCTCGGCAAGATCGCCTGCCTCGCCATGAACGCGGCCGAAGCGGCAGTTTTGACAGGCACACACGCCGCCTCGCCTGGCGAATGGCCGGCGATCCTGGCGCGCGCGGGTCTTGCGGGCGGTCTCGTCAGCGCCGGGGCCGGCCCGGTGGCAGCCTTCGCGCATGGCGCAACCAGCCTGCTTGCCCCGCCCCCGCTCGACCGGCTCGAAGATGTCACCGGCGCCGGCGATGCACTGGCCTCGGGCTATTTCGACGGATGGCTCGCCGGCGGATCCCTCGAGGCCAATCTCGCGCGCGGCATTGCCCTGGCGCGGCTGACGGCGGGCGTGCGCGGCCCGGTCCGCCCGGATCTGTCGCAGGCCCTGCTTGCGCAGGCCCTGTCCGCCATGCCAAAGCCCACGCAAATCAAGGTCTGAACATCCAGGAGCCCCGCATGACCGGAGCGATCACAATCGAAACCACACCGGAAGTAAAAGACGCATTGTCTGAAGGCCGTCCGGTGGTGGCGCTCGAATCCACCATCATCACCCATGGCATGCCCTGGCCGGGCAATCGCGACATGGCGCTGGAGGTCGAGGCCGTCATCCGCGCGTCAGGTGCTGTTCCCGCCACAATCGCGGTGATCGAGGGCCGTCTGCATGCAGGCCTCGACGCGGACGCCATCACCGCGCTCGCGCAGGCCAAGAACGTGATGAAACTGTCGCGCGCCGACCTGGCCTTCGCGCTGGCTGAGCGCCGCACCGGTGCCACAACGGTGGCCGCCACCATGATGGCGGCGCACATGGCCGGCATCCATGTGTTTGCCACCGGCGGCATCGGCGGCGTGCATCGCGGCGCGGAAACAAGCTTCGACATTTCCGCCGATCTCGACGAACTGGCCCGCACCCCGGTCATCGTGGTCTCCGCCGGCGCCAAGGCCATCCTCGACATCCCCAAGACGCTCGAGGCGCTTGAGACCCGCGGCGTGCCCGTGGTGGCCTTTGGCCAGGACGAGATGCCGGCCTTCTGGTCGCGCAGCTCCGGCCTTGGCGCCCCCCTTCGGCTCGATGCCGCCGAGGCGATCGCCCGGTTCGAGGTGACCCGGCGGGCGCTGGGCCACCATGGCGGCATGCTGATCGCCAACCCGGTTCCCGAGGACGATGAAATCCCGGCCACGGTGATGCATGGCCATATCGAAGCCGCCCTGAAGCTGGCATCTGACAAGGGCATCGAAGGCAAGGCGGTTACGCCCTTCCTGCTCGGCGAGATCCTCCGGCTGACGGATGGCGCCAGCCTGAAAACCAACATCGCGCTGGTACTCAATAACGCCCGCCTCGCCGCCCGGATCGCCGTGGCGCTGGCAGCGAGCGACACTGCTCACCAGGCATCCGACCCATCATAATCCAAAGGATAGACCCATGAAGCCAACCCGACGCACCGGCAGCGCCTTCGAGCGCGCCGAAGCCGCCTTCAAGTCCGCCACCGCCAAGCCGGTCGAGGCCGCACCCAAGCCGGCGACCATACCCGAAGGCAAGGAACTGGTTTCGCTCAGGCTCGACCGCGCGGTGCTGGAACATTTCCAGGAAGACGGCCCCGGCTGGCAGGACCGCATCAACGCGGCACTGCGCCAGGCGGCGGGGCTGGATGGCGCGTAGGGTTCTGCCGCTCGCACCAGGGATCAAACGTCGGGCCAAGGACAAACCCGTGAGCTTCATATCTGGTGGAGATCATTGGCTTGCTGCGCAAGGACCCGGCAACACTCGCCGCCGCATCGTCGCCACCGCGGCCAGCCCGGCCATCCCGGCAAGCGAGGTCGCTGTCCCGTAGAAGACAAGATCGAACCCGGCCGCCGCAATCGCCGGAATACTCGCAAACGGCGATGCAAACTGCCCCAGGAACATCGTCGTGGCCATGATCCCGCCCGCAAGTCCGCGGCGGTGCGCCGGGGCCAGTTGCAGCGCAATCGCAATGAAGATCGGCGTGACCACGGCATAGCCCGCGCCGATCAGGGCGGCCCCGGCCAGCAGCAACCAGAAGTCTGCGCCTTGGGGCAGCAGGGCGAACCCCAAAGCCATCACTGCAAAGCCAGTCGCATAACCGCCCGCATCGCCAAGTCGTGCCTTGATCCGGCTGTATAGCAGCGCCGTGCATCCTCCCGACAGCATCAGCACACCGAGATAGGCTCCGGTCGCTGACGCGCTGTCATAGCCGAGCGCGGCTGCGAAAAACGGGATCTGGGTCGGGTTCAGAAAGAAGATCATCGCGGTGAGCATTTGAAGCCCGGCCAGCGCGATGATCGGCCCCACCCACGGCGCCACCGGAACGGCAACGGCGGCTCCCTCGCCCGCAGCAGCATTCGCGGCCCGCGCGGGAACATCTCGGACCGTCATCCAGACAAAAGGCAGGTAGATGATTGCCAGTGCGTAAATTGCAAACGGCAGCCTTGGCGAAAGCGCCGCCAGCATACCAGCCAGCGTTATGAAGGCCATGCCGCCGAAATTGCGCGCCGACACCTGGAGTCCCATCAACGCAGATCGGCGGCGCCCGGAAAAATAGTCGCCGACAAGCGCTGTCTGCGCGGTCATGATCATTGCAACAGCCACTCCGAGAACCAACCGGCTGGCGAAAATCCACATGAGGTCAGGCAGAAACAGCCCTGCCGGCCCGCTCAGCACAAAAAGCACCAGTCCTGCAATCATCATCGGCCGCCGCCCGAACCGGTCAGCCGCAATACCGGCAAGCGGCGCCGCCAGCACCACCGCGAGCGATGGCGCAGGTACCAGCAATCGGACAAGCAAGTGTGCATTCGCATCGTCCGCAAACAATATCTCAAGCCCTGGCAAGGCTGGGCTGATCGTGGCATTCGCCATGATGATAAGGCTTGCCGCCAGCAGCAGCGCAACGGCTCTGGGGTCCCGCCAGACCGGGCGTTCAGGGTCTTCAAAATGTGAATCCATAGCTTTACCTCTTGTCGTTCGTTTCATCTCGAGGCACTCTACGAATTCAAGTCAACTTGAGGTCAAGCATGAAAATTCTGGATATCGCCGACATCGCCCGCCAGACCGGACTGCCGCCTTCCACCTTGCGTTATTACGAAGAAATCGGGCTGATCGAATCGATCGGTCGCCACGGTTTGAGGCGCCAGTACGAGCCTGATACGCTGATGCAATTGTCGCTGATTTCGCTCGGCAAGGCCGCCGGATACTCACTTGAGGAAATTTCGGGGATGTTTGGCAAGACCGGCGAACCCGAGTTGTCGCGACCGGATCTTCATGCGCGCGCCGATAAGCTCGAGCGCCAGATTCGGGAACTGTCAGCGCTGAAAAGCGCCATCCGTCATGTCGCCGAATGCCCGGCGCCGTCGCACATGGAATGTCCAACCTTCCGGCGTCTCATTCAACTGACCGGCAAACGGCAGGCCCGGAAAGGAAGAAACACGCAACGCGCTCCCAGGTGAAGCTTGGCGCGTCTGGGTCGTTCTGCCTCGAATGATCGGGGAGCCAGGTCAAGACACAAAAAACCCGGCCGCTTTCGCCGCCGGGTCTGATGTTGCCTCAGAAGATCGGTCGCTGCTCAGCTCAGCGGTGAGATCTGGATTTCGACGCGGCGGTTGGCGGCGCGGCCGGCATCCGTGCTGTTGTCGGCGATCGGGCGGCTTTCGCCGAACCCTTGCGTGTAGAAACGGCGGCCGTCATTGCCCTGGGAGATCAGGTAGCTCGACACCGACTGGGCGCGCTGCTGCGACAGCGTCAGATTGTAGCTGTCCGATCCGGTCGAATCGGTGTGACCGGCGACATCGACCAGCGAGCGGTTGAACTTCTGCAGCACCAGCGCCACCGAATTGAGTGTCGGATAGAACTCGGGCTTGACCGCCGACTGGTCGGTGTCAAAGGTGATGTTGGACGGCATGTTGAGAATGATCCTGTCGCCCATGCGCGTCACCGACACGCCGGTGCCCTGCAATTGCGCGCGCAACTGGTTTTCCTGCTGGTCCATGTAGCCGCCGATGGCGCCGCCTGCCAATGCGCCGATGCCTGCGCCGATCAGCGCGTTCTTGCGGTCATCGCCGCCTGCAAGCAGGCCCAGACCCGCGCCCGCGGCAGCGCCCAGACCTGCGCCTGCGGCGAGGTTGGAGACCTTCTGCTGGCCCGTATACGGATCGGTGGTGCAGGCGGAAACGAACATGGCGGCGAGAGCCGCAATCAGGATTTTGGATTTCATAGTGGCCCCTCTTGGAATATGGAAACGCGAAGCTTAGCCGAAATTGCGGCAGGATGATGAAGAGTGTGTCATCGTGGAATAGCCGCCCGGCGCGCAGCCGTAAACCCCGCCGGCCGCCGTCCTCCTCGGCCGTCGTGCCGAGGATCTCCGGACGTCCGCCCCGGAAATGCCGGAGCAGTGGGAACGCCGAGGGAGCAGTAGATCCTAGGGACAAGCCCAAGGATGACGAAAAGTGGGGGCCGGAGGACCAAACGAGGGGCAGGATGGCGAAACCGGGTGCCCCATCATGACGATCCGACAGGGTCGGCGAGCCCATCGGACAATACTTGTTTCGCCGTCCACGGACCCCTCGGCCCGTCATCCACCGTCCTCGCCAACGTCATCCTCGGGCCTCTCGTTCCGTCACCCTCGCCCTTGTGGCGAGGGTCTACAGACGGCCGCCCCGGAAATACCGGAGCAGTGGGAACGCCGAGGGAGCAGTAGATCCTAGGGACAAGCCCTAGGATGACGAAACGAGAGGCCGGAGGACGAAACGAGAGGCCGGATGACGAAACGAGAGACCGGAGGGCAAAACGAGGGCGCGCAACAGCAAGCCGAGAGGCCCCATCGTGATGATCCGGCAGGGTCGGCAAGCCTGTTGCCCCCCTATTCGTCCAGCATCTCGCGCACGGCGGTCGCCAGCTGCTTGAGCGAGAACGGCTTGGCGAGGAAGCCGAACTTGGCGTCGGCGGGCAGGTTCTTGGCAAACGCGTCCTCGGCGTAGCCCGAGACGAAGATGAACTTCATGTCGGGATAGTCCTTGCGCAACTCGGTGAGCAGGGTCGGACCGTCCATCTCGGGCATCACCACGTCGGAGACGACGATGTCGACCTTGCCGTCGAGCTCGCTGAGCACTTCCAGCGCCTCGACGCCGGTGCCCGCCTCGTGCACCTCGTAGCCGCGCGCCTCCAGCATGCGCTTGCCGCCGCGGCGCACCGCCTCCTCGTCCTCGACCAGCAGCACCACCGCCGAGCCGCCGGTCAGATCCTCCGGCCCGTCGGCGGCGATCTTCGCCTGCCTGGCCGCGCCCGCCTCGAGCGCCGCCGCCGCTTCCGCTGCCGCCTGGGCCTTCTCGGCCTCGTCCTCGACATGGCGCGGCAGGTAGATGCGGAAAATCGTGCCCTTGCCGGGCTCGGACTCGGGATAGATGTAGCCGCCCGACTGCTTGATGATGCCGTAGACCATCGACAGGCCGAGCCCGGTGCCCTTGCCCACGTCCTTGGTGGTGAAGAACGGTTCGAAGATTTTTTCCATCACCTCGGGCGCAATGCCGGTGCCTTCGTCGGCGATCTCGATGAGCACATAGTCGCCCACCTCCATGCCGCGATGGTTGAGTTTTGCAACTTCGCCGGCCTCGACATTGCGGGTCCTGACCGTGATGGTGCCGCCTTCGGGCATGGCGTCGCGGGCGTTCACCGCGAGGTTGATCAACACCTGCTCGAACTGCCCGAGATCAGTCTTCACCGGCCACAGGTCGCGGCCGAACTCGAGCTCGAGCTTGACGTTCGAACCGGTCAGACGGTCGACCAGCATGCGCAAGTCCCCGATCACGTCGGTCATCGACAGCACGGTGGGGCGCATGGTCTGCTTGCGCGAAAACGCCAGCAGCTGACGCACCAGCACGGCGGCGCGGTTGGCGTTGCGCTTGATCTCGATGAGGTCGGCAAAACTCGAATCCGATGGCCTCAGCGACATCAAGAGATGATCGGCCGACAGCAGGATGGCGGTCAGCACATTGTTGAAATCATGGGCGATACCGCCAGCGAGCGTGCCCACCGCGTTCATCTTCTGGGTCTGCGCCATCTGCGCTTCCAGCGCCTTCTGCTCGGTGGTCTCCACCGCATAGATGATCGCGGTCTCTTCCGGCGTCTCTTCCGAGTGCTCGATGACCGCATTGACGTAGAAGCGGAAATGCCGCTCGTCATTGTCTGCCCTGCGGCTGTCGATCGGCGCGATCACCCCCTGCTTGTCAGCGGCTTCCGAGAGCGCATGCCGGAACGCCTTGCGGTCATCCTCGCGCAGCATGGTTTCGAGCAACGCGCCGCGCTCCATGTCGTCGCGTGTCACCAGGCCATGAAACATCTGCAGGAACGGCCCGTTGGTGCGCAGGATCTTGCCGCGGGCATCGACCGACGCGATCGCCATCGGCGTGTTGTTGAAGAACCGGGTGAAGCGCATTTCGGCATTGGCTGCGTCATGCGCGCCGGTACCCCCCTCTTCGCGGCTGATGACGATGGTGCGGCTTTCGCCCGGCGCGCCGTCGCGCGTCGCCGTCACCCGGTGCACCAGCCGCACCGGCAGGCTCTGGCCGTTGGATTTGAGCAGATCGAGATCGAGCTGGGCGGTGCGGTTGAGACCCGGCTCGGCCTGGACCGATTCCACCAGCGCCATGCCGGCGCCCGCCACCAGGTCGCGCAGCATGATCTTGCCCGGCGAGAACGCGGTCAGATCGATGCCCAGCCAGTCGGCAAGGGTCGCGTTGAGATAGACGATTTCGCCGCCGCGGCCGGCGGAGAAAAACCCCACCGGCGCGTGATCGAGATAGTTGATGGCGTTCTGCAGTTCCTTGAACACCAGCTCCTGTTCGGTGCGTTCGTGGCTGATGTCGGACAATTGCCAGGCCATCAGCTTGCCATTGCCCTCGGCAGCCACGATCGGGCGTCCCCGGAGCCGGTACCAGTGCCCGGCGCCACCGCTGTCCCGCGCAGCCCCCAGCGGCTGGGTCATGCGGAACTCCTCCTGCCCCTCATGGCCGTCGCGCATCGCATTGGTCAGCCGGTAGACCGCTTCGGCGGACTCGCGGTGGCGCGACAGGATCGCTTCGATCGACTGCACGTCGCTGGCGCTGGCCGAGCCGGTGAGCAGGCCATAGGCATGGTTGGCATAGATCACCCGGTCCTTCTCGTCGGTCACCAGCGTGCCTTCGGGATGGGTGTCGATGAAGGCCCGCGCCAGCGGATCGGCGGTGGCCTTGGGCATCACCGTGACAAAACCGATCACGGTGGAAACCAGGAAGAAGATGCCGACGACGGCCATCACACCGAGAATGCCGAGCATCACCTCGTTGTTGAGCCTGTCCTTGAACAGAAAGAACACGATCGACGCGCCGATCATCACGAGCGCGAGGAAGATCAGCCGCGACACCGAGCGTGGTTTCGCGCTTCTGTCAACAAGCGCCGTCGGGGTTGCAGCCGCAGGGGTCTTCTCACTCATGAATCGCTCTTTTCGTCCCGCCACCGATCCGTCCGGTTTGAATCACATTCCGTGGCCCATGGAAAGCCCAAAGCCCAACATAGCGTTGCGTTCCACCGGTTTGGGGATCAATTCCAACCTGGCTTGCCATCAAAGCCCATCGAGCGCAGTGAGGAAAGACCGGCTCGGCAGGAAATCGGCTGCCCAAGCCTTGTGGTCAGGGCCGAAAAAACGTCAAATGAAGGTTGATCGCGTCCAGATCAGCGGCTTTACCGCCGCACTGGACGCCGCATAACGGCTCAACCGGGAGGATTCCTGATGCCGGACAACATTCTGGGTGGACAGGGCGCGACCCTGCTCACCGCCATCGTCATCGTCGCCGTGGCACTTCTGGCGCTGGTCGGCGTGTTCTGGGTCATCCGCGCCCGGGCCTCGTCCACGTTCATCCGCGGCGGCAAGAACCGGCAGCCGCGGCTTGCCGTGCTCGATGCCACGGCGGTGGACACCCGCCGGCGGCTGGTGCTGATCCGTCGCGATGACGTCGAGCATCTCGTCATGATCGGCGGCCCGACCGACATCGTCATCGAAAGCCGCATCGTCCATCCGGCTGACGACCAGGTCGCTCCGCCGCCACGCCCGAAAGCCGCTCAGCAGAAAATCGAGCCGCAGCCCGAACGGATCGACCGCCCCGCGCCGGCACCCGCCCCGGCGCCCGCGGCCGCGCAGCGACCAGCCGTTGAGCCGCGGCCGCAGCCTCAGCCGCAGCGCCCGGAACAGGTGCGCGAACCGGGCATGGTTCAGACGCCACCGCAGCCTTCGCCAGCAGCACCTGCGCCGGCTTCGCGCGCGGCGATGGTTGCCCCCGCTGCGGCAGCCTCGGTCGGATCAATCCGCGCCGAAGCCTCCGATGTGCTGGAAAGTGCCAGAGCCCGTGTGTTCGAGGAACCGAGTTTCGACGACGTGACGTATGACGAATTGATCTCGGCGCCCGAGCCCCAGCCACGGGCGGAACCTGCTCCCCGGCCTGCCCCGGCAGCTGCAGCCCCCGCGCCGGCCTACGCCCCGCCGCCCGCATTCGACCGCGCCACCGGCGCGCCGGCAGCCCCGCCACAGGCGCCGCGCCCGGCCGCGCGCCCGGTTGCCGGTGATTTCGAATCGGTGCTGGCTGCCGAATTGTCGGGCGATCTTTCGCTCGACGAGACCGATGACGGCTTCTTCGAGCCGCTCGATGACGCGCCGCAACCGGCGTCTTCCGGTCAAGACCCGACCGAAGCGCCCGAAGTCAAACCCGACAGCCCGCCGTCGCGGGATTCGCTCGAGGCCGAGATGGAGCGCCTGCTCGGCGACCTGTCGCGCAAACCCTGAACTTGGAACTTTTTCCGCCCATTGAACTGCTTGACCCGCCTGGCGCCGGAATGGTGCCGGTCTGGACCTGGCTCGTTGCAACCTGGTTTGGCGCTGGCCTGCTGGCGCCGTTCCGGGCAGGCCTCGCCGTCTTCGCGGTGCTCCCGCTCCTGGCGCTGGCGATCACGCTTCCACGCTACGTCCTCCCGGTCCTCGCCGTCGCGGTGTTCCTGATCGGGGTCCATGTGTCGTCAGAACTTGAACTGGCGACCGGCGACAAGGATGATCGCCGGATCGTGATCGACGAGGTTGCAGCCTTCATCCTCGGGGCCGCCATCATTCGTCAGGCCGGATGGCGGATGCTTGTGCCGTTCGCGGCCATCTTCCTGTTTGTTGACCGGCTGAAACCCTGGCCGATGGCCTATGTCGAGCAGGTGCCGTCCGGCTGGGGCGTGATGATGGACGATCTTGTGCCTGCGATTGCCCTCGGCCTGATATTTGTCAGCCTTCAAGCCCTGATCAACAGGCGGACGACCTGAACCAGCATAGGCGCCCCATTACAGGTGTCAGGCGCTGCCCCGCTCAGGCTCCGCCGGGCAAGTCTGCGGCCTTGCTAACCAGCAGCTTGTCGATGCGCCGGCCATCCATGTCGATTACCTCGAAACGCCAGCCTTTCGCCGTGAAACTGTCGCCGAGCGCCGGCAATCGTTTCAATTCGTTGATAACGAAGCCCGCGACCGTCTCATAGTCGAAATCCTTGTCGAGCGAAAAACCCATTTCTTCGGCAAACTCGTCAACCGGCATCCAGCCCGAGACCAGGAAGGAGCCGTCTTCCCGCTCCAGGATGGCGGCTTCCTCGGCATTGTCTTCACGGAACACCCCGGTGATGGCTTCCAGCACATCGCCTGACGACACGACGCCTTCAAAATGGCCGTACTCGTCATAGACCAGCACCATGTGTGACGGTGATGTGCGAAGCGACCCGATCACATCCATGGCTCCCGACCGGTCGGACACAACCGGGGCCTCGCGCATGAGGCTGCGAACGTCGAGGTTTGCGCCTTGCAGGAAGGCGTCCAGCGCATCCTTGACAAAGATGACGCCCAGGATCTCGTCCGTGGGTCCGTTTCTCACCGGAAGGCGGGTCCGCTTCGAGTTGCGTAATTGCTCGCGGATGTCGGCGGGATCATCCTCGATGTCGATGACTTCCACTTCGCGGCGTGGCGTCATGAGACCGCGCGCCGTGCGATCCGCCAGGCGCATGACACCCGATATCATTTCCGATTCCGCGGTCTCTATCACGCCGGCGCTCTGCGCCTCGGCGAGCACCATCCGGATTTCCTCATCCGTCGTCTTCTTGCCGGTCTCGCCCTTCTGTCCCAGCAGCGCGAGAACAGCCTTTCCGGATGTGTTCAGCAGCCAGACCAGAGGCAGGGCGACCCGCGACAGCAACGCCATGGCCGGCGCCACCTTGGCAGCCACCGCTTCAGGTGCGCGCAGCGCGATCTGCTTGGGCACCAGCTCGCCCACGATCAGCGACAGATAGGTAATGGCCACGACGACCGACCCGACGCCCATGGCATCCGCCAGCACCTCCGACAGACCCCGGGTTTCCAGCCAGCCCGCAAGACGGGCGCCAAGCGTCGCGCCCGAGAACGCGCCTGACAGGACGCCAACCAGGGTAATGCCGATCTGTACGGTGGACAGAAAGCGTCCCGGATCCTCTGCCAGCCGAAGCGCCATGGCAGCCCCCTTGCTGCCCTGGTCGGCGAGCAGCTTCAAGCGAACGGGCCGTGAGGAGACGACGGCGAGTTCCGACATGGCGAGCACGCCGTTGATCAGAATAAGGACGATGACGATGGAGATTTCGGTAAACACGCGGTGTCCATTGATTGGGTCGGGATGTCCGAAAGCAAACCTGCTCCTGAAACCGGGATGCCGATAAGCCGGCCGATCCCTCCATCCGTGCATGCCGATGAACAATCACCAGGCGCGAAGACGTCGACCGGTGTCCATATAAGGCGCGAACCCCGGCGGGAGCAATGCATCCTTGAAAATTCTGCCGTCCAGCTGGCCGTGTTTGCGCTACAAGCCTTGGTCTCGTGTCACGGCACAACAGTGCCTGAAAAAGACAAGATCGGCCAGAAGGCTGGTTTGCCTTATCGTCCCGTTACACCGCACCCACCTACTCGTCGCGATAGACCTTCTCGCGGCGCTCGTGCCGCTCCTGGGCTTCAATCGACAGGGTTGCGATCGGCCGCGCGTCGAGCCGTTTCAGGCTGATCGGCTCGCCGGTCTCCTCGCAATAGCCATAGGTCCCGTCATCGATGCGCGCGAGCGCCGCATCGATCTTGCCGATCAGCTTGCGCTGGCGGTCACGCGCCCGCAGTTCGATCGCCCGGTCTGTTTCAGATGATGCCCGATCCGCCACATCGGGGTGATTGGCGCTTTCCTCTGCGAGATGGTCAAGCGTCTCGCGAGCCTCTTTGAGGATATCATTGCGCCACGCTGTCAGCTTCGACCTGAAATAGGCCCGCTGGTTGGCGTTCATGAAATCCTCTTCTTCAGAGGGCACATAAGAGGAAAAATCGAAGTCTTCACTCATGACGATTCTCCCGGCATAGCCATTCCGGGGGGTGTATAGCCAGACGCTCGCGCCGGTACAAGCGCTAAAGTCGCCTGTCACAGCAATTTCATGTAACATTGTAAATCATGCCATGAACCTGAAAAGGCGCATTTTTCTGTCTTCTTCGGGTGGTTTCTTGTGGTTTTGATACCCATTTGAAATCCATTGACGGGGAGGACAGCCATCCATGCACACAATCGTTTTTTGCTGCGCCGCACTTTGTGCTTTCGGCGAATTGAAGCTTTTGCACAAATGATTAAATTCGACAAATGAGCACGCCATCCTCCGCCGCCTTGCGCGTCTTTCTCGTCCGCCATGCCCACGCCGCCTGGGCCATGCCCGGCATGCGTGATTTCGACCGCCCGCTGGACGACCGCGGTCGCGAGGAGGCGGCGCGCCTTGCCGCAACCATGATCGTCAACGGCTTCGAGCCGGATCTCGTGTTCTGCTCGAACGCCAGGCGCTGTGTCGAGACGCTGGAAGTCCTCAATGCCCGCGGCGGCCGCGTGTCCACGGTAGAGCGCAGCGATGCGCTCTATGCCGCCGGTCAGGAAGCCTATCTCGAACTGATCGCATCGGTGCACGACAAGACCATCCGCTCGATCATGATCGTCGGGCACAATCCGATGATCGAGGACGCTGCTTCCGCGCTGGTGCACACCGATCCCGCAGCCTATCTGCAGACCCTTGGCGCGGGCTTCCCCACCGCCGGATTGATGATCGCCGATTGCCAGGCGCGCGGTGCGGGCGCCATTGACGGCAGCGCCCGGTTCGTGGCGCTTTTATCCCCCGTCGACGCCTGACACGTTTCCCAGGTCCGGCGCGCTCCCTGACGTTGCGCTTTCAATCGCAGCCCCGCTCTCCTATATCGGAACAAGCAACCGGAGCAGGCCGCACAGTGTCATCATCCATCACTTCCATCACCGATGAGGCGCTGATCGCGTTTGACACGCTTGCCGATCGCGCCAGCAGCCTTATCCAGCCGACCCTGCGGCTCGGCGTCACCGGCCTGTCGCGCGCGGGCAAGACGGTCTTCATCACCGCGCTGGTCCACAATCTCTTGCATGGCGGCCGCCTGCCGATGTTCGAGGCCGCCCATTCGGGCCGCTTGGCGCGGTCGTTTCTCGAACCGCAGCCCGATGACGCAGTGCCGCGGTTCCAGTATGAGGACCACGCCGCACGCATGATCGCCGATCGGATCTGGCCCGATTCCACCCGCGCCATCTCGGAATTGCGGCTGGTCATCGAGTATGAATCAGCCAGCGGCTGGAACCGGTTCTTCTCGGGCGGCAGGTTGTGTCTCGACATTGTCGATTACCCCGGCGAATGGCTGCTCGACCTGCCGCTGCTGGGCCAGGATTTTGCGCAATTCTCCTTGAACGCCGCCACGCTGGCCCGCTCCCCGGTGCGCCATGATCTCGCCGCCCCCTGGCTCGAAAAAGCCAAGGCGATCGACCCGCACAAGCAAGCCGATGAGAGCGACGCGCGCGAACTGGCGCGGCTGTTCACCGGTTATCTGCGCGCCTGCAAGTTGGAAGAGCGCGCGCTGTCCACGCTGCCGCCCGGGCGGTTCCTGATGCCCGGCGACCTCGACGGCTCTCCGGCGCTGACCTTCGCGCCACTGCCCAACCTGCCCGACGGGCCTGCGCCGAAGGGCTCGCTGATGGCGATGATGGAGCGGCGCTACGAGAGCTACAAATCGGTCGTGGTCAAGCCGTTCTTCCGCGAGCATGTCGCCCGGCTCGACCGCCAGATCGTGCTGATCGACGCCATGCAGGCGATGAATGCCGGCCGCGAGGCGGTCATCGATCTGGAGCGCGCGCTCTCGGATGTGCTGTCCTGCTTCCGGCCCGGCGGCGGCAATTTCCTGACCAACCTTTTCTCGCGCCGCATCGACAAGGTGCTGATCGCCGCCACCAAGGCCGACCATCTGCATCATGAGAGCCACGACCGGCTGGAGGCGATCGCTCGCCGCATCGTCGAGCGGGCCTCGGCCAATATCGGCTCGTCGGGCGCCGATATCGAAGTGCTGGCGCTCGCGGCGGTGCGGGCCACGCGCGAGGCGAGCGTCCGCCAGAGCGGCGAAGACCTGCCCGTCATCGTCGGCACGCCGCTCGACGGCGAGCGCATCGACGGCGAACTGTTCGACGGAAACAGGAAAACAGCTATATTTCCCGGGGACTTGCCGCGAAATCCGGATTCATTCTTCAAAGCCGTTGATTCAATGTCTCAACCCTTGCTGCCGGAGATCAACATCGTCCGCTTCCGCCCGCCCCTGATCGAGGAGAGCGAGGCAGGGGTGAAACTGTCGCTGCCGCATATCCGCCTCGACCGGGCTTTGGAATACCTTTTGGGAGACCGGCTCGCATGACCGATCACGATCAGCCGCCGCGCAAGCCGCGCGCCTTCGCCGTGGACGAACCCGTCAGGAAAGCGGCTCCGGACAAGACCGGCACGCAGCCCAGATCCACCGGGAATGCGCGCAAGCCCTCGGCCATTCCCGTCGCCACCGTGTCGATGACCATGGAGGAAGACGATCCATTCCTGCCGCCTCCCGCCGCCCTGGAGGCACTCACGCCCCCGCCCGCCAGGCCGCGCCGGCGCCGCTTGACCGCCGGCAAGATCCTGACCGCGAGCCTGGGCTTCCTTTTGCTGCTGGCGCTGGGCGTGTGGACCGACAGCCTGATCCGGGACCTGTTCGACCGCCTGCCCTGGCTCGGCTGGGTCGCCTTCGGCGCCGCCGTGATCGCGGTGCTGGCGCTGATCGTGCTCGCCATCAGGGAGTTCATCGGTTTGCGTCGCCTCGCCCAGGTAGCAAACTTGCGCGACTCCATCGCCGCCAAGAGCAAATCCGCAACCGCCAAGGAAGCCCGCGCGCTCAGCGCCGAGGTGGTGGCGCAGATTGCCGCCAACCCGCTGAGCGCCCGCGGACGCAAGAGCCTCAAGGCGCTCGACGACGAGATCATCGACGGCCCGCATTATCTGGCCTTTACCGAGCGCGAACTGATGGCCTCGCTCGACCGCCAGGCGCGCACGCTGATCATCAACGCCGCGCGCCGCGTCTCGGTGGTCACCGCCGTCAGCCCGCGCGCCTTTGTCGATCTCGCCTATGTCGGCTTCGAGGCAGTGCGACTGATCCGCAATATGGCCGAGCTCTATGGCGGCCGCCCCGGCACCATCGGCATGATCCGCCTGTTCCGCGACGTCATCGCCCATCTCGCCGTCACCGGGGCGATCGCCGCGGGCGACAGCCTGATCCAGCAGGTGGTTGGCCACGGCATTGCAGCCAAACTCTCGGCCCGGCTCGGCGAAGGCGTCATCAACGGGCTGATGACGGCGCGGATCGGCATTTCCGCGATGGATCTGTGCCGGCCGATGCCGTTCACGGCGCTCAAGCGCCCGGGCATGGGCGATTTCATGTCCGATCTCACAGTCTTCGCGAGCAAGACCGCCGCTGCGGAAAAACCCCAGTGACCGGCTATGATTGTTGCCGGAAATGTGGATAAGTCGACGCTGATTACGGTCCATTAACCATTCTCGGTCAATTTCGGGCTTCGTTTCCAGCCGCAACAGGTGTGACCATGTCTTCCAAGTTTCGCATCCTTACACTCAGTCTTGCGGCAGCCGCCCTGCTTTCAGCCCAGCCGGCATTTTCTCGCGACAAGGACACGGTGTTCTTTGAATCCGTTGCAGGCGCCTGGAAAGGTCCGGGCGAGATTGTCGCCGGCAAGTACAAGGGCACCAAATTCGTCTGCAATCTCGCGGGCGGCCAACATGACGGCAAGGCCATCGGCATCACGCTGGACGGCACGTGCCGCGTTGGCGTGTTCAACCAGAAAATGTCCGCCGTCATCACCCGCAAGGGCAAGAGCTACACCGGCAAGTTCCTCGATGGCTCGGCCGGCGAAGGCCTCGACATCGTCTCCGGTCAGGTCTCGGGCGACCGCGCCGTCATGGGCATCAACCGCAAGACGCTCAATGGCGCGATGATCGCCCGGCTCAACGATTCCGAGACGATGAACGTGACCATTTCGGTCAAGGTCGGCGAGGAAATGGTGCCGGTCATCGGCATGACGCTCAAGCGCGGCGCCCAGAAGATCGCCACCGGCGCCATTCGCTGATTTCAGCCGGGTTGAGCCGAGCCCACCTGTATCGGGCTCTACGCCTCGCCCTGCCACCAGTCGCCATCGGCGCTCAAACTCTCGATCCCTTCCGAATCCACCTCACTCGACCAGTCGGCGATGCTTTGCAGGTTGACCACCGCGCGCGGCGCGATGTCTGCCAGAGGCACCATCACGAAGGCGCGCTCGGTCATGCGCGGATGCGGCACGGTAAGGTCGGCGTGGTCGGAGAGGAAATCGCCATGCAGCAGCACGTCGAGATCGATGGTGCGCGGGCCCCAGCGGTCGGTGCGCACCCGGTCGAGCTGCAATTCGATGTCGAGGCAGACCTTCAAGAGTTCATGCGGATCGAGCCGGGTCTCGACCAGCGCGCAGGCGTTCAGAAACCAGTCCTGGTCGGTGTTGCCCCAGGGCGGCGTCCGGTAGAGCCGCGACACTGTGCGCAGCTTGATATCCTGATGGGCGTCGAGCAGCTTCAGCGCGCGGGCCATGGTCTGGCGCGGATTGCCGATATTGCCGCCCAGCCCGATGGCGGCGATGACGGATTTGGCTTCAGGCACGATGCTCCACCGTCACTTCAACATGATCGAGAATGCCCGGCACTGCGGCACTCGGCTTGCGCACGGTAATACGGGCCATGCGGATCTGCGGGAATTCGGCGGCGAGCGCCTTGGCGATGTCGAGCGCCAGCGCCTCGATCAGGTAGCGCCGCTTGCCGGTGACAATGTCCTCCATCACCTTGAAGGCGACGCCGTAATGCACGGTGCCCTCGATGTCGTCGGTCTCAAGCGCAGTGCCCGGATCGACCTCCAGCTCGGCATCGACGAAGAAGCGCTGGCCGAGGAATTCCTCCTCGTCATGAACGCCGTGGCGGGCGAAAAACGCGCAATTGACGAGACGGATGATGTAGCTGTCAGCCATGGCCGCGGTCCTGTTCGCGGCTGCTTTGAACCATCGCGTCGGCAACCGCAAGCCCGTCCATGTTGAAAGCGACATTGTGAACCCGGAACATCGCAGCACCGGCGAGCCGCAGCGCCACGCTGGTGGCCACGGTGCCGACATCGCGGTCGGGCGCCTCGCGTCCGGTGAGCCCGCCGATGAAGCGCTTGCGCGAGGTGCCCGCCAGCAGCGGCAGCGAGAGCGCATGCAGTTCGGCAAAGCGCGCCATCAGCTCAAGATTGTCGCGCGCGTCCTTGGCAAAGCCGAAGCCCGGATCGATAAGAATCCGGTCGTCGCCGATCCCTGCCTTGCGGGCAATCGCCAGAGAGGCCTTGAACCAGAAGAACTGGTCTTCGATGAGATCCGGCAGACAGGTCCGGTCGCGGCCGGTATGCATGATCGCGACCGCAGCGCCCGCGTCGCTCGCCACCCGCGCGATCTCCGGCTCGCGCTGCAGCCCCCAGACATCATTGACAAGGTGCGCGCCCGCGCCAAGCGCCAGCCGCGCGGTCTCCGCCCGCCATGTATCGACCGATATCAACAAACCGCGGCCGCCAAGCGCCTCGATCACCGGCATGATCCGCCGCTGTTCCTCGATCGCGTCAACCGGATCGGCGCCCGGCCGGGTCGATTCGCCGCCGATGTCGATGATCGCGGCGCCGGCTTCAGCCATGGCCAATGCCGCGGTGATCGCGGCATCGGCATCCGCCGCAAGCCCGCCGTCGGAGAACGAATCCGGCGTCACGTTCAGAATGCCCATCACCTGCGATTTCGGCCCAAGCTCCAGCCGTGCACCGCGGCCAAGCCGAAATGTCCTGGGTTCAAAAACGTTGTCGGGAGGTGATTGCATGAGGCTGCTTTCCGGTTGCCTGTGGCAATTTGGTATGCGCTTCCTGTTGCATGAGCAGGCTCCATGGCGCAAGTTCCCCGACATCGTTTGCAGCCGGAGTCTTTCATGCGCGCCCTTCGCCCCGCCGTCACGGTGCTGTTGCTGTGCCTGGCGCCATTTCCCGGCGCATCCGAGCCGCTGATCACCAAGACCTACTCCTATTTCACCATCGGTGGCCGCACCGGGGCCGAGCTGGAACGGGAACTGTACAGCCTCGGGCCGATGCTGTCGGGGACCGGTACGCGCCATGCAGGCGCCACCAGGATCAAGCTCGGCGGAACGGTCAATTATGAAAGCAGCGGCGGCTGGTGCCGCGTTACCGACGCCGTGGTCAAGCTCGAGACCCAGTTGACCCTGCCGCGCTGGAAGGACCGCAAGCATGCCAGCCGCGAGATGGTGCTGATCTGGGACGTCCTGTCGGCCGACATCAAGCGTCACGAGGAACGCCACGCGGAAATTGCCCGCCAATACGCCCGCCAACTGGAAAAGGCGCTTGAAGACCTCAGGCCGGAGCGCTCCTGCGAGAAAATGCAAACCCGGGTCGACGCCGTCACCAAGAAGATCGTCGACAAGCATGCTGCCGACCAGGACAGGTTCGACCGCGTCGAAGGGGCGAGTTTCGAGCGCCGCATGACCAGGATGCTCGGTTTTGCGCTGGAAAAACAGCGGGGCAATGACTGAGCCTCTCGGAAGTCATCGCTGCATGAGAGGCCTTGCGGGCCGTCTCGATTCCGGAAAGTTTCGCAATATCAACGTCTCGCCCAGGTTTTTCCGAGCGCGTGCCCATGCATCTTGAAGACTGAGACACTCACATCCAAGTATTTCCCAGGAATTTTCGCGGCCGTTCGCGACCCTGAATTCCCACCGGGCATTCCTCGCAATATTCGGGGCCGCTACATTAGGTACTCTGTCCATCAAGGGGCATTTTAATCAACTGATTCGAGTTCTCCCGGCGCACGGAAGCCGCTTGATGGTCCTCCCTCATCGAGTTTGATACCTTTTGCGCCCATCTGGCCTCGCTTTCCTTTGCGGAATAGCGAGGCCTTTTTTTGGCATCTCGAAGAAGAAACGGCCAGTGACTTACTGAACGCCAAGCTTCTTCTGCAGGCTGGTGGAGGATGTTGTATATTGGAACACGAGCTTCTGGTCGGGATGCGCAAGCCGCTTGACGGCCTGCGTCATCAGCGCCGCCTCGTGGAAGCCTGAAAGGATCAGCTTGAGCTTGCCCGGATACCAGTTGATATCGCCGATGGCGAAGACGCCGGGGATGCTGGTCTCGAATTTCTCTGTGTCGACCGCTATCAGGTTTTCGTGCTGGTTGAGGCCCCAGTCGGCGATCGGGCCGAGCTTCATCGTCAGCCCGAAGAACGGCAGCATGCGGTTGCAGGCAATGTCGACCTCGCCGTCGGGCCCCTTCACGGTCGCGGCCGTCAACTGGCCGTCCTCGCCTTTGAGACCCGTGACCTGGCCGACCTGGAAGTTGACCTTGCCTTCCTCGCGCATCGCAAACATCTTGTTGACGCTGTCGGGCGCGGCGCGGAAATCCGGGCGGCGGTGCACCAGGGTGACCGAATTTGCCACAGGCTGCAGATTGAGCGTCCAGTCGAGCGCGGAATCGCCGCCGCCGACGATCAGCAGGTCCTTGCCGCGGAATTCCTCCATCCGGCGCACCGAATAGAACACGCTCGTGCCTTCATAGGCCTCGATTCCCGGAACCGGCGGCCGCTTGGGCTGGAACGACCCGCCGCCCGCAGCGATCACCACCGCATGGCAGTGAAGCAGTTCGCCCTCGTCGGTCTCGACCTCGAAACGGCCGTTGTCGAGCTTGCGGAACCCCGCCACCATCCGGTTGAAATGAAACTCCGGCTTGAACGGCGCGATCTGCTCCATCAACCGGTCGACCAGTGCCTGGCCCGAAATCTCCGGCCAGGCCGGAATGTCGTAGATCGGCTTTTCAGGATAGAGTTCGGCGCATTGCCCGCCGGGGCGGTCAAGAATGTCGATCAGGTGGCATTTGAGATCATAGAGCCCAAGCTCGAACACCGCGAACAGGCCAACCGGCCCGGCGCCAATTATCACGACATCGGTTTCAATCGGGGTAGACATCACTGGTATCCGGTCAAATGGAGGGAAATCAGGCTTGCCGCTCGGGCACGTGCACAATCAGCCCGTCAAGCTCGCTGCGGACCTTGATCTGGCAGGACAGCCGCGAGGTCGGTCGCACATCATAGGCGAAATCCAGCATGTCCTCTTCCATCGGCTCGGGCGAGCCGACCTTTTCGGACCACGCATCGTCGACATAGACATGGCATGTGGCACAGGCGCAGGCGCCGCCGCATTCGGCCTCGATGCCGGGAACAGAGTTGCGGATCGCGTTTTCCATCACCGTCGAGCCGTTTTCGGCGTCGACATCAAAACGCGTGCCGTCAAAAGCAACTAGGGTAATCTTGGTCATTCCGGCCTCTGGCATGTTCACTGGAGCGTGAGGCTTTCATACACGCTGGACCGCATGAGGCAAGAATGAAAACCACGCTGCGACAGCGTTGCGCGGCATGGTTTTCCAAAATGCGATTATAATGGCTGGCTCGGGCCCATCGATTGAAAGCCCGCGATACCGTGACGCGTCAGCGCATCAGGCCTGCGATGAAAGTGTCCGCGTCGATGACCGACTTGGCGAAGGCTGCGATGGCGGCCGGATTGCGCGGCTTGGTTTCAACCATCGAGGCGCAGCGGGCGACATCGAAGGCCCCTACCCCCTTGGCGGCTCCGGCCAGCCGGTGTGCCAATTCGGTGCGGGCCTTGGCGTCTAGGCTCCCGATCTTCGCGACCGCCTCGCGCGCCTGGCGGGCAAACAGCGCCAGCACTTCGGTTTCCAGAGACTTGTCGCCGCCTGTCTGGCGCGCGAGATGGACCAGATCGATCGGCCGGCCGCCCGATGGACGCGGCTGAAAGCTGACTTCCGGGGCTTCGAAGGCTATGTTGAGCGCCGCCATGGCGGGAATCCTTTGTTTACTGTTTGATTGGCGAGTGTGGGGGCGGCAGCCTCTAGATCGGGTAAACGTCAGTCCTGTCTCCGGCGAAAAATCTGCCGGGATGGTTAACGGTTGGTAAATGTGGCGTTTCATTGGCGTTTGCGCCTTTTTTTGACACAGAGCATCGCTAAATAGCGGTGGATGCTGGGCTCATATCGCTGCTTTCAATTGTTAATTTGTGCCGTGTGTGTCACTTATTTGGAAGTTTGAGGGTCCGGAAGCGGGACACGACAGCCATTTTGCCGATTCGCGGCAGGTCGTCGGTTCCGATTTTGGGTGTGCACCAGTGGCGGGTTCGCACGACCAATCCCCTCCATAGAGTAACGAGGCTTGAGTGGCATGAGTAAGACACCAGCGGACAAGAGCATTGACGAGCAGACCTTCGAGGCGCTCGAAGACGCACTGAAAATCGACCTGGACGATGAGAGTCTGGGGTTGCTTGACGATATTTCCATCGAGGAACTGGAGCACAAGGTTTCCAGCGCCGCCCGCGAACTCAAGAGCGCCGGCGAAAGCAAGCCGGCTGCCGCCGAAGCCAAACCCACGGGCCCGGGCAAGAGCACAGCCCCGCGCGTACCGACCCCGCCGTTCACGCCCGCGGCGCCGCTGGCGCCAGCCAATGACGACAGCCGCAAGAACACCGCCGGCCTGCTGCGCGCGCTCGAAATCCGTTCAAGCCGCGGCGCCGTGCGCAACGCCACCATCATCTCGGCGCTCTGGGCAATCGGCGGCATCGGACTGGCCAATATCATGCTGGCGCCGGGCATCTGGCAGATACGCTCGGTTTCCGATCTGCTGGCGATGCCGGCGGCAATCGGCTTCCTTGTCGCGATCATCATTCCGATTCTGATCTTCTTCGCCTTCTCGATCATGATGGCCCGCGCCCGGGAAATGCGCTCGGCGGCCCGTTCCATGGCCGAAGTGGCGCTGCGCCTGGCCGAGCCCGAGAACATCGCCGGCGACCGCATCCTGACCGTTGGCCAGGCCGTGCGCCGTGAAGTCTCGGCCATGAACGAAGGCATCGAGCGCACAATCGCGCGCGCTTCCGAACTCGAGACCCTGGTGCACTCCGAAGTCAACGCGCTCGAACGCAGCTACTCGGACAATGAAATGCGCGTCCGCGGCCTGGTGCAGGAACTCGGATCGGAACGCGATTCCATCGTCGGCCACGCCGAACGCCTGCGCGCCTCGATTTCCGGCGCGCATGAACAGCTCAAGGAAGAACTGACCATTGCCAGCGAAGAGATCGCGGCGCGGATTTCGACATCCGGCCAGGCCTTCGCGCAACTGATGGAAACACGCGCAGCCAATCTTCAGGAACGCACGGTGGAGACCAGCCGCGAGCTCGAAGCCCTGCTTGACGGCCGCACCGACGCCCTGATCACCGCGCTCAAGGTTTCCGGCGGCGATTTGACAGACGAATTCGACACACGGCTGGAGATGCTCAATGTCCAGCTCAACCAGCGCGGCAAGGCGCTTCTGTCCGAATTCGAGACCCGCGCCTCCACCCTCGACGCCAACACTGAAAAGCTCAATGCAGCACTCGGTGAGCGCGCCCGCCAGCTCAACGAAACCCTGATCGCCCGCACACGCGACATCTCCGACAGCCTCGGCGTCGGCCAGCAGGCCATTACCTCGGGTCTTGAACAGACGCTCGCCGCGCTGAATTCGTCGCTCGATGAAAAGGGCGCCTCCTTCAGACAGGCGCTCAAGTCCAGCGCCGACGATGCGATCATGGATCTCGACCTGCGGTCCGGATTCTTCGAGGAGAAACTCGAATCTTCGATCGGTCGCCTGACCGCGGCCTTCGACGAGCGCGTCGGCGAATTCACCTCCGCCTTTGACAGCCGCGCCGGCAGCCTCGACGGCAAGCTGTCGGAAAGCCTGTCGCGGATCAACGAGACGCTTCACGGCGGGACAAACGCCATGGACGGCATCCTGTCGGCCAGCCTCGAGCGCATCGGCGCAACCCTGGCCGATCGCAGCCAGGCTCTGGAAACCACCCTTGGGTCCGGCGCCGAACGCATCGAGATGTCCACATCCAGCGCCGCCGAACGGATCGAAAACACGCTGGCGGCCCGCGCAGACTTTTTCGAGCAGACGATCGCAACCGGAGCGGACCGGATCGGCGCGACCCTGTCCGATCGCAGCCAGGCTCTGGAGACTGCACTGGGAACCGGCGCAGACCGCATCGAAGCCTCCACGTCCAGTGCCACCGACCGGATCGAAACCACGCTTGCGACCCGCACCGATGCCATCGAGAAGGCCATGAACGCCGGTGCAGACCGCATCGACAGCACCCTGACCGAACGGTCCGCGGCCCTGTTCGGTTCGATCTCAGAGAGCGCAGATGAGCTCGACCGCAGGCTTGGCGAACGCGCAGGCAGCTTTGGCGCAGCGGTCAACGAGGCAGCCGATGCGCTCGACGGACGCCTTGCGGCCCGCACCGCGGCGATCCAGTCCGGTCTATCCGAAGCGTCTGATCGCCTGGCGGCGACCCTCGACGTGGAAGGCCAGCGCTACACGGAAGTGGCCCAGTCCGCGACCGATCGCATCGAAGGCACCCTTTCCAAGGGCGCCGACCATATCGACGAACGCCTGACGACCATGAACACCATGCTCGGCATCGGGCTTGAGTCGGTGTCCAAGACCATCGAAGGCAAGGCCACCGGTCTCGCCGCCAAGCTGCGCGAGGCTGTCGCCAGCGCGGCGATCGAACTCGACGCCGAAGCCCTAAAGGCCGGCGAAACGCTTGAATCCGTCGGTTCCGGCTTTGCCGGCAGGATGGACAGTCAGGCCCGCGACTTCGCCCGCACGCTCGACATGCATGTCGAGGAGCGCACGGCCCACCTCGCAGCCCACGCCGAGAACATCGCCAGCAGCATCTCCGCCAGCGCCACCGGCCTGGGCCATGAGGCCAGCCGGATCAGCGATCTGGTCGAGCGCGTCGGCGAAACCGTCGGAAATCAGGCCAATGCCATTTCCGGCACGCTGGACGCGAGCGAAGCCCGCTTTGCAGCTCAGGCCGAGGCGCTCGCCGCACGGCTTGAGAGGGAGACCGGAGCGATCTCGGACCGTCTTGGAGAGACCACCAATATTCTGGTCACGACGCTTGACGAGAAGACCGACGCGATCTCCAACCGCATCGGCGAGACCACGAACAATCTGGTTTCGACGCTCGACGAGAGAACCGAGGCGATCTCGAACCGCATCGGTGCGACCGCCAACAATCTGGTATCGACGCTCGACGAGAGAACCGACGCGATCTCCAATCGCATCGGAGCCACCACCAGCAACCTGGTTTCGACGCTCGACGAGAGAACCGAAGCGATCTCCAATCGCATCAGTGCGACGACCAGCAACCTGGTCTCCACCCTCGACGAGAAGGCCGGCGCCATCGACGTCCGCCTGCAGAAATCCGCCGAGGACCTGGTCAGCCGAACCGGATCGCTCGGCGACTCGCTCAACCAGAAGGCCGTCAACATCATCCAGAAGCTGGTCGAGGCCGAGCAGGCGATGGATATCCGCGCCACTTCGGTCCACTCGACTCTGGACGAGCGCACGCGCGAACTCAACTCCATGCTCGCCAGCCGTTCGGCAGAACTGTCACGCGTCATCGACGAGCAGGCGCGTCCGCTGGTCGAGCAGTACGCCGCAAGCGGCGAGGAATTCGCCAATCGCCTGACCGAGGTCACCCAGAACTCGACCGACCGTCTGCGCGCCGAAAACGCGGCCCTGATCAACGCCATCACCAACCGCACCAGCGAGACCCTGTCGGCCATCGAGACCGTCAACCAGAGCCTGAGCAGCAATGTCGGCACGCTGCTTGAGCGTCTCGGCATGAGCAACAAGGAAATCTCGAAGGTCATCGCCAACGCCGCCGCCACCCTCGGCTCGGCCAATGAGCAATTGTCGCAGACCACCAGCGAGTTCTCGACGTCGACCGAAAAGGCCGCCGAACTGCTGTCAGGCTCCGCCCGTCTTCTCGACGGCAAGGTCGAACGGCTCACCGACATCTCGAGCCGCACGCTCAATCAGGTTGGCGCCATCGCCGGCCGCTTCGACGATCACTCCAAGGTGCTGGCGTCGGCTTCCGACCTTCTCGGCGCGGCGCAGTCCAACCTCGCCTCGACGCTGGAAGAGCGCCGCGAGGCGCTGCAGGCGCTGTCGCTCGGCCTGGTCAGCCGCTCCGAGCAGATCGAAGCCACCATGCACTCGCTCGAGGAGATCATCGAGAAGGCCTTCGCCGGCGCCGACGAACTCTCCAAGCGCGCGGCAATGCGGCTTGAAGGCGGATTGCGCAATGCCGCGGAAAATGCCGGCAAGCTGCTGGGCGACACCGAGGACCGGGCGCACGCCGCAGCCGGCATGATGCGCGAAAGCGTGCGCGAAGCGGTCGAGGATGCCGAGAAGCTGCTGCGCGGCACCGAAAACCGGGCGCAATCGGCGGCCGGAACCCTGCGCGACAGCATGCGCGAGGCGATCGAGGACGCGATTGCGCGCTTCTCCGGCGCAACCGACGAAATCCGCCAGTCCGCGGCCGACATCAAGCGCGAGCTTGACGACACCCGCAGCGAACTCAAGCGCGGCGCCTTCGACCTGCCCGAGGAAACCCGCGAGAGCGCTGCCGCCATGCGCCGCGCCGTGTCCGACCAGATCAAGGCGCTGCAGGAACTCTCGCAGATAGTCAGCCAGTCGAGCCACCAGGCCGAATTCAGCCAGCCGGCGCCGCGCGCCGCGGTGGCCCGGGCGGCAGCCCCTGCTCCGCAGCCCGCGCCACGACGTGAACCGGCGCCCGCGCCTGCGCCCCGCACCGACGCCCCAGTCCAGCGCGCGCCCTTGCGCGGCGCGCTTGAGCCGGCAGGCGCCGCCCCCGCCAAGAGCGACGGCTGGGTCAGCGACCTGCTGCGTGGCGCATCGCGCGAAGAGCAGGCGCCTGCCCGCGCACCGGCGGCGCCGCGGACGCCCGAGCGAAACCCGCGCCATGTGGTGGAATCGCTCAATTCGCTGTCGGTCGACATCGCCCGCGCCATCGATCATGACGCCTCGGTCGACCTGTGGCGGCGCTACCAGCGCGGCGAACGCGATGTCTTCACGAGGCGGCTCTACACGCTGAAGGGCCAGCAGACCTTTGAAGAGATCAAGAGCAAATACGGCCGCGAGCCCGAGTTCCGCGCTGCCGTCGACCGCTACATCGCCGATTTCGAGAAGCTTCTGTCGGACGTCGCGCGCAATGACCGCGACAACATGATGACCCAGACCTACCTCACCTCCGACACCGGCAAGGTCTACACCATGCTGGCCCACGCCAGCGGCCGCTTCGGCGGCCAGGAGCGCTAACGCTTCAGGCACACGAGCCTTATTCCAGAACCCCGCCATCGCGCGGGGTTCTGCCGTTTTTGGGCCGCGGCCTGATCGATTCGATCACAAACGCCTGAAGGCAAAAATCCCGCAATCAAAGATGTATCCAGGATGCGTCAATTCGCCTTCAGGCCAGCTATGGCGTGGGGGCTGGTCTTCTTTAAATTGGAAGACAGCCCGTTTCAGATTTCGGTCAAGACCGAAAACACGAAAACGAGCGCAGCGGCAAAGGAGTGTGGACATGGGACTGGCGGCGACATTTGCCTATCTGGCGATCATCGGAATTCTCGGCTGGCGTGCCTGGCACGGGAGTGACACCGAGAAGGTCATGTTCGTCGTCAATGTCATGCTGCTCTGGCTGAGCGCCATCTGGCTGTTCGGCTACCCTGCCCTGATCGGGCCGGCCGTGGTTGGCGCTGGCGGATTTCTGCTGTTTCTCGTGGTGATTACATCGTCGGACCTTCGGATGCCCGTGGCTGCCCGGACGCAGGACGCGTCAACGGCGCCGGCGGAACCGGTCAAGGCTGACAGTCAGGCTGTGAAGAGGAGTGACAAGACACCTGCGTCGCGGACTGCAGGCAAGCCGGTCAGATCCGCGACAGCGTCCAGCTGACCAGATCCCGCACGACGTCTTCGAACGCCCGATCGAGCGATTGCACGTAAGCCGCGTTGCCGGATCCCGTCACCGGTGTGGTCGCGCGGAACACCTGCGACGCCACCACGACGCCGTTGCGGTCGTTGAGGATCTTGGCGGAGATTTCCACCACCGCCTGCTCGCCGGCGTCGGCCTTGATCTCGAAGGCGCGGATGGAGGTCAGGACGTTGAAGTCGATCGCCAGCCCGTCACCGGGACGGCCGACGCCGCCAACGCGGCCGGAATTCTCGAACGCCTGGACGAGCTTGTCCTGGACGATTTTCGGCAGCCGATCGGACCATTGCGAATTGGCGAGATACTGCAGCGAAGACGGCGTCGGGCGGATGACGATCTGCTCGCTGTCGAGCGCCTTGAGCGCAGTCGGCTCATTGATCAGGATCTGGCGGCTGCGCGATCGCTCACCGGTGACCTCCGGCGCTGACGACAGCGCATAGGTGTCGGGCGGCGGCGCCTTGACAAGCCCGGCGCAGCCGGAGAGCACCGTCAGCATGGCAACCGCTGCAATCAAACCACTCGCGTTCACGCCTGCGCCCATCTCCGAACCCCTGGTCCGGAATTTATACACTTCATTAACATTTGTCTTGCGATGCAACCGCCCAAGAGTCAACGCCGGGTCCGCCCGTCATACTGTTTGACCGCATCGCCGCCGAAGATAAGCCGCTGCGGGTCCTGCTCGATTGTTGAGATCGACCGCTCGATGCGCTGGATCGAGCGCCGCGCATCATTGACCAGGGCTTCGACGTCGCGCAGGCCGGATCCCGAAAACCGCTGCAGATTGTCCGCGATCGGCCCGATCCGCGCGTTGAGCGAATCTGCAACGTCCCTGAACGATTTCAGCGTGGCTTCCGCATCCGCAAGCAGGTTTGACGCATCGCCCTCGCCCAGGAAGCCGTCGATCTTGGCCAGCACGCCGTCGACCCGCGTCGAGGCGGCGTTGAGCGTGCTGGTCATTTGCTTGACGTCGGAAATGATGAGATCGTAATCCTCCGTGCGGGCGCTGAAGGTCTCGGCCACGCCGCGCGCATCGGCGAGCGCCTTGCGCGCGTCTGCGCTGGCTGCGGCGATGTCGTCGATGGCCTGGCCGGCCTTGGCCGGATCGATGCCGGCGATGATCGTGTCGACCTTTTCGAGCGAGGCGCCGGCGGTGGAAGCCAGCGTCTGCAGCGAATTGGCGGCCTCGCTGAAGCTCTCCAGCGTCTGGGTGATATTGCCTGAGGCTGCGGCGACCTCGCTGGTGGCCGTGTCGACATTGGCGAGAATGCGGTCGATCTTTTCCGGGTCCACTGCGTTGATCAGGTTTTCCGCCGAGGCGAGCGCGCTCTCGATGCGGCCCGACACCGATTTGACAACCTCCGACAGGTTGCCCACGCTCTTGAGAAAGTCATCGATGCCGTCGGCATTGTCTCGCAGCGCACCGGTAAAGGTCTCTGTGTTCTTCAAGGTCTCTGTCAGCGGCCCGCGCGCATCGATGACAAAGCCCTCGATCTGGCCGACCACCCGGTTGGCGCGATTGAGGATATCGTCGGCGGTGGCCAGCAGGTTGGTCACGCTTGACGGATCGGCGGTTATCTCGGCGATCCTGCCGTCGGTCATCGCCCGGATCAGGATATTGTCATTGGTGGGCGTGCCGCCCTGCATCTCGATATAGGCCGAGCCGGTCAGACCCTGGATTTCCAGCGCCGCGCGGGTGTCGGTGTAGATTGGCGTGTTGGCCTGCACCTCGGTCATGGCGATGACGAATTTCGGGCTTTCCGGATCAATGCTGAGCCGCCGGATCACACCGTATTGAATACCGTTGAACCGCACCGGGGATCCGACCGAAAGCCCGTTGGCAGAGCCGGGAATGCGAACGATCAGCGGCGCGGTTTCGCCGCCGCCGCCATATTTCGCCATCCAGTAAATGAACCCGAACGCCGAGAGCATCACCAGCAGGGTGAACAGCCCGACGATTGCGTAGTTGGCCCGCGTTTCCATTATGTCGCTTCGCTTTTCTGGCTGCTTGCCTGCATGAGCGCCGGATCGGTTGGCATCACTGGTTCCTGTTTGCGGTCGGGGATCATCCGTGCCCTCTTCCCCCGGAAATAGGATTGCACCCAGGGGTCGTCAAATGAAAGCATGTCATCGATCGTGCCTTCAACCATCACGCGCTTGTCGCCCAGCACTGCAATACGGTCGCAGACAGAGAACAGGCTGTCGAGGTCATGGGTCACCATGTAGACGGTGAGACCCAGCGTGTCACGCAGCCGGGCGATCAGCTCATCGAACTCCGCCGCCCCGATCGGGTCAAGCCCGGAGGTCGGCTCATCCAGGAACACCAGGTCCGGATCAAGCGCCAGCGCCCGCGCAAGGGCCGCCCGCTTGATCATGCCGCCCGACAGTTCGGAGGGGTATTTGTCGACCGCATCCGGCGCAAGCCCGACCATCGCCACTTTCAGTTCAGCCAGTTCGTCCATCAGCGGCTTGGGCAGATCCAGATATTCGCGCATCGGCACCTGGATGTTCTCGCGCACTGTCAGCGCCGAAAACAGCGCGCCATGCTGAAACAGGACGCCAAGCCGCATGTCGAGCTCGATCTTCTTGGCCTCGTCAACCGCATCATAATCCTCTCCGAGAATGCGGATCTCGCCCTTCTGGCGCGGAATGAGACGCAGGATCGACCGCATCAGCACCGACTTGCCGGTGCCCGAGCCGCCGACGAAGCCGAGGATCTCGCCCCGGTAGACGTCAAGATCAAGGTGCTCGAGCACCGTGTTCTTGCCGAAGGCCACGCAGACGTCGCGCACCGACAGCAGCACTTCGCCTTTGCCGTTCCGGTCGGATATGGTTTGGTCTGGCTGGTTCATGCGGTCCTGGCTCAAAAATCGATCGCGGCGTAGAACATGGCGAACAGCCCGTCGACCAGGATCACCACAAAGATCGACTTGACCACCGAAGCGGTGACCCGGCGGCCCAGCGATTCAGCGCTGCCGCCGACCTTCATGCCTTCCACCGCGGCAACGATCCCGATGATCAGCGCCATGAACGGCGCCTTGATCATGCCCGAAGTCACGGTCGACATGTCGATGGCTTCACGAAGCCTTGCGACGAATACATCCGGGGTAATGCCCGAATATGTCCATGTCACGGCGGCGGCGCCTGCAAGGGCCGCGAAATTGGCGACGATGGTGAGCAGCGGCAGGGCCACGGTGAGCGCCACCAGACGCGGGAACACCAGCACGCCGACCGGGTTCAAGCCCATCACCTTGAGCGCGTCGACCTCCTCGCGCATCTTCATCGAGCCGATTTCCGCGGTGATCGCGCTGCCCGAGCGGCCGGCGATCATGATCGCGGTCAGCAGCACGCCGATCTCGCGCAACTGCAGGATACCGACAAGGTCGACAACAAAGACTTCCGCGCCAAAGTATCTCAGCTGAAACGCGCCCTGCTGAGCGATGATGGCGCCGATCAGGAAGCTCATCAGCATGATGATCGGCACGGCGCGAACGCCCATCTGATCGATATGGGTGACAATGGAGGCGGGCGAGATCCCCGACGAGCGGTTGAGCTTCATCTGCGCCCCGCGCACAGCCGAACCCAGAATGTAGAGCGAGGCCACCATGTCGTCATAGAGCTCGTAAATGGCCTTGCCAGTGGGAGCAAACAGCCGTTCGAACAAGGGCGGCTTTTCAGCCTTTGCGACAGCTTTCCGGTCAACAAGGTCGGGAATCGCCTCGATCAGCGCCGCCACCTTCGCATCCGCCCCCAGCAAGGTGGCTTCCGCACCCTTCGCATGGGCGGCAGCCATGGTCTTGCGCACCAGCCAGGCTCCGGCGGTGTCGAAATGCCTGACGTCCGAGAGATCAATTTCCAGCGGCCTGCCGGACAGACCGCGCTGGAGTTCGAGCATCCTGCCGTAAATCCCGGAAATCGCCGCATGACGCCAGTCGCCCTGAAGCACAAGCGTCTCCCCGGCGTCGGTGACGCGATGCTCGAGCTTCGCCGGCAAATCTTCGCGTTTGCCCGACTTCACATCTGCTCTTGTATCTTTTGGCGGTTCGGTCAACATGCCCCACACATAGCGGCTCGTTCAGGCACTGTCACCGGACAGGCTCTGTATAAGCGCCCGCTTTGCCACTCTTCAGACCTTTATTTACGGACGCGTTGCAATGTCACGACAACTTCAAGCCAGGATCGAAAGCTTTCCGCTCACCCGCGCCTTCACCATCTCGCGTGGCGCCAAGACCGCGGCGGAGGTGGTGACCTGCATCATCACCGACAACGGCGTGACCGGTCGCGGCGAATGCGTGCCCTACACACGCTATGGCGAAACCGTCGAGGGCGTGCTCAAGGACATCGAGGCCTTTGCCGAGGCGATCAATTCGGGAACCAGCCGCCAGGAACTGCAGAGCGCAATGCCGGCGGGGGCTGCGCGCAACGCGATTGATTGCGCCTTGTGGGATCTCGAGGCCAAGCTCACCGGAACACGCGTCTCGGCAACCGCCTGCCGCGTTCTGGTGAGGCCCGTGCCGACGGCGGTGACGATTTCGCTGGGCGATCCCGCCGACATGGCCGACCAGGCCCGGGCGCACGCCTCGCAGAAACTGCTCAAGGTCAAGGTCGGCACGTCCGACGACCGCGCCCGCATGCATGCAGTGGCAAGTGCGGCGCGCGACGCCGAGATCATCCTCGACGCCAATGAGGGCTGGAACGAAAGCAATATCCGCGAACACCTCCTGCTCGCGGCCGAACTGCATATCGGGCTGATCGAACAGCCGCTGCCCGCCGGCAAGGACGAGATGCTGGCCCATATTCCCCATCCGGTGCCGATCTGCGCCGATGAAAGCGTCCATACGCTGGCCGATCTCGAGGCGTTGTCGGACCGATACGACGCCATCAACATCAAGCTGGACAAGACCGGCGGCCTCACCGAGGCCCTGCTGATGCGCGACCGGGCACGCGAGCTGGGCTTCGGCGTGATGATCGGCTGCATGGTCGGCACCTCGCTCGCCATGGCGCCGGCGGTGCTGCTGGCCCAGGATGCCGACTGGGTGGATCTCGACGGCCCTCTGCTGCTTGCCCGCGACCGTTCGCCCGGACTGGTCTATTCCGGATCGCTGGTCTCGCCGCCCTCTGCCGATCTCTGGGGATGACGCGGGTTTTCTGGCGGCAAGCGTGACCATCAAACGGGTTTCATTTGATCGGGATCGGTTCTAGAAACGGACAGGCCAACAGAATTGGCGTGTGGAGGGGGATTATCCGCATGAAGACAGCTCTAACCGGCGTGACCAGCGCCGAAGATGGCACATTTGCCGCCTCACCTGCCTCCTTGCCCATGATGTCCATGCCCGGCGAAGCTCAAGCGTTGGCCATGCCCCGTTGCTTTCACTGACCTAACTGAATTCACGAGAGAAGAGCCGCAGATGACCAAAGACACCAAGCGCGCCAGCGATCCGAAGCCGACCAGCGGCGATCTCGACGAGAATGCCCTGTTTTACCATCGCTATCCGCGGCCCGGCAAACTCGAGATCCAGGCGACCAAGCCGCTCGGCAACCAGCGCGACCTGGCACTGGCCTATTCGCCCGGCGTCGCCGCTCCCTGTCTTGCAATCCGCGACAATCCCGATGCCGCCGCCGCCTACACCGGGCGCGCCAACCTGGTCGCCGTCGTCTCCAACGGCACCGCCGTGCTCGGCCTCGGCAATATCGGGCCGCTCGCCTCCAAGCCGGTGATGGAGGGCAAGGCGGTGCTGTTCAAGAAGTTCGCGGGTATCGACGTCTTCGACATCGAGATCGACGCGCCCGACGTCGACCGCATGGTCAGCGTGATTTCGGCGCTCGAGCCCACCTTCGGCGGCATCAACCTCGAGGATATCAAGGCGCCGGAATGTTTCGAGGTCGAGCGCCAGCTGCGCGCGGTGATGGACATCCCGGTGTTCCATGACGACCAGCACGGCACCGCCATCATCGTCGCCGCCGGCATCCTGAACGGCCTCGAACTCGCCGGCAAAAAGATCGAGGACGCCAAGATCGTCACATCGGGCGCAGGGGCTGCGGCACTTGCCTGCCTCAATCTGCTGGTGGCGCTGGGCGCCAAGCGCGAAAACATCTGGGTGCACGACATCGAGGGCCTCGTCTACGAGGGCCGCGAGGTGCTGATGGACGAGTGGAAATCGATCTATGCGCAAGCATCGGACAACCGTGTGCTGGCCGACTCCATCGGCGGCGCGGATGTGTTCCTGGGCCTGTCGGCTGCGGGCGTCCTCAAGCCCGAGATGCTGGCGACGATGGCCGAGCGGCCGATGATCATGGCGCTCGCCAATCCCTCGCCTGAAATCATGCCGGACCTGGCGCGCGAAGCCCGGCCCGATGCGATGATCTGCACCGGCCGGTCGGACTTCCCCAACCAGGTCAACAATGTGCTGTGCTTTCCCTACATCTTCCGCGGCGCGCTCGATTGCGGCGCGCGCACCATCAACGAGGAGATGAAGATGGCGGCCGTGCGCGCCATTGCGGCGCTCGCCCGGGAGGAACCCTCCGACATCGCCGCCCGCGCCTATTCGGGCGAAACGCCGGTATTCGGGCCCGAATATCTCATCCCCTCGCCGTTCGACCAGCGGCTGATCCTCAGGATCGCGCCTGCGGTCGCCGAGGCGGCGGCGAAATCCGGCGTTGCCCGGCGGCCGATCGCCGACATGGAAGCCTATGTCGACCAGTTGAACCGCTTCGTGTTCCGCTCCGGCCTGATCATGAAGCCGCTGTTCACGGCCGCCAAGACCGCCACCCACAAGCGCGTGATCTTTTCCGAAGGCGAGGACGAGCGGGTGCTGCGCGCGGCCCAGGTGTTGCTCGAGGAAGGCATCGGCGTGCCGATCCTGATCGGCCGTCCCGGCATCATCGAGACCCGTCTGCAGCGCTTTGGGCTGAGGATCAGGCCAGGCGTCGATTTCGAGGTCATCAACCCCGAAGAGGATCCGCGCTTCCGCGATTATGTCGACGAGTATTTCTCGCTCGTCGGACGCCTGGGCGTGATCCCGGAAGCCGCCCGCACCATCATCCGCACCAATCCCACCGTGATCGGCGCCCTGGCGCTCAGGCGCGGCGAGGTTGACGCGCTGATCTGCGGGCTTGAAGGCCGCTATGCCCGTCACTTGCGCGATGTCTCCCAGATCATCGGCAAGCGCGAGGGCGTCATCGACTATTCGGCGCTGAGCCTGCTGATCTCGCAACGCAGCGCCACCTTCTTCACCGACACCTATGTGTCGTTCGATCCGAGCGCCGAGGAAGTCGCCGAAACCACCATCATGGCGGCGCAGGAAATCCGCCGCTTCGGCATCACGCCGAAGGCGGCGCTGGTTTCCCATTCCAATTTCGGATCACGCGATTCCATCAGCGCCACCAAGATGCGCCGGGCGATGGAGATCATCCGCGCTGCCGCCCCGGATCTCGAAGTCGATGGCGAGATGCACGGGGATTCGGCCATGTCGGAACTGCTCCGGCAGCGGGTGATGCCCGACTCGACGCTCACCGGCGAGGCCAATCTGCTGGTGTTTCCGAATCTCGACGCGGCCAACATCGCGCTCGGCCTGGTCAAGACCATGACCGAGGCGCTGCATGTCGGCCCGATCCTGTTGGGCGCCGCCCTGCCCGCGCATATTCTCTCACCGTCGGTAACCTCTCGCGGCGTGGTCAACATGGCGACGCTGGCGGTGGTCGAGGCATCCTCGCCCGACTGAGCTCATTGGCTTGCGCTGCCGCAACCAGCCTTGGCCGAGGCCGGGGCCGGGGCCGGGTTAAGGTAAACACCCAAGTGTGATTGGCGCATATACTGGGATTTGCTAATATGAACCCTCATGTCTGATATGGTGGTCAAGCCTTAACCCTTGATGCCCTATCATGCGCTCATCCTTGTGTTGGAGTTGTTGATGCGCCGTGTCCGGGTTCGCAGTTTTATGCTGGTGGTCGTGCTCGCCCTTGCAGGCACGGGTGCGGCGGAGGCCTCGGCGGTTTGCACCCAGCTCAAGGCCCAGCTGGCCAGCGCGTCGCGGAGTGACAGTTCCGCGAACTACCAGCGCTACGCCAACGCGGTTCAGAAACAGGAAACGCAGATCCGTCAGGTTCAGTCCGATCTGAAGCGGTTCGGCTGCACCTCGGGCAGCATCATCGTGCTCGGTGGACGGAATGCCGAAGCCTGCGCCAAGCTCACATCGGCGCACAAGAAAATGCGCGTCAATCTGGCTGCCCTCGAGCGCAAGCGCGACTCCCATGCCAAGCGCGACACCAAGGTTTCCACCCGGCGCATCGAGGCGGCGCTCAAGGCAAACGACTGCGACGGCACGCGCGCCTCGATCGTCGAGGCCGCGCTCAAGGGCCGCAACGACGCCATCGAAGCCAAGCGCACGGCCAGCCCCGGCCTGGTGGCCATCCTCGGCGACAGCGGCGGCAGGCAGCGGCTGAACACCAACTCCGGCCTTTCGAGATCCAACATCATGGTCGAACAGCAAGCCGCACGCGGCGGCAGCTATCGTACCCTGTGCGTGCGCAGTTGCGATGGGTTCTTCTTCCCGGTGTCATCGAGGGCCAACCCTTCCGACTTTACCCGCGACGAACGCACCTGCCAGATGATGTGCCCGGGAACCGGAACCGAGCTCTATTTCCACGCAGCCGATATCCAGGAAAGCGAGGAGATGGTCTCCGCGCGCACCGGCCAGCCCTATACCGAGATGCCGAACGCCTTCGTCTACCGCAATGCCAACGCGCCGATGAGCAAGGCCTGCGGCTGCAATATGGGGGCGTTCTACAAGGAAATGGAGCGCCGGGAGGCGATCCTCAACGGCGGGGCTACCCAGGACGAGGCGCCGGTGACAACCTGGGTGCACCCGGTCAGGCGGCCTGACCCGGGCGAAGATCCTGAAACCATGCTGGATGCGGAAATGCGCCTGACATCGGAAGACGTCACCGCGGTGCTGTCAGCCTCCAAGACCGAGCGACCGCTGACCGAGGAGCGGCGGCAGGTCCGCGTGGTCGGCCCGACCTTCCTGCCTGACGAGTCCGATCAGTTCGACCTCAAGGCCGCCCCCCCGAGCCTTATCCGCTAAACCTTCGCAGCCATTGCCGCCGCCTGCGGCCGGCGCAGAAGCGCCCGGCGGCTGACAAGCGTCATGATCATGATCATCACCGCGCAATAGACGCCCATAGCCACGATCTGGCCGGGATAGGACACGCCCGCATCGATGAGCCAGCCGGTCAGGCCCGGCCCCACCGCCGTGGCGAAGACCATGAAGGCCACGATCAGCGAGCGGATGGCGCCGAGATTCCTGGTGCCGTAGAGTTCCGGCCACAGCGCGCCGAACAGCGTCGAGGAAAACCCGTAGGAGACGCCCATCAGCGCCATGAAGGCGTAGGCGCCCCAGGGCGCCTCGGTCGACGCCAGCACGAAGCACGACAGCGACAAGGGCAGCAGAAACGATGGCAGGATCCGGATCGCCGAGAAGCGGTCGATCAGTTGTCCGGCAATCAGCGCGAACAGGATGGTCATCGCCGACATGATGGCGAAGGACGCCGCGAACACGCTCGGATCCCAGCCGCGCAATTGCGACAGATAGACCTGGTGGAAGAACACAGTGGTGCCGATGAAGGGCGGCGCCAGCACGCCCATCAGCGCTGCCCAGAACAGGGGATCGCGCACCACCTCCCCCCGGGTCCATTCCCGCGCCACGGGGAGATTGGGATCCTGCACCACCGATTGCGGCGTGCGTTCGCGCTTGAGCAGGCTGTAGATTGCAGGCAGCGCCACCAGCATCAGCACGCCTGCGGCCAGCAGCCAGGAGCCGCGCCAGCCGATGAGCGCCGCCACGGCGACAAAGCTGATCGGAAACACGGCCTCGCCGACATTGACGCCGATGGCCGTGAGCGACACCGCCCGGCCGCGCTGGGCTGCAAACCAGCGCCCCATGGCGGTGAACGCGATATGGCTGAGCATGCCCTGCCCGAACAATCGCAAAAGATAGATCGCCAGCACCAGAACCACGAGCGAGTTCGACCAGGCCATCAGGATACAGGCGATGGCGAGGATGGGCGCCGCCAGCAGCACGGTGGAGGCGACGGAGATCCTGTCGATGACCCTGCCGATCAGCGGCAATGACGCGGCACTTGCGAGCGTCGCCAGCATGTAGAGAGTACCGAAGCCGCCATGGCTGAGCCCGTATTCCGTCCGAATATCGCCCGCCGACAGCGCGATGAAATAGGTCTGCCCGAAGGACGAGAAAAACGTCAGCAGAAACCCGCCCGCAATCCAGCGGGCATTGTCGCGCAGAAAATTGAGGATAGGCATCACCTGTCCCGGAACCGATTGGTGATCGGGTAGCGCCGGTCTCGGCCGAAATTCTTGCGGGTGATCTTGACGCCGGGCGCGGACTGGCGGCGCTTGTATTCGGCGATGTAGAGGAGATGCTCGATGCGGTGCACGGTGGCGATGTCATGGCCGCGCGCGACGATTTCGTCCACGCCCATTTCATGCTCGACCAGACATTCGAGGATGTCGTCGAGCACCGGATAGGGCGGCAGCGAATCCTGGTCGGTCTGGTCCGGCCTCAGTTCCGCCGACGGCGCCTTGTCGATGATATTCTGCGGGATCACCTCGCCCGAGGGGCCGAGCGCGCCCGGCGGCACATTTGTGTTGCGCCAGCGGGCCAGCGCATAGACCTGCATCTTGTAGAGGTCCTTGATCGGGTTGAATCCGCCATTCATGTCGCCATAGAGCGTGGCGTAGCCGACGCTCATCTCGCTCTTGTTGCCGGTGGTCACCACCATCGAGCCGAACTTGTTGGAGATCGCCATCAGAATGACGCCGCGCGCCCGGCTCTGCAGGTTCTCCTCGGTCACGCCCTCCTCGGTGCCCTCGAACATGTCGCCGAGCGTCGAGAGAAACCCCTGCACCGGCTCCTCGATCGCCACCGTGTCGTAGCGGCAGCCGAGTGCGCGGGCGCAGGCCTCGGCGTCTGTGATCGAGCTTTCGGACGTGTAGCGGTAGGGCAGCATCACCGCGCGCAGCCGCTCCTCGCCCAGCGCATCGACGGCGAGTGCGGCGCAGATCGCCGAATCGATGCCGCCTGACAGCCCCAGCACGACATTGCGGAAGCCGTTCTTGTTGACGTAGTCGCGCAGGCCCAGCATGCAGGCGCGGTAATCGGCCTCCTCGCGCTCGGGGATCACCGACACGGGCCCGCCGCTCGTGGCCCAGACGCCGTCCTCGCCGCGCCGGAAGGTGATGACGGAGACCGCCTCCTCGAACTGGCTCATCTGGAAGCCGAGGCTCTTGTCTGAATTGATCGCGAAGCTTGCCCCGTCGAAGACCAGTTCGTCCTGGCCGCCGACCTGGTTGGCGTAGACCAGCGGCAGGCCGCTTTCGATCACCTGGCGCAGCACCACCTGGTGGCGGACATCGACCTTGCCGCGATAGTAGGGCGAGCCGTTGGGCACCAGCAGGATTTCCGCGCCGCTTTCGGCGAGTGTTTCGCAGACGCCGAGATCACCCCAGATATCCTCGCAGACCGGAATGCCGAGCCGGACGCCGCGGACCATCACCGGCCCGGGCATCTCGCCAACATGAAACACCCGCTTTTCGTCGAACTCGCCGTAATTGGGCAGATCGACCTTGTCGCGGCTGGCGAGCAGGCGGCCCTCGTCGAGCACCGCCACGGAGTTGAAGCGCTTTTGCCCCTCGCTGCGCGGATAGCCGATGATCACCGCCGGGCCGCCGTCGGCGGTGTCGGACGCGAGCGCCTCCACCGCCTTGCGGCAGGCCTCGAGAAACGCAGGCTTGAGCACCAGATCCTCGGGCGGATAGCCCGCGATGAACAGTTCGGTGAACAAGACCAGATCCGCGCCATGGCGGGCGGCGTCGCTCCGCGCCTCGCGCGCCCTGGCAAGATTGCCGGCGATATCGCCCACTGTGGGGTTCAATTGCGCAATGGCAATGCGGAGAATGCCGGTCCGGGATATTTGGGTCTGGGTCATGGGATTGGTGTTACCCCAAGTCACGGCACTTGAAAATCAGTGATTTCTGATCGGTCCGCCAAAGCCTGTGACAGGCTGGAAAATCAGCGTTGCCTATTCCGCCTCATCGTCGGAATCACGACCCAGACCGCGCACTGCGCCGGCGGTGGCGCCCACCGCCTTGCCGGTCACCTTGACCGCCCCAACCGCGCCGCCCACCACCAGAGAGCCCGCGCCGGTGACTGTCTTGGTGACGATCACGGCGCCGCAGCCCGACAGCGACGTGGCGAGCAGGACTGCAAGAAGAGAGGGAACAAGGCGGCGGCAAGGGTTCATGACAGAACTCTGCACGCCGCCGCTGAAGATCCGGTTAAACGCCGGCTTCCGCCATCGCAGGATCGAACCGCCACATGGTCATCGCCAGCACGCCGAACTCGGCGCTGTCATGCACAAGGCTCGCCCTGCCCGCGTCTCCCGCAGCCCCCATCGCCACATAGAGCGGCAGCAGGTGCTCGTCGGTGGGATGGTTCCTGGCCGCGAACGGCGCTTCTCTGCGATAATCCAGCAGCGCCGCGACATCATTGGCCGCGAGCTTTTCGCCCATCCAGGCGGTGAAATCGCCGACCCATGCGGGCACCGCAATCTCACGTTGCCCGGCTCTGAGCGCCTTGAAGGCTTCGCCGAGATTGTGGGTGAAGGAGCCCGAGCCGATCACCAGAACGCCGTCCGCCCTCAGGCCCGCGAGCGCCTGGCCGAGCCGGAAATGATGCTCCGGGCCCTGCGCCGGGTCGACCGAGACCGAGACGACCGGGATATCGGCGTCGGGATAGATCAGCTTCAGCGGCACCCAGACGCCATGGTCGAAGCCGCGCTTGTCGATGGCCCTGGAGACAAACCCCGCCGCCTGAAGCTCGGCGGCGATCTGTCGCGCAAGCTCCGGCTCGCCCGGCGCGGGATATTGCAGGGCATAAAGCTCGGGCGAAAAACCGCCGAAATCATGGATGGTTTCGGGATGCGGATCAGCCGACACCGCGACGCCGCCCGAGACCTCGAAATGGGCGCTGGCCACGACGATGGCGCGCGGCCGCGGCAGGTCGCGCGCCAGCTGCCTGAGCCAGTGGGCGGCCTTTGTCTCGGCGATCGCCGTGTCGGGCGAACCATGCGAGATGAACAGGGCTGGCATGGATTGGGTTGATTGAGTCATTGGATGTCTCCTTGTCCTCAACATAATGCGTCCCACGCGTTCACGAAAGACGAGCGATTGATCACATAGCGTTCACGATTGATGGACGATCATGTGGAATGGAGGGTCTAAGAAGGGTCCTGCGGGGCACCCTTCCTTCTCCCGGAGGGAGAAGGAAGAACTCCTGCATGCGCCAATGTCCCCGCGCGGGATTTCCGCCGGGGTGATGGAGAGGCATTCAGTCCGGAGGGCCGCACGCGGGCTTTGCCTTCGGAAATTGGGTTGGGTGGTGCATGGGTGCCATGCACCGGGGTGGCGCAACGCGCGCGCGGCCCGAGATTTGCCGGATGATGTCCGCATCCGACAGGCGTCTGCCGTTGCCCTGCCGCTCCGGCCCGGACGAGGCCAGTAGGACAAGGAGTTGAACGCGTCCGGCACGAATCCCGGGGCCAAAGACCCCACAATCCGCCACAGGCCCGTCCCGCCGTCCCTACGCTGATCTCGCCTGACGACGAGCTCCGTAGGCGAGGGCGAGTCCGGTGGCTGGCTTGGCCCGGTCCTCCCGTGAAGGCTGATCAGGCTGCCAGCGGAGCACGCCGGCCTCCGCCTCCCCCTGGATCCCGCCGCACGTTACGACGAGGCCAGGAGGCCTTCCTCCCGCCTGGACCACACCGTCTGCGGTCCATCCGGCGGCGGGAGTGACAGGAGTATGGCACCGGTAGTTTGGGCGGGGAAAAGATGCGGGTGATTTTCGGCTAAGAGATTGGAATGGTTAGGCGTGGGCCGGTATTCTATCCACGTTTTTGGCGCAGTTCTACCCCTCGTTTCGTCATCCTCGGCCGTCTTGCCGAGGGATGCAGGGCGGCGATGGGAGGGGCAGAAACATGGTCCGGGAGCGGAAGACAAGGAAAAGATGGCTGGCTTTTTTGAAGAGGCCGGTGGCGCATCAATCTCCCCCTTGGCGGGGGAGAAAGCAAAATCATGACCTTAGCGTCAGCTAAGTCATAGATTTTGCAAGAGAGGGGGAAAAAATTGTGCCCATATCCTTCCCCCTCTCTTGGAATTTCTAGCACTTGGCTGAAGCCAAGGCGCTGAAATTCCATTCTCCCCCTCCAAGGGGGAGAGGAAACCCCTACTCCGCCACCATCACCCCCGGCGAGCTTCTGTCATACTGCGGCAACCCGTCGGTGATCTCGTAGAAATCGCCCTTGTCGGCGCAGAAGATGTGGCTTGTGATCTCAAGTCGGGAGGGTTCGTCGAAACTGCCCGCGAGCACCGAGATGTGGGCGTCGTCGCGGTGCTTCCAGAACAGCGCCGAGCCGCACGTGGCGCAGAAGCCGCGCCGGGCGGTCTCGGAGGCATGGTACCAGGTGACGGCGTCCCCGCCCTCGATCTCGATGTTCTCGTCGGCCACATTGGTGGCGGCGTAATAGAGCCCGGTCTGCCGCCGGCACTGCGAGCAATGACAGGCCAAGACCTCGCGCAGGGGCCCGCGCGTGCGAAAGCGCACCGCGCCGCAATTGCACCGTCCGGTGCGGATCTGGGTGTCGGACATGGGTGCCTCCGGGGACTGTGATTCAGGCTGGAGGCGAAGCAAGCACGAAGGCAGGCTGCCATTCTACTAACATTTGCGACATTTGCCGCCGCGGTCTGGGTGCGCCGCGGCTCGGGTCAATTCGGCCAGCAACCGCCATTAGCCGGGATTGATAACAACGGCGGAAGTTTCGCTGAAATCATTATTTTAGACATTCAAAATTTAAATTGCGTCGCCAGCTGGCAAATGCAAGTATTCATCCTCGCAAATTCGCGATCAACTGCAACCTTGGGTGTATTTAATGTCCTATTCTACTATCTCGAACTGGAATGTCACTTCATGGACAGATGAAATGGAAGCCCTCGCACGGGACAAGTTCGTACCGATGATCATGTCTTCAGGGGCCAGCAAGGTTCAGATGTTGCGCACGGGCGATCTGAGTTTCTCGGTCGTTACCGAATATGAGGACGCGGACAAGGCGGAAAAGGCCCAGTCCAGGATCGCCGAAATCCGCAGCCAGGCGACCACAGAATTGCCCATGACCATGGCCGATGTGTCCTCTGGCACCGTCTTCGCCAAAGGCTGACAAATTGACGACCTGAGCTTTCGTCGCAGCGCGCGGCAAACCCGCTTCGCCGCGATTGCCCGAAAGATCGGCTGAGGATGACGGCGGTAGAGGTCAGGGCTATAAAACCAAAAAACGCCGTGGTTTCCCCCGGCGTTTTCGTAATTACGTCAGTCGGTTGCGGCCATAATCTTACCCGTTGACCACCGCCTTGTGCTCGTCGCGGCCGCCCTTCATGCGTTCGGCGACGAGGAAGGCCAGTTCCAGCGCCTGGTCGGCGTTGAGACGCGGGTCGCAGTGGGTGTGGTAGCGGTCGCGCAGATCGTCGCCGGTGAGCGCGCGGGCGCCGCCGGTGCATTCGGTGACGTTCTTGCCGGTCATCTCGATGTGGATGCCGCCGGGATGGGTGCCCTCGGCGCGGTGGATCTGGAAGAAGGAATCCACCTCCGACAGGATCCGCTCGAAGGGGCGGGTCTTGTAGGAGTTGAGCGTGATCGTGTTGCCGTGCATCGGGTCGCACGACCACACCACCTTGCGGCCCTCGCGCTCCACCGCGCGGATCAGGCGCGGCAGATGGTCGGCGACCTTGTCGTGGCCGAAGCGGGCGATCAGCGTCAGACGGCCGGGCTCGTTGGCCGGATTGAGGATGTCGATCAGCGTCAGCAGCTCGTCGGCTTCAAGCGACGGGCCGCATTTGAGACCGATCGGGTTCTTGATGCCGCGGCAGAACTCGACATGGGCATGGTCGGTCTGGCGGGTGCGGTCGCCGATCCAGATCATGTGGCCCGAGGTCGCGTAGAAATCGCCCGAGGTGGAATCATTCCGCGTCATGGCTTCTTCATAGCCCAGAAGCAGCGCCTCGTGGCTGGTGAAGAAATCGGTCTCGCGCAGATTGGCGTGGTTCTCGGCGGTAATCCCGATCGCCTTCATGAAATCCATGGTCTCGGAAATCCGGTCGGCGAGCTTGCGGTAGCGCTCGGCCTGGGGGCTGTCCTTGACGAAGCCCAGCATCCACTGGTGCACATTGTCGAGATTGGCGTAGCCGCCCTGCGCGAAGGCGCGCAAGAGGTTGAGCGTGGCCGCCGACTGCCGGTAGGCCATGATCTGGCGTTCCGGATTGGGGATGCGGGCTTCCTCATTGAACTCGATGCCGTTGACGATGTCGCCGCGGTAGCTCGGAAGCTCGACGTCGCCCTGCTTCTCGATGTTGGACGAGCGGGGCTTTGCGAACTGGCCGGCGATGCGGCCGATCTTGACGACGGGCTGCTGTGCGCCAAAAGTCAGCACCACGGCCATCTGCAGGAACACGCGGAAGAAGTCGCGGATATTGTCGGCCTCGTGCTCGGCGAAGCTCTCGGCGCAATCCCCACCCTGAAGCAGAAAGCCCCTGCCTTCGGCGACGCCAGCGAGCGCTGACTTCAGCCGGCGGGCCTCACCCGCAAAAACCAGCGGCGGAAACTTGGCGAGCCGCGCCTCGGTGGCAGACAGCGCTGCCGCATCCGGATAGTCCGGGACCTGCTGAATCGGTTTGTTGCGCCAGCTTTTCGGGGTCCAGTTCTGTGCCATGTCGTTCACCGTGTTGGACGGGCGTTTCACCCGCGGATCTGTCAATTTCGAGGCGCTTATAGCGATCATTTGCCTCGCTGCAAACCCGCGATCGGCGAATCAGTCACGGCCAGGCCGGCGGGAGGCTTCGAGCACGGCGTCGAACAGCCCGATCTCGTCGGGCGACAGCGTCACCGCGCGGGCATAGAGCGGCTGCCGCCGGTCCTCCAATACCGGCCTGTCGAAGGCCGCGGTCTCGGCCACGAAACGGCGCAAGCCCTCCGCGCCGAACTCGCGCAGGAACCCCTGCATCACCGTATCGAGATAGGAGCGCAGGATCGGCGCCGGGCCGTCCACCGGCGGATGCTCGATCCGCGCCTCGTAGACATGCAGAGAGATCCCCGCCCGCCGGGCAAGCGCGGGAGCGTCGCCGTTAAAGATCAGATCCTCCACGCCGATGGCGCGGCGGTGATAGCGGAATTCGCGGGCGTCGACGCTGGCGAGGTTCTCCGCCAGGTCGATCACCAGCAGCCCGTCGATGGCCGACCGGGGATCCGGATGGGCGCTCAAAAGGCAGGGCGCCGGCCCGGGGGCAAGGGCTGCGGGCGGCGTCGGACCCATGTCCGGGCGCGCGCGCCAGGTCCGCCGCCAGCCGCTCAGCCGGGCCGGCCATGCCGCCACCACCCCGGGCCTGAGCGTGAGCCGGTTGACGAGCGAGCCGTAGCCGAAATAGCCGACCAGCCGGTTCTCCTGTGCCAGTTGTTCGAAATCATTGCTGGGAGTCATAGCCTAGCCTTGTCGACGTGGTGGGACGCCAGCCAAGGGATGGGCGATCTGGCGGCCGAAGTCAAAACAGCGCAGCGGCCATGAGGTCCTGAAACCTTGCCGGCACGCAATAGGTGATATATATGTAGCACAAAATGAGGATCGCAACATGTCCAACACCGCCAAGATACGCCGCCAGGGCGGAGCCGCAGTCTTCAGCATTCCGCCTGCGCTTCTGAAGATGCTTGGGGTCGACATCGGGGCGGAACTGACCTTGGCGGTGGACAATGGCAAGCTCGTCGCCACGCCGCTGAAGCCAAAGAAGAAATACAGCCTTGAGGAGCTGCTTGAAGGGTCCGACGAGATGATCGAGCTGAGCCGGGAGGCTGCCGGCTGGGACTCGGGCGCCGCTGTCGGGAATGAAATTCTCTGATGGTTCGGAGCAACATTCCCAATCGCGGCGATGTCTTCCTGATCGATCTCAATCCGGTTGTCGGCAACGAGATGAGGGACAGGCATCGATGTGTGGTGATTTCGCCTCGTGAGATCAACGCTCTCGGCATGTGCCTGACGGTCGCCGTCACAACCGGCGGCCAATTTGCGCGAAAGGCCGGGATGGCCGTCAACATCACCGGTCATGAAACCAACGGTGTGGCGCTCTGCAATCATGTGAGAAGCCTCGACATCGTGTCGCGAGTCCAGCAAAAAACCGCGCGGTACGTCGACACGCTCGATGCCGATACGGTCGATGAAATCGTCGCCAGGGTGATTGGCATCATCGACCCGACATGACCACTGACAAAGTCTGAAGTCACCCCCGAGTCCGCGATTGGCAGCATGTCTTGCCACTCGACATGATCGAGACCGGGGCCCGCCGGACTTTCTGCTCAAAAGCGCCATGATTGCGGTCAAATGTTGAGCCGTGATCGCGGCAACCGCAGGCCGTGACACGCCAGATCCGGCCCCCTGAACCGAACAGAGCCTATGGCCGCAACACAGCAATTGGACCCCATGACCCAGATCTCCCAGACCGTCTCCGATCTCCGCGCCACATTCAACACGGGCAAGACCCGTGCGGTTGACTGGCGGCGTGCGCAGCTCCACCGCCTCAAGGCGATGATCGAGGAGAACGAGGGCGCCATTCTCGACGCGCTTCACGCCGACCTCGGTAAATCCGCCTTCGAGGGCCGGCTGACCGAGACCGGCACGGTGCTCTCCGAGATCGATCATGTGCTCAGGCACCTCAAGGGCTGGATGCGGCCCGCCCGGGTGTGGACGCCGATCACGGCGCAGCCTGGACGATCGATGATCAGGCCCGAGCCGCTTGGCGTGGTGCTGATCATCGCGCCGTGGAACTATCCGTTCAATCTGATGATCACGCCGCTGATCGGGGCGATCGCGGCAGGCAATTGCGCGGTGCTGAAGCCGTCGGAGATTTCAGCCCACACCTCGCGGGTGATTGCGCGGCTGATCCCGGACTATCTCGACGCGGACGCGATCCGGGTGGTGGAAGGCGCGGCGGAAACGGCCAAGGAACTGCTCGACCAGCGCTTCGATCACATCTTCTACACCGGCGGCGAGACCGTCGGCCGGATCGTCATGACGGCCGCCGCCGAGCATCTGACCCCGGTGACGCTGGAACTCGGCGGCAAGAGCCCTGCTATCGTGCATGATGATTGCGATCTCGCCCTGGCCGCCCGGCGGGTAGCATGGGGCAAGTTCCTCAATGCCGGCCAGACCTGCATCGCGCCGGACTATGTGCTGGTGCAGGAAAAGGCGGCCGGAGCCTTTGTCGCGGGGCTGAAGTCGGCGATTACCGAGTTCTTCGGCCCGGATCCGAAGGCGAGCCCGGATTATCCGCGGCTTGTGAGCGACAAGCATTTTGCGCGCGTGAGAGACCTGATCGCCGGCGGCGAGATTGCCGCGGGCGGCGACAGCGATGCAGACACCCGCTACATCGCGCCGACGGTGCTGACCGGGGTCGACCCGCAATCGCCGGTCATGCGCGAGGAGATTTTCGGCCCGGTGCTGGCGGTCCTGACCTACCGGACCATCGAGGAGGCGATCTCCTTCGTGAACGCACGGCCGAAACCGCTGGCGCTCTATCTGTTCTCCAATTCGCAAGCCATGCGCGAGAAGGTTCTTGACGAGACCAGTTCGGGCGGTGTCTGCATCAATGACGTGGTGATGCATCTGGCCGTCCCCGAACTGCCCTTCGGCGGCGTCGGCATCAGCGGCATGGGCGCCTATCACGGCCGCGCCTCCTTCGACACCTTCAGCCATCGAAAAAGCGTGCTGGTCAAATCGGAATGGTTCGACGTGCCGCTGCGCTACGCGCCGTTCAGCGAGACCAAGATGAAATGGCTCCGGCGGCTGATGTGAGGACATACCCCGCAGGGCCAAAATTCTGCCGGTCTTGATCGATGTCATGGCCACCGCCGACCGATGCGGTACCAATGGACCGTCAGACCATGGAGGACGCAACATGACCGACCTGTCAGCCTATTCGAACACCACCGAAGCCGTGGGAATATTCCATAAGGCGGAAGACCTGCAGGCGGCGATCGACGATCTGCTGACCCAGGGTTTCGACCGCATGGATCTGAGCCTCCTCGCCTCGGAAACCGCGATTGATGAGAAACTGCATGAATCCTACGTCTCCGTCCGCGATCTTGAGGACCGTGTCGAGACGCCGACCACCGCCTATGTGTCGACCGAATCCGTTGGCGACGCGATGGGGGCGGTGATCGGCATTCTGATCTATGTGCCCGCCATGATCGGCGGCGCGGCCGTCGTTGCTTCCGGCGGCGCACTGGCCGCCGCCGTCACCGCAGCCCTGATTGCTGGCGGCATCGGTGGGTCCGTCGGCACCGTGCTGGCCGGCCTGCTTGGGGCCACCCATGCAAATCAGCTTGAGACGCAATTGGAAGCCGGCGGCCTGCTGCTCTGGGTCCGCACCCGCGACGAGATCCACGAGCAGCGCGCGCTTGCCATCCTCGCCGGTCACAAGGCCGACGGCGTGCATCTGCACACGCTGCCTTCGCTGGTCGGCAAAGGCTACAGCACCCCGATCGAGGACATTGTCGAGTTGGACGCCGCCACATCCAAATGAGCCGACCATGACAGACATGATCCACATCACCTGCCCTGCCTGCCAGGCCAAGAACCGCATCCCCGCGGCCAAGCTTGGCGCGAAGCCCACCTGCGGCGCCTGCAAGGCGGCGCTGTTTCCAGACGTCCCGTTCGAACTCGACGAGGCTCAGCTCAACAAGCATCTGAAGAATGACGAAGTGCCGCTGCTGGTCGATTTCTGGGCGCCCTGGTGCGGACCGTGCCGGGCGATGGCGCCGATGTTCGCGCAGGCGTCACTCGAAATGGCCCCGCGGGTGCGCTTCGCCAAGCTCGACACCGAGCGGCACCAGGCGGTCGGCAACCGCTTCCAGATCCGCGGCATTCCGCTGATCATCCTGTTTGACAAGGGCCGCGAGGTCACCCGCCAGGCGGGCGCCATGAACGCGGGCCAGATCACGGCCTGGGTGCGCCAGCAGCTGAAGGGCTAGGCTCCCGGGGAGAGCAGCAAGGCTCTCTACCTGACCGTCGGCTCCTGCCGGGCGGCAGCGCCGTAGCGCAGGCCGTCGATCAGCAGGTCCAGCATACGCTGCGTGTGCTGGTCGCCCTCCTCGCCCGACGCCACCGACAGATTACCCACGGCGCGCAGGAGATCATAGGCTGCAACGCCGCCGCGGATCTCGCCGGCGGCTGCGGCTGCCTCGAGCAGGGCCGTGAGCGCCGGCTCGAAATTCGTCCTGAAATAGGCGGGCAGCGTCTCAAACACCTGATCGCCCGAATGCAGCGCCGCGGCGAGCCCCTTCTTGGTGGCGATGAAGCGCGTGTAGCGCCGGAGCCAGAGGCCGAGCGCCTCCCCGGGCGAATGCGCGGCGGCGAGTGCTGCAGCCTCAGCGGCACAGGCATCGACCTCGCGGCGGAACACGGCGGCGACCAGGTCGGAGCGGTTGGGAAAGCGGCGGTAGAGCGTGCCGACGCCGACGCCGGCCCTGGCCGCGATCTCCCGCACCGGCGCATCGACGCCCGAGGCGGCGAACACCTGCTTGGCCGCTTCCAGAACCGCATCCTCGTTGCGCCTTGCATCGGCGCGGATCCGCCGCCCAGGCTCGACCGCCTCGTCTCCCGCCGCCTTCGAACTCTCCGTCACACTAAGTTTCCCTGACTGGCGCGAGGCCCGTGCGAAATCATGCCCCTTGATATCCGGAACATGGTTCCGTATATGGGATTCATAAATGGAACTATGTTCCGTTTATATGCGGACCATCGTTCCGCTTTCATCCTATAGGCGAACGGCCGAGCCTTCGCCACCGAAAATGAAAGAGACCCCATGAACAACCTGATCAAGGACGCCGCCCGCATTCCGGTAAACGCGCCCGTCCAGACCCTTTCGATCAACCCGGTCACGCTCGCTGCCGAGGGTCGCGGGCTGCCGCTCGAAATGCGGATCACGGCGCCCGCGACCGGCACGGACCTGCCGATCATCCTGCTGTCGCACGGCCACGGCCCCTCGCTCTATATTCCCTCCAAGGACGGCTATGCCCCGCTCGCCAGTTTCTATGCCGCGCACGGCTTCGCCGTCATCCAGCCGACCCATCTCAATTCGAGGGTCGCGGGCCTGGCTGCGGACGCGCCCGGAGGCCCGCTGTTCTGGCGCGCCCGCGTTCAGGACATGAAGACCATCATCGACCGGCTGGACGAGATCGAGGCCATGACCCCGCAGCTTACCGGCCGGCTCGACCATGGCCGCATTGCCGCGGTCGGCCATTCCATGGGCGGCCAGACTGTGGCCATGCTGCTGGGCGCCCGGCTCACCGACATCAAGGACCCCGACGCCCGGGACGTGAACCTGATCGAGCCGCGCATCAAGGCGGGTGTGCTGCTCGCCGCCCCCGGCCATGGCGGCGACAGCCTGAGCGAGTTTGCCCGCGAGACCTACACGGCGCTGAACCCGGATTTTTCCCATATGACGACGCCCACGCTGGTGGTCGTCGGCGACGCCGATGTGAACCCGCACCTGACCACGCGCGGCGCCGACTGGCATGTCGACCCCTACACCCATGGCCCGGGAGCTACTGCATTGCTGACGCTTCTGGGCGGCAAGCACGGCATGGGCGGCATTTCCGGCTATGACGCGAAGGAGACAGACGACGAGGATCCCGAACGCCTGGCCGTCACCCAGCGCATGAGCTGGGCCTATCTCAGATCGGCGCTCTATGCCGGCGATCCAGCCTGGGCCGAGGCCTGCCGGGCGCTGGAGCAACATGCCGACGCCCACGCCCGCGTCGACAGCAAGTAGGCCGTCGCCCCGAAAGATGATTCAGCGCATGAACGCGCTGAATCACTTTACCCGAACCTTTTCACAAGGGATTGAATAGACGAGACAATCCGTCTCATCCAGAAGCGGCTCGGCGGCGCCGGCCAGTCGACGCGCGCGTCCGGCGGACCGAAATCGCGATCCGCGCCGGCCGCCCTCAACGCCGCCTCGAAGATCTGGCAGTTGCGCAGGATCTCGTCGCCGACATGGCCCGTGTCGCCGTTGACGATGTCGCGCGCGGCCCGGTAGTCAAACCCGTCCGGCGTGCAGAAATCGGCGAGCCGACAGGGCCGGAACCAGCCCTCGATCATGCCCGAAAAGGCCACATGGGCGGAGACGACCGGATCGAGGATCAGGTCGTAATCCTGCGAGAGAGGAACCCGCACCCCGAAGCGGGCGAACAGCTTCTCTTCCGCATTCACGTAGTTGCGGCGGTGGGTGAGCTGGATGTCGCCGCCGCCGACCGGGTGGCGTCCGGTCTCGTCGGGCAGCCAGTAGGGTGTCTTCACCCATGTGAGCCGTCCCGCGTCCCAGGCCTTCTGCAGCCGCTCGGCGGAGGTTGCGCGGTCAGGCGCAAAGGCCTCGAGCACCGGCTCCATCCGCCCGCCGGTCTCGCGATGGATCTGGCCGAGGGCTGCTGCGAGAAAAGTGAGCGGATGATCGTCCGCATACCACCGCGCCCAGACATCGAGCTTGACCGCGAGCCCCGCCCGCTGCGCCGCCGTCAGGCCGTCCGGGAACAGGCGCGGATCGGTGACGGTCAGGTGGTGGAAGAAGGCGTCGCGGTTCATGGCGCCAGTCTCACCGATTCGGGGTCGAGGGGGAACGATGGTGGCGCGCCAGGCGTCATCCGTCAGCCGAGGAAGCGGGCGGCATGACGCGAGAACAGTTCCGCCACCCGGTCGATCACCAGCCGCACTTCCGGCCGGCGCCGGTCGTCATCATTGGCGACGATCCACAGTGGATGGTCGAGCGCGGCGATGATGTCGCCCTCGCGCTCAATCGCCGGATTGGCGTCGCCCGCAAACACCGGCAGAACGCCGCGGCCCGCGCCCGCCTGCACCAGCGTTTCGACAAGCCGCGCCTCGCCGGTCCAGGTGAGGATCTGGGACTCGTGGTTTTCGAACACGAACCGGTCGGAGTTCGAACGCGCGGATTCGGTGCCGACGGAGATCCACGGCAGGTCAGCGGCCCCGGCCAGGGCGCGCGAGCGGTAGACCGCGTAGCGAAAGGTAACGCTGCGGCGCTTGGCGAGATTGCCGGAGACGGGTTCGACACCCAGCACCGCCACATCGGCTGCGCGAAAAGTCATGTCGAGATCGGCGTCGGCGGTCTTGACGCAAAGCCGGAAGGCGTCCGACGGGGACCGGATAGCGGCGATGCTTTCGGCCACGAAGGGCGCAAGCCAGGGTTCGGTGGCGATGGAGACGAGCGGCAGCGCAAAGGCGTCGCCGTGCCAGTCGGCAATGCCGTCGGCTGCCTGGCGCATCACCCTGACCCGCTCGAGCAGGATCTGGCCGTCATGGGCGAGCCTGTAGCCCTGCTGGCTGCGGATGAACAGGGAGCGGCCCAAAGCGCGTTCCAGCGCCAGCATGCGCCGTCCGATGGTGGGCGCACTGAGCCCGGTACCGGCGGCAGCCGCACTCAGCCCGCCCTGCTCCGCCACTTGATAAAACAGCTGCAAATCATCCCAGTTGGCGTCTGCCATGGCCGGCTCCGTGAAGCATCATTGTGGTTTTCAAAAAAATAGGGAGCGGCGCGCCCGAATACCATTTTTCATCGCTGAAACGCCCGTTTCAATCCTGCCGCTAGAGATCGGCCGTCCGCGCGTCTACTTGAGGATCATCGCAACACGCAGGAGGCGAGACAATGCACCTGGCATGGATGATGATCTGGAAGCATGGTGGCACCGCCCGGCCGCGCGATGCCTTCGCCGACCCGCTCGAGGCCGAGGAATGGCGCGGCCTCGAATGGACAGATAGGCTGTTCGCCTGGCTCTCGCGCGGGCCGCGCCCGGCTCCGCCCCTTGTCCCGTCGACTAGACCCGTTCGCCGCCCTTCACCCGGTAGCTCGGGGTGTACATCGTCACCAGTTCCTCGCTAGCGGTGGGGTGGACAGCCATGGTGCGGTCGAAATCGTCCTTGGTGCAGCCGGCCTTGAGCGCGATGCCCAGGAGTTGCGCCATTTCGCCGGCCTCGTGGCCGAGGATGTGGACGCCGAGCACCTTGCGGTCATCGGCGTTGACGACGATCTTCATGATCATCTTCTCGGCCCGGCCCGACAGCGTGGCCTTCATCGGGCGGAATTCGGCGCGGTAGACCTCGAGTTCGTCAAAGCGTTTCGACGCCTCGTCTTCGGACAGGCCGACGGTCCCGATCTCGGGCTGCGAGAACACCGCTGTTGCGATCATGTCATGATCCGGAGAAGTCGGGCGGTCGTGATAGAGCGTCTCGATCAGGCACATCGCCTCGTGGATTGCCACCGGCGTCAGTTGCACCCGGTCGGTGACGTCGCCGACCGCATAGATGCTCTCGACATTGGTGCGGGAGAACTCGTCGACCAGGATCTCGCCCTTGATGCCGGTCTTCACGCCCGCGGCCTCAAGCCCGAGCCCGTCGGTGTTGGGGTCGCGGCCGAGCGCCAGCATGATCTGATCGGCGGCGAGCGCCTTGCCCTTGCTGGTATGCGCCAGAAGCCGCCCGTCGGGGCCGCGCTCGATTCTCTCGAACACCTCATGGCAGAGAATGCGGATGCCCTTCTCTTCCATCGCCACATGCAGGCCGCGGCGCATGTCCTGGTCGAAGCGCGACAGGATCTCCTGGCCGCGGTAGATCAGCGTCGTCTCGACGCCGAGCCCGTGGAAGATGTTGGCGAATTCCACCGCGATGTAGCCGCCGCCGGCAATCAGGATCGCCTTTGGCAGTTCTTCGAGATGGAACGCCTCGTTGGAGCTGATGCAGAGCTCATGACCCGGCAGCGCCGCATGCGGGTTGGCGCGCCCGCCGACCGCGATCAGGATGTGCTTCGCGGTCACGGTCTTGCCGGTGGACTTGATCAGCACGGAATTGGGACCTGTGAGTTCGGCGCGCGAGGCGATGATCTCGGCGCCTGCGTTTTCGAGCCCGCGGCGGTAGAGCCCCTCAAGCCGGTCGATCTCGCGGTCCTTGTTGGCAATCAGCGTCGGCCAGTCGAAGGCGGTCTCGCCGACACTCCAGCCGAAGCCGTGGCTGTCCTCGAAATGCTCGTGAAACTGCGACGCGTAGACCAGCAGTTTCTTGGGCACGCAGCCGCGGATGACGCAGGTGCCGCCGAAGCGGTATTCCTCGGCGATACCCACCTTCTTGCCGAGACCGGCGGCGAGCCGCGCTGTCCGCACGCCGCCGGAGCCGCCGCCGATGACAAACAGGTCATAGTCGAAGTCGGTCATGAGCGCGATTCCTTCAGGCAATCAGTGGTGAAACGGTTCGGCCAGACCGGTGAGCCCCAACGGCGACCGCCCCTATGTAGCCATGCGCGCAAAAAATAAAAGCCCGGAACGGTCCGGGCTTTTTGAAATGCAGTGGCCAACACGGTTTTGTGATGGCTCTGGCAAGCCGGTTCCTGCGGTTGGCCGGAGGCGCAGCGCCAGTGGACGGCCCGCACCAGGGTTAGGGTTTGGCCGCCGGCGTTGCTTCATCGTCGAGCCGCGGGCGCTCGCCGATTTTTTCCTGCAACGCCGCGCCCACGTTCTGAGCCAGGTCGCGGCCCACACCGGAGGCCCAGATTTCAGCCGACTTGAGCAATTCACGGGTCACCAGCGGACCGTTTTCAATCAGCTTCCTGCCCGGAGCGGAACTGTAGAAATCGGAAATGGCCGTCAGCTCTTCCTGGGTGAAGGACTTGGCGTAGATCTGCGCTGCTTCCCTTTCAAGGTCGGCGCGACGGGGAACGATCTTCAGCGCTTCTTCGTCGATGGTGACGGTGATGACTTCCTGCAGATCGGCATTGGACCGAATCAGCTCGGTTTTCAGCTGCTCGGCAGTCGCCGGGATCACCGCGTCAAACTGATCGGTGGCCCCGAGCGCGCTGATCGCGGCGCGGGCGGCGGCGAGATGTTCCTGGCTCAGTTCCTGCGCCTGAGCCGAATGGCCTGCCATCACGAGGCTGGACGCCACGATCAACCCCGCGCCGAAACGTTTGAGACCGGTGAAATTAGTCATGTTCGGTTTCACTCCTGTTTAAGTCTTCGCCAGCAAGGTCCGCGCGCCACTTTGCGAAGCGATGATCGCGGCATCCGCCATGTTGAGAAATAGTCCGTGTTCAACGACGCCGGGAATGGCGGCAAGCCCGTTTGCCAGCGCTTCTGCATCCGGAATGCGGCCAAAAGATGCATCGAGAATGAAATGTCCCCCGTCGGTCAGGTAGGGGCCGTCCTTGTCGGGACGCTGTTCGATGGCGCCGGTCAATCCGAGCCTTGCCGCCAGCCGCTCGACGGCGATCCGGGTCGCGGCCAGGCCGAATGGCGCAACCTCGATCGGCAGCGGGAAGGCGCCGAGCGTGTCGACCAGCTTGGTCTCATCGGCGATGACGATCATCCGGGCCGAGGCCGAAGCGACGATCTTCTCGCGCAGCAGCGCACCGCCGCCGCCCTTGATCAGGCCGAGCGAGGCATCGACCTCGTCGGCGCCGTCAATGGTCAGATCAAGCTCGGGCAATTCATCGAGCGAGAACAGCGGCACCCCGAGTTCGACGCACAGCCGCGCAGTCCGCTCCGACGTCGGGACGCCCTGGATGGAAAACCCTTCCGCCACCTTTTCGGCCAGCAGGCGGACAAATTCATCCGCGGTAGATCCGGTTCCGATGCCGAGCCGCATGCCGTCCTCGACATGCTCGAGGGCTGCCTGTGCTGCAGCGATTTTAAGTTGCCGGGCGTCCATGCCAGCTTCCATCATTGTTGATACCGGCCCGCCTGTTAGCATGGAAGATGCGGGAGGCAAAGCCCGGAGGCGGGCCTGACAGCCCGTGGATTGCGCGGGCAGCGCGGCTGCCTGCCAACCGGCGATATGCATCAAGCTCCATATTGCTGACGCCAATCCGGCTTGGCAAGGGCGCCAGCTCGAGCCACCGGGCAACTGCTTTGTCGCAAAAGGCCCGGCTGCGCCATTGCCACCTCAAGGACCAAGCGGTACTGAGCCCGCATCGCCACCGCCCATCCGGAGCCCCGCATGACCACTCCCCTGGTAATCTTCGACCTTGACGGCACGCTCATCGACACCGCGCCGGATCTGATGACAAGCCTCAATCACGTGCTGGACATGAACGGGCTTGCCCCCGTGGCGTTCGAAGACATGACCTGGCTGGTGGGCCAGGGCGCCAAGGCCATGATCGAGCGGGCCTGGTCGCATCACGGCCACCCCTCCTCGCCCGAACAGCTCGAAACCGCGTTCGAGGCCTTCCTGACGCACTATTCCGCCGAAATGCCGGGACAATCCCTGCCCTATCCGGGCCTGATGGCGGCGCTTGACAGGCTTGAAGCGGCTGGGATGGATCTGGCGGTCTGCACCAACAAGACCGAGGCACTGGCGCGGCGTTTGCTCGACAGCCTGGAGCTGACGGATCGTTTTGCCGCCATCACCGGCGGCGACACCTTCAAGGTGAAAAAGCCCCATGGCGACCATATTCTCGGCACCATCGAGAAAGCCCGCGCCAACCCGGCAAACGCGGTGATGATCGGCGACAGCGTCAACGACATCCTGGCGGCGCAGAACGCGAGGGTGCCGACGATTGCCGTCCCCTTCGGCTATTCCGACAAGCCGGTCTCGGAGTTCAACCCGGACATCATCATCGCGCATTTCGATGAGCTCGACGCGGATATGGTGACGGACCTGATCGCAGCAAACGGCGCCCGCATGCGCTGACGCAGCCGCGCATGCGCCAACGCAAATCCGCGCGCCCCGCAAGATCGCCAATCTGCCGCTTGACGCCTGCCCTGCGCAGCGCTTATACGGCTCAAACCGTTCGCACCGCACTTCGCGGGCCTGGCGACGGGCGCGTAGCTCAGCGGGAGAGCACTGCCTTCACACGGCAGGGGTCACAGGTTCAATCCCTGTCGCGCCCACCATTTTCAACTTGATGTATTATCACACTCAAGGCCTTGGCATTGGCCGGGCAAAGCGGGTTTCCCGGCATGAAGCCCCCTGGCGTTGATCAAGCGCAATGACGGGCGGCGCTTTGATGCCCTAATGATTTCCTGAACAAGCGGGTGTTTTGCCAGCCTGCGGCGTCTTATATAAAGACCGCGAGGTGTCGCTGCCGGGGTCCTTGCGCTTCAAACGCGTGCGGACCGCCCCAGGCGCAGCACACGCCCACATCATGCGAAATGCCGGAGCGAACTGAATGAAAAATCCCTACGAGATCCTCGGCGTCAAGCAGAGCGCCAGCGATCAGGAGATCAAGGCGGCTTTCAAGAAGCTGGCCAAGAAGCATCATCCGGATCTGCATCCTGACGACAAGGCCGCCGAGGCGCGGTTCAAGGAAGTGTCGGGCGCGCACGAGTTCCTGAAGGACAAGGAGCGGCGGCGGCGCTTCGATGCGGGCGAGATCGACGCCTCGGGCGCGGAAAAACAGCAGCAGCGCTACTACAGGGACTATGCAGGGCCGTCCGCTTCGGGCCATGCCGGACAGGATGGATTTGCCAGCAATGAGGATCTCGAGGAATTTTTCGCCCGTGCCTTTGGCGGTGGCGGCATGGGCGCGGGCTCCAGGCGCGCGGCGATGAAGGCGCGCGGCCAGGACGTGACCTACAGCCTGCGGGTTCCCTTCAGGCTCGCGGCGCGCGGCGGGGTGCAGAAGCTGCAACTGCCTGACGGCAAGACGCTGAACGTGACCATTCCCGAAGGCGCCGAGGACCGGCAGACGCTGAGGCTCAAGGGCCAGGGCGGCCCCGGCTTCAACGGCGGGCCTAACGGCGAAGCCTATATCGAGCTGCATATCGAGCCGGATGCGCATTTTGTCCGCAAGGATGACAACGTGCATCTCGAAGTGCCGGTGACGCTCAAGGAAGCGGTTCTGGGGGCGAAGATCGAGGTGCCGACGCTGACCGGAGCGGTGAGTCTCTCCATTCCGAAAGGCTCCAACACCGGCTCCAAATTGCGGCTCAAGGACCGCGGCATCAAGAACGCCAAGACCGGCGAGCGCGGACACCTCTATGTCACGCTCAAGGTGGTGCTGCCCGAGGGTGAGGAGCCGGAGCTCGCGGAATTTCTGGAAGGCTGGACGCCCAGGCACGTGCAAAATCCCCGCAAGGAGATGCTGTCATGAAAAATCTCGACGAGGTCATCGCGCTCGTTCCCGGGCTCAGCCGCGCGGACCTGGAGCGCTGGATCCATGCCGCGCTGATTGAAGCCGAGCTCGACGCAGACCGACCAGTGCTGAGCGAGACGCAATTTGCCCGCGTGCGGCTCGTCTGCAGCCTGCGCTTCGACATGGAGGTCGAGGAGGAGACCTTGCCGGTGGTGCTCGATCTTATCGACCAGTTGCACGACACCCGCGAACGGCTGCACCGGCTGAGCCAGGCCGTGCTGGCCCAAGACGAGGAAGTCAGGGCCGCGGTGCTGGAGGTCATGGCCGAGGCCCGGCGCGGCGGCTGAAGCCGGATGCTGAACGGGGCCTGACGGCCTTTAGACTGCTGACAGACTCCGCTAACCACAGCTTCCTGTCGATTGTAGTGGCAAGACTATCAACAGCTGTCATGCCAGCGAAGGCTGGCATCCAGCGCGATCAGGTCCTTGATCGCAAGAGACTCTCTCACGGCGCGGACGCGCCGTGGCTGGATTCCAGCGCGGGGGCCGGTATGACGGAGGATTGGGGATCGCGCGTCCCGGGCAGGAAATTATCAACAAGCGGCCCCAGCCCCTCACCTCACCCGCAGATCTCGAACAGCCCGGCCGCCCCCATGCCGCCGCCGACGCACATGCTGACGACGGCAAGCTTGGCGCCGCGCCTGCGGCCCTCGATCAACGCGTGGCCGGCCATGCGGGCGCCGCTCATGCCGTAGGGGTGTCCGATGGAGATCGCCCCGCCATTGACGTTGAGTTTTTCCGGATCGATGCCGAGCGTGTCGCGGCAGTAGAGCAGCTGCGAGGCGAAGGCCTCGTTGATCTCCCACAGGTCGATGTCCTGGGTCTTGAGCCCGTGGCGGGCGAGCAGCCGCGGGATGGCGAAGACCGGGCCGATGCCCATTTCCTCGGGCGCGCAGCCGGCCACCGCCATGCCGCGGAAGATGCCGAGCGGCGAAAGATTGCGCCGGCCGGCATCTTCGCCCGACATGACAATCAGCGCCGAGGCGCCGTCGGAGAGCTGGCTGGCGTTGCCGGCGGTGACCACCTTGCCCTCGCCGCGCACCGGCTGGAGCGACTGGAGCCCTTCGAGCGTCGTGTCCGGGCGGTTGCATTCATCCGTCGAGAGCGTGACCGCCTGCTCGGTGACGTCGCCGCTCGCCTTGTCGGTGACGGATTTAACGGCATCCATGGCGACGATCTCGGCGTCATAGCGGCCGGCTGCCTGGGCTTCGGCCGTGCGGCGCTGGCTCTCGAAGGCATAACGGTCCTGCGCCGCGCGGCTGACGCCATAGCGCGCGGCCACCAGTTCGGCGGTGTCGAGCATGCTCATGTAGTAGCTGTCGGGCACGGCGGCGATGCGGTAGGCATGGGCGTTCCAGTGGGCGTTCTGCACCAGCGAGATCGAATCAACGCCGCCGGCCATGGCGATGTCGACGCCCTCGTGCAGGATCTCGTAGGCGGAGTGGGCGATCGCCGAGAGGCCCGAGGCGCATTGCCGGTCGATCGTGGCGCCGGCGACGGTGTCGGGCAGACCGGCGGCGATCACCGCGTGGCGCGCGGCATTGGCGGCCGCAGTTCCCTGGGTGAGCGCCGAGCCCATGGTGAAATCCTCGATCTCGCCGCCTTCTAGCCCCGCGCGGGCAACGGCAGCCTTGATCGCATGCGCCATCAGCACCGGGGCCTGGGTGACATTGAAGGCGCCGCGATAGGCTTTGCCGATGGGGGTGCGGGCGGTGGAGACGATGACGGCGTCGCGCATGGAGTATCCTTTTCAGATCTTTTCGAGGCCGCACCAGCGGGCGATAAACAAAGCGGTCGCCTGGGTCACCCGGCGGACCGACTCAAGCTCGACCCGCTCGTTGAAGCCGTGGATGGCTTCGGCGCGGGGACCGTAGACCAGCGCCGGCGTGTCGGCATAGAGGCCAAAGAAGCGGGCGTCGGTGGTGGCGGTGATGGCGATCCTGTCGAGCGATACGCCGGTGACGGTGTGGTGGGCCTGCTCCAGCGCCGAGATCGCCTGGGCGGCACCCGCCGAACGGTCCTCGGACAACGCGTATCCTTGCGCGTGAAAGCCGTGATAGACGATCTCAGGCGCGTTTTCTTTCAAGAACGGATGCGAGCGCGCCGCGTCGTTGAGCACCGCCTCGATCTCGCGTTTGGCCGCCTCGATATCCTGGCCGGGAAAAAGGCCCATGCGCACGTCAAACACGCACCAGGCAGGGACCGAACTGGTCCAGTCGCCGCCCTCGATTTTTCCAATGTTGAGATTGAGCGCGTGGCTGTGGCCGGCATAGTCGGCATGGCGGCGCTCGGCCGCGTTCCAACGGTGCTCCATCTCGTGCAGCGCCGCAATCAGCGGGATCGCCGCCTCGATGGCGTTCGAGCCGCTGCCGGCATAGGCGACGTGGACCGGAATGCCCTTGAGATGCACCTGGAACCAGATCACGCCCACTTGCGCGGTGACGAGCTGTTCGGAAAACGGTTCGGGGATCAGCGCCGCATCGGCGCGGTAGCCGCGCTGCAGGCAGGCGAGCGCGCCGTTGCCGGTGCATTCTTCCTCGACCACGGACTGGAGGAACACATCGCCCGCGGGCGCGAGGCCGATGTGACGGAGCGCATCGAGCGCGAACAGGTTGGAGGCGAGCCCCGCCTTCATGTCGCCGGCGCCGCGGCCGTACATCCAGCCGTCCGCGATGCGCGGCGCGAAGGGCGGCGTGTCCCACATGTCGAGCGGGCCTTCGGGCACCACGTCGATGTGGCCGTTGAGGATCAGGCTCCTGCCGTTGCGGCTCTGGCTGCGGTGGCTGCCCACCACATTGACCGCGTCGTCGTAAGAACCGATCACCGGCGAGAAGCCTGGCAGGTGGGCGATATCAGCCACATCGATCTGCCAGCGGTCGACATCGTAGCCGCGCGCGGACATTTCGGCCGCCATGAAGTCCTGCGCCGACTGTTCGTTGCCGCGGGTCGAGGCATGGGAGGTGAGCTCGGAGAGGAACTCGATCTCGCGGTCGAACACGGCATCGACGGCGCTGAGGATCGCGGTTTCGTCGTCGGGGTTGATCATGGGTCTCGCTCCTAGAATGTCGGGATCGGTCCGTCGGGCGCGATCAGCAGCGCGCCGGTGGCCGCGCGCACCTCAGCCAGCGTCACGCCCTCGGCCAGCTCAATGAGATGCAAGCCGTCGTGCTCGACATCGCAGACCGCCATGTCGGTGTAAATGCGGTTGACACAGCCCATGGCGGTCAGCGGCAGGGTACAGCGGTCGAGGATCTTGGGATTGCCGTGCTTGTCGGTGTGCGTCGTCAGCACGCCGACGCGGCGCGCCTTCTGCGCCAGTTCGATGGCGCCGCCGACGCCGGCGGCGGACTTGCCCGGGATGATCCAGTTGGCGAGATCGCCATTGGCGGCGACCTCGAAGGCGCCGAGCAGGGTCAGATCGAGCCGCCCTCCCCGCACCAGCGCAAACGACACGGCGCTGTCGAAGAACGAGCCGCCGGGCGCGCAGGTGATGTAGCCGCCGCCGGCGTCGATCAGGTTGCGGTCCTCCTGCCCCGGCGCCGTGAGGCCGCCGACGCCGGCAATGCCGTTTTCGGAATGCAGGCAGACCGGGCAATCGGCGGCGACATGCGCCATCACCTGCGTCGGCAGGCCGATACCGAGATTGACGGTCATGCCGGGGGTGATGTCGCGCGCGGCGCGGGCGAGCATTCGGTTCTTAGCGCTGGACGACACCGTAGACCTCCATCAGCTGTTCAGGCAGGGCGACCAGGTGATCGACGAAGGGCGCGGGTGTGTGCACGGCGTCCGGATCGATGCCGCCGATCTCCACGATGGTCTCGGCCTCGGCGATGGTGCAGTTGGCCGCCATCGCCATCAGCGGATTGAAATTCCGCGCCGTCGCCGCGTAGACGAGATTGCCGAACGTGTCAGCGCGGGCCGCATGCACCAGCGCGAAATCGGCTTCCAGCGCGGGCTCGATCAGCCAGGTCGCGCCATCCATCTCGACCGTCTGCTTGCCCTCGGAGAGCAGCGTGCCGATACCGATGTCGGTGACGAAGCCCTTGAGGCCGGCGCCGGCCGCGCGGATGCGCTCGGCCAGGATCCCCTGGGCCACGAATTCGACCTCGATCTCGCCCGCATTCATCATCCGCACGGCGTTGCCGTTGAGCCCGACATGGCTGGTGATCAGCCGCCTGACCATGCCGGCGGACAGCAGCCAGTCCACACCCATGCCGGGCTCGTTGGCGTCGTTCTTGATGATGGTGAGGTTCTTGGGGCCGTGCCGGACCAGTTCCTCGATCAGCGTGAACGGCGTTCCAGGTACGCCGAAGCCGCCGATCATGACGCGCGCGCCATCGCGGATCTGCGCGATGGCGTCTGTCAGATCCGTGGATTTGTCCAATACGGGCATTATCCAGTCACCGGCAGGTTCATCTCATGGGCCATGGCGTCGAGGCACTCGATCAGTGTGCCGATGATTTCGCCGATTTGCGGCTCGGTGATGATCAGCGGCGGGCAGACCAGGAAGTGATCGCCCTCATGCCCGCCGCGAGTGCGGCGCGAATAGATGATCAGGCCGCGCTCGTAAGCCAGATCGACCAGCCGGTTGTAGGCGTTGAGGCCCTTGGGCAGTGGCGTCATGGTCTCGCGATCGGAGACCAGCTCGAAGGCCAGAAGCAAGCCCTTGCCGCGCACGTCGCCGATGAAGGGAAAGCGATCCATCAGCCCGGTGAGTTCGGCCTTGAGCAGGTCGCCCATCACGCGGGCGTTGTCGACGAGGCCCAGCCGGTCCATCTCCTCGAGCACCGCGCAGCCGGCGGCGCAGGCGAGCGGATTGCCGGCATAGGTGAAGCCGTGCATGAAGCCTCCGGCGTCGAGCACCTTGTCGACTATGGCGTTTTTCGCCACCATCGCGCCGAGCGGCGCATAACCCGCGGCAAAGCCCTTCGACAGCGCCACGATGTCCGGGATCACGCCCCAGTGTTCCGAGGCCACGAAGGCGCCGGTACGGCCGGCTCCGGTCATGACCTCGTCATAGACCAGCAGGATGCCGAACTCGTCGCAGATCTCGCGGATGCGGCCGTAATAGCTGTCGGGCGCCACCAGCGCGCCGGTGGAGGCGCCGCCGACCGGCTCCATGATGAAGGCCAGCACGGTCTCGGGGCCCTGGGCGACGATCTCGTCGCGCAGCATGTCGGCGTATTTGAGCCCGCGGTCGTGATCCGAGAGATTGTCGCGGTCGAGATAGCACAGCGGTGCGGCGATCTTCGGCATCGGCCGGAACATCGCCTCGAACGGCTTGGTCAGCGGGTCGTAGCCGGTCAAGGCAACCGCGCCGAGCGTGCCGCCGTGATAGGAGGGAAACCGCGAGATCACCTTCCAGCGGCTCGCCTCACCGATGGCCAGCGTGTACTGCCGGGCGAGCTTGATGGCGCTTTCCACCGCCTCCGAACCGCCCGAGACAAAGAACACCCGGTCGAGTTCCTCGGGCATGCGCTGCGCCGTCATCCGCGCCAGCGTCTCCGCCGCCTCGTTCTGGAAATGCAGCCGGTAGCCGAAGGTGGCCTTGTCCATCTGCGCCTTCATCGCAGCCAGCACATTGGGATTGGAATGGCCGATATTGGACACCATCGCGCCGCTCGAGCCGTCGAGATAGCGCTTTCCGGTGGTGTCGTAGAGATAGATGCCTTCCGACCGGTCGAGCATCGGCCGCGTGAGCCGGGACTGGTAGAAGAGATTGGATGTGAGGTCTGCGCCGCTGGTCTTCACGTTAATTCTGTCCTTTCAGGTGCTTTCGCAGGAAATTCCTGGTGCGCTCATTGGCCGGGTTCTTGAAGATCACTTCCGGCGGGCCTTCCTCGACAACGACGCCCTGGTCCATGAACAGCACCCGGTCGCAGACGTCCTGGGCGAATCCCATCTCGTGGGTGACGATGATCATGGTCATGTGCTCTTCGGCGAGCTGCTTCATCACCAGGTTGACCTCCTCGACCAGTTCCGGGTCGAGCGCCGAGGTGGCTTCGTCAAACAGCATCACCTTGGGCTTCATGGCGAGCGCCCGGGCGATGGCGACGCGCTGCTTCTGGCCGCCCGAAAGCTGGGAGGGGTAGTAGTCGATCCGGTCCAAGAGCCCGACCTTGTTCAACTGCTCGACGGCGAGCGCATCGGCCTCGGTTTTCGAGATGCCCTTGAGCATCTTCGGCGCCAGCGTGATGTTGTCGCGCACGTTCAAATGCGGGAACAGGTTGAAGTGCTGGAACACCATGCCGATGTTCTGGCGCACGGCATTGATATGGGCCTCGTACTGGCGGGTGGGGAGCGCCTTGTTGACCTGGGTGTCCTCGAGCCAGACCTCGCCCGAAGTCAGCGGATCGAGATCGTTGATGGCGCGCAGCAGCGTCGACTTGCCCGAGCCGCTGGGGCCGATGATGGCGACGATCTGGCCGCGCTTGACCTGCAGGCTGATGTCTTTGAGCACCTCAAGCGAGCCGTAGCTCTTGGCCGCATTCCTGATGTCGATGATGGGTCTGTCGGTCATGAATGTCCCTCCGGGCCTCAGCGGGCGAGCTGGATGCGCCGTTCGATGCGGCGCAGTCCGGCCTCGAGGCCAAGGTTGATGACGTAGTAGCAGGCAGCCGCCGCGACATAGAACTCGAACGGCCGGAAGGTGCGCGAGATCGCCATCTGCGAAGACAGCGTCAGTTCCGCCACCCCGATCACCGAGACCAGCGCCGAATCCTTCAAGAGCGCGATCATGTTGTTGCCGATCGGCGGGATCACCGAACGCACCGCCTGCGGCACGATGATCTTGCGCAGGGTCTGCATGCGGCTCAGCCCCAGCGTGCGCGCGCCCTCGTACTGGCCCTTGTCGACAGCCAGAATGCCCGACTGGATGATGTCGGAATTGTAGACCGTGTAATGCAGCCCCAGGCCGATGACGCCCGCAACGAAGGCCGGCAGGTCGATGCCGATCTGGATCAGGCCGAAATAGATCAGGAACAGCTGCAGAAGCAGCGGCGTGCCCATGAACAGCCAGGCAAACAGCCGGAACGGCAGCCGGATGATGCGCGGGGCGTAGAGCGCGATGACGGCAAAGACGATGCCGCCGAAGAAGCTCAGGATCGCCGCCGACACGGTGATGGCGATGGTCCACAGCGCGCCGGTGAACAGCGCCCCCGCGAAAGGCGGCACGACGGAAAAATCAAGACCCATGACAGCCTCCGGACCTGGTCAAACGCACGGTCATTTGAGCGCCGCGCGGCGGTCGAGCCAGTTCACGCCGAGCCCGGTGACATAGATGATTGCCATGTAGAGAAGGCCCGCCAGCAGGAACATCTCGAACGGCTTGTAGGTGGAGCCGATATAGCGCTGGGCGGTGTAGGTGAGCTCGACCACGGAGATCGCCGCCACCAGCGCCGTGCCCTTGATCAGCGCGTTGATGTTGACGCCCAGCGGCCGGATCATGAGTCTCAACGCCTGCGGCAGGGTCACCGAGCGGAAGGTCTCGAAGCGGCTCAGCCCCAGCGTCCGCGCCGCCTCGTTCTGCCCCCGGTCGACCGAGATGATGGCGCCGCGCATGGTCTCGGTCATGTAGGCGCCGATGTTGAAGCCGAGCGCCAGCACGCCTGCTTCGAACGCCTCGAGCTGGATGCCGACCTGCGGGCCGCCGAAATAGAGGATGAACACCTGGATCAGCGCCGGCGTACCGCGGATGACGCTGACATAAGTGGCGCCGATGAACCTGAGCGCGGGCGAGCGCGACAGCCGTGCGGCGGCCCCGAGCGCGCCGCACATCAGCCCCATCGCCCCCGACAGCAGCGACAGCTGGATCGTCACCCACGCCGCCTTGAGGAAGAACGGGAAGATGCGAATCATCAAATCTGTATCCATAGCGCGCCTCCTCCCCGTTTGGCCGTGATGCCGGGCAATGCTCAGTGATGGTCCTTGCGCGGCAGAAGCGGCAGGGCGCGGATTTCGCGCACCAGCTCGACGGTCGCATTGATGGCGGCGTCGAGGAACAGCTTGCCGTTCTCGGCGGTCGCCACCGTCGGGTCGCCCATGGTGCCGTCCTCGGAGACCGACGACCACCAGCGCATCAGCATGGCCTTGCCGCCGCTGCCCGCAAGGTCAAGATTGAAGAACTTGCTGCCGGGATTGTGGGCAATCTGTTTGGTGGCCTTGGAAAGGTCGACGAGATCGGGATGCAGGTGCATGTAGATCGCCGCCTCGAATTCGCAGGCATGCGCGATGCCGCCGGTTTCCGACTTGCGGATGGCGTTGATCTCCTTGGAGATCAGGTTCCAGTAGGAGCACGAGACGCACAGCACTTCGGACTGGATGACGGTCTTGCGGGCGGCGAGATCGAGCACCGGATGATTCGATCCGTGCGAATTCAAGAGCAGGATCCGGCGGAAGCCGTGATGGGCGAGCGACTTTGTGACGTCGGTGATGAACGAGATCAGCGTCTCGGGCTCGACCCAGATGACGCCGGGGAAATCCTTGTGATGCTCGTTGAAGCCGTAGGGAATGGGCGGCATCACCAGGATGTCCTCGGGTGCGAGCTTCGCCGCCCCTTGCGCCACCGCCATGCCCAGCACCGTGTCGGTGTCGAGCGGCATGTGGTTGCCGTGGTCCTCGGTGGCCGACACCGAGAGGATGACCACCCGGTCCTTGTCCGCATCGCGGACCTCTTCGACAGTCAACTGGCCGTAATTCGTCTTCATCGCGTCTTGTCCTCGCGGGCCTGCATGCCGCAGGCGATCCTACCCTGAAAAAAGCCCCCCGCGCAGGGACCTGACCGCCGCGCGAGGGGAGAAATTCCTACAAGATCAGCGGATGTCGCCGCCGACCCATTCATTGGCGATTTCGACATAGGTGCCGTCCGCCTGCATCTCGTCGAGTGCCTTCTGCATTTCGGCCTTGAGCTCCGGATTGCCCTGGCGGATGGCGATGCCCGCGCCGACGGATTCGGTTTCGAGGTCGCTGAGCGCGACCAGATCGCGGCCGCTTTCCTTGGCGGCGAGGATCACGGCGACCGAGTCGGCGATGATCGCGTCAACGCGGCCGTTCTCGATTTCGAGCAGCAGTTCGGGAAGGCCCTTGTAGGTCTTGACCTCATAGCCCTGCTCACGCGCCCACTGTTCATGGGTTTCGCCGAGCGTCACGCCGACGGTGGCGTCGGAAAGCTGGCTGACGCTGGTGATCGGCGAGCCGGCCTTGGTGAAGATCGCACGCTTGGTGGTGTAGTAGGGTCCGACGAAATCCACCACCTTGAGGCGTTCCTCGGTGATCGACATGGAGCCGACGATGGCGTCGAACTTGTTGGCGAGAAGGCCGCCGATGATGCCGTCCCATGCGGTGGTGACGATTTCCGCCTCAAGCCCCATGCGCTTGGCGATCTCGGTGCCGATGGCGGCGTCGAAGCCCACCACTTCGTTCTGCTCGTTGACGAAGTTGAAGGGCGGATAGGCGCCGCTCATGGCGATGCGCATCACGCCCTTTTCCTTGATGGTGGCCAGTTCGTCGGCGGCGACATGGCCGGCCGACATGAAGGCAAACGACCCGGCTGCAAGCACGGTCGCTATGATCTTTGTAAACGCGTTCATGTGACGCCCTTTTCTGTTCCAGCTTGATTCTATGAAGTGCCGGACTGGTCTGCCGCTCCGGGGGTTTGGCCTCAGCCGCATCAGTCCTGAATGATTTTGTCGCATGGCGGTTTACTATGGATCAAACAAATATTATCTATCCCAACTATAGACAGGATTTATGATGCAGCCCTACGAACAGCGCTTCCCCTGGAACCTCGACTGGAACCTGCTCAGGACCTTCATGATCGTCGTCGACCAGAAGGGCCTGACCCGCGCCGCCGAGTTCCTGGGCGTCACCCAGCCGACGATCTCGAGCGCGCTCAAGCGGCTCGAAACCACCGTCGGCGTCTCGCTGGTCGACCGCCGCCCGGGCAATTTTGCCGTGAGCGAGGCCGGCCAGGTGCTCTACCAGGAATGCAACGCACTGTTCGGCGCGGTCTCGCAGATTCCGGGCCTGATCAACAAGGCGCAAAGGCGCGTGAGCGGCCACATCAACATCGTCATGACCAGCCATGTCGTTTCCCGGCATCTCGACCGGGTTCTCTACGAGTTCAATGCGGATCATCCGGGCGTCACCTATTCGCTGTCGATCGCCGAGAGCTCGGAGGTCATGAACCGGGTCAGGCAGAACCGCGCGACGCTCGGCATCTGCCTGATGCGCGACCCCGACCCGGCGCTGCTGGCAAAGCCGCTTTACCGCGAGCGGTTCGCGCTCTATTGCGGCCCGCGCCACCGGCTCTACGGCAAGACCCAGATCAAGTTGGGCGAGCTTCAGGGCGAGAACTCGGTGTCGTTCCAGACGGAGGTCGAGAGCGGACCGCTGTTCCTGCTGGCGCAATTGCGCGAACGCGCGTTGCTCAATCCCGAGATCAAGGGCGTCTCCGCCAATCTGCCGGAAGTGCGCCGCATGATCGTCGCAGGCATCGGCGTCGGCGCCCTGCCCGTCCATGTCGCGCACCGCGATGTCGAGGCGGGGCTGCTCTGGCCGCTGCCGCCCTATTCCGGACTGCCCACGGCCGACATCTTCTTCGTCAGGAACCCGCGCCGCAGCATGAACCCGGCGGAAAACGTGCTGGTCTCGGCCATCGAGGATCTGATCGAAACGACGCCGATCACTGAGCGCACCTATCCGTGAGCGCCATGCGCGCGGCGTGAGTGTCTCCGCGGAAGTCATCCGACCTTTTGCCGAGACACCGAAAGCTCAGGCCCCCTCGTTTTTCACAGTGAAACAGCTTACGCTGTGTGCGGGGCAGAATTGGGGTGGCTTCGGGACTCTGCATCTCAATTTCCGGCAATTGCCCCATATATTTTTGTGGGTTAGGGTGGTTTTGGTGGGGTGGTTTTGACCAATCAGAAAAAAATCTTGTCGCGGCCGAGCCCATGAGTTCACAGGATGCGGCTGTCTTCGAATTCATCGAGCGGGTCGACGGCCACGCGTCGATTGACGCGCTTCTGGACGACCTTTTGCAGGTCGTGGCAGGTTTCGGCTTCGAGCACATGATCTATACCGGCCTGCCCGCCGGCGACGGTTCGATCGCGCCGCTGGTCAAGACCAACCGGTTCCCCGAAGACTGGTGGAACCTCTATGTCGAGGGCGACTACGCCCGGACCGATGCGGTCTGCCAACAGGTTTTCTCCAGGGTGGAGCCCTTCGTCTGGGATGAGGTGGATCCGCGCTTGTCGGCAAGGGACGGCGCCGCCCGCATTGCCGGCGAAGCCGCCGAGCACGGCCTGGCGGACGGCTATGTGGTGCCGCTGTTTTCCCGCGACGAATGGCTCTCGGTGATGTCCTTCGGCGGCCCGGACAAGCTGCTGCTGAGCCCGCGCGACCGCGGCGCGATCAATTTGATGGCGATCTACACCTCCTCGGTGATCGAGCGGCGCGAGCGCAGGCAGCCCGAACGCGGCAGGCTGACGGCGCGCGAACGCGAAGTGCTGCTGTGGACCTCGGCCGGCAAATCCTGCTGGGAGATCTCCGTGATCCTGAATGTGAGCGAACAGACGGTGCGGTTCCACACCGCGCAGATCCGCACCAAGCTCAACGCCTCCAACACCACCCACGCCGTGGTGCGGGCGCTTCAACAGGGCGAGATTACCCTTGGTCAACTGGCGGATCAGCTAGGCGACATCCGCTAGCGAGGCTGCCTATCCTTTCCCCTCAAGGACAAAGGGGAACAGAATGATCGAAGCCCACGTCGTCAACACTGAGAACCGACATCTTTACAGCCACGAGTTCGAAGAATTCCTGCGCCGCCGCCATGACTATTACGCGGTGGCCAACCGCTGGGTGCCGATCAGCGATGACGGCCTGGAGCTCGATCCCTTCGACACGCCGCAGGCAACCTATATGCTCGGCATGCTCGGGGGACGGGTTGTCACCTCGGCGCGGCTGATGCCGACAAGCCTTCCAAATCTCGTGTCGGAAGAATTCCCGCATATGTGCGAGAACATCGGCCTGCCCCGGCGCGAGGACTGGGCCGACTGGACCCGCACCTATGTGCTGCCCGAATATCGTGGCGTCGGCTCGACCGGGATCCTCGGCCAGATGTTCTGCGCAGTGATGGAGTATTGCGTCGAGGAAGGCATCACCCATGTCGGCGGCGTGCTGCAGCAATACCTGCTCAAGCGCTGGCTGGACATGGGCTGGAAGGTGATCCCGGCAGGCATGCCGCGCATGCTTTCGGGCGACTGGTGCCTGGTGGCCTATATCGAGGTTAATCAGACGGCGCTGGAAACCGGGCGCCGCCACGCCTCGGTCAACCGGCCGCTGCTGGTGCGCAACGGTGCACAACGGCCATTCCTTGAACCGGGAAAACGCCCGGTCATGGAGGCAAACCCATGAGCGGCAAACCAAACGGCACCGACCAGACGCTTACGCTATTGAAGATCCAGGGCCTGCTCGCCGGCGCCTATGACCTGTCGCGGCACACAGACAACAAGTTCCTGTCCTACCTCATCAAGATGGCCCGGATGGAACTCAAGTCGAGTTTCGATCCGCCAGGCTCCGCCGTCGACGAACTCGACAATCCGGACAATATCGACCGGATCTGAGGCAGACCGCCCCGCGCCCGGGCAGCACCCTTCGGGATTTCGGACCCGGCGCTCACAAAACCGCCAAGCGTGCATGGCGGTTTTCACCTTTCCTTAAAGCCGTGTGGATAGGATTGATCCTGCGGGCGTCCTTTCGGGGACAGCATGATGCGGGTCCGCTGCGCCGGCGAGATCCTGTGAGATCCCGGCATGGTCCAAACACAATTCAGACGGCGTGTCCGGACATCCCGCCCCTTGGCGCGGGCAAGGACCAGGAACGCGCCGATCACGGCCAGCCCTCGTCTGGTTATCGCGCAAGGAGTGAGATGTGGCAGCCCCGAAATCCAACAAGGCCAAATCGGCGAGCGCCTCGGGCGGCATGATGGGCATGGTGTCGAAAGCCCTCGCCGTGACGGCGACGATCATTGCAACCCTTTTCTTTGCGGCCATGTTCGATGTCGGGCACATGGGACTGCTCGGCACGCTTGCGGGCATGAGCATCGCGCTGGTGCCGCTGTTTGCGGTGCTTGCCATCGCGGCGATGTTTCTCGCGCCCAAATCCGGTGCGGACGCTGCCGCGATCACGCACGCGGCCCAGATCGCCGATCTCATCGAGTTCCAGTCCAAGGCGACCTCGCAGATCCTCACCCTGCAGAACCAGATCGATTCGCTTTCCGGCCAGGACAATGCAGCACTCAAGGCCCGCAACAAGGAGCTGCAGGACCAGCTCGACGCGATCCACCAGGCCGAGCGCGAACAGGTCGATAGCCAGATCGAGACGCTGCGCCAGCGCAACGAGGAACTCGAGGCCCAGATCAAGGCCTGGGCGCTCGAAGCCGTCGGCAAGTCCGTCAGGGGCGAACAGCCGCAACCGATGAAGGCCGCCTGAGGGCTGTCCAATAACTCAATAGGGTCCAAGGGTGTTTCAGCACCTCACGCCTCCGGCTCTCAGCGCCGGAGGCGTTTTCGTTTCTGGTGGGGTCAAGCCAGACCCAGGGACGCCAATTGCCAGTGACTGCGCCGCCGCATCGGCGATCATCTGGGCCGCAAGGCAGTCGCGGATGCCGGGCGAAGGGGCGGTTGAAGCCGGTGAGGATCGGCACGCCCGCGCCCTCGACGATCTTGATCAGTTCGCGGATGCGCGCGGCCGACATGTCGACCGGCTTTTCGCAGAAGATCGCCTTGCCGGCTTTTGCGCTGGCCTCGATCAGGTCGAAATGCGTGTCCGTCGGCGTGCCGATGACGACGGCCTGGATCGACGATCGGCGATGATCGCGTCGCTCGTCATGACTTTCGCGCCGGTCCTGGCCGCCAGCGCCTCGGCGGCAGCGGGAAAGGCGTCGGCGACGGCTACCGCGCGGGCGCCGTCGATGTGCTACAGGCTTGCTGCGTGAACCTGGCCGATGCGGCCGCAACCCAGAAGTCCGATATTGAGCATGGTCAGATGTCCTTGTTCGGCGCGCCGAGCGCGCGAATGACGGTGCGGGCAGCAAGCATCACCGGGTCATGGGTCTCTTTCAGGATCGCCACCCGGTCGAAGCGGGCGGGATCTCGGGCCACCGCCTCGCGCAAGGCCGCGCCGAAGGCCATGCGCAGTTCGGTGCCGATGTTGAATTTGCAGATGCTGGAGGTATGCGCCAGCGCCGAGCGCTGGGCCACGGGAACGCCGGAGCCGCCGTGAATGACCAGCGGCACCGTGGTGAGCGCCTCGATGGCGCGGATGCGGGCCTCGTCGAGCCCGCCTTCCCTGTCCTGTTGCAGGTGCACATTGCCCACCGAGATCGCCATGGCGTCAACCAGGGTTTCGCGGGCAAAGCGTTCCGCCTCCTGCGGGTCGGTGCCGTCCGAGCCATCGCCGCCGGAATAGCCGACAAAGCCGATCTCGCCCTCGCAGGAGATGCCCGCGGCATGGGCCAACTCCGCGATCCGAGCAGTTTCGTCGATGTTCTGCGCGAGCGGCTTGCGCGAGCCGTCATACATAAGCGAGGTGAAGCCGCTGTCGAGCGCTTCGCGGCATTCCTCTAATGTGTAGCCGTGATCGAGATGGGCGACGACGGGAACGGAGGCGGTTTCGGCCAGATGCCGGAACATCTTGCCCAGCACCGGCAGCGGCGTGTGCGCCCGGCAGGACGGCCCCGCCTGCAGGATCACCGGCGCGCCCTCGGCCTCGGCGGCGGCCACATAGGCGCGCATGTCCTCCCAGCCGAGCGTCACCAGCCCGGCCACCGCATAGCCCTGTCTCAGCGCCGGCTGCAACACTTCGGCGAGCGTGGCGATGCTCATTTGAACTTGGCCACCATGTCCTTGATCCCGGGAATGGTTTCGATCTGGTAGGCATGGGTCGGCTGGAAATATTGCACCAGCGAGCGCTGGCTGAGCCCGCCCAGAATGGTGAAGTAATACATCTCGTAACCGGGCAGCACGCAGCACGGGTGGTAGCCCTTGTCGAGGCAGATCGTCGATCCGTCGACGATGTGATAGGCGTCGCCCGGCTTGTTGTCCTCGCGCTGCAGCATCTGCACGCCCGAGCCGTGGTTGGGCCGGAAGCGAAAATTGTAGGTCTCGTCATGCCGCGTCTCGTCGGGCAGACGGTCGGTGTCGTGCTTGTGGCTCGGGAAGCCCGACCAGCCGCCCTGCCCGACCGTGAACAGCTCGCTGACCAGCAGCCGGCCGACCTTGCCGTGGTGTTTCTGGCCGAGGATATGCTTGATCTTGCGATGGGTCTTGGTGTCGTCGGAGCCGTATTGCACCAGATCGAGCCCGTCGGCGCGGACATCGAAGGGCTCCAGCACGGTGTCGTATTTGGCCCCGGCGATGAAGGTCTCGGTCTGGTCGGACACGCAAGTGATGGTCACCTTGGCGCCGACCGGCACATAGACGCCCTCCGGCTCGCCGTCCCAGACATCAATGCGGCGATTGCCCAGCGCCTCGAACGACACGCCCTCGATCTCGACATCGACGGTGCCGGTGGCAGGCACGATGCAGGTCTCGTAGCCCGGCACCTGGTATTCGAAGGCCTCGCCCTTCGTGAGCTTGACGATGTTGAAATAGTTGAGCGGCACGCAGGCGCTCTCCACATCGACGATCGGTCGGTTCTTGTTGTCATAGGGCGCGATATGCATGGGTTCTGGTCCTTTCGGGCAACGGGGGGCTCAGACAGGCATCGGGCCGGAATGTGTGGAGAGGAAATCCTCGAGCTCGGCAGTGGTCGGCATGGCGGGCGCGCAGCCGGGCCGCGAGACGGCGATGGCCGCACAGGCCGAGCCGCGCAGCACGGCGTCTTCAAGCCCCTGGCCTTCGGAGAGCGAAGCGAGCAGGCCCGCCATGAAACTGTCGCCCGCCCCGGTGGGCTTGAGCGCTGTCACGGGATAAATCCCGGTGCGCAGCTCCCGGCCATCGGCAAAGGCCACCGCGCCCTTTGGACCCATCTTGTAGACCACGATGACGGCGCTGGTGGCGGCAAGCGTGCGCGCCTTCGCCAGCCCCTTGTCGAGCCCGCCCGCCATGAAGCCGAATTCCTCGTCATTGCCGACAATCAGATCGGCCATCGCTCCCGCCCGCGACAGAACATCGGCAGCGACATCCGCCGACGGCCAGGAATAGGGCCGGTAATCGATGTCGAAGATGACCGGCAGCCCGGCGGCGCGCGCCAGTTCGAACGCCCGGAAGGCTGCCGAGCGCGACGGCTCGGCGGCAAACACGGTTCCCGCCGTGATCAGCGCGCCAAAGGCTGCGTAATCCACCGCCTCGACATCGCTGACGCCCATCTGAAAATCGGCGGCATTGTTGCGGTAGATGACGCTCTGGTGCTCCTCCACCCGGGATTCGTAGACCGCAAGCGAGGTGCGGCATTCGCCCGTGATCGCCTTCACATGCGTCCGGTCGACGCCGTAGTGATCGAGCTGGTTCAGGCAATACCAGCCGACCGCATCGTTGGAGACCTTGGTGACCAGCGCCGCCTTGCAGCCGAGCTTGACCAGGCCAGCGGCGATATTGGCGCTGGAGCCCCCCATCGACACCATCATCGAACTCGCATCCCTGGTGCGCACGCCGGGAGGATCGGGGCACAGGTCCATGCCGACCCGGCCGATCACCAGAAAATTACGCGCTTTGATGCCGTCGAGCACCTTCATGCCCGCCCCTCGGCATTGCCTGTGCGCAATCTCGGTCTTTGCCTGGGGCCGGTCATCTCAGACCCCCTTGCGCTGTCTGGAGCGGGCCGATTCCCAGTCGTGATGCGCAGCCGTCACTTTCGGACTGTCGCTCACCTCGGGCGTGCCGACTTCCCACCAGGTGTGGCCTTGCGTGGTCCAGCCCTCATAGGCGTCGACCTTCATGACGATGACGTGGGTTTTCGAACTCGCCTTGGCGCGCATGAAGGCCTCGCCGAGTTCCGCCGGATTGGCGACGGTCTCGGCAATGGCGCCCATCGAAGCGGCATGGGCCTCGAAATCCACCGCGAAGGGTTCGGCCACAGTCGGGCAATCGGCGATCAGATTGTTGAAGCTCTCGTTGCCGGTGTTGTTTTGCAGCTTGTTGATGACGGCGAAACCGCCATTGTCGAGCACCAGGACGATGAGTTTCTTGTTGGTGAGCACCGAGGAATAGATGTCGGAGTTCATCAACAGGTAGGCGCCGTCACCCACCAGCACGATGGTGTCCTTGTCCGGTTCGCGCTCCATTTGCGCGATGCGGGCGCCCCAGCCGCCGGCGATCTCGTAGCCCATGCAGGAGAAGCCGAACTCGACATCGACCGTGCCGATGTCGCGCGTGCGCCAGTTGGCGGTGACCTCCGCCGGCAACCCGCCCGAGGCGGTGACCACCCGGTCGCGGCTGTCGCACAGCGCGTTGACCACGCCGATGGCCTGGGCATAGGAACTGGGCCGATTGCCGTGGGCCACATTGCCTTCGACATATTTATCCCAGTCCATGCGCTCGGCCTGGGCCAGCGTGGTCCAGCCGGTGGGTGCATGATAGCGCCCGAGCGCCGCGTCGAGCGCTCTGATCGCGAGCTTCGCGTCGCCCACCACCGGCAGCGAGAGGTGCTTGGCCGCATCGTGGCGCGCGGCGTTGATCGAGACAATCCTGGCGGCCTTGTCAAACGCTGTCCAGGAGCCGGTGGTGAAGTCCTGCAGCCGCGTGCCGATGGCGATGATGACATCGGCCTTGGCCGCGATCGTGTTGGCGCTGTCCGACCCGGTGACCCCGACGGGGCCGATATTGAGCGGGTGATCATTCAGAAGATTGGCGCGTCCCGCGATGGTCTCGATCACCGGGATCTGGCGCGATTCGGCGAAAGCGGTGAGTTCCTTGACGGCGCGGGAATATTGCACCCCGCCGCCAGCAATGATCACAGGCGCGCTTGCCGACGCGATCAGCGCCGCGGCGTCGGCAATCTCGCGCGCATCCGGCGCCTGGCGGCGGATGCGGTGGAGCTTCTTGTCGAACAGCTCCACCGGATAGTCATAGGCCCAGCCCTGCACATCCTGCGGCAGGCCCAGAAACGCCGGGCCGCAATCGGCCGGATCGAGCATGGTGGCGATCGCCGCGGGCAGCGTCTGGATGATCTGCGCCGGGTGGGTGATACGGTCCCAGTAGCGGCTGACCGGCTTGAAGGCGTCATTCAGCCCCATCGCCGGATTGCCGTAATGCTCGAGCTGCTGGAGCACCGGATCGGGCAGCCGTGTGAGGAACACGTCGCCGCACAGCATCAGTATCGGCAGGCGGTTGGCATGCGCCAGCGCCGCCGCCGTCAACAGGTTCGCGGTTCCGGGACCTGCCGACGCGGTGCAGAACATGAAGCGCTGTCTCAGCCACTGCTTGGCGTAGCCTGCGGCGGCAAAGCCCATGCTCTGCTCGTTCTGGCCGCGGTAGAGCGGCAGCGCGTCGCGATGCTCGTACAGCGCTTCGCCCAGGCAGGTGACATTGCCATGGCCAAAGATGCCGAAGCCGCCGCCGCACAGGCGCATCTCCTCGCCGTCGATCTCGATGAACTGGTTGGCGAGATAGCGGACAATGGCCTGCGCCACTGTCAGCCGAACGGTCCCGTCATTCATGAGCGCTGTATCCTCCCTTGGCCTGCAACAGATGGATCCGGTTATACCTGGGTGCCAAAATGCCGCTTGCGAAACTTCGGCTCCGAGGATACTTATTTTGCAACCGGTTGCAAACTGAATTTCAAGATGGGCTTGAGCATGACGGACATCGGCATCGGAATCGTGGGAGGCGGCTACATGGGCAAGGCCCATGCGGTGGCGATGGCGAGCGTCGGCGCGGTGTTCGACACGGCGCTGCGGCCGCGCCTGGAAATGGTCTCGGCCGCCTCGCCGCAATCCACCCACCGCGCGATCGCCGAGGCCGCCTTCGCGCGCGGCAAGCCGGTGCTGTGCGAAAAGCCGATGGGCGCCTCGCTCGACGACAGCCGCGCCATGGTGGCGGCGGCCGAGAAAAGCGGCGTCGCCAACATGGTGGGCTTCAACTATATCCGCACACCCGCCAGCCAGTTTGCCCGGAAACTGATTGCCGAGGGCGCCATCGGCGCGATCACCTGGTTTCGCGGCGAGCACACCGAGGATTTCCTGGCCGACCCCGAGACGCCGGCCAACTGGCGCACCGACGGCCGCGCCAACGGCACCATGGGCGACCTTGCGCCGCACATGGTCAATGCGGCGCTGGCGCTTGTCGGTCCGATCCGCTCGCTGGTTGCCGAGGTGGAGACCGTGCACGCGATGCGGCCCGGCGGCCCGGTCAGCAATGACGACCAGGGCCAGATGATGTGCCGGTTTGAAAACGGCGCGATGGGACAGATGCATTTCAGCCGCATCGCGACGGGCCGCAAGATGGGCTATGCCTACGAGATCACCGGCACGAAAGGCGCGATCCGTTTCGACCAGGAAGACCAGAACGCGCTGTGGCTTTACCTCATGGACGAGCCGGAAGCGGTGCGGGGTTTCCGCAAGATCCTGACGGGGCCTGCCCATCCGGATTTTCTTCCCTTCTGCCAGGGTCCGGGCCACGGCACCGGCTACCAGGACCAGATCATCATCGAGGCGCGGGATTTCCTCCGCGCCATCGAAACCGGCGAAGCCATCTGGCCCACCTTCCGCGACGGCCATGCGGTCAACGAAATCGTGGCGGCGGCCTTTGCCTCCTCCGAGACGAAAACCTGGCAAACCATCGGCGCACCCCAATAGAGCAACTTAGGTAGACAAGGGTAACTTGAATGACGATCCAGATTGGCAACGCGCCCTGCTCCTGGGGTGTGGAATTCCCCAACGATCCGCGCAACCCGGCCTGGCGCACGGTGCTCAGCCAATGCGCGGAAGCGGGCTACACCGGCATCGAACTCGGCCCCGTCGGCTTCATGCCGGAGGACCCGGCGATCCTTGCCGAGGCGCTTGCGGAAAATGGGCTGGAGCTGATCGGCGGCGTGGTGTTCCGCGCCTTCCACGATCCGACCCAGTGGGACGACGTGATGGATGGCGCGGTCAGGACCTGCAAGGCGCTGGTCGCCCATGGCGCTGAGCATCTGGTGCTGATCGATTCAATCTCGCCGCGCCGGGCGCCGACCGCCGGCCGCGCGAGCGAAGCCGAGCAGATGGACCAGGCCGAATGGGCGGCTTTCCGCGACCGCATCGCCACGGTGGCGAGGCTCGGCGCGGAGGAATATGGGCTCACTGTCGGCATTCATGCCCATGCAGCAGGCTTCATCGATTTCGAGCCGGAACTCGAACGCCTGCTCGACGAGGTCGACGAAAGCATTCTCAAGATCTGCTTCGACACCGGCCACCATTCCTATGCGGGCTTTGATCCGGTCGCTTTCATGAAGCGGCATATGTATCGCATTTCCTACATGCATTTCAAGGACATCGACCCGAAGGTGAAAGCTGAGGCGATCGCCAATCGCACCGGCTTCTACGAGGCCTGCGGCCAGGGCATCTTCTGCAATCTCGGCCAGGGCGACGTCGATTTTCCCGCCGTGCGGCAGATCCTGCTCGATCACGGCTTCGAGGGCTGGTGCACTGTGGAGCAGGATTGCGACCCGGCTCTGGATCCCGACACGCTGGGCGACGCCACCGCCAACCGCGCCTATCTGCGATCCATCGGCTTCTGAGTGAGGGTCCGTTGCCCAACGCCGTCATGCCGGACTTGATTTGGCATCCAGCCAGCCCAGGTCTTTGGGCTGAAAGAGTCTTCCGGCGCGCGGACGCTCGTCGCTGGACCCCGGCTCGGGGGCCGGGGTGACGGAGACGGCGGAGACTGAGACCGGGACTGGCAATGACATCTTATGCTGCGGTTTTCGACCCAGCGCTGTTTCACATCAAGGGAGATCCCGGCATGACAAAGCTCAAATGGGGCATGATCGGCGGCGGCGAAGGCAGCCAGATCGGCCCGGCGCATCGGCTCGGCGCTGGCCTGGACGGTGAGTTCGAGTTTGCGGCCGGCGCGCTCGACCACCGGCCTGACGCCGGCCGGGACTATGGGCAGCGGCTGGGGCTCTCCGCCGACCGCGCCTATGGCGACTGGCGCGAGATGCTGGCGGGCGAACGCGCCCGCCCTGACCGCGTCGATCTGGTCACCGTGGCCACCCCCAACGCCACCCATTACGAGATCACCAAGGCTTTCCTGGAAGCGGGCTTTCACGTGCTGTGCGAAAAGCCGATGACCATGACGGTGGCTGAAGGCGAGGACATTGTCCGCACCGCCCGCGCTACGGGAAAAATCTGCGCGGTCAATTACGGCTACACCGGCTATTCGCTGGTGCGCCACATGAAGGCGATGGTGGCGCGGGGCGACCTGGGAGCAATCCGGCTGGTCAAGGCCGAATTCGCCCATGGCCACCATGCCGATGCCGCCGACGCCGACAATCCCCGGGTGCGCTGGCGCTATGACCCGGCCCAGGCCGGCGTCTCGGCGCAATTCGCCGATTGCGGGATTCACGCGCTGCATATGGCAAGCTTCGTCACCGGCCAGGAGGTGGAAAAACTCTCCGCCGACACCGTCTCGTGCATTCCCAGCCGGGTGCTTGAGGACGACGCGATGGTGAATTTCCGGATGGCCAAGGGTGAAGAACCCGGCGCGGTCGGGCGGCTCTGGACCTCGTCGATCGCCATCGGCCGCCAGCACGGGCTGACGCTCCAGGTGTTCGGCGAAAAGGGCGGGCTCAGGTGGGCGCAGGAACAGCCCAACCAGCTCTATTACATGCCGCTGGGCGGCCGGCTGCAGGTGATCGAGCGCGGTGAGGCAAATCTCTCGCCCGAGGCCGACCGCACCAGCCGCGTCACGATCGGCCACGCCGAGGGCATGCCGCTGGCCTTTGCCAACATCTACAAGGACCTCGCCGAAGCCATCCGCGCCGAGAAAGACGGGCGGACGATGGATCCCGCCGCCAATCTCTACCCCCGCGCCGAGGACGGGCTGCGCTCGATGGCCGCCGTTTTTGCCGTGGCGGAGTCAGGCAAGGCGGATGGCATCTGGGTGGACGCACGGCCGCCGTTGTTTCGCTGAAGACGCCACGCTGGCCTTCGCCAATTGCATGTGACGCGGCTTTCGGTCAACAATGCCGCATGGCAAAGGAAATCGAACGCAAATTCATGGTTGTCAGCGACGCCTGGCGCGACACTGCGGAAACGTCGCGGACGCTGGTGCAGGCCTATCTGGCGATTGACGGCGAGACTTCGGTGCGCGTGCGTATTCTGGACGGCGACGAGGCGTGGCTCACGGTCAAGCTTGGCGTGTCGGAGATGACGCGTGACGAATTCGAGTATCCCGTCCCGCTTGACGATGCGCGAGACATGGTAGAGGCGAGCCGCGGCCGGGTGATCGAGAAGACCCGCCATATCATCAAATCCGACGCCCATGTCTGGGAAGTTGACGTGTTTGAAGGCGCACTCGCAGGCCTGGTGATGGCCGAGGTGGAGATGGGCGCCGAGGATGAGGCCCCGGCCCTGCCCGCCTGGCTCGGGCGCGAGGTCACCGGCGATCCGGCCTGGACCAATGCAGTTCTGGCGACACAGGGCTGGCCCGAGGGGATCCACCTGTGAGCTACCGCATCCGCCCCGGCAAGGATCTGACGACTGAGGTCGTGCGCATCGCCGAAATCCAGTATGACCGCGCCATCGAGACCCTGGGCGATCAGCCCAAGGGCCGCTACCAGGCGATCCATGACGCGCGCAAGCGCTTCAAGAAGCTGCGCGGCCTGTTCCGGCTGGTGCGCGATGCCGCCCCGGATTTCTATGAAGCCGAAAACGCCCGGATCCGCGACATGGCCCGCACTCTGTCCACCGTGCGCGACGCCACGGCGCTGGTCGAGACGCTGGATCATCTTATCGAGAGCCAGGCGACGGCGGAGAACCACGACAGGCTTTTTTCCATCCGCGCCTGGCTGGCCGACCGCCTCGACCGTATCACCCGGGAGGAGACCGACCTCGAGGACAAGATCGAGGCCGCCGTCTCGACCTGCGGAAAAGGCATTGAGGCGCTCGCCGCGCTGCGGCTGCCCAAGCGCCGGACCAAGGCGATCGCGCTCCTGGCCAGGGGCACTGCCAAGAATTACGGCCGCGCCGTCATCGCGCTGCAGACGGCCGTCACCAGCAACGAGGCCGCCGACTGGCACGACCTTCGCAAGCGCATCAAGTACCACCGCATGCATGTGCAACTCATGAGCCCCGCCTGGCCCGGCGAATTGGGCCTGCGCGCCGACGTCGCCGATATCGCCGGCGAAGCGCTCGGCGACGACCACGACCTCGCCTGCCTGGAAACCCTGATCGCCACCGATCCCGGCGCCATCGGCAGCGACGAAGACATCGCGGTCTTGCGCACGGTGATGGCGGCACGCTCGGTCGAACTGCACGAACAGATCCGCGGGATCGTCAAGAACCTGCTCCGGGATGACAAGCGCGTTGTGCGAAAAAGGCTTGCGGCACTGTGGGTGGATGCGGCGGGGTGAAGGCGGGTTACTCGCCAAGAAAGTGGCTGTCCACCATCTGAAAGCTGGGGCGGCGCCATGGCGGCGTGCTCTGGTCAACTCCATCGCAGTTCGCCGGGCGCAGGCCAGTTTCCTCGGAAACACGGCAGCAATCGGCGGAATGACCGGGAACGGCCTTCACGTTGATACGGATCAAGGCGCATATGCGCCAAACAGCATATTTGTCTCTGCATGCAGGAGATTCTGACAGCCCTTTCCGATCCGACCCGCCGCGCGGCGCTTGCCCTTTTGTGGGGCGGGAGGGAGCTTTGCGTCTGCGAACTGATGACGCGACTGGGCGCCAGCCAGAGCCGGATGTCGCGGCACATGAAGGTCTTGCGCGAGGCCGGTCTGGTTCTCGACCGGCGCGACGCCCAATGGGTGCGCTATCGCCGCAATCCCGATTTCGCGCCGGAATTGGCAACAATCATCGAAGCGGTGCTTGCCGCAGAAACCATATCCCAAAGGAAGGTCGCATGACCATCGAGACCTACGACCCGGCTCCCCCACGCGGGACGCCGGACTGGCTCTGGTACCTGGGTGTGCCCACGGCGGCGGTGGCGCTCTACCTTGTCTATGGCCAGTTGATCCCGTTCTCGGAATGGGTCACCTCACTGTTTCCGGTGGCGCGTGACAGCCATACCGGCGAGGCCATTGCCTTTTTCGTCTATGACGTGCCGAAGGTGCTTTTGCTGCTGACCGGCATCGTCTTTGTCACCGGCGTGCTGCGCAGCTGGTTCAGCCCGGAAAAGACCCGCGCGATCCTGGCCGGCAAGCGGGAGATCTGGGGCTACCCGCTGGCCTCGCTGCTGGGTGTGCTGACGCCGTTCTGTTCCTGCTCTTCGGTGCCGCTGTTCATCGGCTTCGTCTCGGCTGGCATTCCGCTGGGCGTGACCTTCTCCTTCCTCATCGCCGGGCCGATGGTTGGACCGGTGGGTCTCGGTCTGCTTTACGGTCTCGTCGGCTGGCAGATCGCCACCCTCTACCTCGTCTTCGGCTTCACCATCGCCACCGTTGCAGGCTTCGTGCTGGGCCGGATGGGGCTCGAGCGCCATCTGCAGGACTGGGTGCGCGAGCTGAACGCCGGGCCTGTTGGCGACCTGCCGGAAGAACAGCTCACCCTGGTCGACCGCTTGAAAATCGGGGCAGAGCAGGTCCGCGAAATCGTCGGCAAGGTCTGGATCTGGGTGCTGGTCGGCATCGGCATCGGCGCGGCGATTCACGGCTATGTGCCTGAAGCGATGATGCTCCAGATCATGGGCGGCGAGGCCTGGTGGTCGGTGCCGGTCGCAGTGGCCGTGGGCGTGCCGATGTACACCAATGCGGCCGGCGTCATCCCCATCGTCGAGGCGCTCCTGGGCAAGGGCGCGGCGCTCGGCACGACGCTCGCCTTCATGATGTCGGTGATCGCGCTGTCGCTGCCCGAAATGATCATTCTCAAGCAGGTGCTGAAGCTGCGGCTGATCGCGATCTTCATCGCGGTCGTCGCGGGCGGCATCCTCGCCACCGGTTTTCTGTTCAACGCAATTCTGTAACCCGGAGAGACCCCATGAGCACCAACCAGCATTGGGATACCGCCTACACGGCACGTGATGCGAAGGCGCTGACATGGTTCGAAGAGACGCCCGAGGCGTCCATTCGGCTCGTGCGCCAGATGATGCCTGCCGGTGGGGCGCTGGTCGATATCGGCGGTGGGTCGTCCGCACTGGTTGACCATTGCCTTGATGCGGGGATCGGGCCGGTCACTGTTCTGGATTTATCGGCAGAAGCTCTTGCGATCACCCAGGCCCGGCTGGGTGATCGTGCTGACGAGGTGTCCCTTGTTGTCGGTGATGTGCGCGATTGGCAACCTGATCGGCTCTACGATCTTTGGCATGATCGTGCGGCCTTTCATTTCCTGACCGACATCAAGGATCGTCGCAGCTATCTGCGCACGCTTGATGCGGCGCTTCGTCCCGGCGGCGTGGCGATCATTTTGACATTCGCTTCAACCGGTCCCGCCACCTGTTCAGGCTTGCCGGTGCAACGCTACGCTCCGTCTGAACTGAACGAAATGTTTGCCAATCTCGCGCCAGGGCTGCTGGTTCCGCTCCATTCAGAGTTGCTTGCCCACAGGACTCCAAAAGGAGCGGTGCAGGACTTTCAGATCTCAGTTTTCCAAAAGAAGGAGACGACACCATGAAAACCGTCAATATTTATGGCCCCGGCTGCGCCAGATGCGAAACCACCGGGAAAATGGTCAAGGAGGTCGCCGCCAGACTGGGTATCGAGGTCGAGGTTTTAAAGGTCACCGATGCGAAATCCATGGCCATGGCGGGTGTCATGTCGACACCGGGCATCTCGGTGGACGGCAAGCTGGTCCATGCCGGCGGTCTGCCGGATGCGGGAAAGCTGGAAGGCTGGTTGACCACATGATCCGGATCATCACCGCCGCGATGGCTGTTGCCATTCCCACGCTCGCCCTGGGCCAGCCACTGGAGATCCAACCCGTCACCGACGGCGTCTGGGCCATTGTCGGCGAGACCGAGCAGCGCAGCCCGGAAAATCTTGCCAACAACGCAACCTTCGGCCTCGTCGTGACCGATGCGGGCGCGGTGCTGATCGATCCGGGCGGATCCTACAAAGGCGCGGACATGCTGCATGACGCGGTCCGCAGCGTCACCGACCAGCCGGTGAGATTTGTGATCAACACCGGCGGGCAGGATCACCGCTGGCTCGGCAACGGCTATTGGCAGGCGCAGGGCGCCACCGTGATCGCATCCGAGGCGGCAGTGGCCGACCAGCAGGCCCGCGGCTCGATGCAGATGAGCGCGCTTGCGCAACTTCTCGGCGACGGGATTGCGGGAACCGAGCCGTCCCATGCCGACATCACTTTCGAGAGCGACTACAGGCTCGATTTCGGCGGCCTGAGCTTTCAGATCATGCATCGCGGCTCCGCCCACACGCCGGGCGATGCCTTCGTCTGGCTCGAAGACCGTGATGTGATGTTCACCGGCGACATCGTCTATGTCGACCGTATTCTCGGCAACGGACCGGCGCGCAACATCAGGAGCTGGATCGAGGTGTTCGACGCCATGGCGGCGTTCGATCCGGCCCACATAGTACCGGGACACGGCAACGCCACCGATCTGGCGACCGCGCGGCGCGACACCCATGACTATCTCGTCAACCTGCGCACGCAGATTGGCGCACTGATCGAAGCGAGCGGCGACATCATGGAGGCACCGAGCATCGATCAGTCGGCCTGGGCCTATCTCGAACAGTTCGACAGTCTCGCAGGCAGCAACGCCCAGGCGACCTATGAAGAGATGGAGTGGGAATGATGCTGGAATACAAGGTCACCGCCCGCCGCATCGACAGCCATGGATCGGAAGCCGCAGCAAAAGAGGCGCGGATCGTGCTCGACACGGACATGGCGGGCCGCGACGACGCGTTCAACCCGGCCGAGATGCTGCTCGCCAGCCTTGCCGCCTGCATGCTGAAAGGCGCCGAACGGGTGGCGCCAATGCTGGATTTCGATCTGCGCGGCATGGAGGTCAGCCTGCATGGCCAGCGCCAGGACAGACCGCCGAAGATGGTCCGCATCGATTACGAGATCGTGGTGGAGACCGATGAAACCGATCAGCGGCTCGAGCTTCTGCACCGGAACATCCTCAAATACGGCACCATCTCCAACACGCTGGTCGAGGCGACGGAACTGGTCGGGCGCATCCGTAGAAAGAGCTGAACCTCAGGCCGTTCCGGACAAGGCCGGGCGGCAACGCCGCATCTTTCGTCCGCGCAAACATCGCGGAGCTTGATGCATCCAACTTGGCAAGGGATCTGCATTGACGCAACACGGACCCGGCGATCCGAGACACCTCAAAACATGAGTGAAACACTCTTGATTAATCCAATTCGGCTCTGTAGGGAAACCTGAGAATTTTAGTCATGTTATGGAGACCGCAATATGTTGAACAAGAGCCTTCTGGTCATGGGGACTGTCGCCGCGACATTCGCCTGCACCGCGCTGAAAGCCGAACCCACCGCCTATCCGCTGACGATCGAGAATTGCGGGCAGTCGGTCACCTTCGACCGGGCGCCAAAGAATGCCGTCGCACTTGGCCAGAACAGCGCCGAGATCCTTCTGCTTCTGGGCCTTGAGGAGCGCATGGCAGCCACCGCATTCTGGCCCAACAGCGTGCTGCCCGATCTGGAAGAAGCCAACAGCAAGGTGGAGATCCTGACCGTCGAGTTCCCGACGCTCGAGGCGGTGTTGTCGAAGCAGCCGGATTTCGTCGCCGCGATGCTGGTCACCCTGCTCGGGCCGGACAGCAAGGTTGCCAAGCGCGAGGATTTCGAAACGCTCGGCGTTCCGACCTACCTGTCACCCAGCGCCTGCGCGACCACCAAGAACGCCACCGACGCCTATGGCAGCCGCGAAAACCTGTGGAGCATGGACCTGCTCTACCAGGAGATCGACGATCTCGCGCGGATCTTCGACGTCGCCGACCGCGGCGAGGCGCTGATCGCCGACTTCAAGGCCCGTGAGACGGCCCTTCGCGCCGAGTTCGCCGGCAACGACGACCTCACGTTCCCGTTCTGGTTCTCCAGCCCCTCGCCGGCCGACGACGCCTATCTCGGCGGCGGCAACGGGCCTTCGGGCTATATCGCCGACGTGCTGGGCGGCTCGAACGCGATCCAGACCGAGGCAGACTGGCCGACGCTCGGCTGGGAGGGCATCATGGCCGCAGACCCGAAGGTGATCGTGGTGGCGCAGGTCGATCGCAACCGCTGGGACCTCGACAAGGCGGAAAACAAGATCGCGTTTCTGACCTCCGATCCGACGGTCAGCCAGATGGAAGCCGTCAGCGCCGGGCGCATCGTCACCATGAGCGGAGCCTCGATGAATCCGAGCATCCGCACGCTCTACGGCGCCGAGGAAGTGGCCAGGCAACTCAAGGCTCTCGACCTCACGCGATGACATCGGGGCCTTCTGAGAGCGGAACGCTCCGGCTCGCGCTGCTGCTGGCGCTGTGCCTCGCCGTGCTGGCCCTGGCGATTGCCTTGGCCACCGCGATCGGCGACTACAGCATTGGACTGGGCACGGTGGCGCTCGCGGTCACCAACGGGCTCGGCCTGACTTCGGCCGAAATCTCGCCGATCGAGCAGAGCGTGGTCTGGAACCTGCGCCTCAGCCGGGCGCTGGTGGCCGCACTTGCGGGCGCGGGACTGTCGATCTGCGGCGCCATCCTGCAGGCCCTGCTGCGCAATGCGCTGGCCGAGCCCTTCGTCCTGGGCGTGTCGGCCGGCGCCTCCACCGGTGCGGTCTCGGTGATCGTGCTTGGGGTCGGCGCCGGCGGCCTGTCGCTGTCGCTGGGTGCATTCGCCGGCGCGTTCTCGGCTTTCGCGCTCGTCGCATTGCTCTCCAACGGCGCCACCAGCGGCCCCAACCACACCATCCTTGCCGGCGTCGCCGCCTCGCAGCTGTTCAACGCGCTCACCTCCTATATCGTCACCACATCCGGCGACGCGCAGCAGGCGCGTGACGTCATGTTCTGGCTTCTGGGCAGCTTCGGCGGCGTGCGCTGGCCGGATTTCCAGCTTCTCCTGGTGGTGGTCGTGATATCGCTCGCAATCTGCATCTTCATGGCCCGCGCCCTCGACGCCTTCACCTTCGGCGACGAGGACGCCGCCGCACTCGGCATTCCGGTGGCGCGGATCCGCCTGATCATGTTCGCCGTGACAGCCATCCTGACGGCCACCATCGTCTCCATGGTGGGCGCCATCGGCTTCGTCGGCCTGGTGGTGCCGCACGCCGCGCGCTACGTGATCGGGCCGTTGCATCTGCGGTTGATCCCCGCCTGTGCCGTTGTCGGCGCCATCTTCATGGTGTGCGCCGACATCGTCTCGCGGGTGATCGTGGCGCAGCAGACTGTGCCGATCGGTGTTGTCACCGCCCTTGTCGGGGTGCCGTTCTTCGCCATCATCCTCTACCGTGCGAGACCCCAGTCATGATCGTCGTCGCCGAAAACCTCTCCTGGGGCGTCAGGAACAAGACAATCGTTTCCGAGGTGTCTCTGTCGGTCGCGCCGGGCGAGACCCTGGGCCTGATCGGGCCCAACGGATCCGGCAAATCTTCGCTCCTGCGTCTGCTGGCGGGTCTCAAGCGCCCCATGTCCGGGCGGGTGAAAATCCAGGACCGGGACATTGCGGAGGTTCCGCGCCGCGTCCTGTCGCGGCAGGTCGCCTTCGTGCAGCAGAACGCCGCCACCGACACCAATGTCAGCGTGCTCGATGTGGTCCGGCTGGGCCGGACGCCGCATCGCTCCGCTTTGTCGGGCTGGTCCGCCGACGACCAGGCGGCGGTGACGACGGCGCTCGAGCGGGTCGACATGACCGATCGCAAGGCACAGGCCTGGCAGACCCTGTCGGGCGGCGAGCGCCAGCGTGTTCATATCGCCCGCGCCCTGGCGCAGTCGCCGAAGATCCTGTTTCTCGACGAGCCGACCAACCATCTCGACATCCATCACCAGATCGAGATCCTGCGGCTGGTCCGCGATCTCGACCTGACCAGCGTGGTGGCGTTGCACGATCTCAATCTCGCGGCGATGTTCTGCGACCGGATCGTGGTGCTGCAGGAAGGCCGCGTCTCCGCCTGCGGGTCACCGGAAACGGTGCTCACCGAGCCGCTCTTGCGCGATGTCTTCCGGGTTGAGGCCGGCGTCAGCGCGTCTCCGTTCCACAGCCGCCCGCACATTCATTTCATGGCCGGTTGAGGCTTCTCCAGGATCTTGCACAATTTCACCGGGTCCGGCCGGATTGGGGCCGGTTGATCAGACTGATCCTTTATCGGAAAAATTCCGCATCAGATAGTCGACTCCGTCATGATCGCCCATGATGACGCCGATGCGCTGATGCAGCCCTTCAGGTTGACATCCATGATGCGCCTTGTGTCAACAGCCGCCTTTCCGCCAGCCTGCTCAATCAGATAGGCCATTGGATTGGCTTCATACATGAGCCTGAGCTTGCCGGGTTTTGCCGGATCGCGCCCGTCCCAGGGGTAGAGAAACATGCCGCCTCGCTTGAACATGCGGTGGATGTCGGCGACCATCGATCCGGTCCAGCGCATGTTGAAATTGGCCGCGCGCAGGCTGCCCGCGCCTGCCATGCAATCGGCGATGTAGCGCCGCACCGGCCCGGCCCAATGCCGCTCGTTCGACATGTTGATCGCAAACTCACGGTTGCCGGCGGGGATGTGGATCCGCTCATGGGTCATGACCCAGGAGCCCATTTCCCGGTCGAGCGCGAATTCGTACACACCGGTTCCCACCGACAGCACCAGAAATGCCTGCGGCCCGAACACGGCGTAGCCGGCGGCGACCTGGCGCCTGCCCGATTGCAGGAAATCCTGTTCCGTGACTTCGCGACCCAAGACATCGGCAGGCGCCACCAGAACCGAGAAGATCGTTCCCACCGTCAGGTTGACGTCGATATTGCTGGAGCCGTCGATCGGATCGACCAGCAGCAGGTATTCCCCGCAACCCCGCCCTTTCCGACGAGCTTTTCCGCAGCATCTCTCAACACCATCTTGCCTTAATGTTCTGCAGGATAGGGTCCACCGGAAAGCTCACAGTATCAAGCGGGCGGGATAGGCCAATAGGCGCCATGGTTTTGGCGCGCGGGTCTTGTCTGCCAGCGGACTGAGATTGAATTTCCTGGCCGAGTTTTCCAACGAGGGCTTGCCTCCCGTTCCGTGTGCTGATCTGTACGCGGATATCCCTTAAAAAGAGAAAGAGAAATTTATGCTTTATCTGGACCTGCCCACCCCGACCGAGATGAAGGCCCTTTCTGAGGCCCGCGACCGGGTGAGCGTTTCGATCTATCTGGTCACCACGCCTGAATCGCAGAACATCGGAGCCTCGGTGACCCGTCTGGGCCACATGCTGAAGGAGGCCGAGACCCAGCTGGCCGATGCAGGCTTCGACAAACGCGACATCTGGCCGATCAGCGAGCAGGTCCACGACCTGATGGATGACGAGGAATTCTGGCAGAGACAGGCCCATGCGCTGGCGATCTTCGTCACACCCGCGCGGCTGGTCACCCACCGCTTCGCCGCCCGGATCACAGAAACGGTGCAGGTGTCGGACCGGTTTCACATCAATCCGCTGCTGCGCAGCCTGACGGTGCCGCAATCGGGCTATGTGCTGGCGCTTGAAGAAAACAGGGTCCGCCTTTTCGACGTCACAGCTGGCGAACACACCGCCGAGATCAAGGTCCCGCACATGCCCAAGGATGCCCACAGCGCCGCGGGCACCTCTACCGTTAACTCGCGCTCGGCTTCGGGCCGGGTGCAGGGCGACGAGGGCCAGAAGCTGCGCCTGCGCCAATATGCGCGAAAGGTGGATGCGGCGTTGCGCCCCTATTTTTCGGGCCGGTCAGAACCCCTGATCCTCGCCGCGTCCGAGCCTCTGCTGTCGATATTCCGCTCGGTCAACAGCTATCCGCATCTCATCGATGCCGCCATCGAGGCAAGCCCGGCCAAGATGAGCGAGGCCGATATCCAGGACCACGCCCAGCCCTTGATCCGGGCGCTGCACGAGATCCGCGTGTCCTCGGCGCTGGAAACGCTGGCGGCGCGCGAAAACGAAGGCCGCGCCACCACCGACATCGCCCAGGCGGCGCGGGCCGCAACCTTCGGCGCGATTGATACGCTGCTCGTCGACATGGACGAGGACCTGGCGGGCACCGTCGACGAAGTCACCGGCGAAGTGACCTTTGCCAAGGGCGAAAGCGCAAGCAGCTACGGCGTGATCGATGAAATCGCGGGCCGGGTCCTGGCCTCCGGCGGCACGGTTCTGGCCGTGCGCAAGGCGGATCTTCCCGAGAACGCATCGCTGGCCGCGATCCTGCGCTTCGCCATCTGAGAAAAGGCAGGACATCGGCGTCTGCCCGTCAGGGGCGCTCCGATGTCCGGCCGTCCTGCGCCATCAGCCAACACGGCCGGACCCGATCACCCCCGCCCCGACGCAGGCATGCCTGGCGCATTCTATCTCCAGCGTCGTGTGGCCGATCCCGAAATCCTGCTTGAGCCTCTCCTTGACCATCTTCTTGATGGCGTCGGCGTCGCCCCAGCGGCCGGGGTCGACGACCAGATGGGCGTCGAGTGCAGCCTCGTGCTCCTGCATTTGCCACAGATGGACGTGATGCACGCTTGTGACGCCGTCGATGGCCTCGATGCTGGTGATCACCTTGTTCGCGTTGAGTTCCGGCGGCGCGCCGAGCATCAGGATGCGGATGACGGCGCCGATCTCATTGAATGACATCCACAATATGTAGCCCGCGATCATCAGCGTCACGGCCGGGTCTATCCAGAGCCAATCATAGAGGATGATCAGGGTGCCGGCGAAGATCACGGCGATCGAGCCCAGTGCATCGGCGACATTGTGCAGGAAGGCGGCGCGGATATTGACGCTTTCTTTCGACAGCCGGTAGGTGAGCATGGCGGTGACCACGTCGACCAGCAGGGCAACGCCGGCGATGATCACCACCAGCCAGCCATCGACGCCCGAGGGCGTGAGGAAACGCATCACCGCCTCATAGATGAGATAGAGCCCGATCACCACCAGCGTGGTGTAGTTGATCAGTGCGGCGACCACCTCGGCGCGGCCATAGCCGAAGGTCATGGCCTGGTCGGCGGGGCGGCGGGCTATCTTGCGGGCGAAGAAGGCGATGATCAGCGACAGCGCGTCGGATAGATTGTGAATGGCGTCGGCGATCATCGCCAGGCTGCCCGAGAGCACGCCACCGATGATCTGCGCCACGGTCAGGCCGAGATTGACGACAACCGCCCAGGCGACGCGGGAATCACCCGCATCGGGATCGACATGGTGATGATGATGGCCTGCCATGGGTGCGCCTGTGTTCCGTGTCCGCGAAACCGCCCGCCGACTCTCGTGGGCGATGCCGTGCCGCTCGTTCTAATCCTTCTCCCGGCAAAAGCCACACGGCAAAACATCACAGCCCACCTTATCGCCGATCAGGCTCTCGGCCGCGCAGAACTTGTTTTGCGGTAGCGCGATGCTCACATAGGAAAAAAATCAACATCCTGTTCTGAAGGCAAGAGGCGTGAGTACATATCATTATCCCACATTTGCGACCCGGCATGGCTACATGTCGGAAGAGATCCAGCGCAAGTTCATCGTCTGGGCGATCGACAGAGGCCTGTTGCCCAGGGATGCGCACCGGATGGCGCCGGTCATCTCGCTCGATGCCCCGAACGATCCGGGCAAGCCGATCCAGATCTGGCAGCTGTTTTCGGTGCTGGGGCCGGACCGGATCGTCGCCATCGTGCGCGATTTCTACGAGCGCGTGTTTGCCGACGAGGACTGGTTCACCGCGGTGTTCGCCCGCGTCGGGCCGCTTGAGCACCATGTCATGACCCAGGCGTCCATGTGGGTCGACGTGATGGGCGGCGGGCCGGCCTATCACGGCGGCGATTTCCGGCTGAACTTCCACCACACCCACAATGCCATGGAGCTGATGACCGACAAAGGCGCCAGGCGCTGGACCGATCTGATGGTGGCGACGCTGGACGCATGTAGCGAGCACATGACCGACGATCCCCGCGTGCGGCCGGCGCTCAACACGTTTCTCACCTATTTCATGGGCAAATATGCGCAGGAATTCGCGTTTGCGGACCGCCATGCGTTCGGCGAGATCAATCCGCCGCTGAGGCGCAAGCTCAATTTCATGACCATGAGCACGGAGGCGATCGAGGCCCTAAGCGAGGAGGAGTTGCGGCAGGCGCTCACTGAGCGCGGCGTCGACACGTCAGCCTATCCAGCCAAGCAGGATCTGGTGAACAAGGCGCAGATGTTGTGAGGCGCGGGTTGGCGCGAACGCCTTGCCCCCTCACCCCGCCACCGGCCTCAGCGTGCCTCTTTCGATCACCCGGCAGGGAAACAGCCGGGCTTCGGGGTAGCGGTCGGGCTTTTCCAGCATCGAGACGATGAGCTCGATCGAGGATTCGATGATCGAACTGATCGGCTGGCGGATGGTGGTCAGGTTGATGTTCTCCCAGCCGGCCATCTCCATGTCGTTGAGCCCGATCAGGCCGATGTCGCCGGGCACGGTGAGCCCGGAGCCGGTGATGGCGCTGAGCGCGCCGATGGAGAGCACGTCGTCGCCGCAGAAATAGGCCTCCGCCGGGCGGTCGGCGAGCCGCTTGAGCATCTCCCGGCGGCCGGCGTTGAAGGAATAGGCCTCGGCGAAGGAATGGCGCACGGCGATTTCCGGGTGATGCGCCAGTTCCTCGACAAAGCCCCTCAGCCGGTCCTGTGTCGAGGTGGCGAGTTCGGGGCCGCCCAGAAACGCCACGTTGCGGTAGCCGCGGCGGACCAGCTCGCGCGCGGCCATGCGTCCGCATTCGACATTGTCGATGCCGACCACATGCACCTCGGGCGAACTGGCATAGCGGCCGAAACTGTGCACCACCGGCACGCCCGCATCGCGGAACGACTTGGCGAAGCCCGGCGGCAGCGTCGATGACGCCACCACCACGCCGTCGACCGAATATTGCCTGAGCATGCGGATCGAATGGGCGGGATCGGTTTCATCCGACAGATTGACCAGAAGCGGCCGCAGGCCCCGGTCCTGCAGCCCGCGGGTGAACAGGTCGAACACCTCGAGAAAGATCGGATTGTGAAAATTGTTCGACACCAGGCCGATCAGCTTGGTGCGCCCCGTGGTCAGGCTCGAAGCGAGCGCATTGGGGCAGTAACCCAGCTCGGTCGCCGCCTTTTCGACCTTGCGGCGCATTTTCAGCGACACCGACGCACCATCGGTGAAGGTGCGTGACACCGCGGCGCGCGACACGCCCGCCCTTTCGGCGACATCCTTCAGCGTTGGCGGCATCGTGCGGCATCTCCTGTCGATGCGGTGCGGTATGATGTCATTACTGCCCAGAAAACCGCTGGAAAGCAAGATTATCAAGATCATTTTGCAACCGGTTGCAGATGTGTCAATTCGTGTTTTGCTCATGATCGCCGGCGAATTCGACCTCTCGGTCGGCTCGATGATCGGCTTTGCCGGCATGATGGTCGCGATCTTCTCCATCACGCTGGGGTGGCCGGTGTGGCAGGCCATCATCGTCACCTTCGCCCTCTGCATGGCCACCGGTGCGCCACGCGCTGGCGGTCGGCGACCGCTTCACCGTGCTCGACCGCGGCAAGACGCTCGGCACCGCCCAGCGCGGCCAGATCACGCCCGATGAACTGCAGGACCTGATGGCCGGCGGCCAGGAGATGGTGGCGCTGGAGAGTTCGACCGGCGGCACGGTCTGAGGGCCGCAGCGCGGCGTCGCGGATCTGTCCGGGAACGGCGACATGATGCCGCGCTGCCGATGACGCGCGGTTGCGCTTCAAACACCCGCGGGCTGGCGCTGCCACTCCGCGCGGACCCGATGGCCGGCCGGTCGCCGTCCGGGCCGAACCGCAAATGACCGGCTTTGTCACACAGCTGTCATGACCGTCCGTCTAAGGGGTGGGGTAGATCGGCGTTGCGCCTGTGCGACCCGATGCATGCCCGCGGCAGTCTTGGACTTGCCAAACCGACTTTTCTGTCTCCATACTCAAATCATCCAGGGAGGATGACATGATGTTCAAAAACTACTTGCTGGCTGCTGCCAGTGTGCTGGCACTGTCAGCGTTCACGACCGGTTCCGCTCTCGCAGAGTGCGAACGCGGCGACCTTGATGCGCAATACTGCGATGTTGACGGCGATCTGATCGCCGACATCCCGACCGATCCGGCCCAACTTTCCGATCCGGACACTCTGATCTTCGCCTATACGCCGGTTGAAGATCCGGCAGTCTACAAGGAAGCCTGGGCCGATTTCCTGGTCCACCTTGAAAAGGTCACCGGCAAGAAGAACGAGTTCTTCCCGGTTCAGTCCAATGCCGCCCAGATCGAAGCCATGCGCTCGGGCCGCCTGCACATCGCCGGCTTCAACACCGGCTCCAACCCGCTGGCCGTCAATTGCGCCGGCTTCCGTCCCTTCACCATGATGGCAGCGGCGGACGGCAGCTTCGGCTACGAGATGGAAATCATCACCTATCCGGATTCCGGCATCGAAAAGGTCGAGGACATCAAGGGCAAGGTCATGGCCTTCACCTCGGAAACCTCGAACTCCGGCTTCAAGGCGCCATCCGCGCTGCTCAAGGCCGAATACAACATGATAGCCGGCACCGATTTCGAGCCTGCCTTCTCCGGCAAGCATGACAACTCGATCCTCGGCGTCGCCAACAAGGATTACCCCGCCGCAGCGGTCGCCAACTCGGTGATGGCCCGCATGATCGAACGCGATGTGGTCAAGGCCGACCAGATCAAGTCGATCTACAAGTCGCAGACCTTCCCGACCACCGGCTACGGCGTGGCGCACAACCTGACGCCCGAGCTCCAGGACAAGATCAAGGAAGCCTTCTTCACCTTCGAATGGGAAGGCTCGTCGCTGCAGAGCGAATTCGAGAAGTCCGGCGAAGGCAAGTTCCTCGAAATCGACTACAAGAGCTTCTGGGACGTCGTCCGCAAGATCGATGCGGCCAACGACGTCAAGTACACCTGCGGGTAACCCCGTGCCCTCCGGCGCCGCACTTCGGTGCGGCGCCTTTTTCATGCTGACGGGACCCCATGCTCGAACTCAAGAAACTGACAAAGACCTATCGCACCGGCGACAGGGCCCTGCACGAAGTTGACCTGATTGTCCCCAACGGCCAGGTCATGGCTTTGATCGGTCCATCGGGTGCAGGCAAGTCGACGCTGATCCGCTGCATCAACCGGCTGGTGGAACCCACCTCGGGCAGCGTCATTCTCGACGGTACCGACATCACCGCACTGGGCTCGACCGGCTTGCGCAAGATGCGGCGCAAGATGGGCATGATCTTTCAGGAATATGCGCTGGTCGAGCGGCTGACGGTGATGGAGAACGTGCTGTCGGGACGTCTCGGCTATGTCGGCTTCTGGCGGTCGTTCCTGCGCAAGTTTCCCCAGTCCGATGTCGACGAGGCGTTCCGGCTGCTTGACCGCGTCGGACTTCTGGCGATGGCCGACAAGCGTGCCGACGAACTCTCCGGCGGCCAGCGCCAGCGCGTCGGCATCGCCCGGGCGCTGATTCAGAACCCCCGGCTGCTTCTGGTCGATGAACCGACCGCCTCGCTTGATCCCAAGACCTCGCGCCAGATCATGCGGCTGATCTGCGAATTGTGCGCCGAACGCGACCTTGCCGCCGTCATCAACATTCACGACGTGGCGCTGGCGCAGATGTTTGTCGAGCGCATCGTCGGCCTGAAGGCAGGCGAACTCGCCTTCGACGGCAAGCCCACCGAGATGGGCGAAGACGTGCTGACCCGCATCTATGGCGAGGAAGACTGGCAGGCCACCATCCGCAAGGTCGATGAGGAAGAGGTCGAAGCCGAGGTTGCGGCGCAATGACCACGGCCACGCTGGAAGCGCGGCTGGGGAACGGATGGAAGAAACCGCCGTTCATCCCGAACCCGGCACTGCGCTGGAGCCTGTTCATCGGCGGCCTCATCTATCTCGTGCTTGCCATAAGCTCGATCGACGTCAACTGGACACGTGTCGCCGAGGGCCTGAGCCGCGGCTGGGCCTTCGTGACGGCGTTCTTCAATCCCGATTTCGTCTCCCGCGGCGGCGACATCTGGGATGGCATTCTCGAAAGCATCATCATCACCATCACCTCGACCGTGGTCGGCATCGCCCTTTCGGTCCCGATCGGGCTGGGTGCTGCGCGCAACATCGCGCCGCTGCCGGTCTATCTGGTCTGCCGGGCCATCGTCGCGCTTTCACGGGCGCTGAACGAGATCATCGTCGCCATCCTGCTGGTGGCGATCTTCGGCTTCGGCCCGCTCGCAGGCTTCCTGACCCTGTCGTTCGCCACCATCGGCTTCATGTCGAAGCTGCTCGCCGAAGACATCGAGGAAATGAGCAAGGCGCAGGCCGAGGCGATCCGCGCCACCGGCTCGTCCTGGCTGCAATGGATCAATTACGGCGTCCAGCCGCAGGTGATGCCGCGGCTGATCGGGCTGTCGATGTACCGGCTCGACATCAATTTCCGCGAATCCGCTGTCCTCGGCCTGGTCGGCGCCGGCGGCATCGGGGCGACGCTCAACACCGCCTTTGACCGCTATGAGTTCGACACCGCCGCGGCGATCCTCCTGATCATCATCGTCACCGTGATGGCGCTCGAATATCTCTCCGGCATCATCCGGGCAAAGGTGCAATAATGCCGGTATCCACCTCCCCAGACGGCGCAAAGATCTGGCAGTTGCGCACCCGCAACCAGACGCTCACCCGCTGGGCCGCCTATCTCGTGGCAGTCGCCATCTTCATGTGGTGCTGGCAGCGCATTTCCGAAGCCACCACCTGGTTCTTCGTCTGGGATGCGCCCAGGATTGCCGCCGACATTGGCGGCCGCGCCTGGCCGCCGCGCTGGTCCTACATGGACAATCTGTGGGGTCCGCTCTGGGACACGCTCAACATGGCAACGCTCGGCACGCTGCTGGCCCTGGTGATGGCCGTGCCGATCGCGTTTCTGGCGGCGCGCAACACCACGCCAAGCGCGCTGTTCATCAGGCCGGTGGCGCTGTTCATCATTGTCGCCACCCGCTCGATCAATTCGCTGATCTGGGCGCTGCTGCTGGTGGCCATCGTCGGCCCCGGCGTCTTTGCCGGACTGATGGCGATCGCGCTGCGCTCGATCGGGTTCTGCGCCAAGCTGCTCTATGAGGCAATCGAGGAGATCGACGAGAAGCAGGTCGAGGCGATCACCGCCACCGGCGCCAGCCGCTGGCAGGTGATGGCCTTCGGCATCGTGCCGCAGGTGATGCCCGCCTTTGCCGGCATCAGCGTCTTCCGCTGGGACATCAACATCCGCGAATCCACCGTGCTCGGACTGGTCGGCGCCGGCGGCATCGGCCTGCAACTGCAATCCTCGCTCAACACGCTGGCCTGGCCGCAGGTAACGCTGATCCTGATCGTCATCCTGGCCGCAGTTCTGGTCGGGGAGTGGGTGTCCGCCAAGGTTCGGGGCGCCATCATTTGAGCACGGGCGCAGAAGTGATGTCCGGCCAGGATGCGGTTTGGGCCTTCACCGAGTATGAAGCCGTGCGTCACCGCCTGCCCGCCATGCGTCCGGTTTCGAAATCCGTGCACGCTGACCATCTTGATGCCATCGCCGATCAGTTCGACGTCTTCCTGCTCGATGCCTTCGGCGTGCTCAACATCGGCGAAACCGCCATTCCGGGCGTGGTCGAGCGCGTCAACGGGCTCAGGGCGCGCGGCAAGCAGGTGCTCGTCGTCACCAATGCGGCGGGCTATCCGTCGTCCGTACTGCACGCCCGCTATCACCGGCTGGGTTACAGCTTTGCCACGGAAGACGTGGTCTCAAGCCGGATGGCGCTGCTGGCCAATCTGCACGCCTACCCCAAGCGCAAATGGGGCATGGTGGCAGCCCCCAAATTCGGACGGGAAGAGTTGCCTGACGGCGCGATCTTTCTTGAGGATGATCCGGCCGCCTATGCCGAGGCCGAAGGATTCCTGATGCTGGGCGCATCGGTCTGGAGCGAGACCCGGCAGAGCCTGCTCGAACAGGCGCTCAGGGATCATCCGCGCCAGTTGCTGGTCGGCAACCCCGATCTGGTCGCGCCGGTCGAAGCAGGCCTCTCGCGCGAACCGGGCCACTACGCCCACCGGCTGGCCGACGCAGCCGGGATTGCGCCGTCATTTTACGGCAAGCCGTTCCCGGCGATCTTCGACATCGTGCGCCAGCGCATCAGGCCGGGTGTGCCCGACGACCGGGTGGTGATGGTGGGCGACACGCTGCACACCGATATTCTCGGCGGTGCCGCGGCCGGATTCAGGACCGCGCTGATCAAGGGCTACGGCTTTTTCGACGGCGCCGATCCGTCGGACGCGATCGAAAGATCCGGCATCGTGCCGGATTTCATTCTGGCCCGGCCGTAGGCAGTCATTCCGAGATCCTTGCTACAGACAGAATGCCTTTGAACCTTCAATCATAAACGAAAACCGCCGGACCTTCGCCCGGCGGCCTTTCCTTGACAGGCTGAGGAAGCTTTACGCCTTGGCGCGGGCGGCTCCGCCTCAGAAGTCTTCCCAGGCGTCCGGCTTGGCCGCCGCGTTGCCGCGGATCGCGCCTGCCACCCTGTTGATCAGGCGGTTTGCCGGTGAGGCAACGGCTGCGTGAAGGCCGTTGCGCGCCGGCGCCGGCGCAGCCGATTGGGAAATCTCGAAGCGGGCGATCAGTTTGAACAAGGCATCGGCTTCCTTGGTCAGCGCATGGCTGGCGGCGGTCGATTCCTCGACCATGGCGGCATTCTGCTGCGTGCCCTGGTCCATGGTAGTGACGGCGGCGTTGATCTCCTTGAGGCCAATGGCCTGTTCCTTGGCGCCTTCGACGATCGCCGAGACATTGGTGCTGACCGACCGGACCTGGCTGACGATATGCTCAAGCGCCTTGCCGGTTTCGGTCACCAGACTGACGCCGTTCTTCACCTGATCACCTGACTTGCTGATCAGCGCCTTGATCTCCTTGGCAGCACTCGCAGACCGTTGCGCCAGTTCGCGCACTTCCTGTGCCACGACCGCAAAGCCCCTGCCCGCCTCGCCCGCACGCGCGGCCTCGACCCCGGCGTTAAGCGCCAGCAGGTTGGTCTGGAACGCGATCTCGTCAATGACGCCGATGATGCTCGATATCTCCTTCGAAGAGGTTTCGATTTCCTGCATGGCATGGACGGCCCGACTGACGACCTCGCCGGACTGTTCGGCCGACTGGCGCGTCTCGTTCACCAGCCTACCAGCCTCGTCGGCACGGCGACTTGAATCGCTGACTGTCGTCGTGATCTCCTCAAGCGCGGCCGCGGTCTCTTCCACGGAAGCCGCCTGCTGCTCGGTGCGCTTGGACAGATCGTCTGCCGCCGCCCGGATCTGGTTCGAGCCTGCCGCGATCGCCTGGGCGTTCTGGCCGACACGCCGCAGCGCATCCTCCAGCTTGGCGACGGCATCATTGAAGTCGACACGCAAAGGGTCAAGCCGCTCGGCAAAGTTTTCGCTGATCCGGTGGGTCAGCTTGCCATCCGCGAGTTGACCCAGCGCATGACCGATGCTTTCGACGGCAAATCGAACTCCGGCGGCTTCCTGCTTCTGCCGCTCTTCGCGCTCCAGCCGTTCCTTTTCTGACAGCGAGCGGTTGGCTTTCGCCTCCTCCTCAAGACGGTGGCGTTCACGGGCATTGTCGCGAAAGACTTTGACTGTCGAAGCCATCGCACCGATCTCGTCGGTGCGCTCTTCGCAAAGAATGGTGACGTCGAGATCACCCTCTGCCAGCGCGCACATAGCGCCGGTGATCTTGTTGAGCGGGCGGGTCACGCCAACAACGACAGCCCAGATCGAGCCCACTGCGAGAAGCAGCGCAAACCCAAGACCAATCATCTGCAGATAGGTGAAGCCGTCAGCCGCTGCAGAGACTTCCGCGCCGACGGTTTGGTTCTGGAGTTCCTGGTAGTCGATGAACCGGTTGATCGCCCCCAGCCATTCGACAAAATAGGGGCGCGCCTGATCCATCAGCAAGGCTTCAGCTTCGGCGCTGTTTCCCGCGCGGGCAAGGGAAATGATCTCGTCCACGACCGGATTGGTCCTGGCCTGGATATCCGCAATGTCCTGAGCAATCGCCCTTTCCTCGGCCGAGGTATCCTCGCGCGAACCAAGCATCTGGTTCAACACGACCTCGTTTTCTGCATAGGTGGCTTCGAGTTGGTCAATCAGTGTGACGGCAACCTTCAAATCGGCTGGCGAGGACACCAGCACGACATCGCGAATGGCGATTGCGCGATCATGGACACTGCCGCGAAAATTGATGGAATACCGCTGCTTGACGCTGTTGACGTCATTGATCACCTGCAGGTTCCGGCTGATGCCGTCCACCTGGCTCACCGAGAAAATGGTCAGAGCAGCCATGAGAGCAAGCACAAAGCCGAAAGCCAGTGACAAACGGCCCAGGATGCCGACGCGACGAAAAGCAGTCATTTTCAGATACCTCTGAGGTAATTGGCATGATGTGGGAGTGAGCGAAGACGTGATGCCCCGGGCTCGGCCTGCTGCTCGCCTGTAGCAACAATGAAGGCATGACGCGAGGAGGCGCTATCCGCACCTCGCACATTAACCCATCCCCCCGGTGCATCGAATTCGCTCGATCACCCCCTTTTGACGCACATCAAGGCGGCCGGGATCGCGCCTCCTATACTGGCATCTCGTTCGATATTTTTCACAATGCCTCAGGAGCGCCCCATGTCCGCAGCCAACAAGAATGTCATCTGGTTTGAAGATCTGTCGCGCGGCGATGTCGGGCTGGTGGGCGGCAAGAACTCTTCGCTGGGCGAAATGGTCCAGCAGCTGGGACAAAAGGGTATCGATGTGCCGCCGGGCTTCGCCACCACATCCGACGCCTTCCGCGCCTTCATCAAGGCCAACAATCTCAACCAGGTGATCGCCGATGCGATGACCATGCTCGAAAGCGGCAAGCGCACGCTGGCCGAGACCGGCAAGGCGGTGCGCGAGGCCATCGTCGCGGGCGATTTTCCCGAGGATATCAGCGCGGCGATCGTTGCGGCCTACCGCGAACTTTCCGAACGCACCGGCCACACCGACCTCTCGGTCGCAGTCCGCTCTTCAGCCACTGCCGAGGACCTGCCGGACGCGAGCTTTGCCGGCCAGCAGGAGACCTACCTCAATGTGCGCGGCGAGGCGGCGCTGCTGTCGACCTGCCGTCGCTGCTACGCCTCGCTGTTTACCGACCGGGCGATCACTTACCGCAAGATCCAGGGCTTCGACCACAACCAGGTGGCGCTGTCGATCGGTGTGCAATTGATGGTCCGCTCGGACATCAGCGGCTCGGGCGTGATGTTCTCGATCGACACCGAATCGGGCTTTGACAAGGTGGTGCTGATCAACGCCGCCTGGGGTCTCGGCGAAAACGTGGTCCAGGGCGCGGTGACGCCCGACGAATATCAGGTGTTCAAGCCGTTGCTTGACAGGCCCGGCCTCAAGCCGATCGTCGAAAAGACCTGCGGCGCCAAGGAGATCAAGATGATCTACGCCGGGGCTGAGGGCGGCGAGACCAAAAACGTGCCGACCTCGAAGGCCGAACGCCGGGCCTATGTGCTGTCGGACGAGGAAATCCTCAGCCTCGCCCGACAGGCCGCGACCATCGAAGAGCATTACGGCCAGCCAATGGACATGGAATGGGCCAAGGATGGTGAGACCGGCAAGCTCTACATCGTCCAGGCACGGCCCGAAACCGTGCAGTCGCGCGCCGATGTGACCGCGCTCAAGACCTACACCATCAAGAAAGCCGGCAAGATCCTGCTCACGGGCCTCAGCGTCGGGTCCGCGGTCAAGGCGGGCCGGGTCTGCCTGATCGAGAACGCCAAAGACATCGACAAGTTCGTCGATGGCTCGATCCTGGTGACGTCGACCACCGACCCCGACTGGGTGCCGATCATGAAGCGGGCGGCAGCGATCATCACCGATCATGGCGGGCGCACCTCGCATGCGGCCATCGTCAGCCGTGAACTGGGCCTGCCGGCCATTGTCGGCACCGGCACCGCCACCCAGATCCTGCACGATCTGCAGGAAGTAACGGTCTCCTGCGCCGGCGGAGAAGAAGCCGCGGTCTATGAAGGCATCGCCGATTACGAAGTCGAGGATGTGCGCCTCGACCATGTGCCTGAGACAAAGACCAGGATCATGCTCAACCTCGCCGATCCGTCGGCCGCCTTTCGCTGGTGGCGCCTGCCCGCCGATGGCGTGGGTCTGGCGCGGATGGAATTCGTGGTCAATTCGGCGGTGAAGGTCCACCCGATGGCGCTCGTCAATTTCGACACGCTCAAGGACGAGGACGCCAAGGCCAAGATCGCCGAACTCACACGGCGCTACGACAACAAATCCGACTATTTTGTCGAGACGCTGGCGCGCGGCCTGTCGCGCATCGCCGCCGTCGCCTACCCGAAGCCGGTGATCGTGCGGATGAGCGATTTCAAGACCAACGAATATGCCGAACTGCTGGGCGGCCGCGCCTTCGAGCCCGACGAGGAGAACCCGATGATTGGCTTCCGCGGCGCCTCGCGCTACTACTCCGACGCCTATCGGGAGGGCTTTGCGCTCGAATGCAAGGCGATCAAGATGCTGCGTGAGGAGATGGGATTCGACAATGTCGTGGTCATGATCCCGTTCTGCCGCTCGCCCGACGAGGCGGACAAGGTGCTCGGCGTGATGGCCGAGAACGGCCTCAAACGCGGCGAAAACGGCATGCAGGTCTATGTGATGGGCGAGATCCCCTCCAATGTCATCCGCGCCGCCGAGTTCGCGACACGCTTCGACGGCTTCTCCATCGGCTCCAACGACCTGACCCAGCTGACGCTGGGCGTCGACCGCGATTCAGGCGAACTGGCAAACCTGTTCAGCGAGTCCGATCCGGCGGTGATCTGGATGATCGAGACGCTGATCGAGAGGGCCCACGCGGCCGGCGCCAAGGTCGGGCTCTGCGGCCAGGCGCCCTCCAACGACCCGGCCTTCGCCAGGATACTGGTCCGCGCGGGCATCGACACCATTTCGGTGACGCCCGACAGTTTTGTCGCGGTCAAGCAAAACGTCGCAGAGGCGGAAAAGGCCGGAAAATAATCCGGTCAATCCGGCTCAAACCGATTGAAACCACCCTGCTGCCTGTGTGATGGTCCGGCCCATGTCTGAGATCCTGACCATCACACTCAACCCTGCCCTGGACGTGGCGACCTCGGTCGACGCGGTTGTGGCTGGCGCCAAATTGCGCTGCGGCGAACCGCGCTACGATCCCGGCGGCGGCGGCGTCAATGTCAGCCGCGCCATCCTGCGGCTTGAGGGGCAGTCGGAGGCCTTTGTCGCCTTTGGCGGCGAAACCGGCCTTATGGCGCTCGCCATGCTCAAGGCCGAGGGCATCGAGCCGATCCATTTTCCGGTGGCTGGCAACACCCGGCAATCCATGGCCGTGGTCGAGACCTCGACCGGCAAGCAATACCGGTTTCAGTTGCCCGGACCGGCATGGCCGCCCGAACAGAGCGCCGCCCTGCTCACGGCGCTGAAGCCGCATCTGACGCAAGGGCGCCTTGTGGTGATGTCGGGCAGTGTGCCTGTCGGCGCGCCAGCCGATATTGGAAGCACCATCAACAAACTGGCAATCGAGAATGGCGCAAGCATGATCCTCGACACCTCGGGCGATGCGCTGGTGAGCGCCGCCGAGAATACGGGTCCACCGTTTGCACTGCTCAGGATGGACGGCGCGGAAGCGACCGAAGTTTCGGGCCGCAGTTTCGCCTCGCCTACTGAGCTCGCCGATTACGGCCTTCAGTTGATTGCACGTGGTGCGGCCGAGAAGCTGGTCATGTCGATCGGCTCCAAGGGCACAGTTGGCGTCTCGGCCGAAGACCGCTTCTTCTGCCAGCCGCCGAAGATCGAAACGCGGAGCGCGGTCGGCGCCGGCGACAGCATGGTCGCAGCCATCGCCCTGAAACTGTCAGCAGGCAACAGCTTCCGCGACGCCGTCCGCCACGGCGTCGCCGCCGCCGGATCCGCCGTGATGACGCCGGCCACGCAATTGTGCTCGAAAGAGACGGCAGACGAGATCCTGGAGCGGGTGGTGACGGCTGAGATTTGAGGCCAGCCTCAAAACCCGAGCTTTGTCGAAAACCCCGCGATCACCTCGGCGCTTCGTTTCAGCGCAGCGCGTTCCTCCGCGTCGAGGTCCGGCATCAGGGTGGCGATGACGCCCCTACGGCCGACGATACGCGGCAGCGACAGGGCCACGTCCTTGACGCCTTCGATGTCTGCGCTGACCTGGGAGACCGACAGCACCGCGCGTTCGTCGCCGATGATGGCGCGGACGATGCGGGCAAGGCCCGCGCCGATGCCGTACCAGGTGGCGCCCTTGCCTTCGATGATGGTGTAGGCGGCGCCGCGGACCTGGTCTGCGATGGATGTGCGCGCCGCCTGATCGAGCGGGCGGCCGATTTGCTCGGCGAAGGAGACGATGGGCACGCTGCCCGCCATGGCGCTTGACCAGACCGGCACTTCGCTGTCGCCATGCTCGCCCAGCACATAGGCATGGACGGAGGTGGGCGCGATGCCCAGGTGATCGCCGAGCAGGCTCCTGAGACGGGCGGTGTCGAGGATGGTGCCCGACCCGATCACCCGCTCGGGCGGCAGGCCGGAGATGCGCTGGGCAACATAGGTCATCACGTCGAGCGGGTTGGTGGCAATCAAGAGGATCGTATCGGGCGCGGCCTGCATGACGCCGCCGATGACGCTGCGGAAGACTTCGACATTGCGCTCAAGCAGCGCCAGCCGGCTTTCGCCGGGCTTCTGGCTGACGCCCGCGGCGATGATCACCACGGCCGCATCCTTGAGATCCACGTAGCCGCCCGCCTGGATTGTCACCGTCTTTGCAAAGGGCGTGGCGTGGGCGATGTCCTGCGCCTGGGCCAGTGCAAGCGCAGGATTGGCGTCGACCAGCACGATTTCGGTGCCCACGCCCAGCAGCGCCATGGCATAGGCCGCAGCACTTCCAACCATTCCAGTCCCGACGATTCCGATCTTCATGGGTCTTGCTCCGTTTGAAAGGCGCGGGAAAGGGCGCCAGCTTTTCTACCTAGCAAACACCATGCCAACGGAATGTGACAGAGATCAAACCGGCTGTAAGCAGCGTGTCAGGCAGCCTGCTGCCGCAAGGTGTCAAACCAGGCGGCAAGGCCGGCCCCGTCTGTGGCGAGTTCCTCGGCATAGTCGCCCGCAAACACCTCGAAGGCCGCCTGGTTGAGCGGGTTGACGCCGAGCAGCACCGGGATGTCGCGAAGGAGCGCCTCGCCGATCAGCGGGCGGAAGCCCCTGCCCTCGGCTTCGTGCTTGCCGAACTTGTTGATGATCAGGAGATCGGGCGCCGGATCGAGCGCAGCCTCGACCAGCGCCACCGCTTCCTCGAGCGCAGCCGGATTAAGCCTGCAACCGCGGGATTCTTCGCCCAGGACCTGATTGATCCGTATCACAGGGCCAGCGGGCAATACGCGCACATCCATGTCGCAATGATGCGAACCGGGCCGGTCTGAATTGGTCTGCACCACGCCCGCGAGCCTGAAGCCGTCCGCCTGCAGGCGGTCCGCGAACCCCCACAGCAGCCGGTCGGTCAGTCCGCGTTCGGTGGTTCTGACAAATGCCAATGCCATGATCATGCTCCTGATATCCCAGGGCAGATTACGCCGCCCCGGGCAAAAATCAAAGCCCCGATCGCGACCTATTGACGCCGCGACCGGAAAGTGTGGGCGGGCTCACGCCGCCTTGAGCGAGATGCCGGTGACCTCGGCCTGGTCTGCCAGGCCATCGACGAAGGCGCGGCTGGCGCGCACCCAGGCGGCCTTTTCGAGTGCCAGCCGCAACGCGGTCTCTACCGCCTCGAACGGCAGGATCTGGCCCGGCGCCATGGCGTCGAGCCTTATGATGTGGAAGCCGTAACGGCTCTCCACAGGCTCGGAGGCGATTTCGCCCTGGGCGAGCAGATCGAGCGCCGCCTCGAATTCGGCCACGGTGTCGCCGGCCGAGATCTGCCCCAGCCTGCCGCCATTGGCGCGTGAGGAACAGGCCGAATGGTCCCGCGCCAGCGCGTCGAAGGCCTTGGGCTCGGCTTTCACCTTGGCCAACACGGCGGTGGCCTGGTCCCTGGCCACCTTCCGCGCCACGACGTCATCGGGCCGGGCAGCAAACAGGATATGCGCCGCCTCATAGAGCGAAGGCGCCCGGTGGCGCTCCGGATTGGCGTCATAGGCCGCCCGCACGGCTTGCGGCGTTGGCGCTTCAGGCGCCACCGCCTCGTCGAGAACCTGGCGGACCAGCGCGTCGTCCTCGGTTTCCCAGAGCCCCGGCGCCAGTTCCGCCGGCACGGCGTCAAGTCCGCGCCGCGCGGCCTCCTGCAGGATCAGCGCCCGCACGGCGAGCGCACGCGCTGCCGCCATCCAGGCCATGCCGGGCTTGCCCTTGGGCGCACGGTGGTTCTGCGCTTCCGTGGCGATCAGTTCCGGCGAAATCGGCTCGCCATTGACGGAGATATCGGTGAATGTCTGTTTCATGGCTTTTGCCCCAATGCTGCCTTGTGCTTGCGGGTGCGGACGATCTGGTAGCCCGGGCGCAGGACATAGCGTACCGGAACCGAGAACATGTGCACCAGCCGGGTGAACGGGAACAGGATGAAGATGATGAGCCCGAGCAGGATGTGCGCCTTGTAGATCCAGTGCACGTCGGCAACGAGTTCCCAGGTGCCGGGCTGCAGGGTGAAGATTCCGCGAGACCAGGTCATGAACTTGAGCATCTCGCTGCCATCCAGATGCTCGATGGAGGCGTAGATCGTCGCCATGCCGAGCAGAAGCTGGGCCAGCAGCAGCACCAGAATGCCGGTGTCGGCGAAGGACGAATTGGCCCGGATCCGCTCGTCAAAGAGCCGCCGGTGCAGCAGCATGGTGCCGCCGACAAGCGCCATGGCGCCAGCCACGCCGCCCACCACAATTGCCAGCACCTGCTTGAAGCCGTAGCTCATGCCGAGCGCGTGAAACACCTCGACCGGAGTGAGCATGCCGACCAGATGCCCGAAGAACACGATCAGCACGCCGACATGAAACAGGATCGAACCCCACACCAGCTGCTTGCGGCGCAACAGCTGGCTCGATGAGGATTTCCAGGTGAAGGGATCGCGCTCGTAGCGCGCGATGGAGCCGACCACCAGCACGGTCAGCGCCAGGTAGGGAAGCACTCCGAAGAGAAAATAGTCCATGATGCACGTCCTTTCGTGTCAGGCTGTAGCCGGCCGGAGCGGCGCGTCCATGCGGGCAAGAATGTCGCGGCTGACCGGGCAGCCGGCGTTCGGGTCGGGTCCGAAGGTGACCATGGCCTCCTCGTAGACCGCATCGAGCGCGTCGAGATCCTCGGGGTCGTCGTCCTTTTCCGAAATCAGCGCCTGCGCCTCGTCGGTCTCGAGCGACGCCTGGGCGAAGTCCGACAGGGCGGTCAGCACCGCGGCATAGGGCGTCTCCCGCCGGGTCAGGCGTTCGGCCAGGGCGGCGATAATGTGACCGGCGTCGACGAGCATCTCGCGCGCCTCGCCAATCGGCAGCGTCGCAATGAACTCGAGCAGCACCGGCAGATGATCGGGCAGTTCGGTCGCGACCAGATCGTAGCCCTGGGCGCGGTAGGTCTCGAGCAGGTCGACCATCGCCCCGCCCCGGTCCCTGCCCTCGCCATGGATGTGCTCGAACAGGTTGAGCGACAGCGTCCGCGACCGGTCGAACAGGAGCACGTAGCGCTCCTGCACGTCGAAGATGTCGCCGGTTTCGAATTCGCTCAGCAGCGGCTCCATCGCAACGATGGCCTCGACAGGCAGGATCTTCTCGAAGGTCAGGATTTCGCGGATGTCGGAAATCGCCTCCTGCAGGTCGGTGGAGGGATAGCTTAGCAGCGCCGAAAGCGCCTTGAAGGTGCGGATCATGACAGGAACTCCGTAGGTGAACGGAAGCTCTTGCCTCCGCCGAACAATTTGCCCTTGGACACGCCCGACGAGCAGCCATTGCCGTCGGTGAAGCCGCAGCCGGACTTGAGGTCATAGGCGTCCTCGACCAGCTCCCGGTGCGTCGTCGGTATGACGAACCGGTCCTCGTAATTGGCGATCGCCATAAGCTGGTACATCTCGTCGATCTGCTGCGGCGTGAGCCCGACGCGGTTGGCGACGCCCAGATTGATCACGCCGTCGACGGTCTTGGAGCGCATATAGGCGCGCATCGCCATCATCCGTTCGAGTGCTGCGATCACCGGCGGTTCATCGCCGGCGGTCAGCATGTTGGCGAGATAGCGCACCGGGATCCGGAGCGAGCGGACGTCCGGCATGTTGTCGATGGAGGCGATGGCGCCGGCCTCCGCCGCGTTCTGGATCGGCGAGAGCGGCGGCACGTACCAGACCATCGGCAGGGTGCGGTATTCTGGATGCAGCGGAAATGCGATCTTCCACTCCATCGCCATCTTCCACACCGGCGATCTCTGCGCGCCCTTGATCCAGTCCTCGGGAATGCCTTCCGCACGCGCTGCCTTGATCACCTCGGGATCGTTGGGATCGAGGAAGACGCCGAGCTGGGCGTCATAGAGATCCTTCTCGTTCTCGGTCGCCGCGGCCTGGGAGATCTTGTCGGCGTCATAGAGCATGACGCCCAGATAGCGGATGCGGCCGACGCAGGTTTCCGAACAGACCGTCGGCTGGCCCGATTCGAGACGCGGATAGCACAGGGTGCATTTCTCCGACTTGCCGCTTTCCCAGTTGTAATAGATCTTCTTGTAGGGGCAGCCCGAGACGCACATGCGCCAGCCGCGGCATTTTTCCTGGTCGATCAGCACGACGCCGTCGTCCTCGCGCTTGTAGATCGCGCCCGAAGGGCACGAGGCGACGCAGGACGGATTGAGGCAGTGCTCGCACAGCCGCGGCAGATACATCATGAAGGTATTTTCGTACTCGCCGTAGATCTCCTTCTCGATGCCCTCGAAATTCTGGTCCTGGCTGCGCTTGGCGAACTCGCCTCCCAGGATTTCCTCCCAGTTCGGACCCCATTCGATCTTCTCCATGCGCTTGCCGGAGATCTTCGAGCGCGGGCGCGCGGTCGGGAACGCCTCCATTTCCGGCGCCGACTTCAGGTGGTCGTAGTCGAAATCGAACGGCTCGTAGAAATCGTCGATCTCGGGCAGGTCCGGATTGGCGAAGATGTTGGCGAGAATCCGCCACTTGCCGCCCTGCTTGGGCTGCAGCTTGCCGGAGGCGCTCCGGGTCCAGCCGCCGTTCCAGCGCTTCTGGTTTTCCCAGTCCTTCGGGTAGCCGATGCCGGGCTTGGTCTCGACATTGTTGAACCAGGCGTATTCGACGCCTTCGCGGCTGGTCCAGACATTCTTGCAGGTAACGGAACAGGTGTGGCACCCGATGCATTTGTCGAGATTGAGCACCATGCCGATTTGTGCGCGGATTTTCATTCTGCTGCCTCCACTTGGGCGGCCGGGCGATCCAGCCAGTCGACCTTTGTCATTTTGCGGACGATGACGAACTCATCGCGATTGGAGCCCACGGTTCCGTAGTAGTTGAAGCCGTAGGAGAGCTGGGCGTAGCCGCCGATCATGTGGGTCGGCTTGAGCGTGGTGCGGGTCACCGAATTGTGGATGCCGCCGCGTTTTCCCGTGATCTGCGATCCCGGCGTGTTCACGATCTTTTCCTGGGCGTGATACATGAACAGCGTGCCTTCCTTGATCCGCTGGCTCACCACCGCCCGCGCCGTCAAGACGCCGTTCGAGTTGTAGACCTCGACCCAGTCATTATCGACGAGACCGGCCTTGCGGGCGTCGACCTCGGAGATCCACACCACCGGACCGCCGCGGTTGAGCGTCAGCATCATCAGATTGTCCGAATAGGTGGAATGGATGCCCCATTTCTGGTGCGGCGTGATGAAGTTGAGCACCACATGCGGCTCGCTGTCGCGTTCGGAGATGTTGATCTCCGGACCGACCGTCTTCAAATCCACCGGCGGACGCCAGGTGACGAAGAACTCGCCGAAGGCCTGCATCCACTTGTGGTCCTGATAGAGCTGCTGCCGGCCCGTTACGGTGCGCCAGGGGATCAGCTCGTGCACATTGGTGTAGCCAGCATTGTAGCAGACCTCCTCGCTCTCGATCCCCGACCAGGTCGGCGACGAGATGATCTTGCGCGGTTGCGCGGCGATGTCGCGGAAGCGGATCTTCTCGTCCTGCTTGGCTTCGGCCAGGTGCCGGTGATCGATGCCGGTGTGCTTGCCGAGCGCATCCCAGGCCTTGACCGCGACCTCGCCATTGGTTTCCGGCGCCAGCATCAGGATGACCTCGCAGGCGTCGATGGCGGTGTCGATCTTGGCCAGCCCCTTCGAGGCGCCCTCCTCCGTCACGACGCCGTTGAGCGCCTTCAAGTGATGGACTTCCAGCTTTGTGTCCCAGGTGATCCCCTTGCCGCCATTGCCGACCTTGTCCATCAGCGGCCCGAGCGAGGTGAAGCGCTTGTAGACATTGGGATAGTCACGTTCGACCGCGATATAGCCCGGAGCGGTCTTGCCCGGGATCAGGTCGCATTCGCCCAGTTTCCAGTCGAGCACTTCCGGCTGCGCCAGTTCCGACGGCGTGTCGTGATGCAGCGCCAGTTGCACCACATCGGTCTCGACGCCGAGGATTTCAGGCGAGATCTCGGAGAACTTCTTGGCGATCGCCTTGAAGATTTCCCAGTCCGTCTTGCTCTCGTAGGCCGGATCCACCGCCGCCTGCAGCGGATGGATGAACGGGTGCATGTCGGACGTGTTCATGTCGTCCTTCTCGTACCAGCTCGCCGTCGGCAGCACGATGTCGGAATAGACCGCCGTGGTCGACATGCGGAAGTCGATGGTCACCAGCAGGTCGAGTTTGCCTTCCGGCGCCTCCTCATGCCACTTGGCCTCGATCGGCTTCTGCCGGCCTTCCTGGCCCAGGTCCTTGCCCTGGATGCCGTGATCGGTGCCGAGCAGGTGCTTGAGGAAATACTCGTGCCCCTTGCCTGACGATCCGAGCAGGTTGGAGCGCCAGATGAACAGGTTGCGCGGCCAGTTTTCCGGCGCATCCGGATCCTGGCAGCTCATTTCCAGTTCACCCGACTTCAGCCGCTCGGCGACATAGGCCGCCACCTCCTGGCCCGACGCCTTGGCGGCGCGGCCGACCTCGAGCGGATTGGTCTTGAGCTGCGGTGCCGACGGCAGCCAGCCCATGCGCTCGGCGCGGATGTTGTAATCGATCAGGCTCAGCGTCTTCCAGTCGCCCTCAGGCGCTGTCGGCGACAGGATCTCGGCCGCCGTCACGGTTTCATAGCGCCACTGGTTGGAGTGCGCATACCAGGCCGAGGTCGAGTTCATGTGGCGTGGCGGACGCGCCCAGTCGAGCGCGAAGGCCAGCGGCGCCCAGCCTGTCTGCGGGCGCAGTTTTTCCTGGCCGACATAATGCGCCCAGCCGCCGCCGGACTGGCCAACGCAACCGCACATCACCAGCATGTTGATGACGGCGCGGTAGTTCATGTCCATGTGGTACCAGTGGTTCATCGCCGCCCCGATGATGATCATCGACTTGCCATTGGTCTTCTCGGCATTGTCGGCGAATTCGCGCGCCACCTGGATGATCTTGTCGCGGCGCACGCCGGTGATCTTCTCGGCCCAGGCCGGGGTGAACGGCACGTCATCATCGTAGGAGTTGGCGACATTGCCGCCGCCCAGGCCCCGGTCGAGGCTGTAATTGGCGCAGAACAGGTCGAACACCGTAGCGACCAGCGCGGTCTTGCCATTGGCGAGCTTGATCTTCCGCGCCGGAACATTGCGTGTCAGCACGTCGGGATGGCCGCAGACCTCAAAGCCGTTGGTGGCCGCACCCCCGAAATAGGGAAACTCGACGCCCACGACCGCGTCGTGATCGCTATCGAGGATCTGGCTCATGCGCAGCTTGACCGGTTCGCCCGAGGCTTTCTCCTCAAGGTTCCAGTTGCCGTTCTCGCCCCAGCGGAAACCGATCGAGCCGTTGGGCACCACGACATTGCCGGTGGCCTCGTCGATGCCGACGGTCTTCCAGTCAGGGTTATTGTCCTGGCCAAGGTTTTCAGCGAAGTCGGCTGCGCGCAATTGCCGGCCGGGAATGTAGGAGCCGCCGCGCTTGTCGAGCTGCACCAGCATCGGCATGTCGGAATATTTGCGGCAGTAATCCTCGAAATACTCGGCCTGCCGGTCGAGATGGAATTCCCTGAGGATGACGTGGCCGAAGGCCATGCCGAGTGCGGCGTCGGTGCCCTGCTTGGCGTTGAGCCAGATGTCGGAAAATTTCGAGGCTTCCGAATAGTCCGGGCAGATAACGGCGGACTTGGTGCCGCGGTAGCGCGCCTCGGTGTAGAAATGGGCGTCGGGCGTGCGCGTCTGCGGCACGTTCGAGCCCCACAGGATGAGGAAGCCGGCATTGTACCAGTCGGCCGATTCCGGCACGTCGGTCTGCTCGCCCCAGGTCTGCGGCGAGGCCGGCGGAAGGTCGCAATACCAGTCGTAGAACGACATGCAGGTGCCGCCGATCAAGCTCAGATAGCGCGAACCGGCCGCATAGGAGACCATCGACATGGCCGGGATCGGCGAGAAGCCGAACACCCGGTCGGGGCCGTATTTCTTCGCGGTATAGGCATTGGCGGCGGCGGTGATTTCGGTCGCCTCGTCCCAGGAGGCGCGCACGAAGCCGCCCTTGCCGCGCTTGGTGACATAGTCGGCGCGCATCGCCGGATCCGACTGGATCGTCGTCCATGCCTCGATCGCCGACTGGGTCTCGCGCAGCTTGCGCCAGATCTTCATCAGCCGGGCGCGCACCAGCGGCGTCTTCACCCGGTTGGCGGAATAGAGATACCAGCTGTAGCTGGCGCCGCGGGCGCAGCCGCGCGGCTCGTGATTGGGCAGTTCCGGCCGCGTGCGCGGATAGTCTGTCTGCTGGGTTTCCCAGGTGACGACGCCGGATTTGACATAGATCTTCCAGGAGCATGACCCGGTGCAGTTCACACCGTGGGTGGAGCGGACGATTTTGTCGTGCCGCCAGCGGTTGCGGTAGACGTCTTCCCAGTCGCGGCTTTCCATGGTGGTCTCGCCATGGCCGTTGGAGAAGGTATCGACGCGCTTGCTGGCGAAGAAGTTGAGGCGATCAAGAAGATGGCTCATTGGTGAATCCTCGGCTTGTTTTTTAGAGAAGAGCGGGCCGGTTGCGTCCGGCCCGCGCCGTGTGTCGGGTCGACCGTCTCAGCAGGCAGTGGCGGAGCCACGGCGGGTGTAGAAGAACCATGTCAGCACCACGCAGACCGCGTAGAAAGCCGCGAAAGTCCAAAGGGCCGCAGCCGGCCCGCCGGTCAGCGCGATCGAGGTGCCGTAGGACTTCGGGATGAAGAAGGCCCCGTAGGCCGCCATCGCCGAGGTGAAGGCGATGATGGCGCCGGCCTCGCGCTCGGCGGTCTTGAGCTGGGAAGCCTGGTCGAGCTTGGGCATCAGTCGCGGGATTTCCTTGCGCATGATCACCGGGATCATCTGGAAGGTGGACGCATTGCCGACGCCGGTGAGGAAGAACAGAGCCATGAAGCAGGCGAAGAAGCCCCAGAAATGGCCCTCGGAACCGCCGAGCGGCAGGAATTGCAGCACGCCGATGACCGCGACGATCATCGCCAGGAAGGTCCACAGCGTCACCCTGCCGCCGCCGAACTTGTCAGAAATCCAGCCGGTCGCGACCCGCGACAGCGCGCCCACGAGCGGGCCCAGGAAGGCGTAGGACAGGGCGTTGACTTCCGGAAACTGGGTTTTCATCAAGAGCGGGAAGCCCGCCGAATAGCCGATGAAGCTGCCGAAGGTGCCGACATAGAGCAGCGACATGATCCAGTTGTGCTTGCGCTTGAGGATCGACAGCTGGTCGGAAAGATTGGCCTTGGCGTCGGCCAGGTCGTTCATGCCGAACCAGGCGGCGATGGTGAAGAACACCAGGAACGGCACCCAGATGAAGCCGGCGTTCTGCAGCCAGAGTTCGCCGCCGCCGCTGATGGTCTGCGACTGCCCGCCCATCGCGCCGAACACGCCCATGGTGATGACGACAGGCACCACGAACTGAACGACCGAGACTCCGAGGTTACCCAGACCGGCATTGATCGCCAGCGCATTGCCCTTCTGCGCCTTGGGGAAGAAATAGTTGATGTTGGACATCGACGAGGCAAAGTTGCCGCCGCCGAAGCCGCACAGCAGCGCCAGGATGACGAAGGCCGAATAGGGGGTTTCCGGGTTCTGCACCGCAAAACCGATGCCCAGCGCCGGGATCAGCAGCGAGGCGGTGGAGATCGCCGTCCAGCGGCGGCCGCCGAAGATCGGCACGACGAAGCTGTAGAAGATGCGCAGCGTCGCCCCCGACAGACCCGGAAGGGCCGCGAGCCAGAACAACTGCCCGGTGGTGAAATCGAACCCGATGGCGGGCAGCCGCGCCACAACCACCGACCAGACCATCCAGACGGCGAAGGCCAGAAGCAGGCAGGGGACCGAGATCCAGAGATTGCGGCTGGCGATGGCGCGGCCCTTGCTCTCCCAGAATTGCTGGTCTTCGGGCCGCCAGTCGGTCAGCACAGGCCCCTTTGAAGTCATCGCGTTCATTCCAGATTCTCCTTGTGTCGGACCGTGAAGCCTGCTTCCGGTCGATGATTTCGGGGCTCCGGCAAACAAGAAGCCGGAGCGATAATTCTGATCGGACCGGCTACCGGGCCGGCGCCTGGACACCCTTGGAACCGAGCCGGTCAAGTGTGGAGCGCAGTTCATCGATGTCCTTGAACCGCGCCGTCAGCGTCAGGCCGGCGCCCCGCTCGGCCAGTTCGACCTTGCCGCTGCCGGAGAACAGACGGGCGACCTCGGCTTCGGTGTCCCGCTTGACCCTGGCTTCGGCGGCGATGGCGTGATCCACAGAAGACAGGACATATTCCTCGTCGAAGCCGCCCTCGGGCTCCTTGAGCCACATCCAGCACACTGCCCAGCTCAGGAAGGCGCCGGACGAAATGATGAAGAAGAAGGTCGAGGAGTCGACGAACATGAAGATGAAGAGGTAGACGACCGCGCCGACATTGCCGTAGGCGCCGGCCATGCCCGCGATCTGCCCGGTCACACGGCGCTTGATCGATGGGATGATGCCGAAGGTGGCGCCCTCGGCCCCCTGCACGAAGAAGGAGCAGCCGATGGTGATGGCGATGGCGATGATCAGAGGCCAGCTCGAGTTCATCAGGCCCATCAGCGCGAAGCCGACGCCGATGCCGAACATGTAGGCGAGCATGACGAAGCGCCGGTTGCCCATGCGGTCGGAGACGAGACCGCCCATCGGCCGGGCAAACAGGTTGACGAAGGCGAAAGTCGAGGCGATCATGCCCGCCGCCACCGCTGTCAGCCCCCAGGTTTCCTGGAAGAACATCGGCAGCATCGACACAACGGCAAGTTCGGCGCCGAAGTTGGCGAAATAGGTCATGTTCAGCGCGGCGACCGAGGAGAACGGATAACGGTCGTCCTCGGGGATGCCTTTCTTCAGGATCGGCACATTGACCTTGATCGCCAGCCAGACCTGATAGGCCACGATCACCGCAATTGCGCCGTAACAGATCGTAGCCGTCATGCCGTCGACATAGCCCATGAGCTGCAGGCGGTAGACCACGATCGACAGCACGCCGACCATCGGCACGGTGAAGATGCAGAGCAGCACCAGGTCGCGCCAGCTGGAAACCTCGAGCGCCGTGGCCTTGCGCGGCTTCTTGTGGCTGTCCTTGTGCGGGCCATCGGTGATGGCGAACCAGTAGAACACGCCGTAGAGCCCCATGACTGCGCCCGAAGTGGCGATAGCCCAGCGCCAGCCGTCAGGCCCGCCATAGATCAAGAGTGCGATCGTCGGGATGGTCATCGCCGCCGCGGCCGAGCCGAAATTGCCCCAGCCGGCGTAGAATCCTTCGGCAAAGCCGATGTCGCGCGGCTTGAACCACAGCGCCGTCATGTGGATGCCGACCACGAAGGAGGCGCCGACCGACGACAGCACGAGGCGCGAAACGAAGAGCTGTTCCCGCGTATCGCCGAAGGCAAAGACGAAGGTGGGAATGGCCATCGACACCATCAGCACCGAGAACACCCGACGCGGACCCCACTTGTCGAGCGCCATGCCCACAAGGATGCGCGCGGGAATGGTGAGCGCGACATTGGCGATGGCAAAGAGGCGCAGGTCGTCGCGGGTCAGCCAGTCGGCCGAGGCCAGCATCGACGAGGCCAGCGGCGCCATGTTGAACCAGACGTAGAAGCAGATGAAGAAGGCGATCCAGGTCAGGTGCAGCGCCTGGATTTCCTTGTTGCGAACCCGGAAGAGACTAGAGACTTGCATGGTTGCGTCCTTGAATCACTTGTCAGCCTGGGGCTGCGCATGGGTGGGAATGATCAAAAGCGGACATTTCACCCGCCGCGCCAGGAAGGCCGATACCGAGCCGAAGGTCATGTGGTCGAACTCCTCGACCAGCGCATCGAGCCGCTTGGTGAAAAAGCCCAGCGGACCGGTGTCGGGCTGGTGGCTGTGGCGGGCCATGACCAGAAGGTCCGGTTTCTTCTCCTCGGTTGCGCGCAGGATCATCTTGCGCGCGTCGCCATCGGCGAGCATGACCTTCGCTGAAAATCCGTGGGCGTTGAGCTCGGCCGCCGCAGCTTCCGTCCCGGCCTTCTGCGACGCGAACTGCTCGTTGAACATGTCATCCGCCCCGGCCGTGGCGCTGGCGACATCTTCGATCACCGAGATCAGCGTGACGGTGGGCTTGAGAGCGCCGAACATCTCAATCACCGCGTCGAGCGCGATCCGGGAATTCCGTGAATGATCATAGGCAAGCATGAGATGCATGGTTGTTTCCCCGTCGAACGGCCTGCGCTTGCAGGCCTGTTGGAGGGAGAAAATCCATGCCGGACGCGCTGTCTCGTTGATGCAGATCAAACCTTCCGGCTTCGCACTGCACAAACGAACCGGATTTGGCTTTGATCGGATCAAACGGACAAAAGCATCAATCCACCGGGTGACAATTATCAATTCATGTGCGAGCAATTGAAAGGATCTGTATTGAGATCCGGCAAGTCGGGATCGAGGGGAGAACACGACATGCGGGAAGAAGACAAACCCGAGATTCGCAAATTGCTTCTGTTCCGGGACATGAGCACGGAGAATTTCGATAGGCTCATGCAGGCAGCCTATGCGCAGACCTTTCCGGCGCAGCTCGAATTGATCCGCCAGGGCGAGCCGGCGGATTTCCTGCACATCATGATGGAAGGCACGGTGGAGCTTTTTTCCGGATGGCGCGACCGCGAAACCACCATGGCGGTGGTGAGGCCCGTATCAACCTTCATTCTTGCCGCCTGCATCAAGGACGCCCCCTATCTGATGTCGGCGCGCACGGTGGAGAAGTCGCGCATCATCATGATCCCGGCCAAGGATCTCAGAGCGACTTTCAGGCTCGATCCCGAGTTCGCCGTCTCGACCATCACCGAACTGGCGAGTTGCTACCGCTCCGTGGTGCGCCACGCCAAGAGCCTGAAACTTCGCAATTCGAGGGAGAGGGTTGCAGCCTATATCTATCGTCAGTCGAGCCTGGCCGGAAACGCCGCGAGCTTCGTCCTGCCCGTGGAGAAACGGCTGCTGGCTTCGCTGCTCGGCATGACGCCCGAGAATTTTTCGCGCGCCATCAAGTCGCTCCAGTCCGATGGCGTCGCCATGGACGGCATGCGCATCATCATCACCAACATGAAATCGCTTGAAGCGGTCGCAGGCCCCGACACCCTTATCGATGGGTCCGACCCCCTCTCAGGTTTCCCCGCGGCTACAGCGCCGTCCATTTAATCAAACGCACAAAGGCCATTGCAGCACTAAAAACTGCTGCAGAAGCCCCTATCAGGGAACGTCCTTTGAAAATCAGGACGTCCGTGCTTTCTCCGTGGCGTCAATCGCGCGGCGCAGATAGTCGTCGCGGCTGTAGATGTCGGCGAAATACTCGACTTTGCCCGTCTCATCCGGCCACGCGGTGAAGTAGGCCACGTGAACCGGGATCGTCTGGTCCAAATTCACCTGCTTGTTCCGGCCGCCCGCAATGTGAGCGCCGATGTCGCCGACCGAAGTGCCCAGCACCTTGGCGGCCATGGCGCGCGGATCTTCCAGCCGGATGCAGCCGTGGCTGTAGGCCCTTGTGTCGCGCTCGAACAGGTTTTTGGACGGCGTGTCGTGCATGTAGATGGCGTGGCTGTTGGGGAACAGGATCTTGAGTTCGCCCAGGGCATTGCCGTCGCTCGGTGGCTGGCGCACGCCGATGCCGCTGCCCTTGCCGACAGCGTTCCAATTGACCGCGCTTGAGGACACCGCGCGGCCGTTCGCGGTCACCTCGTATCCGAGCCGGTCGAGATAGGACGGGTCCGCCCTCAGCTTCGGCAGCATCTCGTTGATGATGATCGACTGCGGCACGCCCCAATAGGGATTGAACTCGACGAGTTCGATCTCATCGTCGAAGAAATAGGTCTGGTTGGCCTTGGTGCCGACCACCACCCGCATCGAGAGCTCCTGGCGGCCACCCTCGTAATAGGAGGCCGTGTAGGCCGGCTGATTGATGAACACGCGCCGCGCTGCCAGCACGCCCGGCAGCCATCTCGCCCGCTCCATGGCGAGCCGGACCTTCTCGATCTTGTCCGCATTGGTGATGCCGACGAGCGCCCGTCGCGTCGCCGGACCGACGACGCCGTCGGGCTTCAGGCCGGCTTCCTTCTGGAAGCCCTTCACCAGCGCGACGATCTCATCGTCATATTCCGGCTTGCCGGCATAGCTGGCGAGCAGCAGGGCATTGTCCACCTTCAGCGCATCGCTGCCCTTGAGCGCGATCGCCGCCATCACATTGGCGAGTTCGGGGTTTGATTGTCCCGGCTTGATCAGCACGTTCTCGGCGATCTCGACGCGCTCGCCCTCGTCAAGATCCTGCAAACGCACGAGTTCCGCCTTTAGCGCCTCGAAATGCGCGCCTTGCGGATTTTGCGCGAGCAGCGCTTCGGCCGGATCGGAGGCCTTCGAGAGCGCCTCCAGCCGATCCGCCAGATCAGGGCTCTTGCGCTTGAAATCGTGATATCCGGAAATCCGGTTGGGATCGACGCGGCCGCGGGTGGCGTCGAGGATATAATTGGCGACCGCCACCGACAGCTTCATCTCGAAAGCCATCAACTGCTTCTGACGCTCGGTGCCTTGGGTGATGTCAAAGCCATCGTCGGGGACATCGACCTTGTAGTCAGCCGCCGACAATCCCACCGCATCGGCATCGTCAAGAACCGCCACGACCGCGAGCGCCCGCTCCGTGACCGAAGTGCCGGCGACCCAGAGATATTCGGGCTGAGCCGAGTAATGGTCAATCACCGCCTCGGCGGCTTCCGGCAGGGCGCGGAGCGACAGATCAGCCAGGACGGCGCGGCCTTCGGTGAACGGATCAATGCCCAGGGGAGCAAGCCCCATCTCGCCGATGGCGCCGGTGGTGATCGGATCGGACAGCTTTGAGAAATCAACCCTGACCAGCGTGTCGGGCTTATAGGTGCGATAGGTCGGGCCGCTGATCTTCGCCACCGGCTTTGGCGGCTGGGCGGCGGTTACGGTCTCCTGCCTCGCCTGTTGCCGGGCCATTCTTTCGCGTTCGCGCTGAGCCGGGCTCTTGAACAGGGCGTCAAGCAGGCCCTGCGCCTGGACCGGAGGCGGAGCCGCCACCACGCCGGTGAAAGTTACCGCTATGGCGATCATCGCCACGCCTGCCCGCATCTTGATATTCATGCCCAACCCAGATTGTTGTGCAAAGCCCAAAGGCCTGCGCGTTCAATTCAAATCACCTTTAAGGAGCGAACCCTAACAAATTGAGGGTTCAATGGAAAGAACGGCGCGCGACATCAATCCGGAGGATTGTCACCCCTTTCCGTCAACCGGAGAAAGGCCGATGCGGCAGCTGTCTCGATGATCTGCAAGGGATGATGGCGGAGTCAATCTGCGGTCTTTGAAGCAGTCCGGCGGCCAAGCGCCGGCGAGGTGTCGTACCAGCCCTTGGAGCGGTTGACGACCCAGACCAGCGACAGCATCACCGGCACTTCGATCAGCACCCCGACAACGGTGGCGAGTGCGGCTCCCGAATTGAAGCCAAACAGGCTGATCGCCACGGCCACGGCGAGCTCGAAGAAGTTGCTGGCCCCGATCAGGGCGGAGGGGCCGGCGATGACATGGGTCTCGCCCGCCACGCGGTTGGCAAAGTAGCCGATGCCGAAGATCACATAGGTCTGGATGATGATCGGCACCGACAACAGTACGATGATGATCGGCTGGGCCAGGATCGCCTGGCCCTGGAAGGCAAACAGCACCACAAGCGTTGCCAGGAGCGCCAGGATCGACAGCGGCTGCAGCTTCGAAAGAAGGCCCTGAAGCGCGGCCTCCCCTCCTCTTGCCAGAAGCCGGTTCCGCAGGATCTGGGCGATGATCACCGGCACCACGATGTAAAGCGCCACCGACAGCATCAGGGTTTCCCAGGGAACCGTGATTGCCGAAATGCCCAGAAGCAGCGCCACAATCGGGGCAAAGGCGAACACCATCACAAGATCATTGACGGTCACCTGGCTGAGCGTGAACAGCGGATCCCCCCTGGTCAGGTTGCTCCAGACGAAAACCATGGCCGTGCAGGGCGCGGCCCCCAGCAGGATCAGGCCGGCGATGTAACTGTTGATCTGGTCACCCGGCAGATAGGGCACGAACAGCCAGCCGATGAAGAACCAGGCCAGCACCGCCATGGTGAACGGCTTGATCGCCCAGTTGACAACGAGGGTGATCGAGATGCCGCGCCAGTGCCGGCTCACCTGTCCGAGCGAGCCGAAGTCGATCTTGACCAGCATCGGAATGATCATCAGCCAGATCAGAACCGCGACCGGCAGATTGACATTGGCGATCTCGGCGGACCCGATCAGTTGGAAGAATGCCGGGAAGACATAGCCAAGGGCGATGCCTGCAACAATGCACAGCGCCACCCAGACTGTCAGGTATCGTTCAAATGTCGACATGTCCTACTCCTGTTCATCAAGTCCCGCAGGGTGGCGCCACGACCGCTATCGTGGCACAAAAACCTGCGCACCCGAGCCAGCGAATTCAGCTGGCGAATTCATTTCGATAAATCATGATATCTCGACTTATTCAAGGACAGTTCCCCTGCCCTGTCACATATACCGCAATTGCAATTGGACGGCCTTCATCCTAAGAACCCGTTGAAACAAACCAGCGGCATCAGTCGACCGGAAAGGCATCCCGTGGCAAACGATCTCTTCCCTCTTGGACCTGACACTACCCCGTGGAGAAAGCTCACCGACAAGCATGTCGGCGTCGAAAGCTTTCGCGGCCAGGACATTCTGACCGTCGAGACTGAGGGATTGCGGCTGCTGGCCGAGGCTGCGTTCGGCGACATCAACCATTTGCTCAGGCCCGGTCACTTGAAGCAGCTGGCGGCGATCCTGGAGGATCCGGAGGCGACAGAGAACGACCGTTTTGTCGCGCTCGACCTGCTCAAGAACGCCAATATTTCCGCTGGCGGCGTGCTGCCGATGTGCCAGGATACCGGCACCGCCATCATCATGGCCAAGAAAGGCCGCAGGGTGTGGACCGAAGGCGGCGACTACGAGGCCTTAGCGGGCGGCGTGCTCGACGCCTATGAACGCCGCAACCTGCGCTATTCGCAATTGGCGCCCTTGTCGATGTTCGAGGAAAAGAACACGAAGACCAACCTCCCAGCCCAGATCGATATCTATGAGGAAGGCACGGACAGCTATGACTTCCTGTTTGTCGCCAAGGGCGGCGGCTCGGCCAACAAGACCTTTCTCTTCCAGGGCACGCCGTCGCTGCTCACCCATGACCGGATGATCGAGTTCCTCAGCGAAAAGATCCTGACGCTCGGCACCGCCGCCTGCCCGCCCTACCATCTGGCCATCGTCATCGGCGGGACCTCGGCGGAGATGACGCTGAAGACCGTCAAGCTGGCTTCCACCAAATATCTCGACGAACTGCCCACCAGCGGGTCCGCTTCCGGCCATGCGTTCCGCGACCTCGAGATGGAAGCCGAAGTCCACAAGCTGACGCAGCAGATGGGCGTCGGCGCGCAGTTCGGCGGCAAGTATTTCTGCCACGACGTCCGCGTCGTCCGGCTGCCGCGCCATGGCGCGTCGCTGCCGATCGGTCTCGGCGTATCCTGCTCGGCCGACCGCCAGGCCAAGGGCAGGATCACGAAGGATGGCATTTTCCTGGAGCAGCTTGAGACCGAGCCTTCAAAATACCTGCCGGATATCGATGAGGAAAAGCTTTCGGAACATGTTGTCCGGATCGATCTCAACCGCCCGATGAGCGAAATCCTCACAGAACTGTCCAAACACCCAATCAGGACCCAGGTGTCGTTGACCGGTTCGATCATCGTCGCGCGCGACCTGGCTCACGCCAAGATCCGTGCACGGTTGGAAGCAGGCGAACCGATGCCGGAATACTTCAAGAACCACCCGGTCTATTATGCGGGCCCCGCCAAGACCCCGGAAGGCTTTGCATCAGGCTCCTTCGGCCCGACCACCGCGGGGCGGATGGATTCCTATGTCGATCAGTTCCAGTCCTTTGGCGGCTCCATGGTGATGCTGGCCAAGGGCAACCGGTCACGTGCGGTGCGCGAGGCTTGCGCGCGCCATGGCGGGTTCTATCTTGGCTCCATCGGCGGTCCGGCTGCACGGCTGGCGCAGGATTGCATCAAGAAGGTCGAAATCGAGGAATATCCCGAGCTGGGCATGGAAGCGATCTGGCGAATCGAGGTGGAAAACTTCCCCGCCTTCATCGTCATTGATGACAAGGGCAATGATTTCTTCAAGGAACTGAACCTCGGGTAGGCGTTTCAACCTGAGAAACGGGAGGTTGCGGCATATCTGCAACCACGCATAAACGTATGCAACTCTGCGGCGGTTAACATTTCCCAAACAATTGTCCCGTAATATGCCCCGGAGAAAATGATAGATTTCTTGGTTTGGGGACGGAAGATGTCAGCTGCTGCTGCGAACAAGGTCCAGACACTGGACACGGCTACCATGGTTCTTGCGACCATGCGCCGGCGTGGGATTTCAGGCCTCCCGCGCAATTATGAGCTGGTCTATGAAGCCCTCAACGCCTCCAATGCCCGCCTGACCAAGGACTTCGACAATCTCGGCCGCAATCCCACGCAGGAAGATCTCGACGAACTAGGCAAGTTGCATTTTCCGCATCATCACCGCCGCGGCGTCGTCGAAGGCGCTCATGACCGGATCTCCGGCGAACTTGAAGGCATGCTCCGCCTGCTCAGGCAAGAGCAATCCTCGCTCGAAAGCTACTCGAAGCTGCTGGGCGAAACCTACCATCGAATATCCAGCAAAAGCGCCTCGAGCGCCGATATCCTTTCCAGCGTCATCGGCGTGTTGAGCAACGCCACCGGCGACACCATGGAAAAGGGCAAGATCGTTGTTGAGCACATGGTCGAACGCGCCCGCGAGATGGAACAGGTCAAGCTCGAGCTTGACGAATACAAGCGGATCGCCAACACCGATCCGCTGACGCGCCTCTCCAACCGTCGCGCGTTCGACGAGATGCTCTCCAACATGTACAACAATCCGCGCGAGGCGATGTATTATTCGCTGATCGTAGCCGACATCGACCATTTCAAGAAATTCAACGACACCTACGGCCACCCCGTCGGTGATCGGGTTCTCGGCGTTGTCGCAGCCGTGATGAAAAGCGCGCTACGCAGGGACGTGTTCGTCGCCCGCACGGGCGGCGAGGAGTTCGCCGTGGTTCTCAAGGACACAAACCTCGATGTCACCACGGAGATCGCCGAGCGCATCCGCCGGGCCATCGAGGCGACGCCATTGAAGAACCAGAAGACCGGAGTGGATTACGGCCCGATCACCCTGTCGCTGGGCGTGTGCATGGCCAGCGACGCGGCCAGCGCCGAAGAGCTCTACAACAAGGCAGATGTGGCGCTCTACACTGCCAAGAACGCCGGACGTAACCGGATTCATGTCTATAATCCGGACCTCAACCAGGACTTCGAAAAGAACTGGGCGATTTACAGGGCTTGATCGGTGCAATTTCGGACAAAACGAGCTGGCCAATCCCGCAAAAGAACGGCGCAGTAACGTGCCCGATCTTCGCCACAATCCGGCCATGAAGCTGGACACATCGCCACGAAGCAGCTACCGATTAAGGCCAGACGGTCGAACGTGGACCAGCGTCAGGCCCGAAATTCATCAACCATAGCCCGGGAACTCGACATGAAACGCCTGATTTCCTCCGCATTCCTCGCCCTGTGCCTGATGGCGCCGGCGGCCGTCCAAGCCCAGCCGGCAGGACAGACATCATCGGAGTCAAAATCTCTGATGCAGATCCTGTTTCCGCCTTCGGACACCTTCAGCAAGCACAGCCGCTCGGATAAGTCGCCGATCAAGCGCAAGGTGATCTCGTTTACGGAAAACCACCCTGTCGGAACCATTATCATCGATACGTCCGACCGGCGGCTCTATCACGTGATCGCGCCGGGCAAGGCGACCGCCTATGGCATCGGCGTCGGCCGCGAGGGCTTCACCTGGCAGGGCAAGAACAAGATCACCCGCAAGGCCGAATGGCCGGGCTGGACACCGCCGCAGGTGATGCGCGACCGGGTCAAGCGCCAGGAAGGCCGCATCCTCCCCGCCCACATGAAGGGTGGCCCCGATAATCCGCTCGGCGCGCGCGCGCTCTATATCGGCTCGACGATCTACCGGATCCACGGCACCAACCAGCCCTGGACCATCGGTCAGGCGATGTCATCGGGATGTATCCGGATGGCCAATGAGGATGTGATCGACCTCTACAACAAGACCAAGGTCGGCGCCCAGGTGATCGTGCGCAAGTAACGGCCGTAAATCATCGAATCATTGAAGAACCGGCCGGACTGGCCGGTTTTTTTGTCTAACATACTGTTTTCAATCGAACTGATGATGCTCATGCCAGCCTGCGGGGTCTCCCGCGTTCACTGGACGGCAATTTGTGGGACTCATCCAAATCGGGACGCGGCAAATCGACGATCCTGCGGCAGTCGGTCTCCCCGCCGGCAAATTCCGCCACCGCCGCAGTCACCTCGGGCGCAGAGACTATGCGCCGGTGGCCGGAGCCGTTGGCGCGCATCAGCCTGACATGCGAGCCAAGCCCGGCCAGCGCCTCGGCATTGGAGAACGCGACTTCCTTGTCGTCCTCAGCGTGAATGACCAGCATCGGCAGCCTGACGCCATGAAACATCCGGTCGGCCCTGAATTCCGAAAGGGGGCGCCCGGTAACCCGGAGCACCTGCCTCTCGAAGGCGCTCTGCGCCGCCGGTCCAAGTCCCAGAAGGTTGCCGAGCCAGTGAAACACGTCGGCAATATCGGAAGGGGCGGCGATGGTGACGATGCGGTCCGGCATGCGCCGCCGAACATGCAGGATTGCTCCCGCCGCCGCAGCCATCACCGAAGGCCCGCCAAAGGAATGGCCGACAAAGGTGCCGAAAGGCCCGTGCTGGCGCCAGGCCGCGTCGATTGCCTCCACCGCCTTGCCCAGATGCAGCACGCGACCGGTCGACGCGCCGTGGCCTGGAAGATCAAGACACACTGCCGTGTGGCCGCGCGCAACCAGGGCATCGGCCATGGCCAGCATATGGTCGCTGCGCGAGCGGTATCCATGAACCAGCAGGACCCGCTCGCCACTGTCGTTTTCGGGGGCGGGACGGAACACGTGGGTGGCGACGACGCTGCCGGGAATCACAAGGCGCACGGTTTCGCTCGCGGCCATGCGGGCGCTGGCCTTTTCGAGCGCCAGGCGCTCCTTCTCGCTCTGCGGCTTGACGGAGCGGGTGCGGCAGAACAGCCAGAATGCAAGTTCCCCTGCTTTTTCAGGCGATTGAGCAGCAATCACCCGGAACGCCGCGCGGGTGACCTTTTCTACAAGAGATGCCATAGTGGATTTCCTGATCGGTTCAACGATGAACAGAATTGTACAACCATGAACAAAAATCAAGCCCTCCCCTGGGAGAACCCGCGTTTTCGCAACTGGATTGCAGTCGGCCGAGCCTGTCAGGTGATGGGGCTGACGCTTGCGCGGGCGCTGCAGCCGCTCGACATCAAGCCGCCGCATCTCGACATTCTGGTCAATCTGTTCCGCACGCCGGGCATATCCCAGCAGGATCTGGCCGACAAGCTGCTGGTTGGCCGCTCCAACCTGTCGATGCTGCTACCGCAACTGGAAAAGCGCGGGCTGATCGTCCGCAGCGGCGACGCGAAAGACCGGCGCATCCTGCGGCTGGAACTCACCCCCGAAGGCATCAGCCTGACAGAGGAGGCGATCATCATCCAGTCCGCCCTGATTGACCGCACCATGAAGACAGCGAGCGCCGAGGAGTGCGATCTCGTCGGCGAGGTGATGCTGCGCATCATTAGGGAACTGACCGGCGCCAGTGATGACGAGCCTGCCGAAGCTGCGGAGAACGAGCGGAAGCGCGGCTGATCTGTCCGACCGCAACGCCGCTGGCTCAGGTCCGGCTCATGCCCTTGTCCGCCAGTTCGGCAATATACTCCGCCCAGCGCGCGTCCTTTTCAGCGCCAAGCTCCGACAGGAAGGCCCAGGTGAAGATCCCGGTGTCATGACCGTCGTCGAATGACAGCCGCACCGCATAATTGCCGACCGGCAGAACCTTGGAGATGGTGACGTCCGACTTGCCGCCCACCGTCACACGTTGCGCCTTCGAATGGCCCTGCACTTCCGCCGATGGCGAGCGGACGCGGAGCAGTTCGGCCTCGATGGCGTAGCTGCGCCCGTCGGTGAAGCTGACGGTCAGCGTCTTGCGATCGGGAGAGACCCGCAGTTCCTTCGGCCATGCCGTTTTGTGATCAGCCATCTCTCTGCTCTCCCGGTTGTGCCGCAATTGCGGCTGATCTAGTCATGAACCGGCCGTTCCACAAGCCGCGCGCGCGAATACATGCAGCTGCGGCGCGTCTATCCCTTGACGCGGAGGCGACGAATGATGACATTGGAGCTCAGGAAATGAAGGACAATTCGCAATGCAAGACACCCTCACCCCGGCCATGATGGACCCGTTCGGCCGGGCGGTGACCTATCTCAGGGTCTCGGTGACGGACCGCTGCGATTTCCGCTGCACCTATTGCATGGCGGAAAACATGACGTTTCTACCGAAGAAGGACCTGCTGACGCTGGAAGAGCTGGAACGGCTCTGCAGCGTGTTTGTCGAGAAAGGCGTGCGCAAGATCCGGCTGACCGGCGGCGAACCGCTGGTGCGCAAGAACATCATGCATCTGGTCCGACAGCTCGGGCGCCACATCGACGCCGGCCGCATGGACGAGCTGACGCTGACCACCAATGGTTCCCAGCTGGCGCGGTTTGCGCCGGAGCTTTACGATTGCGGCGTGCGCCGCATCAATGTCTCGATCGATACGCTCGATCCTGACAAGTTCCGCAAGATCACCCGCTGGGGCGAGCTCGACAAGGTGCTTGAAGGCGTCCGCGCCGCCCAGGCCGCAGGGCTGAAGATCAAGATCAACGCCGTGGCGCTCAAGGATTTCAACGACACGGAAATCCCCGAAATGCTCAGATGGGCCCATGGCCAGGGCATGGACATGACCGTCATCGAGACCATGCCGATGGGCGAGATCGACGAAGACCGCACCGACCAGTACCTGCCGCTGTCCGAACTCCGGAGCAGTCTCGAGCGCCAGTTCACGCTCGAGGACATTCCGTTCAACTCGGGCGGCCCGGCGCGCTATGTGACGGTCAGGGAGACCGGCGGCAAGTTCGGCTTCATCACCCCGATGACGCATAATTTCTGCGAGAGCTGCAATCGCGTCCGCCTGACCTGCACCGGAACGCTCTACATGTGCCTGGGTCAGGACGATGCGGCGGATCTGCGCGGCCCGCTACGCGCCTCAGAAGGCAACGAGTTGCTGTCCAGGGCCATCGACGAGGCCATCACCCGCAAGCCCAAGGGGCATGACTTCATCATTGACCGCACCACGCGGCAGCCCGCCGTCGCCCGCCACATGAGCGTCACCGGCGGCTGACTCCCAAAGAATCCGGAGCATTTTCATGCGTGTTGCAGTCATCGGCGGCGGGATCGCCGGCCTGTCCACGGCCTGGGCACTGACCAGGGCCGGCGTTGAGACGACGCTGTTCGAACGCGGGCCGATCCCCAATCCGCTGGGCGCTTCGGGCGACCATCACCGCATCATCCGCCGCGCCTATGGCAGCCAGGGCGGCTACCAGCGCCGCATCACCGAAGCCTATGAAGCCTGGGCCGAGATGTGGGACGACATCGGGAAGAACCATCTTGTCGCCAGCGGCTTCCTGCTGATTTCGCTGCATCCCGGCGACATGGGCGAACAGATGCGGCAGGGCCTCGCCGACCAGGGTGACCCGCATGAGGTCATTCCAGCCGACGAGGCGGTTCGCCGCTATCCCTATCTCGATGCCGGCAATGTCCGGGAAGTCACCTTCAGCCCCGAGGGCGGCGCGCTGATGTGCCGCCATATTGCCACCGATCTGGCCCTATGGCTCAGTGCCAACGGCTGCACGGTGCGCGAAAACACCGAAATCGCCGCGATCGACCACGACAGCGGCGAAGTCCGCACGGCCGCCGGCGAGATCTCCGGTTTCGATCGCATCGTGATTGCCGCCGGCGCCTGGGCGACCAGCCTGGTTCCCGATCTGCAATCCGTCCTGACCCCCTGGCGCACTGCAGTGGCCTATCTCGAACCACCCGCAGATCTGGCGGACGCGTGGGCGGCATCGCCGGTGATCCTGGAAACCGGCGGCACGTCAGACGGCTATGTCCTGCCGCCGGTGCGCGGCGTAGGCCTGAAATTCGGCACCGGAATGCACAAATACAAGAGCGCGCCCGACGAGAATCGCGATGTGCTGCCCGAGGAAGGCACCGCCATTATCGGCCATATTCGCCCCGCCTTCGCGCGCATGGACGAGTACCGCATCACCAACGTCGTCTCCTGCGCCTACATCTTCACACGCGACGAGCACTTTCTGACCCGCCGGGCAGGCCGGTCCACCATCGTCTCGGCCTGCTCCGGCCATGGCTACAAATTCGGCGCCGCCGTTGGCCGCAGGGTGGCCGCAAGCCTGATTGATGGCGACGATGCCGCGCTGACACGCTGGATCGAAGCCCGCGACTGATCGATATTGCTGATGAATGGGCAGTTCTGAACGGCTGTGTCGCCATCCGCAACAATGCTAGGTTTTGGCTGAGCCAGCGATTCCCTGCCGGCAAAGACCGGATTGCAGATGGCCCTTACTCCCAATATGCGCGGCGCGTTGTTCATGTCCCTGTCGATGGCGGGATTCACGATCAATGATTCGATCTTCAAGCTTCTGACCGACGACCTGAGCATCGCGCAGTTGATGTTCCTGCGGGGCGTTGTTGCCTCCACACTGATCTATCTGCTGGCGCGGCATCGCCGGGCTCTGCGGCCACTGCGCTTCCTGCGCGATCGATGGGTGGTGCTGCGGGTGGTGGGCGAGCTTGGCGGCACGCTGACATTCCTGGCTGGCCTCGCCCAGATCCCCATCGCCAATGCGTCGGCGATCCTGCAGGCCCTGCCGCTCGCTGTCACCATGGGAGCTGCGATGTTCCTATCCGAACCGGTCGGCTGGCGGCGGTGGGCGGCGATCCTGACCGGCTTTGCCGGGATCCTGATCATCGTCAGGCCCGGCTTCGAAGGCTTCTCGCCCTATGCGCTGATGATTGTCGGAACGGTCATCTTCGCCACCGTGCGCGATATCGCCACGCGCAAGGTCGACGTGGCCGTTCCGTCCCTGTTCCTGTCGACCGTCACCGCAATCGCCGTGACGCTTGCCGGCTTCGTTCTGATCTGGCCGATGGGTGGCTGGAAGCCGGTCAGTGGATCGCAATTCGCCCTGATCAGCCTCGCCGCATGCCTGCTGCTGATCGGCTACCAGTTCATCATCATGTCGATGCGCGAGGGCGAGATCTCGTTTGTCGCGCCCTTCCGTTACACAAGCCTGCTCTGGGCGTTGCTGATGGGAGTGCTGTTGTTCGGCGAATACCCTGATATCTACATGATTGTCGGCAGCGCCATCGTCATCGCGTCCGGGCTATACACACTCTATCGCGAACGCATCAAAAGCAGCGACAAGCCGGCAAGCCGCGCGGCACCGCGCCATTCGCCCTGAACACAGGCGCCATCAGGTACGGCCGCCCTGGGAACTGGCGGACCGGTCGTCCTGAGACGGACCCTTGTTGCGCGACTGCGGCTCCTGATCAGAAGCCGCAGTACTTCCGAGCTCTTCCTGCGCCTCTCTTACCAGCGCGTCCTTCTCCCATTCCAGAAGCATTTTGACATGCAGGCACTCTCCCCAGAGTGCATTGCAGAATGGGCATTGGTCGATTTCGTCACCACCTGACATGTACCCCCCATCATTTCTATGGTCCGGGACTTGCGCCCTAGCTTGTTCTTCTCAGTACTGCATAACAAAAAATCCCCCAAGGTTTAAGGGGTCGCTAAAATAAATCCCGAGACAGCAAAGTATAACTGACCGGCAATTACCAACGCCACGCCCAGTGCGCCGTCATTCAACGGGACGACCCGGCGGCGGGCACATCCGATTTCATTTGCATCGGCGCGCGCGACGTCACAAAAGACGAGCGATGAACAAGACGATCTTCCTCGACCGCACGACGCCGCCGCATATCTTCACGCTGGTAATGATGGCCGGCCTCAGCGCGCTGACCATGAACCTGTTTCTTCCGTCGATGCCGAGCATCGCCAGCTATTACCAGGCCGACTATGCGCTGGTGCAATTGGCGATCTCCGGCTACCTCGCCTTCACAGGCCTGCTTCAGCTGATCATCGGCCCGCTGTCGGATCGCTACGGGCGGCGGCCCGTGATGATCGTCAGCCTGGTGATCTTTCTGGTGGCGACGGCTTTGGCGCCCTTTGCGCCGACCATCGAGACATTCCTGGCAATCCGGATGGTGCAGGCAGGCGTGGTCTCCGGCATGGTGCTGTCGCGCGCCATCGTGCGCGACATGGTGAGCACCGACAAGGCGGCCTCGATGATCGGCTATGTCACCATGGGCATGACGCTCGCGCCGATGATCGGACCGGCGCTCGGCGGTGTCATGGACGAGATGTTCGGCTGGCAATCGACTTTCGGGCTGCTTTTCGCTTTCGGACTGGCCGCTCTGGCGCTGACCGTGTGGGATCTGGGCGAGACCAATCTCAACCGCTCCACAAGCATGCTCCGGCAGTTCGGCGCCTATCCCGAACTGATCCGCTCACGGCGGTTCTGGGGCTACACGCTGACGGCCACATTCGCCTCAGGCGCGTTCTTCTCGTTTCTTGGCGGCGGACCCTTCGTGGCCAGCGAGATCCTCGGCATGAGACCCTCGGAACTCGGCTTCTATTTCGTCATCACTGCGCTTGGCTACATGGGCGGCAACTTCCTCTCCGGCCGTTTCTCCGAGCGGATCGGCATCAACCGCATGATGGCGACGGGCTGCCTGGTCGCGGCATTCGGCATGACCCTGTCGCTGATGCTCTTCCTTGCCGGATTCCATCACCCGCTCTCCTTCTTCGGCCCGATCTTCTTTCTGGGCCTGGGCAACGGCATCACGCTGCCCAGCGCCAATGCCGGCATTGTCAGCGTCCGCCCGCATCTCGCGGGTTCCGCCTCGGGCCTGGGCGGCGCCATCACCATCGGCGGCGGCGCGGGTCTCGCCTCCATCGCCGCGGCCGCCCTTTCGATCGAGACAGGTCCCTACCCGCTGATCCTGATCATGCTGGGCTCCTGCATCCTGGGCGTGCTGTCGACACTCTACGTGATCCGCGTCGAGCGCAGCCTGGACGAAGCCGACAAGATCGAGCAGGTCACATGAAGACCGTCGGCGGGATTCTGGCCGGCGGCCGCGGCCGTCGCATGGAAGGCATTGACAAGCCCTTTGCCGAGCTGGCGGGACGGCCCCTGATCGCCCATGTGATCGAACGCCTGGCGCGGCAGACGGACGGGGTCATTCTCAACGCCAACAGCGCGCCCGAGCGTTTTGATGCGTTCGGTCTTGATGTGGTCGCCGACAGCATCGAAGGTTTTTGCGGCCCGCTGGCTGGTGTTCATGCACTGATGCAGGCAGCCCGGAACCACGGCGCCAGCCACGTGCTCGTGGTCCCCGCCGATACGCCGTTCCTGCCCCGTGATCTTCTGCCGAGACTGGTCGCGGCTGACCGGGACGAAACCATCGTGCGGATCGCCTGCTCCAACAAGAGACAGCATCCGGTGGTGGCGCTGTGGCCGGTCACACTCGCCGATCACCTGGGCGCTTATCTTGCTGCAACGGCTGATCTGAGCATGGCGGCGTATCTGAGGCAGATAGGAATTGCCGAGGCGGACTTCTCCGATCCGGATGCGCCCGATCCCTTCTTCAACATCAACGATCCTGCCGATCTGGCCCGCGCCGAACAGATCATCAGCAGCTCTGGCGGCGAGCGCTGATGGTTTTTTGCAGGTGACCTGCTTTAGCGCCGGGTAAGCCGGCTTTTCCTGTTGCAATCTCCGCGGAAACAATGGGAATATCTTTTTCAGCGCGGGCACAAACCCCGCGAGCCAATGGAATGCGGCGGCAACAAGCTGCAATCCAGCCAACAGAGAGGACACCTATGCGTATTTCCAAGCGTATCACCCTGGCCGTGACGGCCGCAGCCCTGGCCCTGACCTTGGGCGCTTCCGCCCAGGCCGCAAGTCATGGCGGCATCAAGAAGATCGTCATCGGCACAGAAGGCGCCTACCCACCCTTCAACAATCTTGAATCCGACGGCAGCCTGGTCGGCTTCGACATCGACATCGCCAAGGCGCTCTGCGAGGAAATGAAGGTCGAGTGCGAATTCGTGACGCAAGACTGGGACGGCATCATTCCCGCGCTTCTGGCCGGCAAGTTCGACGCCATCATCGCCTCGATGTCGATCACCGAGGAGCGCAAGGAGAAGGTCGACTTCACCAACAAGTACTACAACACCGGTCCGGCAATCGCCGTGCCGAACGACAGCGCGATCACCGAGGCGACCGATGCGGGCCTCGCTGGCAAGACCATCGGCGCGCAGTCGTCGACCACCCACTCCAACTACGCGGAAGCCAAGTTCCCCGCAGCCGAGCTCAAGCTCTACCCGACGCCCGACGAGTACAAGCTCGACATCGCCTCGGGCCGCGTTGACGCCGTCATCGACGACGTGATCGTGCTGTCGGACTGGCTCAAGTCCGACGACGGCAAGGCCTGCTGCAAGATGCTCGCGGCCCTGACCCCTGATCTGGTCATCAACGGCGAAGGCGCCGGCATCGCCATCCGCAAGGGCGAAACCGAACTGCGCGACATGTTCAACACCGCCATCGCCGCCATCCGCGAGAACGGCACCTACAAGACCATCAACGACAAGTATTTCGACGTTGACGTCTACGGCGACTGAGCCGCGCCTGCGAGGCTGACACGAACGGCACGACGGCGGGCGAGGTTTCGTCCGCCGTTTGCACACCGAGACCGTAAAAATACGGCAGGGTACAGGGGACGGCATGGAACCGACAGCATCGCTGGGAGTGCAGCTCTATTCGCTCATGTCCCTGTTTGACCCGTTCTGCGGGCCGGTGGGCTTTCTCAACCTGCTCCCGGACGGCTCGCTCATGTCCTGCGGCGACACCGGCTGGGGCGACGAGGTGGCGCGCGGCTTCTTCGTCACCGTGACGCTCGCGCTGTGCACGCTGCCGATCGGGCTCACCATCGGCCTGTTCCTGTCGCTGGCGCAGCAGACCGAGGTGCGCTCGCTGCGGATGGCGGCCAATATCTACACCACCATCTTCCGCGGCCTGCCCGAACTGCTGACCATCTTCATGATCTATTTCGGCCTGCAGATCGCCGTGCGCGAGGCCGCGCTGGCGCTCGGTTACGCGAGCGGCTTCGACATCAATTCCTTTGTTGCCGGCGTCATCGCGCTGTCGCTGGTGTTTTCGGCCTATGCCTCGGAAGTGCTCTCCTCCGCCTTCAAGGCGATCCCCAAGGGCCAGTACGAGGCGGGCTACGCGCTGGGGCTGAGGCCGGGCAAGACCATGCGGCTGATCATCCTGCCGCAACTGGTCCGCATCGCCCTGCCGGGGCTCGGCAATCTCTGGATGATCCTGATCAAGGACACCGCGCTGATCTCGGTGATCGGGCTCGGCGACACGCTGCGCCAGACCGGCATCGCCGCGAAGGTGACCAAGGAGGCCTTCTTTTTCTATGGCATCGCCTGCCTCTTGTTCCTGGGCATCGCCATGGCCTCTTCCATCGTGTTCTCGAAGATCGAGACCAGCGTGCGCCGCTCGGGTGTCAACCGATGAGCGCGGTGAGCGAACTGATCGCCCCGCAGCCGGCCCCGCCGGCAAAGGCCACGATGTGGTCCCCCACGCGGATCGCCGGCGCCGTCCTGCTCGGGGCCTGGATCCTGGCGGGGATCGCGCTGGTGGCCTGGCTGATGGGCGCCTGGGACATCGCCAAGGTACAGACCTACGGTCCGAAATATCTCACCGGCCTTGCCACGACGCTGACGCTGGTTGGCATCTCGATCGTGCTCGGCGCGGTGCTGTCGGTGCCGCTCGCGCTTGGCCGCATGTCCTCCAACCGCGTGATTTCGGCGCTCGCCTATGGCTATGTCTATTTCTTCCGCGGCACGCCGCTGATCGCGCAATTGTTCTTGGTCTATTACGGCTTCGGAACCTACCGCAACGAACTCGAGGCGCTCGGCCTGTGGGTGTTCTTCCGCGACGCCTGGAACTGCGCGCTGCTGGCGTTCACGCTCAACACCGCCGCCTACCAGGCCGAGATCCTGCGCGGCGCCATCGAGAGCGTCTCGCACGGCCAGCACGAGGGCGCCAAGGCGCTGGGCCTGACCCCGTTCCAGACCTTCCACCGCATCATCCTGCCGCAGGCGATGATCGTGGCGCTCCGCCCCTACGGCAACGAGATCATCCTGATGATCAAGGGCTCGGCGATCGTCGCCATCGTCACCGTGTTCGACCTGATGGGCGAGACCAGAAGGGCCTATTCGCGCACCTTCGATTTCCAGACCTATATCTGGGCGGCGGTGTTCTATCTCGTCATCGTCGAGACGCTGCGCAACATCTGGGCAAAGCTCGAACAGCGCCTGACCCGCCACCTCAAGCGATAATTCCGAACTGCCCGCGCCTCCGGCTTTGTAATCTCCGCGCGCGTGGTTTAAAGAGCGCCAAACCCCTGTTTGGAGCCCCGATGGCCAAGACCGATGACGACGCGCTTGCCGAAGCCTACAACCGCGCCCTGGCGCTGGAAAAATCCGGCGATTTCGATGCAGCGGCACGCGCCTACACGGAAGTGCTGGCGCTTGACCCCGAGGACCATGGCGGCGCCGCGGTCCGGCTCGCCTCAATGAAGCGCGGCGAGGTTCCGGTGCGGGCGTCGGAAGCCTATGTGACCACCCTGTTCGACCAGCATGCCGAGGTGTTCGAGAAGGTTCTGGTCGAGGATCTCGGCTACCACGTGCCGATGCTCTTGCGCCAAAGGCTGATCGAGCTTGGCGAGATGAGCTTCGAGCGGATGCTGGATCTCGGCTGCGGCACCGGTCTCACCGGCGGCGCGCTCGAGGACATGGCCGACGACGCCACCGGCGTGGATCTGGCCGAGAACATGGTCGAGATCGCCCATGAGAAGGGCCTCTACGACACGCTCTACGTGGCCGACGCGGTCGACTATCTCGACGACAATGACGACGAGCCTTTCGACCTGATCGCCGCCACCGACGTGCTGCCGTACCTCGGCGCGCTCGAACCGCTGTTCGAGGCCGCCGCGAAGAACATGCTGCCCGGCGCGCTGCTCTGCTTCTCCAGCGAAACCCTGCCCGAAGCAGACTTCGAGGGCCGCCCCTACACCGTCGGCCGCTTTCAGCGCTTTGCGCACACGCAAGCCTATGTGCGCGAGGCGCTCCAGGCGGCGGGCTTTGCCGTGATCGAGGTCACCGACATCACCGTGCGCCATGAACAGGGGCTTCCGATCGCGGGGCATTTGTATGTGGCGCGACGGGTGTGATGGGCGCCCATCCCACGGATCGACACTGAACTTGATCGCGATCGAGTACCTATCCTTATGACCGGGCCGCCAGGATCTTCGGCACCTTGTTGGGCCGAAGGCGGTGGGCGTCCGGCATGCCCTTGCCCAGCAGCGGGCGAAGATACATCCGGAACTCGTCGGTCACATCGTGACCGGAATCCGAGATGAACGCGTCGGGCATGGTGCGGGTCTTCCCGGCAACCAGTTCCAGCGGGACCAGTTCGTAGTCGACCGAGTAGTGGCCTGTGCGTTTGATCGTCACCGATCCGTCGCGATCGCCGAACATCCCGTACTGGACGGCCTTTTCGCCGACCTCACGCGCTTCATTCTGGTCCACATCCGAAACACACCCGACAAAACTGCGCTGGATATAGCCGAGCGTATCCCCCCGCACCCGCGTGATCTGCAGTTCCTCCTTGATTTTCCGGGTCAACAAATCGGCCAGCGCACCGCTTCCCGACAATTGCACATTGCCATGGGCGTCCCGTTCGACCTCCTTGGCCAGCTTGGCGATGATCGGTTGGCCCGAGCCATCATGGATGCCTTCGCTGACGGCGACGATGCAGCGGCCAAGCCGGTCATAGACCTGCTTGACGTCCCTCAAGAACCCATCGATCTCGAAGGTTCGCTCGGGCATGTAGATGAGATGCGGACCGTCATCGGCGAATTTCTTGCCCAAGGCCGAGGCGGCCGTGAGAAAGCCTGCATGGCGCCCCATGACAACCCCGATATAGATGCCAGGCAGCGCCGCATTGTCGAGATTGATGCCCATGAACGCCTGAGCCACATACCGCGCGGCTGACGGGAAACCTGGCGTATGGTCATTCTCGACCAGGTCATTGTCGATGGTTTTCGGAATGTGGATGCAGCGCAGATTGTAATCCGCCTTGCGCGCTTCATCGTTGACGATGCGAACGGTATCCGAGGAATCATTGCCGCCGGTGTAGAAGAAATAGCCAATCTGATGCGCCCGCAGGACCTTGAAGATTTCCTGGCAGTATTTCAGATCCGGCTTGTCGCGCGTCGAGCCCAGCGCCGAAGACGGTGTATTGGCCACCATCTCCAGATTGTGGGTGGTCTCCTGGGTCAGATCGTAAAAATCCTCGTTCAGGATTCCACGCACACCGTGTACCGCGCCGTAGATCAACTCAACGGAGCGGAACTTGCGTGATTCCAGCACCGCCCCAACCATGGACTGGTTGATGACCGCCGTCGGACCGCCCCCCTGGGCGACCAGTACCTTGCCATGAAACACAAAGATGTCCTCCTGCACTTGGATACACAGACTGGCACCAATGGTGGCCTACGAACAAGCGTTTAATTGGGAGGCCAGCGCGATTGGACCAGACTCGTCGAGCGCCGTGGCATTGGATCAGCTTGCTTTTGGAGCGCGTGAACGCGCCTGTTGTTGCAGTCTCGTTTGATCGATCCGGCCGCCTCGTCCGTAGAGGGGCCTTCGTTCGCGCAGGCCCGAATACTCGAACGTTGCCACCGCCCTCACCCGCCTGGACTGAGCTTCCACACCCCTTCCGGATCCACCGCCCCCGTCGACGGGATCTGGATCGAGTTAACGTCCGCCCAGATCGGCGCGAGATCGTTGTAGTGGCCTGAGAAGACGTTGCCGGACTGGCCGGTGGTTTGGATATAGGTGGCCTGGTCGAGGTCGGCGAGGTCGAAGATGCCGCGATAGCTCGAGGCATTGGTGTTGGCGTAGGGGTCGGCGTCGTTTTGCAGCTGGGTGTAGCCGCGGTCGAGCGTGAACGGCCCGCCGCCGCTTTCCACCTCGACATTGAAGAAGCGCCTGAGCGCGCCCACTTCGCCGAACGGGCGGTGTGCGCCCTTGGCGACATGCGCCGCCCCCCAGCGCCATTTGCTGGAATCCGCGCCGTAGCGCGCGGTGAGATCGTCGATCGCCGCGTCGAAGGCCTGGGCCACGATCTCGTCGCAGCTCTCCTCGGTCTCCGTCCCCTTGACGTCGCACCAGTTGCGCGCGGTCTCGCCGTCAAACAGCCGTTCGAGCACCCTGCCGCGGGCCTTGAACCAGTCCTTGAACAGGAATCCCAGATCATCCTCGAAGGTCATGATCATGGTGTGGCGGACCCAGGCGATCATCAACAGCGGTTCCATCCGGTCGCGCGCCATCTGGCCATCCCAGGCCGCAAGCGCGTCGGCAAGGCCGCGATGCGCGTCGGAAAGCAGCTTGCCTTCAAGGCCCGCGAGCATGCGCGGCTTGAGGCTCACAAACGCCGGCGAGACGATGTCGGCCTGCATCTGGCGCGACATCTGCGGCGTGTGCTTGTCGTCAGAGCCGTTGATCAGCGTCTCGATCCGGTCCTGCCGGTAGGGCTCCTCCCAGTCAAACGTCAGGTGCAGCGGATAGTCCGGTCCAACTATCTTGGTGTTGGCGGTGGCAATGAGGCCGCTCTCGGGGTTGGTCTCGCGCGGCAGATCCTTGTAGGGCGCATAGCCGCGCCAGTCATAGATCGCGTTCCAGCCTGGCGCTGGCGCCCGGCCCATGAGCTGGTTGGCGGGATCGCGCCTGGGCACCCGTCCCGCCGCGACAAAGCCGATATTGCCCGATGTGTCGGCCACCACCATCGACTGCATCGGCGTCAGGAACGCCTCGAAGCCTGCCTGGAAATCCTCGACCGTGCGCATGCCGTAAAGCCGCGTGCCGGCGATCGCCGTGGTGTCGTCATGGGCCAGCGCCACCCATTGCAGCGCGGCTACGGTGTTCTCGGGCAGTAGCCTGTCAAAATGTTTGTAGCCCGCGGGGAGGACCGGCCCATGTCGGGTCCAGCGGCGGGTGAAACTCTGCTCAGCGCCGCCCTTGACCTTGATGATTTCCTGGCTCTGCCCAAACGGCGCCCAGCCGGTGGGCGTCAGGTACTGGTCCGGATTGTCGGGATTGACCCGCTCGACAAACACGTCCTGCGCGTCGGTCGCGGTGTTGGTGAAGCCCCAGGCGATGTCGTTGCCGCGGCCCAGCAGCACATAGGGCGTGCCCGGCAGGGACACCCCGATCAGTCGCCGCGGCTCGTCGAACTCCTGCGTCACCTCGAGATGCGCCAGATACCAGATCGACGGCGCCATCAGCCCCAGATGCGGGTCATTGGCGACGATCGGCAGGCCCGATTGCGTCCGCTCGCCGGAAATCACCCAGTTGTTGGAGGCGCCCGAAGACAGCATGGCCTCGATACCGGCAAAGGCATCCGACGCGTCGGCGGTGGTGACGGTCTCGCCGAGCGGCGCCGGATCGAGCCCCAAGAGCGCGGTGAGATCCGGCATCGGCGGCGGCGTGTCGGCGTCGAGATAGGGCAGCAGGTCGCGGATTTCCGGCTCGCTCAGGCCGATGCGGTGAAAGCCCAGCCTGAGGGCCTCGTCGCCGACATTCTCCGCGAGCGACACCGACATCATCTTGATCGCCGTCAGCGTGTGCGCGGGTGTCCAGGGTTCGGGGGTGAAGCCCAGGATCACATATTCGGGCGGCAGCCGCGACGAAAACGCCCGCGTCTCGCGCTCCATCCAGGCGTTGATGCCGCGCGCGTAGCCTTCGAGCATCGCCACGGTGTCGGCGTCCATGACATCGAGCGATGCGACCGCCGCCTCGTAAATCCCCATGGTCCTCAGCCAGATGTCGGTGCCGACGGTGGCGTCGCCGAACATTTCCGACAGCCGCCCCTGGCCTGCCATGCGGCTGACCTCCATCTGCCACAGCCGGTCCTGCGCATGGGCAAACCCGAGGCCGGCGGCCACATCGGCGCGGGTTGCGCCCACGATGTGCGGCACGCCGTTGCGGTCACGGGTGATCGTCACATCGCCGCCAAGGCCAGCGATCTGCTGGGCCCCGTCGAGCGGCGCCTGGGAGCGCGACAGCCACAGCATTCCGGCGCCTGCGGCCATCACCACGAGAGGCACAAGGATGAGAATGAGCTTGATAAGCCCTTTGACGATGCGCATCATTGGTCTATGTCCCTCCTGGTGGTCTGACCGAAACAGATGGTTCCCATCTGTTTCGAAAGTCGGCCCACAAGCGATTAATCTGGTGGGGCGATTGTTCCAGGCAGATGGGAACCATCTGTCTGGATCGCACCACTCGGCGCCGGCCTGGCAAGCCGGTGAAAGGCTTTACGTAAACTGCAATAAGGTCATGCGTAAAGCGTATTTGTGACAAAAGGATAGACGATATGGCAACAGTTGCATTCATCGGTCTGGGCGTCATGGGCTACCCCATGGCCGGCCACCTCAAGACCAAGGGCGGTCATGAACTCCGCGTCTACAACCGCACCGCTGAAAAGGCGAAGAAGTGGGCCGGGGAATTCGGCGGCACCGCCTGCGACACACCAGCGGACGCCGCAACCGGCGCCGATTTCGTCTTCACCTGCGTCGGCAATGACGATGATCTGCGCGCCGTCACGCTCGCATCAGACGGTGTCCTGCACGGCATGAAACAGGGCGCGATCCTGATCGACAACACCACAGCGTCGGCCGAAGTCGCGCGCCAACTGGCGGCGGCCTGCGTGGACAAGGGCTGCGGCTTCCTCGACGCCCCGGTCTCGGGCGGCCAGGCCGGCGCCGAGAACGGCGCGCTCACCGTCATGGTCGGCGGCGAGGAAGCGACATTCGACAAGGCCCGTCCGGTCATCGACGCCTATGCCCGCATGGTCGGCCTGATGGGTCCCGTGGGCAGCGGCCAGCTCACCAAGATGATCAACCAGATCTGCATCGCGGGCCTGGTCCAGGGCCTGGCCGAAGGCATCCATTTCGGCAAGAAGGCCGGCCTCGACATCGAAAAGGTCGTCGACGTGATCTCCAAGGGCGCCGCAGGCTCCTGGCAGATGGATAACCGCCACAAGACCATGAATGCCGGCAAGTATGATTATGGCTTCGCTGTCGACTGGATGCGCAAGGACCTCGACATCGTGCTCAACGAAGCCAAGCGCAATGGTGCTACGCTGCCGGTGACAGCTCTCGTCGACCAGTTCTACGCCGATGTGCAGGCGATGGGCGGCAAGCGCTGGGACACCTCGTCGCTGCTGGCGCGTCTCGAAAAATAACATGGCCCCGCGCCGCCCGCCCGAAAACGCAGATCATTCCGTGCCGGACATCCTGGCATGGCTCGAAGAGCACGGATCGGCGGACAACGTCGCGGGCATGGCGCGCTACGGGATCAACACAGCCAGGGCATTCGGCGTCGGCAATGCCGATCTCCGGCCTTTCAGCAAAACGCTGGGGCGCAACCATGAGCGCGCCCTGGCGCTGTGGCGGACAGGTTACCGGGAGGCGCGCCTGCTCGCCCTATTCACGGACGAGCCGAAACGGGTGAGCCCGGACCAGGCCCGCGAGATAGCCGCAGATTTCGACAGCTGGGAAATCGTCGACACGGCGGCCGACCTGTTTGTCGAGGCCGGCCATCTCGATGAACTCGTGCCGGAATTTGCCGCGGATGACCGCGAATTCGTCCGCCGCACCGCATTCGCGATGATCGCATCGGGCGCAGTGCATCTAAAAACGCGCGACGATGCCGATTTCCTGAATTTCCTGCCGTTGATCGAGCAACACGCCCGAGACCCGCGCAACTTTGTGCGCAAAGCAGTCAACTGGGCGCTGCGCAACATTGGCAAGCGCAGCCTCGCCTGCCACGGGCCGGCGCTGGCGCTTGCCGAAAAGCTGGCCGCGTCGCAGGACAAGACAGCCCGCTGGATCGGCAAGGACGCGGTCAGAGAACTGGCTGACCCGGACCGGGTTGCCATGATCGGCCAGAAGAAAACTCCGGGCAACAGACGGACAGTCCTGGGAAAGCCATAGGCCAGGCGCTCATATGGACAGTCCTCGCAGCGGGGCTTGTCAGAACCCTTCGGCCGCCGTCCTGACGATCTCGTTCAGGATATCATTGACCTGGCCGCGCTCGCCGCCTTCGGGCAATGTGCGGTGACCGATGGTCACCTTGCCAGGCGTTGCGGCATCCTCGTAGACAAACACCACATAGGGGCAGTAGGCGATGTCGCCGATGTCGGCTTCCATCACCGTGCGCGACACCACGGCCGAGCAGAATGTGAAGAACTCGGCGTCCTTGTAGAGTTCCTTCGTCGCACCGACATCGCCAGCAGTGCGCTTGAGCATGTCGCTCAGGAAGCCGTGGTAGTCGACCTTGAAGCCCTTGTTGACGATGGCTTCGTTCACCCCTTGCGCGGCGTCGGCAAAGGGCACCTCGGCAACAACGGTGAACACGTCATCGCCCGCAGCCTGCACAGGCATAGTTGCAAGGGCCATGAGCCCCAGTCCGGTCATCATACGCTTGATCATGTCAATCCTCCCGATCTGTTCGTCCGTCCCGCAAACAGGCGCGAGGCAGTACATATCGAAATTATTGCATGTTTTATCGCCAATGAACAGTGCGCTTTGTTGCCTCAATTTTCCTTGGCGAGCTGGATATAATCGAGCGGCAACTCGGTTGTGTACTTGATCTGCTCCATGGCGAAGGAGGATGACACATCGCGGATCTCGATCTTGGCGATCAGCCGCTTGTAGAACGCGTCATAGGCGGCGATATCGGGCACCACCACGCGCAAAAGATAATCGACGTCGCCACTCATCCGGTAGAACTCCACCACCTCGGGAAACTCGGAAATAACCTCGGAGAAGCGCTTGAGCCATTCGTTGGAGTGCGAATTGGTCCGGATCGAAACGAACACCGTCACCTTGGCGTTGATCGCCGTGGGATCGAGCAGCGCCACGCGGCGCTTGATGACGCCGTCCTCCTCGAGCTTCTGGATGCGCCGCCAGCACGGCGTGGTCGACAGCCCCACCTTCTTGGCGATCTCCGCCACGGCCAGCGTGGCGTCTTCCTGCAGCAGGCGAAGGATCTTGCGGTCGAGGCGGTCCATGGAAATCTCCGGAAACGGGAATATCGTCCCTGATATCGCGCTTCAACCCGCATCACAAAGTATAATTTGCCTCAAAGCGGCCTATCGGGAGGAACTCATTCCATCCCGGGGTGAAATCAGCATCGAAACGCGCTTCCTGAGTTCGGGCAACAGCTCGGTCTCGAACCACGGATTTTTCCGGATCCAGCCGCTGTTGCGCCAGGACGGATGCGGCAGCGGCAGCACGGGGCGCTCCGGACCCGAAGCATCCAAGATGCTCCGCCAGTTGCGCACCGTGTCGGTCAGCGATTTTCGTCGCAAGGGTCCGAGGTGCCAGGCCTGCGCATATTGCCCAATGGCAAGGACCAGGCGCACCTGCGGCATCAGTTCCATCACGGGGCCGCGCCAGGCCGGCGCGCATTCGCGCCGTGGCGGCAGGTCTCCGCCCCTGGCGTCATTGCCGGGAAAGCAGAATCCCATCGGCACGATGGCGAAATTGTCCGGATCGTAGAACTGCGCGTCGCCGACGCCGAGCCAGTCCCGAAGCCGGTCGCCGGACGGATCGGTGAACGGCCTGCCGCTCAGGTGCACCCGCATTCCCGGCGCCTGGCCGGCAATCAGGATCGGCGCACGGGTGGAGGCAAAGCACACCGGCCGCGGCTCATGCGGCAGCGCCCGCTCCGGCCCGCCATCGGGGCAGTCGCGGCATATCCTGCAGGCGGAGATGTCGGCCAGCAGCGAGCCTAGCGAGTCCTCTCTGGCCGTCATGCCGCCCCTGCCCGCATCATGCCTGCGCGCTCGGCCTGGCGGCAACCGCCTTATGCCAGCGCATGACATGCGTCAGATGTTCGGGCCGCTCGATCCGCGCCGGCTTCATGAAGTCGAAGGCCACCATGCCGGTTATGTCGGCAATGGTGTAGCGGTCGCCGGCAATGAATTCGCGGTCGGCGAGTTCCCGGTCGAGCATCTCAAGGAAAGCCAACGCCTTGGGCCGGTTCGCCTCGCCCCACTCGGGCAGTTGAGGCACCTCCCACTCCTTCATCGCCGGATGGGTGTGGCGGAACGCGGCGGCGACGGCGGCAAGGTAATGAAGCTCCATCCGCCGGTTCCACATTTCCACGATCGCCTTGTCACGGGCATCCGTGCCCATCAGCGGCGGCTCGGGGTGAAGCTCCTCGAAATACCGGCAGATGGCCACCGACTCGGCAATCACCGTGCCATCGTCGAGGACCAGCACCGGCAGCCTCTGCAGCGGATTGAGCGCGGTCACCTCGTCGGACTTGTGTCCCATCTGGCCCATATCGACCGGCACTGTCTCGACTTCGATGGATTTTTCCGCCAGGAAAACCCTGACCCGCCGCGGATTTGGCGCCTTGCCGCCATCATAAAGCTTCATGGTCTTCTCCCTGTCATTGACCCTGATCAGACACCAAACAGCCGGCGCAGGAAAGCCACCAGCGTGGCCCATCCCGTGTGAAGATCCTCGCTCAGCCCGCCATGGACTGCGCGCCATTGCTTCGGCGTCTCGAATTCACCGGCCCAGAGCCCGAGCGATTCTGACCGCGCGCGACTTTCGGCGAGATCGTAGTCACCGAAGGCAACGGCGTGACCTGACCGGACCATGGTCTCGTTGAGATCGATCCCGTCCGCCACGCAGCGCACCAGATCGCGGCCATAGCGGTCAACTCCCTCCCCCTTGCAATCGACCCGGTGCCGGCCGACCAGGCCGCGAAGATAGGACGCCGATTCCGCGCCGCAGCCATATTCATAGGCGTCCCTGCGGCAGCGCTGGGCGAGTTCCGGCGCGTCGATCCCCTTGAGCCGCAGGCGCCGTTCGCCAAGCGCCAGGCTGTCCCCGTCCACCACCCGCATCTCGCCGGATATGTCGGCGCCGGCGAGGTGCTGAAGCCGCGCGGCGACAAGGGCCACGCCGGCAAACACCAGCGCCGCCACGGCGACATCGACATATCTGCGCCAGCGCGGACGCCGGCGGAACGGGTACCGCGCTCTCACTCTCATGGCCGCAGGTGACCTTATTCGGACGCTGATCTCAAGCGCAATCTCAAGCTCGATCTCCGGCAAATGGATGTGCGGGCCCGATGAAATGCAAACAGGTTCTTAAGCTTTGACAGCTAGATTTTCTACGAGAACCGGAGATATCGGATACACGTGACTACCCCCCAGACCATGACCGACAAGAACATTGTCGATCGTTCGCGTACGCATAAGAACGCGGCGGTCGTCAAAACCGTGCGCGCCACGCGCGAGCGGCTGCAGCATGGTCGTGAGACGCCGCCCGAATTCGACAATGAAATGATCCGGTTGCACATCAATGCCGTGCTGCAGGGCGCCGCGGCTCCACCTTTTCTGGTCATTCTCGCCGCGGTTGGCGGCCTCTGGTTCGATGAAGCCATCTGGCTGATCGGCTGGGCCCTGATGGCCTTGTTCGTCTATGCCGGGCTCGTGCTGATGGCGCGGCGCGCCTCGAGAGAACCGAGCGACAAGGAAATGACCCGGCGCTGGCGCCAGCGCTTCCTCGCGATTTATGCGGTGATCGGGCTCAGCTGGGCGCTGTTTGCGTTTCAGGACTGCACCACCTGCCAGGACGACAATTTCAACTTCTACAAATCCGCGGTTCTGCTGATCGCGCTCGCCGCCACCGCCATGACGACGTTCGCGCTGCGCTTCGCGCTGTATGTCACCGTCTTTCCGATTGTCGTGGCCCTGGCGCTGCGCGTCGGCATCAGCCGCGATGTCTCCGACTTCTCCGTTCTGATCATGATCCTGGGCGCCGCCCTGTTCTTCCTCTTCATGTCGCAGCGGCTCTATTCGACAAACCTGAAAATGCTCAGCTACCAGACCGAGAAGGACGATCTGATCGCCGAGCTCGAAGTGGCGAAATCGGTGTCCGACGAAGCCCGGCGCCGCGCCGAGGAATCCAATCTCGCCAAGTCACGCTTTCTCGCGTCGATGAGCCATGAGCTGCGCACTCCTCTCAACGCCATCCTGGGCTTCTCCGAGGTCATGGCCGGCGAAGTGCTGGGGCCCATGGAAAATGCCAGCTACAAGGAATATGTGGGCGACATTCACCGGTCCGGGCAGCATCTGCTCAACCTGATCAATGAAATCCTCGATCTGTCCCGCATCGAGGCCGGTCGCTACGAGCTCAACGAAAATGCGCTCGCCTTCGCCGATATCGCCGAGGATTGCATCGGGCTGGTGCAGCTCAAGGCGCGCAGCAAGAACATTCGCATCACCGAGGCCTTCGAGGAAGCGCTTCCGATGGTCTGGGCGGATGAGAAGTCCATGCGCCAGGTGATCCTCAATCTCCTGTCGAACGCGGTGAAATTCACCCCCTCGGGCGGCGAGATCCAGGTCAAGCTCGGCTGGACGGCGGGGGGCGGCCAATATGTGTCGATCAAGGACAATGGTCCCGGCATCGCCGAAGAGGAGATCCCGGTGGTGCTGTCGGCCTTCGGTCAGGGCTCCATCGCCATCAAGAGTGCCGAACAGGGCACCGGACTCGGACTTCCCATCGTCCAGGCGATTCTCTCCAAGCATGGCGGCGAGTTTGTCTTCAGGTCAAAGCTGCGCGAAGGCACCGAGTGCATCGCCATTCTGCCGCGTGAGCGCGTGCTGGAAAGCATGGCCCCCGTTGAAGGCCTTCCGGGTGCCGTGCAAAAGAAGAAGCGGGCCTTCGGCTGAAGACCCGCCCTGCCCCGTTTCAGGGCGCTTGCTGCCGACTTGGCTCAAGAATTACTCCTTACCCGAAACTCCGGCCTGGCTGAACGTCGCCATTCCGGAATGGCAGAGCGCAGCTGCCTTGACGATACCGGCAGCCAGGGCGGCGCCGGTGCCCTCACCCAGACGCATGCCGAGCGCCAGAAGCGGCGTCTTGCCGAGTTTCTCGATGGCCGCCATATGGCCGGGCTCGGCGGAAACATGGCCGATCAGGCAATGATCCAGTGCCTGCGGATTGGCGGCGTGCAGCACTGCGGCGGCGGCGGTCGCCACATAGCCATCGATCAGGACCGGGATCCGCTCCATCCGCGCCGCCAGGATAGCGCCCGCCATGGCAGCAAGCTCGCGTCCGCCCAGACGCCTGAGCAGCTCCAGCGGATCGTCCAGATGCGCCTTGTGCAAGGCGATCGCTGCCTCCACCGCCGCGATCTTGCGCTGCAGAACCTCGCCTTCGGAGCCGGTGCCGGGACCGACCCAGTCGGACGCCGCACCGCCATAAAGGCCATAAAAGATCGCCGCCGCGATGGTGGTGTTGCCGATGCCCATTTCGCCGATGCACAAAAGGTCGGTGCCGCCGGCGACCGCTTCCATGCCGAAGGCCATCGTGGCCGCACAGCTGCGCTCGTCCATCGCCGCCTCCACCGAAATGTCCCCCGTCGGCACTTCGAGCGCCAGATCGAAGATCTTCAGGCCGAGATCGTTGGCGACGCATATCTGGTTGATGGCGGCGCCACCGGCGGCGAAATTCTCGACCATCTGCGCCGTCACCGAGGACGGGAACGGCGACACGCCCTGCGCCGTGACGCCGTGATTGCCGGCGAAAATCGCCACCAGCGGGCGGGTCACCTGCGGGGACCGGCCGGTCCAGGCGGCGAGCCAGTAGGCGATCTCTTCCAGCCGTCCCAGAGACCCGGCCGGCTTGGTCAGTTGCGCGTCACGTTCCCGCGCCACCACCAGCGCTGCGGTGTCCGGCCCAGGCATGTTGCGCAGAAGTTCGCGAAAATCATCGAAAGGCAAACCGCTGGCACTCATTTTTCTCTCCTGGAACCTTCTGGCGCATGACGCGCGGGCTGGCCCGGTGTAATTGTCGAATCGCCCAAGGACAATGATTATCGCGCCCCTTGATGTCGCAACCGGCAGGAGACCCCCGATGCAGTTCAGCGATTATGTCGACGACATCGCCCGCGCCACGGGTTTCCTCAGTCGCCTGCCCGTGCCGGCGCACTATTTCGACGGGCATGACGGGTCGCTGTCGCGTGCGTCGGGCATGTTCCCGGCCGCCGGACTGGTCATAGCCCTGGTCCCCGGACTGCTGATCGTGCTGTTGTCCTGGCTGGGCGCCAACCCGGCGCTCACGGTGCTGATCGCGCTTGCGGTCTCCATCGCCCTCACCGGCGGGCTGCATGAGGATGGGCTGGCTGACTCGGCCGACGCCTTCGGCGCGCGTGGCGGCCGCGACCACATGCTCGAAATCATGAAGGACAGCCGCACCGGAACCTACGGCGTCCTGGCGCTGGTCTTGAGCCTGGCGCTTCGCGCCACGGCGCTGACCATCCTTCTGTCGGTCCTTGGCGGCTGGTACACGCTGCTCGGGCTGCTCGCCGTCGCCGCCGCCTCCCGCGCGGCCATCACCTGGCACTGGAACGCGCTTCCCCCTGCCCGCCAGGATGGCGTCGCGGCCTCCGTCGGCGCGCCTGAGGACAGCGCGGCTACCCGCTCGCTTGTCACCGGCGGGATTGCGTTCACGGCCCTTGCGGCCCTCTCGGTCGGCCTGATACCCGCCCTGCTCAGCCTGGGCGTTCTGGCCGCCTGTATCAGCCAATGGACCACTATCGTCCGCAAGAAACTCCACGGCCACACCGGCGACACCCTGGGCGCCAGCCAGCAGATCGCCGAGACGGCGTGCCTCGTCACCCTTGCCCTTTTGGTCTGAAGGCACGATATATTCCCCCGAAAGATCATCACCAACGGCGCTAACACCTCCATGAACATTGAATCACCGTGCATCCTCGTCTGCTCGATAGACATCACCACCGGATATTGCTTCGGCTGCGGGCGCACGCGTGACGAGATCGCCGGCTGGATGGGCTACACGCCCGAAACCCGGCGCGATCTCATGGCCGAACTGCCGGCGCGACTTGAAACCGTCGAACGCAAGCCCCGGCGGGAAACCCGGAGAACGCGTATCGCCCGCGAGCGGTCGGGCGTTCAGCCGGAATGATTGTTATTCTCGCCTTGATCGGCGCCGCCCTGGCAGTGCTGATTTACAACCATGAAACCGGAATGAGTTTCGGCCTGCCCAATGACGAGTTCGCAGGCCTGGTCTATCTCGGCCTGCTCGCGGCGGTCATCGGCGCCGGCATCGTCGGCGCGCATCGCAATATGGGGGAAATGGTCAAGAACCTCCTGATCTGGGCGGTGATCATCATGGGATTCGTCACAGGCTTTCTTTACCAGGATCAGGCCAAGGAGATGGTCATGCGCATTGCCGGAGGGCTTGCGCCGGGACGTCCGGTCTTGATTTCCGATGAGCGAGGCCCTGCCGTCTCGATCCGCAAGTCGATCAACGGTCACTTTGAGGCCCAGGGACTGGTCAATGGCGAGCCGGTGGGCTTTCTCATCGATACCGGCGCGACATCGATTGCGCTTTCCCATGACGACGCCATGCGGATCGGGTTCACCGATGCCGATCTGAGCTACACGCTGGTCATCTCCACCGCCAACGGTCGAGCCAGCGCCGCCCAGGTGCGGCTCGACAGCGTCAATGTAGGATCGATCGGCAGGACCGGGCTGCGCGCCCTGGTGGCCGAACCCGGCCAGCTTGACCAGAGCCTGCTCGGAATGAATTTCATCTCGTCGCTGACGGCCTTCGAGATGCGGCGCGACGAGGTGATCCTGCGCGACTGAGGTTGGGGAAACCGCATGGACCCCCGACAGCTTCAGACAAGCTACCGGCCTTAGAGTGACATCAGATTGATCTGAATGCACGCATCTTCCAGGCGACCTGCCCGGAGCGGCAACTTGTGGCGCGCCATGATATCCAGTTACCAGACCTATACATTTTACACCAAGGACATCAATGAGACCCTGAAACGGGCAGCCGCCGATCCCATCATCAGTCGGGAACAGCAATATTACCGCGACAATATCGGGTCGATCACAAGCATCGATGAGTTCCTCGCCGATGACCGCATCTACGCCTATGCCATGAAAGCCCATGGCCTGGAGGATATGGCCTATGCCAAGGCCTTCATCCGCAAGGTGCTGGAAAGCGACCTGACGGACACGTCGAGTTTCGCCAACCTGCTGACGGACACCAAGTACAAAGCCTTGGCTGCGGCCTATGATTTTGGCGGCACTGTCACGAGCGAGATCATCCAGACCACCAGTCAGATCGACTCACTGATCGGCACCTATGAGCGGACGATCGAAAACAATGACGCCATCTTAAGACAGGAAACCAACTATTTCACCGCGGTCGCAAGCACCTTCACCGAGGTTGATGACCTGTTCAAGGATACCCGCGCGCGCGACTATGTGTTTTCGACTTTCGGCATTGATCCCGACACATTCGATTATGCCACGATCAAGAGCGTCATCACCAGCAACGTGGCCGATCCCGACAGCTATGTGAACGCCGTCCTTGCCCCGCAGGTCAATGACTGGCTGATCCTGATCGACGGTCTCAATGCGCAACTGGCGGACCCGGCAAGCACTCCAGCTCAAAAAGAAAAATACAACTACCTGATCACGCAATACTCCAAGGCTGTCGAGAAGGCCGACAGTTACTTCAATCTGGCCGCCTCCTTCAATTTCAATGCCGACGGCACGCTGGATGACGGCGTTGAGCCGATGAACGCGGCGCAATTGAAACTGGTCACGGAATCCTATGTCCTGTCGCAACCGCGGCTAACCACCACCGGGGCGCTGCTCAACAAGCAGTATTATGAGGAGACGATCTCCACGATCACCAGTCTCGACGATCTGCTCAATGACACCCGTCTCAGCAAGATGATGCTGACGGCGTATGGCGTCCCGCTGACCACCAGCCGCGCCGACGTGAAATGGGCGCTGGAGCAGGACACATCCGATCCTTCAGGCGAGATCTACACCAAGAGCCCGGAGATCATCGCCCTGGCCAAGGCATTCAATTTCGAAAGTGACGGCAGCATCACGCCCGGACAGGACATCCAGGATGCCGACCAGCTATTCATGACGACGGCGATGTACATCGACAGATACAATGACGCCGATGAAGAGGCTGACGCGGCGGCAGTGGCCAAGTACAAGCTCTATATCGGCCTTACCAGCAGCCTGGATGATTTCCTCTCGCGAGAACCTGCCGCGGTCACCATTCGAAACTTTGCCTTGAAAGCCTTCAACATATCGCCGGACGAGGTGTCCATTTTCAAGCTGAAACAGGTCTTCACCAGCGATCCCTACGATCCCGAAAGCTATGTCAACAAGATGAAGGATGACCGTTTCGTTCAATTGGCGAAGGCCTTCAACTTCGCCGAGGACGGCAGCATCAGCGCCCCGCGCTACGCCCAGTCCGAAAGCGAGATCACCCGGATCGGCACCGCCTATTATTCGGCCGTGACCCGGCTGGACAAGAGCGAGGCGACCAAGCAGGCCGCCGAGGACGTGGTGTCCTATTACCGGACCCAGTTGCAGACGCTGGAGACCGTTGACGACATTCTTTCCGACGCGCGCCTGACAGATGTGCTGCTCAAGGCCGAAGGGATCGACCCGGATGACATGACGGTGGAAACCCTGAGGGCGATCCTGACATCCGACCTCGATGATCCGGAAAGTTTCGCGAATTTGCAGAACAATGTCAGTTTCCGAAAGCTCGCAGGGTCGTTCAATTTTGACGCAAATGGCGTCATCCAGTCCACCGCCAGCAAAAGCGTTCAGAATGAGCGCGGTTTGGTCGAGACCCAGCACCTTTACCTGACCCAGACCGTTGAACAGACCGCCGGCGACGAAAGTGTAGGAGCCCGTCTGGCGCTCTATTTCGAACGCATGGCGCCCACTCTGACCAGCACCTATGAAATTCTCGGCGATGACGCCCTGGCGCAATTCATCCGCACCACCTTCTCAATTCCCGAGGAGACTGCCAGCGCCGATATTGACGCCCAGAAGGCCATGATCGAACGGTTTCTGGATATCGACGACCTGCTGGATCCGGAGAAGGTCGACACCCTGGTGCGGCGTTTCCTCGCTCTCTATGATGTCGAGAACGGCATCCAGGATCCTGTCCTGTCGGTTTTCAGTGGAAACACGTCCCTCAATTTTGAAACCGTGGCGACATTGATGCAGTTGCGCAGTGCATAGCGCAGCGCGCGACAAACACGGCCGGTGATCCGGGATAGCCCAATCAGACCAGGCTGTAGATAAACCGCGCCGCAACAAGCATCATGAACAGGCCGAAACCGATCTCGAGCTGGCGTTTGTCGAGCGCATGCGCCAGCCGCACGCCGAGCGGGGCGACCAGCAGCGTGATCGGGATGATCAGCGCCACCGCCACCCAGTTGATGTAGCCCGTCGAGAAAGGCGGCAGCCCCGGGGCGCCCCATCCGGCCCACAGGTAGCCGAACAGCCCAGGGATCGAGATCAGCACGCCGACCCCCGACGATGTCGCCACCGCCTGATGCACGGGGCGACCGTAGAGCGTCATGAAGGTGTTGTTGAGAACGCCGCCGCCAATGCCCATCAAGGCCGACAGCAGGCCGATCACGCCGCCGACTGCGGCGCGGAACGGATTGGGCGGCAGATCTGTCCCCAGGCGCCAGGTCACCCTGTTGAAAAGCATCCGCAGACCCACGAGGATGGCGATGATGGCGAAGATCGCCCGCAATCCGCCGCTTGAGACATAGGCCGCGATCAGCGAGGCGGCGGCAACGCCGAGCGGCACGGCGAAGACCCAGCTGCGCAGCAGCTCCAGATCCACCGCGCCGCGTTTCTTGTGCGCCATGAACGAGCGGATCGACGTCGGCACGATGATGGCGAGCGACGTGCCCACCGACAGATGCATTCGCACGGCATCGTCAATCTGCAGGAGACCGAACACCTGGTAGAACACCGGCACCAGGATGGCCCCGCCGCCGATGCCGAACAGGCCCGCGAGCACGCCCGCGACAACGCCCGCACCGGCAAGCGCTGCGGCAAACCAGATCAATTCTTCCACAGGCGGCATGCGCTCACGTCCTTGTTCCGTTATCCGGCCGGCATCATCTCAAGGGCGCGTTTCCACAGCCGCGATTGCCGCACGCGGCAAACGTCATCAAACCGAGACATTTATCAAGCATTGTTTTGTCGATGCGGCGATCAGTATGGCCGCATCGGTTCCGCCGCCCGGTCACAAGTCCCCTCTTGGCCAGCGGTGCAGGACCTCGACCGGAGCCGTTCGGGCACCCCATCCGCCGGGATCCGGCTTGAAGGCTAGGGCCTGTTGACGTTTATCTAAGTTGAATGACGGCTGCGGCTAGCGAGACAAAGGCGGCGAAGCTCTGGTCGGTTTTGCACGAACGCATGGCGATGCCTCTGTTTTCCTTGAGTTTTCCGAAGTAGTTTTCGATCA
>JAHRFE010000009.1 GCA_019084245.1 Hoeflea sp.
GAGTGTCGCTTGCGCGGCTCTCTTGGATAACACAAGGGCGAACTTCTTGGCGCCAGCGGCGCGCCGCCCTCGTTGTGTGAGCGGTTTATAGGTCCCACCCACACAAAGAGTCAACAGCCATTTTCACGAAACTGACATTTTCTTGTCCAATCGGAAAATAAGCGGTGAAACGACAGGGCTTCGGACAAATATGGTCATAATTTCAATTGGATAATCGGAGCCGGTAGCGTTTTCCCAGGGCGACTGGCTTCACATTGGCCCTTAGGCAACTGCGTAGATGCAGGTTGCTAGCCGCTTTTTTGGCGATGAACAAAGGGGTACCCGTGTCGGGCCACGATTGATTGCCACCGGCATCTCCCCGCGCTAGCGTTTTGCTGAGCCAACAACAGGAGCCTTAATGACCGCCCCTCATCTTTTTCAGCCGCTGACCCTTCGCGGAGTTACATCCCGCAACCGTGTCGTGATCTCTCCCATGTGCCAGTATTCAGCCCATGACGGACATATGGACGATTGGCACATGGTTCATCTCGGCAGGTTTGCGATCGGTGGAGCCGGGATTGTCTTTACCGAAGCCACCGCGGTGCAGAAGCGCGGCCGCATCACCCATGGATGCACCGGTCTGTGGGCGGACAGCCAGATTCCAGGGCATACCCGGATCGCCCAGTTCGCGTTGCGCAACGGCGCCCTGCCCGCCATCCAACTGGGCCATGCTGGTCGCAAGGGGGGAATGCAGCGTCCATGGTTCGGCAATGGCCCTCTGGACGGCTCCGATCTGGCTCGGGGCGACATGCCGTGGACACCTGTCGGCCCGTCCCCGGTACCGGTCGCCGACGGCTGGCCGGTACCACAGGCCCTGACGCAGACGGAGATCGACGAACTGATCGATGATTATGCTTCGGCCGCGCGGCGCGCCCTGGCCGCGGGCTACAGGATCGCCGAAATCCACGGCGCGCACGGCTATCTGGTGCACAGTTTTCTTTCGCCCATCTCCAACCAGCGGACCGACAAGTACGGCGGCAGCCTGTCCGGTCGCATGCGGCTGGCGCTGGAAATTGCCGAGAAGATTCGCGCAATCTGGCCCGACGATCTGCCGATGTTCTTCCGCACCTCAGCCGTCGATGGTACGCCGGAAGGGTGGTCCCTCGATGATACCATTGTTCTGGCGGGCGAACTCAAACGAATCGGCGTCGACGTGATGGACTGCTCATCGAGCGGCATCGCCGGAGCTGCGACCGCCAGCGGCGGCCAGAAGCGCCAGCCGGGATTTCAAGTGGCCTATGCCGAGCGGGTTCGCAGGGAAGCGAACATGCAAACCATGGCTGTGGGGCTGATCACCCATCCGCAGCAGGCCGAGGCCATCCTGGCTGACGGCCGGGCGGATCTGATCGCCATCGGCCGTGAAGCGCTTGTCGATCCCAACTGGGCGCTGCATGCGGCGCGCCATCTCGGGCACGACGCCGCCTTTGAAACCTGGCCGCGACAGGCGGGATGGTGGCTCGCGGGCCGGCAGAAGACCTGCGACTTCTACGAGCCCGGGGCTGACGCGTCACTTACTTGAGCCCCCCTTGCCGCCCAGGCCATGCCGCGACGGATGATCTGCGTCACTTGCGGAACCTTGAGATCGTCGAGCGTGTGGCCAATGGAACAGTAGAAGACCCGGCCCTTGTCCCAGCGGCGCTTCCAGACAACCGGGATGACGGTCCCCTCGATCCACCACAGGTGCTCGCCGGAGAACGTGGTTGTCGCCAGCACCTCGTTGGAGGGATCGACCAGCATGTAGTATTGCTCGGAACGCAGCCTGAAACTCTTGATGCCCCGGACAATCGGATCGTCCGGCCGGGTGATCGTGACATCGTAATCAACGAAATCATCCGACGGAACGGGATTGTCCGGCCAACCCGGCGGGTGGGCGACAAACTGTCCGCCAATCAGGAAGTGATAGCTCGGATGGTCCCGGAAGGCGTCGCCCATATGGCCATGCCACCCCGCAATCCCGCATCCATCGGCGATCAGCTTGAGCAGGCCGAGCTCTTCTTCGCGGGTGATGTTGCCGAACTCGTCCTGGTGGGAGGATCGCGCGCTGGACCAGATCGGGACAATCAGATCGACATCGGCCATGCCAGCAGGGTTGGCTAGCGGCGCAAGCGTGTCATGGATTTCGACCTCGAAGCCCTGCTGCTTCAGCAATGCCTCGCACCAATCGCCAAAACTGGTCGGCGCGTGTCCTTCCCAGCCGCCGACAAACAGAGCTGCTTTCATCGCGCTTGTCCTTTCATAAATGCAAGAATGGAAGCCATGTCGCGCGAACCGAAGCCGGCGGACCGGGCGTGCTCAAGCATACCCAGCGTGGTCTGTGTCTGGGGCAGACCGACGCCGAGATCGTTTGCCAGCGCCAGCGCCAGCTTCACATCCTTGTGCGCAAGATCGATCGTGAAGGACACGTCCTGACCCGCTTCATCGAGATAGAGCGAACGCCGGTAGCTCAGCATCGGCGCCGCCGCCGCCGAGTTTTCAAACACATCGAAGGCATCGCGCTCGGAAATTCCCGCCCGGCCAGCCAGGATCAGCGCCTCGCACACAGTCTGGTTCAATCCGTGAATGAGCATGTTCACCGCCAGCTTCATCACCGCGCCGGCCCCGGCCGAGCCGAGCCAGATGGTCTTGCGGCCCATGGCGTCGAACACTTCTGCAAGAAGCGGATATGCTCCGCCTTCGCACCCCGCGATGATCAGCAACTGCGCATCCTGGGCAGCCTGGGTCGCACCTGAAACCGGTGCATCGACAAAGGTCTTGCCGGCGCGGGCGGCGGCTCCGGCAAGCTCCCGGACCAGATCCGGGCTCATGGTGCCCATCTCGACCAGCAAATCGGCACCCGGGACCTCGATCAAACCCTCCGGTCCGAGATAGACCGCCCTGGCGGCCTCGTCATTGGCGAGCACCGTGACAACCATGTCGTTTGCCGCAGCGAGGTTTTTCGGGCCGGGGGCAGCCTTGGCGGCATGCGCTTCCACAAATGCCTCGACCGGTCCGGGGCTGCGGTTCCAGACCATGACGTCATATCCAGCACCCACGCAGTTTGCCGCCATGCGGCTGCCCATCCGCCCCAGACCGGCAAAGCCCAGCTTCATGTCAGGCAGCCCTGTCGCCGTTTGCAACGATCCCGGATATCGCCTGGACAAGATTGTCTTCGGTAACTTCTTCCGATGTGAACTCGCGCATGATCCGGCCCTGGTACATCGCGATGATCCGGTCGGAAACATGCATCACTTCCGGCATCTCCGACGAAATCACGATCACCGCATAGCCTTGCCTGGCCAGGTCCCGGATCAGCTTGTGGATCTCGGACTTCGAGCCCACGTCAATGCCGCGCGTCGGTTCATCGACGATCAGCACCTTCGGATGCATCGACAGCCACTTGCCGATAACGATCTTCTGCTGGTTACCACCCGAGAGATTGCCGACAAGCTGACGCCAGTTGGGCGTCTTGATCTCAAGCTTGTCCCGATAGTGATCGAAAATCGCAATTTCCGCGCCGTCGGAGACGAAGGGACCCGCCGTCAGGTCACTCACCTGCGGCAAGGTGATGTTGTCGCGGCAGTTCATTCCCAGCACCAACCCCTGTTCCTTGCGGTTTTCCGGAACCAGCGAAATGCCGTTCTCGATTGCCGAGACCGGGGACGATATCGTCACTTCCTTGCCCTCGAGGCAGATCGCGCCGCTGCTCGGCGTGCGAAGTCCGAACAGGGTTTCGGCGATTTCGGTCCGCCCGGCCCCGACCAGGCCATAGAAGCCGACCACCTCGCCCGAATGGACCTTGAAACTGACATCGTGGAAAAGTGAACCGCAGCACAGCGCCTTGACCTCGAGAGCGATCGCTCCGAGATTTGCTGGCTCGTGGTTCCTGGTGAGGTCGAGGCTGCGGCCGATCATCAGCTGTGTCACCTCGTCCTCATTGGTGTCAGCGGTAATCAATGTGCCGCGATAGCTGCCGTCGCGCAGCACGCTGATCCGATCCGAGATCGTGAAGATCTCTTCCATGCGGTGGGAAATGTAGACAATCCCGACGCCGCGATCCTTCAGGTCGCGAATGATGTCAAACAGGACCACTTTCTCCGCGTCGGTGAGCGAAGCTGTGGGTTCATCAAAGACCACGGTCTTGGCATCCACCGTCAAGGCGCGGGCGATTTCGACCATCTGCTTGTTGGCGATCGACAAGTCGCCCACAGTGACCTCGGGACCGAACCCGCACTTCAGCCGTTCCAGAATGGCGCCTGCCTTGGCCAGCAAAGTCTGCCTGTCGACGAGTCCGAACCTCTTGCGCGGCAACTCCCCCAGATAGATATTTTCGGCAGCCGACAGCTCTTCTGCCAGACTGAGTTCCTGATGAATCAGCACCACACCCTCGGCCTTTGCCTCGAGCGGTGTTTTCATGGTGACCTGCCGGCCGCCGATATAGATCCGCCCCTCATCTGGCTGATGCATGCCGGCGAGAACCTTCATCAGGGTCGACTTGCCGGCACCGTTCTCACCCAGCAAGGCATGAACCTCTCCAGGCTGCACCTCGAAACTCACCCCATCCAGCGCCCGAACGCCGGGAAAGGTCTTGACGATGTCCTCAAGCCGAAGGGCTGGTGATTGCGTCCTCATGTTCTGAGTTCTCCCTTGCCCTTGACATTGAGCTGACGATCAAGAAACAGCACCGCTATCAGGATCAGGCCAATGACCAGATTGACTGTCTCGGTATCGGCGCCGATATGGCCAAGGCCCTTGCGCAGCAATTGAATGGCGATCACGCCGCCAAAAGTGTTGATGACAGAACCGCTGCCGCCGGTGAGCTTGGTGCCGCCGAGAACAACGGCGGTGATCGCCCACAGTTCATAGAGTTCACCATCATTGGGGTTTACTGAACCGCTGGCCGAATAGAAAACGATGCTCGACAGGGCCGTCAGAAAGCCGATCAGAACAAAGTTCCAGAGCATGTGCGGCCCGACCCGGATGCCGGCATTGACCGCGGCCTCCCTGTTGTCGCCGACCGCATAGGCGTTGCGGCCATGCACGGTTTTCGTCATCAGGAACCAGATCAGAAAGGTCAGCACGATGAAGGCAATTGCCGGAAACTCCAGTCCGAGCAAACTGGATTCGATCATGTCGACCAAGGTCCAGTTGAGCAGGAATGTCGGCTGCTCGCCATTGTACATGAAAACGAGCCCGCGATAGCCCAGCATCGCCCCCAGCGTGACGATGAAGGCGTCGACACCGGTTTTCCAGACGATCAGCCCATTGATCGCGCCGAGCACCATGCCGGTTAGCAAGGCCATCCCCCATGCGAAGGGAATGACGCCCAGTTCACCGAGGCCGGCAAAGATCGGCCAGGTCTGGGAATCCAGCATCACGATGGCGCATAGGGCAAAGATGGCGCCGACCGACAGGTCGATATTGCCGTTGATCATGATCACGGTCATGCCCAGCGCGATGATTCCGATAGGAGCCGACTGCTTGAGCAGTAGCAGCATGTTGTCGAGATCCATGAACTGCGTCTGGGACACAGACAGGAAGCGCCCCGCCACCGAGAAGAAGATCAGCTCAAGAACGATGAACCCCCAGATGGCGCCGCGCTTAATTGTCTTGGTTCGGTTTGATGTGGTCATCTCGGCCCCCTCAAGCGATCGGTGACAGAAGGCGGCCACGCTTGGCTGCAATGTCCAGCCACACGGCGAGAATGATAATCAGCCATGTCACGACATACTGGACATAGAATTCCAGTCCGACGAGCAGCAACCCGTTCTGGATGAACCCCAGGATCAGAACACCGATCAGGGTCTTGAAGACAGTTCCCGAACCGCCAAGCAGGGACGCTCCGCCCAGGATGATCGCGGCAAGAACTTCCAGTTCCAGCCCCTGCCCAACCGTGTTCTGGCTGCCCATTGACCTGCTGGCTTGAAGCAAACCAGCCATCGCCACGCAAAACGACGAAATGAGATAGGTCATCAGCACCACCCGCGGACGGCGAATGCCGGAGAATGTCGCAGCCACGCCATTGCCCCCCACGGCATAGACCTTCCGGCCGAACGGTGTTTTGGCGAGCAGGATGGCAAGCAGGCACGCCAAGCCCAGGAATACGACAATCGGGACTGGCACGCCGAGGACCGAGCCTTGGCCGATGACGCTGAACCAGGTGCCTTCCTTGTCGGCAATATCCATGTTCTTGCCGCCGGAGTAGGTCAGTGTGAGGCCGTGGATCGCCGACAACATGCCGAGAGTGACAATCAACGAATTGAGCTTGAAATAGCCGACCAGCACGCCAATGAACCCGCCAAGCGCCATGGTCATGGCAAACATGGCGGGGATGGCCAGTTCAGGCCCGATCTTGTCATGCAGATCAAGGACAACAATGGTCGAAAACGACATCATGGAGCCAACCGAAAGATCCAGGTTTCCACTGATGACGACAAAGGTCACACCGAGCGCCATCACACCTAGAATAGCCGAGGATCGGACCACACCCAGCACATTGTCGACCGCAAGAAAACGGTCATTGAGAAGCGCAAAGCCGATCATGAAAACCACGAATGCGATCAGAATACCCTGGCGCGCCAAGAGCTTGCCGATTGCGTTCAACCGTTCTTCCGCCATCCTGTATTTCCTCCCAACGCTCGGTCCGGATTTCAGACCAACGTCATGCCTCCGTCAATCATGACGATCTGCCCCGTCATGTAATCGCTTTCCTTCGACGCCAGAAACGTCGTCGTGCCGGTAATATCGGCGGGTGTCGCGACGCGTCCCCGCAGGATGTCTGCCGAAAACTCCTCGATCGCCTGCCCCTCCCGCTCGGAAGCGCCGATCTCCATCAGGTCCTTGTCGAGTTGGCGCCACATCTCCGTGGCGACCACCCCGGGGCCAAACCCCGTTACCGTGATATTGTGCTTGGCCAAATCGCGGGCACCCGACTGCGTCAGCGAAACCACGGCCCATTTCGACGCGCAATAGGGCGCGACATTATCAAACCCCTGGCGGCTTGCGATGGACGCCGTGTTGATGATCTTTCCGCCCCTGCCCTGGGAAATCATCTGCTTGGCCGCTTCCTGCATACCGATGAGAACACCGAGGCCATTCACATCCATGATGTCGCGCCAGTTGTCCTCGGTCACATCGAGAAAGTTCATGGGCTTGTTTATGCCGGCATTGTTGAATTTGACATCGAGCTTTCCAAAGACGGCCACCGCCTTGGCTATCATCGCGCGCACTTGAACGCGCTCGCTCACATTCACCTCTGCCCAGGTTACCTTCCCGCCGCGCCGGGCCGCGCGCTCATGGTTGGCGTCGCTCACATCCTCGGCCATCCTGCCATTGATGTCGGCGAAGCAGACATCAGCGCCCTCTTCAAGCAGCGCTTCGCCAATTGCGCGGCCAATTCCCTGAGCTGCGCCAGTCACGATACATGACCGGCCGCTCAGGCGTCCGTTGGAAACACCAGCCATGCTTCCCCTCCCGAATATGCATGAAGATCAGGCACAGGGCGTTCAGGCCCTGTGCCCCCAGGAAGGTCCTCAGAAGACCGGTTTGGTGAAGTCGCCCATATTGTCCTGGGTAATCTTCGGCGTATCGAAGTAGTTCAGAAAGGGAAGCTCCTCGCCATTGAGGACATCAATGGCGGTTTTCAGCGCCGCCTTGGCGTCATCGACCGGCGATTGATAGATCGAACCCCAATATTCACCACGCTCCATGGCCTCATAACCAACGGCGAAATTGGTGGCGCCGACAAAGACGATGCCCTCGCGTCCGGCCGCCTTGGCGGCATTCAGGGCTCCCACGCCCATATTGTCATCGCCGGCGTAGACGCCGTCAATGTCATCATATTTAACGAGGAAAGCTTCCATCACCTTCTGCGATTTTTCGCGGTTCCAGTCGCCGGGCTGGGTTTCGACAAGGGTCACATCCGGGCACACTTCCGGCAGCCGGTCTTCAAAGCCCTTGGCCCGCTCGATGGCGGTGGTGTAGCCGGGCTGGCCGGAAATCTGGACGACGCGGGCTTCCTTGTCGATGCCCATGTCCTTGAACTTGTCGCACATGATTTCTGCCGACCGCGACCCTTGTGTGATGTTGTCCGGACCGGAGAACGACTTCACGAACTGATGGCCTTCCTCGGCGATGTTCGAGTTGGTCACGACGACCGGAATTCCCGCTTGCTGCGCTTTGCGCACTGCAGGAATGACGGCCTTGCCATTGGTTGGCCAGATGATGATCGCGTCAACCTTCTGCTGGATCAGATCTTCCATCTGCGCAATCTGACGGGCGACGTCGCCACCGGCATCAAGCACGACAGCCTCAACGTTTTCATTGGCGCCTGCGGCCTCGATAAAGGCCTTTTCATAGGTGGTCTGATAACTGTCGACACCGACATTGTTCTGCGTGATGCCGATGGTCATCTTGTCGGCAGCCAACGCCGATACGGCGAATGACACGGCGGCGATCGCCGTCGTAGCGGCCAGAATACTTTGAAACTTCATGGTTTTTCCTCCCGGGCACGATAGCCCTCGTATTTGCTCCTCATCACCCCGGCCACTCCAAACCAGGGCGGTCACCTGACTTGGCAAGTGATCTTCCCAACAATGACGAAGCGAGGCGGATGAAAGAATTCGTAATATATCCATTTTGGGTATTTTCATGTTCATATTGGACTTCTTGAGGCTGTCGCCAGTCTCTCAATTTGGACATTTTACAGGGAGGCCATCATGTCAAGTTCGAAAAGAGCACGATCGAAGGGCGGCAAGTCCGTTCGTCGCAAGGGGAAGGAGGCAGAAGTTTATCACATGGGAGGTTTAAGCGCGCAAACATTGGCGTCATCACCGCAGGCAAAAACGGAGATCCTCCAGGCGATTTCGTTTTTGAAGGATTTTGATGACGAACTGGAAGACGTCGTCGACGTCTATGCGCCGAACCCGTATTTCAGGATGTCGCTGCACCTGATCCGCAGTCACCTCGAAGCCAAAACTGTAACACCGACATCCTTGATCGGCGCCGCCGGCGTTCCCTATGCAACCGCGGCGCGGCGGGTCAAGGAAATGATCGCGGCCGGCCTCGTCGAACAGCGGCCTCGCACCCTCACGGGCAAGACCTTCTCGATCCACCCCAGCGACAAGCTTCTGGAATCCTGGATGCAACTCACCGGCCGGCTGAAGCGCCTGGCCCAAAAGAATTTCGAATTCAGCGAGAAGCGGTCCGACGCCAGTGACTATTATTATGGCAGCTCCTACATGGCTGCCCGCTCGATACCTCCGCTTCAGGTTCTGCCGGAACCGCTGAAGCTGCCCGGCGGCGTGCGGGTTCTGGTTCATGGCGACCCCACCTTCATGGTGATGGACGCACTGAAGCGGCAGTTCGAGCAGGCGCTCGGCGCCCAGATCCATCAGCGCGCCTTTTCCATCGATCGCCTGCACGAGGAGGTCCTGCGCAACGCCGAACGCAAGTCGAGCCGCTACGACATCATCGCGGTCGATCTGCCATGGATCGGCGAGTTTGTGGAGAAGGGCATCCTGATGCCCTTGGATGAAGCGCTCGATCTCAATCGTCTTGATCCGGCTGATTTTCACACCGCAGGCTGGAAAGCCGCGCATTGGGGCCGCCGCGCCTATGGCGTTCCGGCTCAAACCACGCCCGAACTCCTGTTCTACCGGAAAGACCTGTTTGCCGAAGCCGGTCTCAAGCCGCCAACCACGACCGGAGAACTTCTCGACGTCGCCAGGCAGCTTCATGATCCCGCTCAGGGTCGCTATGGCATTGCCTGGAATGCAGCGCGCGGCACCGCGCTCGGCCACACCTTCCTGATGACGCTCGCGGATTTCGGACAGCCGGTTCTCGACCTGCCAAGGGTGGCCGGAGGGTTTGATACCGATCATCTGGGGTCCCGGCCCTATCGGGCGCTGATCGACACCGATGCGGGACTGGCTGCAGCCGAATATCTCATGGCGTTGCTCGACTACTCGCCGCCCTATATTCTTTCGATGTCCTGGTATGAGCGGGTCCGCCCCTATGCAGCGGGTCAGATTGCCATGGCCTATGGCTACACCCTGCTCGCACCCTACTTCGAACTCGACCCGGGTTCGCCCGCGCGCGGCCAGACAGGATATGTGCCCCATCCCTTCGGGCCGGGCGGATCACCGATCGCGCCGGTTGGCGGCTACGCCATGGCAATACCCGCCAACATCGCGCCCGAACGGCTCGCCGCCGCCGCGGATGCACTGATCATGTTCACCTCGCCGGAAGCGCAGAAGCTCTACATCCAGAACGGCAGCCGCACCAATCCGCGCTATTCTGTCAGCGCAGATCCCGAAGTGCGGCGGTCTTCGCCGATCTTCGAAGCGGTAGACGGCATGTCCTGGCGCGACGAACTGCAATTCTGGCCACGCCCGCCGGTCCCCGAAATCAGCGACATCATCCGCATCTGCGGCGAGGAACTGCATGACATGCTGCGCGGTCTTCTCAGTCCCAAGCAGGCTCTGCGCAAGGCGCAAGCACGCGCCGACGCCATCATCAAACAAAACAGCGACTAGCTCACCGAGGAGGAAACCATGGACCCCAATCGCCTGAAAGGGAAAAACATACTCATCACTGGCGCCGCCCGCGGAATGGGAGCCGCCAACGCTATCTGCTTTGCCCGGCAGGGCGCCAATATCTGTCTCGGCGATCTTGACCTCGAAGAGGCAACCAAGGTCGCGGACCAGATCAATGCAGAGGGCAATGGCAAGGCGATTGCTGTCCAGATGGATGTCACCAAACGCGAGGACAATGCAGCTGCGGTTTCAGCGACAGTTGAAGCCTTCGGTTCGATCAATGTCGGCCTGTTCAACGCCGGCCTGAACAAACCCCGGTTCTTCATGGATATCGATGAGGACAATTGGGACCTGATCATGAACGTCAACACCAAGGCGATGTGGCTCGGCATGCAGGAGACCGCCAGGCAGATGATTGCTCAAGGCCCTATGGAGGACCATCCCTACAAGATCATCAATGTCGGTTCGATCGCCTCGCGCAAGCCGCTGGTTGACGTCACCGTCTACTGCACCTCGAAATATGGCTGCCTGGCGCTGACCCATTGCGGCGCGGTGGCGCTCGGCGAACACAACATCACCGTCAATGGCTACGCACCCGGGGTCGTGGTGACCCCGCTCTGGGAGCAGCTTGACAAGGATCTGGTCGAAATCGGCTTCAAGCAAAGAGCCGGCCAGGCCTATGAGGACATCGCCAACAACGAACTGGTGATCAAGCGCGTGTCCTATCCCGATGACATCACCGGCACCGCCTCGTTCCTCGCAAGCGACGACAGCGACTACATGACCGGCCAGATGATCCACATCGATGGCGGCTGGTGCATTCAGTAAGCGACCACCGACCAATCCGTCAGACAAACCAACATCAGGTGCGCAGGATCGCACCCAAGGAGAGAAGCCATGTCTCGCGCGCTTATGCCGAACCTGTTGACACCACAAGATACCGAGCCTCACTGGAGATGGGAGGGCCGCTTGCCGGCCTGGGGCCACACCAGTGTCGATTTCGAACGCCGGATCGATCACGACAGGCTGCGCCGCTATCGCCTGAGCCGCACTGTCGAAGCCCTGAAAAAGTCCGATTGCGGCTCGCTGCTGCTCTTTGACGTCAACAACATCCGCTATGTGTCAGCAACCAAGATCGGGGAATGGGAGCGCGACAAGATGTGCCGCTTCTGCCTGCTCACGGGCGACGACGCGCCTTATGTCTGGGACTTCGGCTCTGCCGCCGTCCACCACAAGAAATATGCCGACTGGCTGGTCGACGAGCATTGCCGCGCCGGCGTTGTCGGCATGCGCGGAACCATCCCTCCGTCCTTCGGGCTGATGAAGCGCTATGCCGAGGAGATCGCCGGCCTGATTCGCGACGCCGGCATGATCGATATGCCGGTGGGCGTCGATTACGCCGAAACCGCAATGTTCTTCGCGCTCAAGGAAGCCGGCATCAATGTCGTCGACGGCCAGCAGATCATGCTCAGCGCCCGCGAGATCAAGAACTGGGACGAGATCCAGTTGCTGACCCAGGCCGCCTCCATGGTAGATGGGGTCTATCACATGATCTACGAGGAGCTGAAGCCCGGCATCCGCGAGAACGACATCGTCGCCATGTCCAACAAGCTGCTCTATGAAATGGGCTCGGACGACGTCGAGGCGATCAACGCCATTTCCGGCGAACGCTGCAATCCGCATCCGCACAATTTCACCGACCGGCTGTTCCGGCCCGGCGACCAGGCGTTCTTCGACATCCTGCAGTCCTATCAGGGCTATCGGACCTGCTACTACCGCACGTTCAACATCGGCATGTCGACGCCCTCGCAGCGCGACGCCTATGTCAAGGCGCGCGAGTGGATCGACGCATCGATCCAGGCCATCAAACCGGGCGTGACCACCGACCAGGTGGCCAAGCTGTGGCCCAAGGCCGAGGAATTCGGATTTCCCGACGAGCTCAGCGCCTTCGGGTTGCAATTCGGCCACGGCTTGGGCCTCGCCCTGCACGAGCGACCGATCATCAGCCGCGCCGTCAGCCTCGAAAATCCGATGGAAATCCAGACAGGCATGGTGTTCGCGCTCGAAACCTACTGCCCGGCCAGCGACGGCTACTCCGCTGCCCGGATCGAGGAGGAGGTGGTCGTCACCGACAAGGGCTGTGAAGTGATCAGCCTGTTCCCCGCGCAGGAACTGCCGATCGCCAACCGCTACTGACCTCGATGACCCGGCCATCTCACCGAGCCGGGCATCCCTCGCATCAACGGAGCCAGCCGATGAGTCCTGCCAAGAAAGACAAGTCGAACCGGGAAGACTACCTCAGAATGTACCGGCAGATGGTGCGGATCCGCGCTTTCGAGGACAATGCGAACCAGCTCTATCTGTCTGCCAAGATGCCCGGCCTGACCCACATGTATTCCGGCCAGGAAGCGGTGGCCGTGGGCATCTGTGAAGCTCTCACATCCAACGACAAGATCACCTCCACCCATCGCGGCCATGGCCATTGCGTGGCCAAGGGTGCGGCATTCAAGCAGATGTTCTGCGAGCTTCTCGGCAAGGAGGAAGGCTATTGCCGTGGCAAGGGCGGCTCCATGCACATCGCCGACCAGGCCAACGGCAATCTCGGCGCCAACGCCATTGTCGGCGGCTCCATGGGGATCGCCACGGGCGCGGCGCTTTCCGCCAAACGCCTGGGCAAATCCGACGTCACGGTCTGCTTCTTTGGCGATGGCGCCACCGCGCAGGGGCTTCTCTACGAAGTCATGAACATGGCGGCGCTGTGGAACCTTCCGGTTATCTACGCCTGCGAGAACAACGGCTATAGCGAATACACCCGCACCGACGAGATCGCAGCCGGATCGATCACCGCCCGCGCCGAGGCTTTCGGCATCGAAAGCCACACCGTCGACGGACAGGATGTGCTTGCCGTCAACAAGCTGGCCACGGATCTGGTCGCCCGCGCCCGCAAGGGCGAAGGCCCGTTCTTCATCGAACTGATGACCTACCGGTACCACGGCCACCACGTCGGCGACATCAATCGCGAATATTACCGCCGCAAGGACGAAGAGGCCGATTGGAAGACCAATCGCGACCCGATCACGAATTTCGGCAAATGGCTGGAAGACCAGAAGATCGTCACGGCGGACGAACTGGTGGGCATCAACAACGAAATCAAGGCCGAGGCGGAAGAAGCCGTCGCCTACGCCGAGAAGGCACCCTACCCCTCCATCAACGAAGTGGACATGCACGTGTTCGCGTCCAACGCCGCCTAAGAGGAGACGATCATGCGCGAGATAACGCTCTCAAAGGCCGTCAACGAGGCCATCGCCGAGGAAATGCGGCGCGATCCGACAGTTTTCGTCATCGGCGAGGATGTGGCCGAGGCGGGCACGCCGTTCAAGGTTCTGTCCGGTCTGGTCGAGGAATTCGGCACCGACCGCGTCATCGACACGCCGATCGCCGAACCCGGCTTCATGGGCATCGCCGTGGGCGCGGCCATGACCGGCAGTCGGCCGATCGTCGACCTGATGTTCGGAGATTTCCTTTATCTGGTGATGGATCAGCTCTGCAATCAGGCAGCCAAGACGCACTACATGTCGGGCGGCAAGCTAAGCGTTCCGCTGGTGCTGCGCACCAATCTGGGGGCGACGCGAAGATCGGCCGCCCAGCATTCGCAATCCCTGCACGCCCTTGTCGCCCACATTCCCGGCCTCAAGGTCGCCATGCCCTCATCGGCCTATGAGGCCAAGGGGCTGATGAAGACCGCGATCCGGGACAACAATCCGGTGGTCATCTTCGAAGACAAGCTGATGTACAACGACAAGGCGCCGGTGCCGGAGGAGGAATACCTCATCCCGTTTGGCGAAGCGGCCATTCTGCGCGAAGGCAACGACATCACCATGGTCGCCACCTCGTCGATGGTGCAGGTCGCGCTTGCAGCGGCCGAACTCCTGGCGCGCGACGGGATTTCCGCCGAAATCATCGACCCGCGCACCATCGTGCCGCTCGACGAGGACACCATTCTCCGGTCAGTCCGCAAGACCTCGCGCGCCATTGTCATCGACGAAGGCCACCAGAGCTATGGAATCACCGGCGAGATCGCCAGTCGTATCTCGGACAAGGCGTTCTACCATCTCGATGCGCCGGTCCAGCGCATGGGCGCCATGGATGTACCGGTGCCCTTCTCGCCTGTTCTGGAGGACATCACCGTGCCGACGGCCGAAAGCGTGGCCGAACGGGCCAGGCAGCTACTTCGCGGGGACCTGTTCCATGCCGCATGACGTCATCATGCCCGCCCTGGGAATGGCGCAGGACACCGGCAAGATCGTCGCCTGGCTCAAGCAGTCCGGCGATCCGGTCAAGGCCGGGGAAGCCATCATGGAAGTCGAGACCGACAAGGCGACCATGGAAGTGGAGGCTCAGGCCGACGGCTTTCTCACGGGCATTACCGCCAGCGCCGGCGATGACGTTCCCGTGGGCCAGCCGGTCGCCACGATCTCGGAAACCGCCGACGAGGTTCCAGCCCCATCCCCGGCTCCGGTGGATGAATTGCAAGATGTGGCTCCCTCGGGCAATGGCCTGCCCGAAGGACGATCCATCATCATGCCGGCGCTGGGCATGGCGCAGGATACCGGCCTGATCGTTGCCTGGCGCAAGTCGCCCGGCGACAGGGTCGCATCCGGCGACGTCCTGCTGGAAGTGGAAACCGACAAATCGGTGATGGAGGTCGAGGCAGGTCATGACGGCTTTGTCGCCGCAATCCTGGCGCAGGCCCAGGAGGCCGTACCGGTGGGCAGCGTGATCGCGATCATCTCCGATGCAGTTCCAGAGAGCCCGGTATCCCGCAGCCTCGCATCGGGTCCGGGTCCGAACCAAAATCCGGCTCCCGAACCACCTGCCAATGGGGCGGACGCTCCGCCCCAGCCAGCAATGTCTGCGGCTCCGCGCCCAGCTTCCAAACCTGCCCGGAGCACGCCCCCGGGACCGGATATGCCTGCCGCCGGGGACCGCATTCTTGCTTCACCCAAGGCAAGGCGCCTCGCGCAGGAGCAGGGGCTTGACCTCAAACGGCTGGTCGAACACGGCGTTGCCCAGCCGTTTCATGTGGCCGATCTCGAAACCCTGCGCACACTTCCGGCGGTCTCGCCGACCGGCGAAGCTTCTGGGTCTGCCGCACATGTGCTGCACATCACCGCACGCGTATCCACCAGTGGCTGTGATGACTTCATCCGCTGGTTTGCCGAGGATGGCAAGATTACCCTGGATCCGGCCTCGCTCTGGCTGTGCTTCGCGGCAGCTGCGCTGCGCAGTGCCGGGCAGCCAGGATCTGATCAATTGGTTCTCGGTGTCGACCGGCCAGGCTCCGATACCGTCCATTATGCCGATCCGGACCTGACGCGCGTGTCGCAACCTCAGCCTGTCGAACCGGAGGCAAGCGCCGATCTTATGCTGCGCGATCTGACCGGCAGCCTTTTGACTTCGGTCAGACTGACCGCCGGCGCATGCCCGGTCCTGACGATCGGCCGCGACGACACGGCCTACATTCTATCGCTCGACTTCACGGCATCGCAGCTCACGGAGACCGAAGCGATTTCTTTCCTCACCGATTTCGCCGAGCGCATGCAAGAGCCGCTCCGCCATATCCTCTGACCGGGAGATCCCCATGGACCACACCCAACTCTACATAAATGGCGAATGGCGCGAGGGCGCGGCTGGCGCGCGCATCAATGTGATCAACCCGGCCACCGAAGAGGTGCTTGCCTCGGTCGCATCCGCAGAAATATCGGATGCGGACGCCGCTCTCGATGCTGCCCAGGCGGCTTTCTCGGACTGGGCGGCGCGCAAGCCGCGGGAGCGCTCGGAAATTCTGCGCAAGGCCTGGGAACTCATGACCGCAAGGCTGGAGGATTTCGCAAGGCTGATCACGCTTGAAAACGGCAAGGCCCATGCCGATGCAATTGGTGAAGCGACCTATGCCGCCGAATTCTTTCGCTGGTTTGCGGAAGAGGCGGTGCGCGCCGACGGAATGATCACCATGGCGCCCTCTTCCGGTGCGCGGATCATCGTGCAGCACAAGCCGGCCGGCATCGCCGTCCTGGTCACCCCATGGAACTATCCGGCCGCCATGGGCACCCGCAAGATCGCGCCGGCGCTCGCCGCAGGCTGCCCGGTCATCATCAAGCCGGCTTCCGAGACGCCACTGACCATGCTTGCGCTGATGCCTCTTCTGGACGAGGCCGGCGTTCCCAGAGGACTGGTCAATGTTCTGCCGTCGAAGAATTCCGGCCGGCTTGTCGATCACATGCTGCACGATCCGCGCGTCCGTGTGATCTCGTTCACAGGTTCCACCGAAGTCGGCCGCAAGCTTTTGCATTCGGCCGCCGACCAGGTACTCAAACCGGCGATGGAACTGGGCGGAAACGCCCCGCTGATCGTTTTCGAGGATGCCGATATCGACAAGGCGGTCAAGGGCGCCATGCTTGCCAAGATGCGCAACCTTGGTGAAGCCTGCACGGCTGCCAACCGCTTCTATATTCATGAGAAAATTGCGCCTGCCTTCACCAAAGAATTCACACGGGCCATGGCAACGCTCAAGCTGGGCAACGGCCTTGACAAAGGTGTTGATATCGGTCCGCTGGTGAATGCGGCAACGCGAGACAAGGTTGCAGCCTTTGTCGATGATGCCGTGGCCAAGGGGGCCAAGGTGGAGCTTGGCGGCACCCGACCGAACGGCATCGGTTTCTTCTACCCGCCCACGGTTCTGTCCAACGTGCCGGAAACCGCCGATTGCGTTGACGACGAGATATTCGGACCCGTCGCTGCACTGCAGACCTTCACCGATGAGGAAGACGTCATCCGCCGCGCCAACAACACCGAATACGGGCTGGTGGCCTATGTGTTCTCCGAGGACATGAAGCGCGCCATGCGCGTCTGCGAGCGGCTGGAATACGGTATGGTCGGTCTCAATCGCGGCCTTGTCTCCGATCCGGCCGCTCCCTTCGGCGGCGTCAAGCAGTCCGGGCTGGGCCGCGAAGGCGGACACGAGGGCACGCTGGAATTCATGGAAACCCAGTACATCTCGGCAGAGTGGTGAGATGAGCAACGAAACCTACATCGCCAGCCCCTCGGTGGTTGCCTATGCCGGGCGCAAGAAGATCGACCTGTCCGATGTCGCACGCAAATCCGGTCGGCTCACACTCGCCAAGGAAGATGTAGACAGTCACATGAACCAGTCAGCGCCCACAGCATCATCCACGCCCGCCGCCGGCGAATACTGGGACGTGGATCACGCGGCATTCGGGCCGGTCAGCCCGGAGCCCTTGTCCCGAATGGCCCGGGTCGCAAGTGCGAATCTCTCGGCCGCCAATGCCATGATCCCGCAAGTCACCCATCACGATCGGGCGGACATGCGCAGGCTGGAGGCTTTTCGCGCGTCTCAAAAGGCGGAAGCCGCGCGACGCGGTGTGCGGCTCACGGCTCTCGCCTTTCACGTCAAGGCGCTGGCAATCTGCCTGCAGGAATTTCCCCGCTTCAATGCCTCGCTTTCTCCGGACGGAGGAACCCTTGTCCTCAAGCATTATGTCCATATCGGCATTGCCGTGGACACGCCGCATGGCCTTTTGGTTCCGGTCATTCGCGACGCGGACAAGAAGGGGTTGTGGCAGATCGCGGCCAGCATCGCCGATCTGGCGACACGGGCCCAGGCGCGCAAGATCCGCCCGGACGAAATGGGCGGCGCCTCGATGTCGATCTCGAACCTGGGCGGCATCGGCGGAACGGCATTCACGCCGATTGTCAATCCGCCCGAACTGGCGATACTGGGAATCACGCGCACCGAGACCGTGCCTGTCTGGGAGGATGAAAGATGGAGGCCCGTGCCGATGACGCCGCTCGATTTGTCTTACGATCACCGGGTGATCAATGGCGCGGACGCCGCGCGCTTCCTGGCGCGCTACGCGAAGCTCCTTGCCGATCCGCGCCGGATGGTGATCTGATCCGATGAGCCTCGCACTCGACCTATCCGGACAAACCGCACTCGTCACCGGCTGCAAGCGCGGCATAGGCCTGGCAGTCTGCAAGACGCTGGCGGAGGCGGGCGCGGACGTCATCGGCGTCAGTGCGACGCTCGAAGCGCAGGGCAGCGCGGCGGAGACTGCGGTCCGCTCCGCCGGACGGGAGTTCACTGCCCGCCGGTGCGATTTCTCCGACCGTGACGCAACGCTCGCCTTCGCAGGCGAGATGGAACAGCGCGGCGACATCTCCATCCTGGTCAACAATGCCGGCACGATCCGCCGTGCACCGGCGGCGGAACATCCGCTTGCGGATTGGGACCATGTTCAGGCCGTCAATTGCGACGCCCCCTTCATCCTAACCCAGGCGCTGGGAAGGTCCATGCTTGCCCGCGGTTCCGGCAAGATCGTCTTTGTCGCTTCGGTGCTGAGCTTTCAGGGCGGCATCAATGTGCCGGGCTATGCCGCGAGCAAGGGCGCGATCGCGCAGATGGTGCGGGCGTTTGCCAATGAATGGGCCGCCAGAGGCATCAATGTCAACGGCATCGCACCTGGCTATATCGCCACCGACAACACGGCGGCACTGCAATCCGATCCGGATCGCACACGGGCATTGATGCAGCGCATTCCGGTTGAACGCTGGGGAAGCCCCCAAGAGATCGCCGAGCCGATAGCCTTTCTGTGCAGCGACCTCGCCCGGTTCATTCACGGAGCGATCCTGCCCGCCGATGGCGGCTGGCTGTCCAGATAAGGGCACTTGCTTTCAGCTGGACAATTTTGGGCCTCGGCCAGCAGCCATGGTATTGGAGCGGGAACCCGTCCTGCTGCGCACTTCAGCACCTGAAGTCGCAAATCTACATCTGATCCGGCAGATCACCGACAAGGATCGCGCGGAAATCATTGACATTGGTTCCGGTCGGGCCGGTGACAAACAGATCATCGATGGCGTCAAACGCGGACCAAGCATCATTGGCTGCAAGACTTGCGAGCGGGTCCATGCCCTTGGACCAGAGTTGGCTTGCGGTGCCGGGACCGGCGAAAGCGCCGGCATTTTCTTCCGAGCCGTCAATGCCATCGGTGTCGGCGGCAAGCGCCGCGATCCCCTCGATACCGTCAATGGCGGCGGCAAAGGACAAGAGGAACTCCGTGTTCCGACCGCCCCTGCCCTTGCCGCGCAGGGTGACGGTCGTTTCACCGCCGGACAGGATAACCACCGGCTTGGTGAAGGGACGGTCACGGCTCGCCACTTCCCTGGCAATGGCAGCGTGCACCAGTCCTACATCGCGTGCCTCACCCTCGATGGCATCCGACAGGATAATGGCTGCAACGCCCCTGCCTCTTGCCAATTCCGCTGCTGCCTCAAGCGACAGGCAGGCGGAGGCAATGATGCGTGTTTCGTTGCGCCCAAAAACAGGATCGTCCGGACGCGGCGGCAGATCATTGCCCCGCTCCAGATGCGCGCGGATCTTCTCGGGCAGCTTGATGCCGCGCGCGGCCACCATCGCCCGAACCTGGGTCAGCGTGACCTCATCGGGAACCGTCGGGCCGGAAGCAACCTGGCAGGCCTGGTCGCCGGGCACGTCGGAAACCACCAGCGACACCACCCTTGCAGGCCAGGCGGCGGCGGCAAGTCGGCCACCCTTGATCCGGCTTGCATGTTTACGGATCGCGTTCATCACCCCGATCGGCGCGCCTGACGCCAGAAGAACCTGATTGAGTTGCTGCTCATCTTCAAGGGACATGCCCTCAGGCGGAGCAGGCAACAGCGCGGAGCCGCCGCCACAGATGAGCGCCACCACCAGATCGTCTTCCGTCAGCCCCGAAACCGCGTCGAACAATGCCTGCGAAGCGGCCAGCCCGGCACTGTCAGGCACGGGATGGCTGGCTTCGAGAACGGTGATGGATTTGCACGGCGTGGCATAGCCGTATCGGGTCACCACCGTGCCGGTCAGTGGCCCGTCCCAAAGCTCCTCAAAGGCCGCAGCCAATTGCGCAGCCCCCTTGCCTGCGCCGACAACAACGGTCTTGCCCTTTGGTCTTGGAGGAAGCGCGTCCTTGAGGGCGCGCCTTGGATCGGCGCGCAACACGGCGGCCTCGAACAGGCGGCTCAGAAATTCTCGCTTTCGAATATCAATCACACTTCAATATCACACACAAATACGCCATCCGCACCGCCCTCAAGCCGGGCCACGATCTGTGCTCCGATGGCCTTATGAACACTGTCTTCGAGATAGGCATTTCGAACGGTTTCATCGGCGAAGTCAAACCAGAACATGTCGTTGAAGCCGCGCACCAGCGGAATCTCGACACTGACATTGGTGCGGTGCTGAAAATCAAGGATCCCGTCAATGTGGCCGGACAAGCCGGCGAGCTGATCATAGATCGATAGCCTGTCCGCCTCGCTGGCGTTTTCGGCAAACCGCAAATGCACGATATGGCGTATCATGACCTGGCCTATGCTGGGGCTTATGAGACAATCTGTGGGAATAGATTGATCACAATAGGCCGCCGAGGGCCAGCAGTAAACCTGTCATAACTTGCGCCACTGTCCGATTGGCGGCGCCACCGGGCATCAGGTAGGTGCAGCGTGATCCATGATCGAGTGAGGCAGGACGAAGAGGCCGTTGGACGGTTGGACGCCGACGCGCAGGCGGCACCCGAATGTCTCCGACAGCGCAGCGTCGCTCATGACGGTTTCGGGCGCCCCCGAAGTCACCACCTTGCCCGAAGACAAGAGCGTGACCTGATCGGCAAACATCGCCGTCAGGTTGAGGTCGTGCATCACCGCGATGACACCACCGCCCCGCCGCGCATAATCCGCCGCCAGTTCCATGACCCCTATCTGGTGTCGGATGTCGAGGCTCGACACCGGCTCGTCGAGAAACAGCCAGCATGGCCCGCCATCGTCTACCGGCTCCCATATCTGGCAAAGGACCCGAGCCAATTGCACGCGCTGCCGCTCGCCACCTGACAGTTCCTGGTAGAAACGTCCGGCAAATCCGGCGAGATCGACGGCAGCCAGGGCTTGCGTCACGAGCCTGTCGCTCCAGGTGCGGCTGACGGGCGGATCTGATTTGGCCGAAACGCCGATGCGCACGACTTCAGCGACCGTGAATGGAAAACTCAGTGTGGTCTCCTGGGCCAGGACGCCGCGTCGGGCGGCCATCTGATGCGGCTTCAGCTTGGCGATGTCATGACCGTTCAGGCGGATCGTGCCGCTATGGGGCAAGTCGCCGCACAGCGCCTTGAGAAGCGTTGTCTTGCCGGAACCATTGGGTCCGGCAATCACGCTGATGCACCCGGCACGCGCCTCGAAGGCGATGTCGTGGAGGATCGTATGTTGACCATATCGCACGGTCAGGTTTTCGGCTTCAACCGTCAATGCAGGTCTCACAGGTCAATGATGCCGCGTCGGCGCAACAGGATCCAAAGGAAGAAGGGCGCGCCGATCGCCGCGGTGACAATTCCGATCGGCAGTTCCGCCGGCGGCACGATGGTTCTGCTGATGCAATCGGCAAGAAGCAGGAAGATCGCGCCGAGCAGCCCTGCGGCGGGAAGCAGGTAGCGATGATCAGGACCGATCAGAAGCCTGAGGGCGTGAGGGACGATGATGCCGACAAATCCGATGCCGCCGGAAACCGCGACGGAAGCGCCGGTTGCCGCCGCGATCGCGAAGATGGCGACATTCTTCACAAACTGGACCGAGACACCCATGTGAACCGCGGCCGCTTCCCCGAAAGCCAACGCGTTGAGCCCGCGCGCCAGATAGGCGCTGACGAAGAGCGCCGGCAGGATGATCGGCATGATGGAAACCACCTTCTCCCAGGTGGCGCCGGCGAGCGAGCCCAGGCTCCAGAATGAAATCTGGCGAAGTTGCAAGTCGTCGGCGACGAAGATGAGCAGGCCGGTCAGGGCAAGGGCAAAGGCGCCGAGCGCAATGCCGGCAAGCAGCATGGTTGCCACCGACGTGCGCCGCTGCCGGGTGGCGATGCTGTAAAGAATGTAGGTCGAGGCGAGACCGCCCAGAAAGGCGGCGAACGGCAAGGCGTTGACCCCTGCGAATTGCGAATAGGGCGCTAGCACCGTGCCACCGAGAACGATGATCGCCACAGCTCCCAGGCTGGCGCCGGCGGACACGCCGACGATGCCTGGATCTGCGAGAGGATTGCGGAAAAGGCCTTGCATGACCGCGCCCGAAACAGCCAGGGCAGCGCCGATCATCGCCCCCATGATCACCCGCGGTAGGCGGATGCTCATGATCACGATCATGTCGACGGGCTTGAGTCCCTGGCCATCGTCAAGGCCTGCCCAGGTCATGAGGACGCGCAGGGTCGGCACATCGGATGCGCCGACTTGCAATGCAAAACCCATGGTCAGGACCAGCAGTACGGTCAATCCGGCAAGCGCGAAACGCGCGCGTACCGATCGATCGCCTTGAAGCGGCATGTGATATGCCGGTGCCGTCGGGCTTCGGGATAGACGCTGCAGCATCCTCAGTTGCCCGGCGCCGCGACATCGCTGTAGAGGAATTGGCCCAGCTCGCGCGCGGCCTGGGCGGTCCGCGGACCGTAACCGAGAATGAAAAGACCATCCATCCCGACCACCCGGCCGGCCTTTCCTGCCGGGGTCGCGGCGATCGCCGGATGCGCCAGCACCTCCGCGTCGCTCGATGGGTCCCGGCCGCTCCGCATTCTCAGAATCACGTCGGGCGCCGCCTCGATCACCGCCTCATTGGAGACCTCCTTGTAGCCGCTGAACCCGGTCATGGCGTTGACGCCACCCGCCAGCGCGACAATGCCGGCTGCGTGGGTTTCGCTGCCGGCCGCCAGCAATCGCCCCCCCTCGATCGAGAGGAGAAACAGTACCTTGCGCTTGTCCGCGATTCCCGCCGCGGCTGTTTCAGCCGCCATAAGATCGGCGCCGACTTTCTCGGCAAGCGCTTCTCCGGCTTGCTCGCGACCAAGTGCCTTGCCCGTGGCGCGGGTCTTCTCGATGATCGAATTGCTGTCATAGCCATCCGGTATGACGATGACGGGAATGCCAGCCTGGCTGATGACGCTGGCGGCCTCTGGCGGACCGAAGCCTTCGAGCGCCAGGATCATGTCTGGATTGACCGACAGGACCCCCTCCGGCGAAAGCTGCCGGATATAACCGACATCCGGCAATTCTCGTGCAGCATCGGGAAACAGGCTGGTGCTGTCCCGGGCGATCAGCCGGTCTTCCTCACCGAGCGCATAGACGATCTCGGTGAGGGAGCCCCCGATAACCACAATACGGTTCGGTTCTTCAGCCCGAGCGGCGACGGCAGTCCAACCCGTGCAGACATAGGCCGTGATCGCCACGGCGCTCAAGATCAGCTGGCGCCGGTTCAGCCTCACAACCGCGCTCATCCTGCCACCCTATCGTGCTGTTGCACGCGTGGCAGTTGCTCCATGATCATCCGCCACCCTTCGCGCTCGTCCTGGCCTTCAATGCGCTTTCCGAAAAACTGGACGATGAGATCGCCCGCAGCATCATAGGCCTCAAGCGACGTGACGTGGCCCTTGTCGGTCGGCTTGCGGACAGCCCAGACTTCCTTCACATGATCCTGGCGCAGATGAAGGTTGAACCCCGGGTCCAGCACATTGAGCCACGGCCCCATCTCCTTTATCGCTTCAACCGGTCCGGAATGGATCTGAATGCAACCGGGATTGCCGACAAAGCACATGATCGGAAGCTTCTCGTTTGCGGAAAGCCTGAGCATCGCCGCGACAGAGGACACGTCGATCTGCCAGGCGAAATCTTCACCGACCCCGCGCACCGCATCGATCCGCTCCAGGTCGAGCTTTTTCAGGATCGACACGAACTGGTGCGTATCCGTCATCCGGCACCAGCTGTCGCGCAATTCGTCGAAAGTCACCACCGCCCCGGATCGTTTCGCGGGAACCGTCCTGGCTTCAAGCTGCATCGAGGCCGACTGGTCTTCATGAGCAAAGGCGGCAACGAGATCGCGCCATGCGTTGAGATTGGTGGCGGCGCGGGAGTGGATCTTGTGAACCGCCTCGCCATGAGCGTCAAAGAATTGCAGGCTGTGGCGGACTGAATCTCCGTCGCGCGTTTCAACCGCGAAGGCATGGATCCAATGCTTGGAGAACATGCGCATGTCGATGGCGTCACCCAGCATCATGGCTGCGTGTTTGCCCGGGTGAAACTTGTCGTAGACGCCGGTTTTCTCATGCACCGCGCTTTCATTGCGGGTCAGCGCCATGACCTCGCCGAGTGTTTCCAGGGCCGGGAAGATCAGGTTGAAATCGGCCTTCAGACGCGTCGTTCCCTCGCCGCACCAGGCAGCCACATAGTGTGCTTCTGCGATGCCGAGTGACGCCGCAAGGTCACGCGCACGCATTTTCGGGTTTTCGGCCTGCGCCGCGCGTATCGCTGCAGGATCGAGTGTATCAGTCATTTGCCGAAGCCTCTTATTTGTTGAGAATCAGTTTGCCCTGTCGGGTAATCTTCAGGCGGTACAACGCCCCCTGATGCATGATGCCGATCTCGTTCGCCGCGCCGAATAGCTGGGCGCTGTCGTAGACGGGCATCTTTGGTGCAAAGGATGTTTCGATTGCGCGCAAGGACGCGGGCTGGAGTGATCCTGTCCGATCGTGTTCGTGCTGGCTCTTTGTAGTGTTCATGCTGGGATAATCCCTCGTCTCGCTGGGCTGGCGGCGTGCTGGCTGGGCGAGGGTTGATGGTCGTGCGTTAATTCTTGACAAGAATTATCATGTTTTATATCGAACACAATAGTTGAGCGAAAAATTCATATTTTTCTCTCCCTTCAGCATGCGAGCAAGCCCCGAGCCAGCCAGCACTCACCGCATTGAACAGGAGTAGCGTCATGGGTTTGGCGAAGCGTCGCGTACATCTGACGTGCAGTATCGCGCTATGTGTTTCGGCGATTGGACTCAACGTCCACGCACAGGAAAAAGAGCCGGCGCCTGCCAGCCTCCATCTCGAACTCAACCGCCTAGAACAGAACGGCGGCGCCTGCCGCGCCACCCTGATCGCCAGAAACGGCTTTGAAGCCGGTCTGGACGAAGCCGGTTTCGAACTCGTGATGTTCGACAAGGCCGGCCTCATCAGCCTTATGACTGTTTTTGATTTCGGCATGCTGCCCGCTGGCAAGACCATGGTTCGGCGTTTCGATCTGCCGCAAACCGCCTGCAGCGGGCTGACCCGCATTCTCGTCAATGGCGTGTCGCGTTGCGCTGGCGAAGGGATCGATATCACCCATTGCCAGACAGATTTCACCACTTCAAATCGGACCGAGATCGAATTCGGCCGCTGAAACCAGAAGGGCACCCCAGATGCCGCCAACCAGCACCATCATTTCAACAATCGGCGGGTTTCTCGAACTCGGTGGTCCGGTTGTTTCCATTCTCCTGGCCGTTTCGATCATGAGTCTCGCGGTCATCCTGTTGAAACTCTATCAATTTTCACGCGCGGGCGTGGGCTCCCGAAGGCGGTCGGAACAGGCCGTTTCCCTGTTCGCCGCCGGCCGGGTTCGCGAGGCCCATGATCTGGCGGCGCAAGGCCTAAATCCGTCAGCCGAGGCGGTCGCGCAGGCGATCAGCCTGGTGATGACCAACCGCCTCGACAAACACGCCATGGAGGAGCGGATCGCACGCCTGGCCACAGCCCGACTGCACGAACTTCAGTCCGGGTTCCGCTTTCTTGACGCCGTCGCGCAGCTTTCCCCGCTGATGGGGCTTTTCGGAACAGTGCTTGGCATGATCCAGGCCTTCAAGGATCTGCAATCCGCCGGCAACGCCGTCGACCCCTCGATCCTGGCCGGGGGCATCTGGGTGGCATTGTTGACGACCGCCGTGGGATTGGCCGTCGCCATGCCGGTATCGGTGATCCTGACATGGTTCGAGACCCGGGTGGAAAACGAGCGTATCGCCATTGAGACACTCACGACGGACATACTGGCCGGCGTAGCCCCAGGGGCGGCATCGCTGCCGCGAAGGGACATCGCCGCGGAGGCCCAGCTTGCGCATTGATCTTCCGGTCCGGCGGCATTCAAGGCTCTCGCTCACGCCGTTGATCGACGTGATCTTTCTCCTGCTGCTGTTTTTCATGCTGTCATCGACCTTCTCCCGCTACTCCGAGATCAGCTTCTCGGGCGGGGGCAGCGCGACCAGTCCGGCATCGCAGCCCGATGTGATCCTGTCTGTTGGTGAAGGTGAACTCAAGCTCAACGGCGTAATCCTGCCGTTGTCGTCGATCGGCGACGGTCTTGCAGAACTGAAGCAAGCCGGCGCCAGACATCTTCTGGTGATGGTCGGCGCGAACGCCGCCTCGCAGGATTTTGTCGCCGTGATGGCGGAAGTCCGCAGGGCCGAGATGCCGGCCACGATCGCAAGGCAGCAAAGATAATGCGGATTGCGCCAACGCGGACGTCACGAAAGCCCGAAAATACGGTGCCCTTGATCAACGTTGTTTTCCTGATGCTGATCTTTTTCCTGGTCGCCGGCACCCTGGCGCCAGCACCTGATCGCGAGGTCGATTTCATCACCCTCGCGGCGACCGATCCGGCCTCCCCTCCGGATATGCTGTTTGTCCGTGCCGACGGAACGTTAACCTGGCGCGGAGAAGCCTTGCCCATCACCGATCACGTCCGGCGCTGGCAGGAATTGCAGCAGGAGGGCGCGGAGCTGCGCCCGCTGCGGATCGCCGCAGACCGGTCCCTTCCGGCAATCGACCTTCTCGAAACGATCGATGAACTTCGCTCGGCCGGCGTCGACCTCATCGTCTTCATTGCGGAGCGGCAGCCTGAATGAGACTTTCCCGTATCCAGACCCTGACAGCAGTTTCGCTGTCGCTGGCCGCTCATGTGGCGGGCGCCGCTATCTTCATCCCACCGGAGGCAACAATCGAGATCGCTGGCGGCGCCGCGACGAGTCAGTTGGTCATCGGAACCGCATTCGAAGACAGCTTGATGGCGGGAGAACCCGGTGAGGTGCTCACGCCCGTCGAGACACAACCAAACGATACGGAAGCTGTCGACCCCAGCGAGACGGCCTCTGTCGAACCGGTGGCAACGAACACAACCGAACAGGTCACGGAAGCAGCCATCCAGCCCACCACATCGGAAAACCTTCCGGTAAGCACGGACGTTCCTGACGTTGCAGCTCCGGTTCCGCCTGACCAGGCGGTTGCCGTCGAGATCGCGCCAACTCTTGCCCCCACAGCTTCCGAGCCGGTGCATAGTCAGTCTTCCGCGACAACGAACGCCGTTCCGGTGATCGAGTCCATGCCTGCGCAGTCGCAGGAACTGGCGTCCTTCTCCCCGACAAGCGAAATCCAGCCTGCAGCGGAACCGGAACCGCAGATAGCCCTTCCCGAGAACATCCCCCTGCCCGTGGCGCGCCCCGAGCCGCCGCGAACGGCAACGGCCAAACCCCTTGCACCGGCCCCGCAGAAGGCAAAGCCCGCGCCGATCAGGCCAAAGAAGTCCAGCCCAAATCGAGAACCAGAGCGCCCAGCATCCAAGCCTTCCCAGGCAGGTGACGGCGGCAAGCAGCGCGCCACAGCCAGCAAGTCCTCAAGCGGATCGGCCACAGCCAAACGCAACACCGCCGCCGGCAATGCATCGGTCTCGAACTACCCCGGAAAGATCGCCTCGAAGCTTCGCCGGGCCCTGCGCTATCCGCGCGAGGCGAAGCGGCAGGGAATACGCGGCGATGTTGTCGTTACTTTCGTCGTCGCCGGCAATGGCGGTATCAGCAACGTCCGGATTTCGCGAAGCTCCGGCTCGCCGGTGCTTGACGGGGCCGCGGCCGACGCCGTCCGCCGTGCCGCGCCGTTCCCGCCGATACCGTCGGGCGCCGGCCGTTCAAGCTGGTCCTTCTCCGTCCCGCTCGGCTTTACAAGGTAAGCATAAACTTACAATATACCACTTGGTCAGCGCCTCTCCTCTAGGATCATCTCCGCCGCTTTCTCCGCGATCATGATCACCGGAGAAGCAGTGTTGCCGGAAACAATTTTTGGCATGATGGATGCGTCGACGACACGCAGATTGCCTATGCCGTGCACGCGCAACCGGGCGTCGACCACCGCCCGGTCATCAGACCCCATCTTGCAGGTTCCCACCGGGTGAAAGATTGTTGTGGCGATATTGCCCGCTTCGCGCAACAGGTCGAGATCGGTCTCATGCATGGTGCCGGGAAGGATCTCCGTCGGCGAAAAGGGTTCAAGCGCCCGCGCGGTCATGATCTTTCGCGCCTGACGGATCGATGTGACGGCCACCTGCTTGTCGGCTTCGGCGCTCAGATAGTTCAACCGGATGTCGGGCTGCCGGTCGGCGTCTGCGGAGCCAATATGGCAGGAACCGACGCTTTGAGGCCTGAGATTGCAGACGGACACCGTGATTGCCGGGAAGGCGTGCAGCGGATCGCCGAGCTTGTCGGTCGACAGCGGCTGGACATGGTATTCCAGATCTGGCGTCGCAAGCGCCGGGTCGCTTTTGGTGAACATCCCGAACTGGCTTGGCGCCATCGACATCGGCCCGCTGCGCGACAGCGCATAATGCAGGCCGATCTGGATTTTCCCGATCAGGCTGTTGGCCTGCTCGTTCAATGTCCTGGTGTTCTTCACCCGAAAGACCGTTCGCAGTTGCAGATGATCCTGCAGGTTCTCGCCGACCCCTTTCAAGTCATGAACGACGGGAATGTCGTGCGCTGACAGGTGGCTGGCATCTCCGACGCCTGACAGCTCAAGCAGCTTCGGCGAATTGATCGCGCCGGCGGCAAGGATGACCTCCGAGCCAGCCTTCGCCAGAGTGTGCACACCCCTGTGTTCATAGCGGACACCCGTCGCCCGGCGCCCTTCGAAAACGATTCCGTGCGTATGCGCTTCTGTGAGCACCTGCAGGTTCTTTCGGCCACGCGCCGGCTTCAAGAACGCCTTGGCGGCATTCCACCGGACACCGCGATCCTGATTGACTTCAAAGAAGCCGGACCCTTCATTCGTGCCCGAATTGAAATCATCGGTTGGCTCGATGCCGAATTCCTTCGCACCCTCCTGAACCGCCTTGAGGATGTCCCAGACCACCCGCTGCCGGGACACCTTCCACTCGCCGCCCGATCCGTGGTTCGGATTGCCGCCGGCATGATGATCCTCGCTCTTGATGAAATAGGGCAGCACATCGTCCCATCCCCAGCCGGCATTGCCCATTTGCGCCCACTGATCATAATCGGCGGCCTGGCCGCGCATGTAGATCATGCCATTGACCGAGGTGCAGCCGCCAAGCACCTTGCCGCGAGGATAGACCAGTTGCCGGCCGTTGAGACCTGCCTCCGGAACCGTCTTCATCATCCAGTCGGTGCGCGGATTGCCGATACAGTAGAGATAGCCGATCGGAACATGGATCCAGTGGTAATTGTCACTCTTGCCGGCCTCCAGCAGCAGCACCCGGTTGTTCGGATCTGCCGACAGCCGGTTGGCGAGTACGCATCCCGCAGTGCCTGCGCCGACGATGATGTAGTCATAGCTGCCATGGGCAGCGGCTGTGTCAGGCATCGCGCAATTTGCTCCAGAAGCGTCTCAGATCCGCGCCAAGTTCGATGAACAACTCATAGCGCCGGTCATAATGCTTTCGCAAATCGCGATTCGGCGTGAACGATTTTTTCGCGCGGGTCATCTTTTCAACACCCGCCTCATAGGACGCCACAACGCCGGCACCACACCCAGCAGCAATGGCCGCGCCCAACGCGCCGGTTTCCTGGCAGGCGGCGATGGTGACCGGCTTGCCCAGCCCGTCGGCGAATATCTGCGGCCACACCTGGCTGCGCGCGCCGCCGCCCGAGAGTATCACGTCGTCGAACCGCACGCCGGCAGCTGTCAGCACCTCGATATGGCGCCGGTGTTCGAACATGACGCCTTCGTAAAGAGCGCGCAGCATGTGCCCCTCCGTGTGCCAGCCAGCTATCCCGTAAAAGCCTGCCCGCATCTCAGACCCGAGCCGCGCTCCATAGAGAAACGGATGGTACATCGGATCGTCGGGTGCCGGTTCTGTTTCGGCGACAAGCTGGTTGCAGTAGCCGAAGGGATCCTCATGATGCCCGCTTCGTTCGATGAACTCCCGCACATACCATTCGAGATTGGCCGCCGATGTCGCGCTCGACTCGATATTGAGATATCGCCCCTTGCCGAAACCCGACACCATGAACACCACTGACGCCGCCACCGGTTCAGCCGAGACAACCTGATTGATGCTCCAGGTGCCGACAATCACCGATGCCTGCCCGTTGGCGACCACGCCGGACCCGAGCGCGCACGCCACCACATCGAAGAATCCGGCAACGACGGGCGTACCCTCGTTGAGCCCGGTCAAGACGCTGGCTTCCGCGGTCACATGGCCCACGACGTCGCTCGGCTCCAGAAGATCGGGCAATTTGTCAAAGGAGTCTTCGAGCCCGTAAAGCCGCAAGAGATCGCGGTCGTAGACGCAATCCGGCATGCGCACCAATCCGCATCCGCTCATGTCGGAGACGTCGGAGACCAACCGGCCGGTGAGCTTGTAGGTAAGGAAGTCTTTACATAAGAGAACGGCAGCGGCCCTGGCATAGAGCTCCGGCTTTTCCCGCTTGACCCAGGCCAGCAAGGTCGGCGTTTGCGACGGCCATGGCTTCTGCAGACAGATCTGTTGCAACTGATCGCCGGTCTCTCCCGCAGCCAGTTCATCGGCAAGCCGTGCGGCACGACTGTCCAGAGACTGGATTCCCAGAAGCGGCTCGCAATCGCTGTCCAACAGATACAATCCGTTGCCGTGCCCGGCGCAGCCCACGCCTGCAATGTCACGGGCATCGATGCCTGCCTTGTCGATACACGCGCGAATGGCCTGATGCGCATTGCGCCACAGTTCGTTGAGATCGCGCTCGACAAAGCCGGGCTCAGGAATCGCGGTCTGGCCGTCAAGCGCGTGCATGGCAATCTGCTTGCCATCAAGGTCAAACAGCACCGCCTTGATCACCGTGTTGCCGGCATCAAGGCCCAGGAGATAACGCATTGGCTCAGCCACGATTGTAGATATCCCATGCTTCGTCGCCGGAGGCGCCGTGATGGATCATGGCCATCAGGGCGTTGACCACGGCTTTCGGATTGTCATGCTGATAGATATTGCGGCCATAGACCATCCCCTTGGCGCCCTGCGCCATCAGCGCGGCCGATTTCCGCAGCACCGTCTTCAGGTCCTCCTTGCCGCCGCCGCGCACCAGAACCGGCACGCGCGCCGTCTCGACGACCCGGTGGAAATCCTCGGGATCCGCCGTCGGGTCGGCCTTGATGATGTCGGCGCCCATTTCGCTGGCGAGCCGCACCAGCGTGATAATCTTCTCTGCATCGCCGTCAACCTGGTAACCCCCGCGCACATCATTGGGCAGCATCACCAGCGGCTCGATCATCAGCGGCATGCCGTAGGTGTGGCACGCCGCGCGGACCCGGCTGATGTTCTTCACACATTGGTGGAACAGGTCGGGCTCGTCGGGCAGCATGAACAGGTTGACGACCACGCAGGCGGCATCCATTTCGAGTGCGCCGATGATCGGCTCGTCATGGTTCTGCAGCGCCGACCACATCACGCGGTGGCGCTGGTCATTGTAGGGATTGCCCATGTCGATGCGCATGACCAGCGCCGGCTTGTCCTTTTCGGGCCGGCTTTGCAGCAGATCCGCCTGGCCGTAGGCCATCTGGATCGCGTCGGGCCTGGCCTCGATCAGCGTGCTGACGACGCTTTCCATGTTCTCAAGGCCCTTCAGGAAGCCTGGCTCGTTGCAGACACCGTGATCCAGGGCGACGTCCAGACAGCCACCATGGGTGAACATCCGGTTCATCCGGGCTTTTTGGCTCAGGCGCATTTGCTATTCCTTTCAAGGCTTCGCTGTTCCAGCATCTCCCGCGAGACACCATAAAAATCGTTGAGTTCGGTGATGAATGCATCCATCTGCTGCTGCATTTTCGGCTCATCCCAACCGAGTTCGGTTGCGGCGATCCCCGCGATCACCTTGATGAGATCGCTCGAAATCTCGCCGGTGATGGCGAGCGGCGTGCGGCGCAAAATCAGGTCGCTGAGCCGGACAACATGTTCGTGCCGGATCAGAAAGAGGATCTCGCCGCTGGTGATTGTCGTCCATGAGGCGAGCGGGTCGTCATGATTGCAGCCCGCGCAGAAGGCCAGCACGTCAGCCGCCCGCGCCCCGTAGAGATCGACCGAATGCGCGGCACGGTCCGGGCTGATTGCGAAACGAAGCGAAAGATCGCGGACCAGTTGTTCCGGGTCTGCGGGAAAACCTTCCCCGCCGCCAATGGCCAGATGCAAGGTCCCTGCCCTGCGCGCATGCCCCAATTCGGCCATCACTGCGTCGGCGGTTTGCTCGGCAAAGGCGCGAAAGGTCGTCCACTTGCCACCGACCATGCAGAATTGCGGAACAGGGCCCTCCAGCCGATGCACGAAGTGCCCGCGCGAGATCCGGCCGGTGAAGCTGTGGTCGCTCTTGGGCAGCGGGCGTATACCGCTGTAGCTGAAAATGACATCGCGATCGGAAACGGCAATTCCGGGGAAGGTCAGCCGCAGGGACTGGAGAATGTAGCTCTGCTCCTCCGGCTCGCAGCGGACTCTTTTCACCTGATCAACCCGGATATCGGTCGAGCCTGCCAGCACCTTGCCCAGATAGGGAAACACGATGCACACGCGGCCATCGGTGTTTTCGAAATAGACCATGTGTCCGCCAAGGGCGTCATGGAGCTGCTGATTGTCCAGAATGATATGCGAGCCCTTGGTCCCCGAGATCAAGGTTTCCCTAGGTTGGTCGCCTGCCGAAAGCTCCCTGATGGCCTCATTCAGCCAGGCGCCGGTGGCGTTGACAATTGTTCGGGCTGACACCGGAAACCGCGCGCCGGACTCCATGTCGGTGACCGAAAGCTTGGTCCCCTCCATTTTGATCTCCGTATAGTTCAGCGCCACGCTATCAGGCGCCAGGCGCTCCACATCGGTAACAAGCTCCACGCCGAGACGTTCGGGATGGCTGATCCATGCGTCGTGATAGACGGCCGAAAACCGCAACCCTCGGGTCAGGTCCGGCCAGCGGCGGAATGTTTCCCGTGCCCCGTGAAAACTGTGCCTGGGCAACACCCGACGCTTGCGGGTCACCCAGTCATAAAGAAGCAGGCCGATCTTGATCGGCACTGCGCCCCGGTTCGCCGGCTTGCTGCTCAGGCCCAGAAAGGCTGCGGCTCCATTGAAGAGGCCGGAAAACACTGAAGTAATCGGAATTGCTGTCGGAAGCGGACGGACAAAATGCGGCGCATTTTCAAGCAATGCATCGCGTTCGGAGAGGGATTCGCGGACAAGGTCGAATTCACCGTTCTCGAGATAGCGAAGCCCGCCGTGAATCATGCGCGAAGGCGCGGCGCTGCATCCCGAACAGAAATCATTGCGTTCAACCAGCAGCACGCGCAGTCCCTGCAGGGCGAGCTCCCGGAACACACCGATCCCGTTGATGCCGCCGCCAACGACGACGACGTCAAAAGCCCCGTCATGACGGATCTGATCAAGTCTGCCGCTTCGTTGTTTTGGCATGGCTTCTCCGTTCACCGCCACTTGAGACGATGTCCGCAACTGTTTCCGTTCATGTTCATGTCCTAGCCGTCGAGATCAGTCAGGTGCGTTCTCGCCGCCTCGCTTATCAAGTTGAGTTCCTCCGGCGTCAGGTGGATCGCCCCCGCTTTCGCGTTCTCGCGTGCCTGCTCCGGGTTCCGCGCGCCGCACAAGGAAAAGGTGATGCCCGGCTGCTGCACCGTCCAGGCAATGACGATCTGGGCATGGGTCGCCTGATGGCGCTCCGCGATCGGCGCGATTTCCCGCATCAGGCCCGCTATCTTTTCCCGGTTGGCCATCGAGAACCGCGGATTGTCCTTGCGTTGATCATCTCCGGAAAATGTCCGGTCAGGGCCGATCTTGCCCGAGAGCAGCCCGAGAGCCAGCGACGAATAGCTCAGCATCGACACGCCGTGCCCGGCGCAGATCGGCAGCAGGGTGCCCTCGATATCGCGCTTGACCATGCTGTATTCTTCCTGGATCGCGTCGAGCTGCCCCGCGGCGATATAGGCTTCGAGGTCATCGGCCGAAACGTTGCTGGCGCCGACGGAGCGGATCTTGCCCTGCGCCTTCAATTGTTCCAGCGCTTCCATCGTCTCGCTGACGGGCGTTGTCGGGTCCTGCCAATGGGTGATGTAGAGGTCGATGTAATCGGTCTTCAGGCGCGCGAGGCTCTGCTCGACTTCGTACACAATCGACTCCTTGCCGAGGTAGCGATGCACCGGCTTGCCGTCATAATCGAAGAAATGGCTGCCTTTCTGTGTGTGCCAGACAAGCCCGCATTTGGTCGCCAGGACCACCTTGTCCCGCCGCCCTTCAATGGCCTTGCCGACAATGGTCTCGGACAGCCCCTGTCCGTAAGCCGGCGCGGTATCAATCAGCGAGATGCCCGCTTCGATCGATTCCTGGATGGCGGCTATCGATTGTTTTTCCTCGGTACCGCCCCACATCCAGCCGCCGATGGCCCAGGTGCCAAGCCCCACCACGGAAGCTTCGATGCCGGACTTGCCGATCGGGCGGGTTATCATTTCATGCGACATGTCTTTCCTCTCGAAGTGTCTCAAGGACCGCGGTCGCGGTCTGCTCATCGATGATGAGCGAATTGAACAGGCGACCTGCAAGCGCTGCGCAGATCGGTTCAACCTTTTCCTCGCCCGACGCCACGCCAATGGTGAGCGGGCACTGTGTCAGCTCGCCAGGGTTCAGCGCGACTAGGCGGGAATTGAGCGGGTAGTCCGCGACCGATCCATCCTGCAGGATCAGATGCGCCAGGAACTCCCCCGTCACCCCGCCATCGAGCAGCAGCTGACGACGGGAATCGGGATCCGGATGCAGATCGAAATAGCTCGACCCAGCCGTGCGGATCGACCCGATGCCGACAACCGCGACAGCCGCGTTGCGGGCCAGATCGAAGACTTCCTTGATCGATCCCATTTCCATCAGCATGTCGCGCTGCTCGCGGCTTTCCGCAAACAGCGGCGCATGAACCAGCATGGCGGTGCCGCCCAGGCGTTCGGCCAGCTGCGTGGCAAGATGATTGACGTCGGTGTAATACTTGCCCTGAACGCCGCCGGTGAGCGGAACGACCTTCACATCGAAGGTCCGGTCGGGGTTGAGGTTCTGCACCATCGCGCTCACCGCCTTGCCGCCGGTAATCGCAATCACGTCGCCATCGCGAATGGTTTCAAGCAGCTGATTGGCCGCGGCGCGTCCGACCTGCTGCAGGTTTGTGTGCGGATTTCCCGGCACGGCCGGCGTGACCACGGCGTGAGCAAGATCGGTGCTGGCAATCAACCCGTTTTCGAGATCCACAAGCGGCTGATACGGGCTCTCGATGACAATCTTCACCATGCCCATTCGCTTGCCCTGGGCGATCAGCCGATTGACCTTCGATGTCGAGAGATTGAGCCGCAGCGCGATGTCCGACTGCTTCATTTCCTCGAGGTAATGAAGGCTCAGCACCGTGTACATCTGCCGGATAGCCTCAAACTCTGCCTTGTTTTCTACCATGTCCAGTTTCCAGTTTCGGTCGGTTCGATACTCACCGGCGCCGTTTGTTCAGATAATGATCGATCGTCACCGCGGAGAGCAGAATCGAGCCACGGATGATATCCTGCCAATAGACGGAGACATCGAGCAACGCGAGTGAACTCGAGACCACGGACAGCAGGATGACACCCAGTATGGCGCCAAGGATCGTCCCGGTTCCGCCAGACAGGCTGGCGCCGCCGATCACGGCCGCGGCAATGACGTTCAGCTCCATGCCGATGCCGAAGGTGGGCTGCGCCGAACCGAAGCGGGCCATGTAGATGATGCCGGCGACACCGCAGAGCGCCGAGCACAGCGTCGTCGTGAAGAACACCACATGCTTGGTGCGGATACCGGAATAGGCGGCCGCCTTCTCGTTGCTGCCGGTGTAGAACACCTTTCGGAAGATCGTGGTTCGCCTGAGCATGAAGTCGGAGGCGGCAACGACCACAAGAAATATGATGATGACCACCGGGATGACGCCGATGGAGCCCTGCCCGATGAACTTGAACTCGGGTGGAAGCGTGTATAACCCGAGCGGCCGTCCTCCGGTCCCGAGCAGGCAGGCGCCCCGGGCAATCACCATGACGGCAAGAGACACGATGAAATGGTGCAAGCCCACCACGGTGACGAAGAACCCCATGATTGCCCCGATGGCGGCACAGGCAAGAATTGCCAGGGCGGAGGCCGTCCATGGATCGACACCGGATAGAAACAACAGGCCGGCAATCACCATGGCAAGCGCCGTCACCGATCCGACCGAGAGGTCGATGCCGCCCGAAATCAGCAGGATCGTCATGCCGACCACGACGATGCCTTCGACCGCGAAGGCCATCGCCATGGCCCGCATGTTCACCCAGGTCAGGAAATAGGGCGAGGCGAACGACATGGCGATGAACAGCGCCAGGATAATCAGAACCAGCCCGGTTTCCCGCATCCGGAACAGCTTCTTCACCCGGTTGAGCGCCCGGTTTGTCGATTGGCTCTGCCGGTCGGGGTCGTCAAACACGGCGGCCTTGGGTTCCTGCGTCATTCCACGGCCTCCAACTGCCTGTCCAACACCGAGGCCAGATACATGATGTTTTCCTCCGTCATGTCTTGTCCAGCCAGTTCACCGCTGATCCGCCCCTCTCGCACCACCAGCACGCGATCGCAGACCCCGATGAGTTCCGGCAATTCCGATGAAATCATCACGATACCCACGCCCTTGCGCACAAGGTCGCGCAGGATGCGGTGGATTTCCGATTTTGCGCCCACATCAACGCCGCGCGTCGGCTCGTCCAGGAAAATGACCTTCGGATTGACCGACAGCAGCTTGGCGATCGCCACCTTCTGCTGATTGCCGCCCGAAAGATTGGACACCGGCTCGCCGACATGGCCGCATTTGAGGTTCAGCATGGCGCCAAGCCTTTCGGCCAGCCCGGTCTCCAGACCGTCATTCAGTATACCGATCGGTGAGGAAACCTGACGGAGCGACAAGGCCGAAATGTTCTCGGCGATCGACATCTCAAGAAACAGGCCATCTCCCTTGCGATCTTCCGACAGGTAGACGAGCCCTTCCTGAATGCTCTGCTGGTAGTCCGACGTGGCAAGGCTACGGCCGTTGAGCACCACTTCGCCCGTCACCTGTCCTTCAAGCTTGCAGATGCCCTTGACGATCTCGCTTCGCCCGGCTCCGATCAAGCCGCCGATGCCAAGGATTTCGCCTTGCTTGAGGTCGAAGGAAACATCGGAAAACCGGCGTTGCTCGGTCAGGTTGCGGACCGAGAGGATCACTCTCCCGGTCTTCTCGTCCTCGCCTTGTTTTTCCGGATAGAGCTTGTCGATGACGCGACCGACCATGGCATGGACGATCTCGGTCGGCGTGGTTTCGGCGACGTTGTGGGTTGCAATGTATTGCCCGTCACGGAACACCGAAACCCGGTCGCAATGGTCAAAGATCTCGACCATGCGGTGGGAAATATAGATGATCGATATGCCCTGTTTCACCAGCTTGCGCATGATGTCGAACAGGATCTGCGCTTCCTTCTCCGTCAGCGCCGCGGTGGGTTCATCGAGGATCAGCACCCGGCAATCCAGTGTAAGCGCCTTTGCAATCTCGACCAGCTGCTGCTGGGAAATCGACAGGCTCTGCACCAGCGCGGTGGGATCGATATCGCCCAGGCGGGCCAGAACGTCGCCTGCCTTCTGCGCCAGTCTCGCATAATTCATCAGCGGCGCGCGACTGATATTGGTGGTGGCCATGAAGATGTTTTCAGCGACGCTGATGTCGGGACACAGCGCAATTTCCTGATGCACGAAACCGATGCCCAACCTTTGGGCGATTGCCGGAGATGCGATCTCGACCGGCTTTCCGTCAAAGCGGATCTCGCCGCTGTCGGGTCGCAGGATCCCGTCGATGATGTTCATTAGGGTCGATTTGCCTGCGCCGTTTTCGCCTGCAATGGCGTGGATCTCTCCCTTGCGCAGGTCAAACCGCACGTCACGCAGCGCCTGAATAGGGCCGAACGCCTTGCTTAGATTGCTAATCTCGAGGATCAGGTCTTTGCTCATAACCGTCACTGTATTGCTGTTCCTGAGGAGATTTCTGCCGTTGGCTTTAGTTGCCCGCGCCACGCCATCGTAAGCGCGAGCAACCTTTTTATTGCCGGAATTGCCCGGATGCCCGATCAGCTGGGGTCCCGGCCTTCCATGTAGGCGTTGAGATCAAAGGAGTCGGCGTTGTCCTTGGTGATCACCGAGAACCCGTTGTCGACATAGGGGATCTGAACCGGGTTGAAGCCGGAGACCTTGTAGTCGTTGAACGGATCGAACATGTCCGAGTGGGCAGCCATGAACAGCGAGACAAACCCCATGAAGCCCTGCATGCCCTGGTTGGGGTTGAGCGCCATGTGAATGTTGCCGGCCTTGATATGCTCGAGCGTCGTCGGCGTTACATCCGCATGCATGATCAGCACATCGGCCTTTGCCTCAAGCACCGCAGCCACAGCGCCTTCCGCGGAGCCCGCTTCCGGAATCCACAGGGCGCCGAGATTCGGGTTGGCCTGCAGCATCGAGGCCGTCGCCCTATAGGCGGCATTGCTGTCCTGGTTGGACGCCTGCCGGCCAACCAGCTTCATGTTCGGATAGTGTTCTTCCATGTAGGAGAGCAAGGCCGTGACGCGCAGGTCGTGGTTGCTCTGACCTGGGTTTTCCAGCACCGCATATTCCGCGCTGTCGCCGATCTGCTTGACGATCTCTTCCGCCGCGAACTTGGCTTCCGCCAGATTGTCCGAGGTGATGTAGGCAGTGCGCTTCGAGTTCGGCGAATCCGCCGCGAATGTCACGACCTCGACGCCGCCATCGATCGCGCGGTCAATCGGCTCGATGAACGGATCCGACTGCATCGGATGCAGTAGGATGCCTGCAGGCTGCTTGACCAGATCCTGCTCGAACGAGGCGATCTGTTTCGTGATGTCGTAATCGGGCGTGCCTGAAAACACCGTTTCGCAGCCCATTGCTTCGGCGGCCTGCTTGAATCCCTGGTAGACTGGCACCCAGTAGGGATGAGCCGACACCATCACATTCATGATGTAGGTCTCACCCGGTTCACACTGGAACTTGCTTTGAGCTGACGCCGCGCTTGGAAATACGAATGCGCTTGTCACCGTGGCTGCGGTCAATGCCACAGCCCATTGAACGATTTTCATGATGTTCCTCCACGTTACATCTTGCCTCTCTCCCAGCCGCCATAGAAAACGGCTTTCCTGCAAGATATTTCAGCATGCGATTTAAATCGCAGAACAGCGATCTAATCCATCAGCAACAAGCCTGTCAACAAGTCTTGTATTTTTTTCATATAGTGAAATTTATTTCATTCGAAGCGTTTGTCAATCCAGAACCTGAGCGCAGGCTCAGGTTGGCGCCAGGTGCCAGCGGACGGCCGACTTTCCTGTGTCTTGTAAAGGACTTGTAGTGCCGTGTCAGGCTCGGGGATCATGCCGGAAAGCTGAACAGATCCGCATCGCGGTCCTTTTTCCCGCTGATCGCCGCCTTGATGACTTCAGCAGCGATCTTCGAGAAAGTGATGCCGTTTCCGCCGAAGCCCATGACGGCGTAAACATTCTGCAGCCCCGGAACCGGGCCGATGAAAGGCAGCCCGGTGGTCGTGTTGCCGAACGGTGCGGCCCAGCGGCTGTGCGGCGGATACAGGCTGACACCCAGCAGCGCTTCGACCTTGCTGACAATCCTGTCGGTGTTGGCCTTAAGCCTTGCCGGATCGTCAAACGCCTCTGCACTGTCCTCGTCCTCGCCGCCCGCAATGATGCTGCCGTCGCCTGACATGCGCAGATAGAGGTAAGGGTCGCTTGCCTCCCAGACCAGGAAGCCGGGCAGCCATGAGGGCACTGCAGATCGCGGCTTTACGGCAATCGCCCAGGTCGAGATGATCGAGTGCTTCGGACTCTCCAGCCGCCTTAAAAATTCGTAGCCGGAACAGAAAACCACATGCCGGGCGATGATCAGTTGGCCGTCAGCGGTCGAACAGGCCACATGCCCTCCCGCCGGCAAGACATCGGTGATCTCGATCGGGCTCACCACCTTGAGCCCTCGCCCCTGGGCGGTCCGGATCAGGCCGGCGGTCAGTTGAGCCGGATTGGCCGAGGCGGAATCCTGCGAGACGATCGAGGCGGCGCGGTCGATGCCGAACTCCGTTCCGGTCGCGGCGCGGTCGAGGAGCCTCGCGTCTATCCCGGCCACCTCCCGCAACCGGGCTTCGGCCCTGAGCGCGCGCGGACCCAGTTCATCCCCCGCAAGATAAAGCGTACGCTTGGGCTCCATGGAACAGTCGAGATCGAGCTTGCCCGCCAGATCGACCAGCGAGCGGACCGCATCCCTGGATCGTTGCCAGGCTCGAATGGCTTTTTCCTCGCCGATCTTGCGCTTGAGAACGTGAAGCGGAACGTCGATCTCGTGCTGGATCATCGCCGTGCTGTCGAGACTGCTGCCGCGCACCGGCCGGCGCCTGTCGACCATCATCACATCCCGCCCGCCATTGCAAAGATGCTCGGCCATCAAGGCGCCGCTGATCCCGCTGCCGACAATCAGAATGTCGCAGGTCTGAGACGGTAGCCTTTCGAAATGACGCACCGAAATGCGCGGCGTCTTCGCCCAATAGGATGTATTTTCGTGAAGGTTTTTCTTTTCGACCAGGTCGGCATTGGCGTTGGTCCGCGTTTCAGACGTCATGACAGTCCCCTCTGGCTGAGCCTGGCTCAACGGAGACCGGATCATAACGTTCCACGCAGCATCCCAACGGAGGGGAGTATCCGCGCATTGCGGAGGAAAGAACCTGCACTGCGCAGCCTCTGGCAGCCCTCGGGCACCTAGCCCGGCGACGGGGCAGATCAAACCGGAACGGGTCGTGGCACCGGGTTTCGCAAACCCCGTGCCACTGCCACTTCCCGATCAGCTGTGCGTGATCTTCGTGCCCAGCACTTTCAGGCACTCTCGCATGAAGGCGGCAAGCCCGGTCCAGCCCTTGGCCGAGACCATGTTGCCATCGACGTAGGCCTCGGTCGGCTTTACATCGATATAGGTGCCGCCGACGGCGGTCACTTCCGGCTCGCAAGCTCCCAGTCCGGCGACCTTCCTGCCCTTCAGCACGCCGGGCACAGCCATGAGGATCTGGACGCCGTGGCAGATCGTGAAGATCGGTTTTCCGGTGTCGTGGAAATGGCGGACCATGGCCTGCACACGCTTGTCCGTGCGGATATATTCCGGGCCACGCCCCCCCGCCGCATAGACGGCATCATAGTCCTCGACCTTCACTTCCGAGAAGGTCTTGTTGATGTCGGCGTAATGGCCGAGCTTTTCGGTATAGGTCTGGTCGCCCTCGAAATCGTGCAGCGAGGTCTTGATCCGGTCGCCCGCCTTCTTGTCCGGGCAGACGACGTGGACGGTATGGCCCACGGCCTCCATCCCCTGCTGGAACACGAAGATCTCGTATTCCTCCGTGAATTCCCCCGTCAGCATCAGTATCTTCTTGCCACCCATACTCTGTCTCCTCCTGGTTGGTCGTTCTTGAAATTGCCCGGCGCCAGTGCCGGGAATAAAGGCCTGGTCAATGACCCTGCCGGCAGCCGCACCGGGTAATCAGTCCGGGTCACTGACAGTCCATCCGCGATTGTCGGCGCCGAACACTTCGTGGCCGGTCTCGGTCAGGATCACCGTATCCTCGAGCTTGATGTAGCCGCGCCGCGGATGCTGCATTGTCGTTTCCACCGACAGCACCATGCCCGGCTGGAAGGGCGTGTGCGCGTCAGATCCCTGGTAGGCGACCGGGTGATTTGTCATCAGGAACGGCGCCTCGTGGCTGATCAGCCCCATGCCATGGGCGAAGAAATCATTGTGCGCGGCATTGGGGCCGCGCCGGAGCTCGGCTTCTCCGGCTGCGATCATCTCCGCGCCGGTCTTTCCGGGCGAGATCTGCGCGAAGGCCGCCTGCTGTACCGATTCAACCTCGGCCAGAACGTCTTTCAGCTCGGCATCCGGTTCTCCCAGCACGCCCATGCGGCAGATATCACCGATATAGCCATGCAGATTGCCGCCGGAATCGATCGACATGACCTCGCCTCTGTTCCATGTCTGGCTGGACCCGGCGCGGACGTGGCTGTCGCCGAGCGTCAGAAGGCAATACTCGAAGGTCAGTTCGCGCGCCGTTTCCTCCTGGCGCAGCCGTTCAATGATCTCGAATTTCGACGTCCCCTGGCGCGCAGCCTTGATCGTCGCCTGCATCGAGGCGCTGATCCGCGCTGTCGCTTCGCGCAGCAGATCGAGTTCAGGTTGCGTCTTGATCATTCTGAGCCGGGTCAGCAACATGCTGGCATCAGTGAACTGCGCCTGCGGCAAGGCGCCCGCAACTGCATCAAAGCCATCCTTGGGCATGAAGCCCGCTTCAAAGCCGATCCGCCCGCTGGCGATGCCGCATCTCTGAAGATGCTCGGCCACCGCTTGCATGGTGTCGACCGACCCCCAGTGGTCGGGGCGGAACTCCGGCACCCAGAACGGCGTGATCCGGTGTTCGTGGATTTCCATCTTGTTGGCGAAATAGCCGGTCTTGCCGGCGTCGCCGCGAATATAGACGAAGGCCGGCAGGTAGCGGCTCTGGCCGATGGCGTCCATGGCCGCGAAGAAGATGAACTGGTAGCCGCCGAGCAGGTAGCGGACATTGTGCTTCGAGGTGGCGACCAGCGCATCAAGCCCCGCCGCCGCCATGGCGGCATCAAGGGCTTCGAAGCTGTAGGGCAGGTCGTCCGGCGAAGCGGCATGCAGAGGCGCGATGGGGGTCATCATGAAGTTCTCCCGGTGTCAGGCGTGCGGCGGATGGACGAGGCGGAAATCGGGCAAGTCGCGCAACAATTCCTCGGGTCCTGCGGGGCTGTAGACGACGAACAGCTTCATCGGCGCGTCGCCGGTGTTCAGCGTCGAATGGAAGCGGCTTTCGGGCACGAAGATGGTGCAGCCGGCGCGCACCTGTTCGGTCACCGGATTGCCCTCGGTGTCCTCGACCATCTGTTCGCCCGCGCCTTCCAGCACATAGATGATCTCTTCGGAGCCTGGGTGATTGTGGCGGGCGTGACCCTGGCCGGGCGGCACATGGACGACGCCGGCGGAGAACTTCCCCGCCCCGTTGACCGACGGGCCGCAGGTCACCGTCAGATGGCCCCAGTCGAAGGCGAAGCGGTCGACGGCGTCGGGATAGATGAAAAAACGCTCGCTCATGCTTTGGTTTCCTTGAGGTTGGGCAGGGATTTGAAGGTGCGGATCTGGTCGCGAATGGCGATTTCCGCCGGCAGCCGCTCGGCAGAGCTCGCGCCGTAGAAGCCGTGACAGCCGTTGCAGCGCGACAGGATGTAGGCGGCGTCATCGGGCATCGAGATCGGTCCGCCATGGCATAGGACGAGAATGTCGCCGCGCACCGCGCGCGCCGCCGCCGCGATCGCGTCGATCTCGCCGACGCAATCATCCAGGCTCTTGGCCGAGGTTGCACCGATGCTGCCGCCGGTGGTGACCCCCATATGCGCGACGATGAGATCGGCGCCAGCTCTCGTCATGGCCTCGGCTTCTTCAGCGTTGAAGACATAGGGCGTGGTCAGCAGATCGAGATCATGCGCCTGAGCGATCATGTCGACCTCAAGGCCGTACCCCATCCCCGTTTCCTCAAAGCTCTGGCGCATGGCTCCGTCAAACAGGCCGATGGTCGGGAAGTTCTGCACGCCGGAAAACCCCATGGCTTTGAGCTCAGTGAGGAATTGCGGCATCAGCGCAAAGGGATCGGTGCCGTTGACCCCAGCCAGAACCGGCGTGTGGCGGACCACCGGCAAAACTTCCACAGCCATTTCCTTGACGATCTCGTTGGCGTTTCCGTAGGCAAGCAATCCTGCGGCGGATCCACGGCCCGCCATGCGGTAACGACCCGAATTATAGATGATGATCAGGTCGATGCCGCCCGCCTCCTCGGCCTTGGCCGACAGACCCGTGCCGGCGCCGCCGCCAATGATGGGGACACCCGCCGCCGCCATGGCGGTCAGTCGGCTGAGGATTTCCTTGCGGGGGATGGCTGGCATGATTGGCTCTTTCAGATGATTGAGAGGAAGGCGTCGGCGGCGGCCCTGGCGAAAGCCGGGTCGTTGATGTGCAGCGGCAGGCGCTCGATGCGCCGGTTGGCGGATGGCTCGAAGGCGGATTCGAGGGCGGAAAAAAGCGCCTCATCGGCTTCCGGGTCGAAGAACGCACCGTCCTCGATGTCGAGCGCGGACACACCCTTCTCCGGAATGAGAAATCTCAGCGGGCCATTGCAGGCGCTCAACTTGCGGCCGATCCAGGTGCCGATCTGGCGGCACTCATCCGCGGACGTCCGCATCAGGGTGACGTTCGAATTGTGGTGGTAGAAGCGCCGTCCGGCAAAGCCAGCGGGAACCGTCTCGGGCGCCCAGAAATTGACCATGTCGAGTGCGCCTGCCGAACCGACATAGGGCACGCCGGTGCGCGCAATCGCATCGAAACGTTCCGGCGTGGCGGGCAGAACGCCACCGACCAGCATGTCGCAAACCTCGGTGGTTGTAATGTCAAGCACGCCTGCAAGGACACGATCATCAACGAGTTTTTCCATGGTTCGTCCGCCCACGCCGGTGGCGTGGAAGACCATGCAATCAAATCTGTCCTTGAGATGATCGATGGTCGCGGTCACGCCGTGCGTGGTGACGCCGAACATGGTCAGGCCGATGGAGGGAAGCCCGTCCGTCTGGACATGGGGTGCACGCACCATCCCCGCCATGGCCTCGGCGGCGTTGTGCAGGATCATCCGGCTCAGCCGGTTGAGCCCGGCGAAATCGCTGACCGAGGGCATCATGATGATGTCGGAAATATCGACATACGGCGCCACATCGCCGGAGGCGAGCGTCGAGACCATGATCTTGGGCAGGCCATAGGGGAGTTCGCGCATGCCGGCGGTGATGATCGATGTGCCGCCGCCACCGCCGATTCCGATCATGCCCGCAATATCGTTGCGCCCAGCGCTAAATCGCGAGAATGCGGTCGCCATGGCGCTGACGGCGGCGCCCCGGTCATCGACCTCCAGCACCGCTTGCGCCCCGTCCGGATGATGCCGTGCCACGTCACCGGCGGCAATGTCGACATCGACTGACGGCGCGCGGGTTCCCACGTCGACGCGCAACACGGCGACGCCCGCATGGGCGATCCTGTCGGCCAGATAGGCGAGCTCAGCCCCCTTGGTGTCGGCGGTACCGACCACGTAGACATATCTCAAGACTTCCTCCCCTCACGCCAGCCCGCCCGCTCCCTGACACCCGGCCGCCGTTCGGCAGACCCCAAAATACCGGTTGCCAATTTTTGAGACGCAAGTATCATATTGGTATGAACATCTCATTGAAGTCAACTCAAACACCTGTACCCCCAGAACGAGGCCCCCGTGCCCGCACCCGGAAACTGATGGTGAAAACGGCGTGTCGCCTGATGCAGGCTGGCCTGACCCCGTCGGTCAGCGAGGTCGCGGAAGCCGCCGAGGTCTCGCGCGCGACGGCCTACCGGTATTTTCCGAGCGAAGTGGCGCTGGTGCACGCTGTAGTGGACGAAGCGCTTGGCCCGATACTGAACTGGAAAGGCAAGTCTCTGGACGCCGAAGAACGCGTGCGCGACCTGTTCGAAACGTCCTTGCCGCGCATAGCCGAGTTCGAGGCGACCTTCAAAGCGGCGCTGCGCTTGTCGCTGGACCAATGGGCGCGCGCGCAGGGTGGAACGCTGGGAGAGGAGCCCAGATTCACGCGCGGGCATCGCATCGACCTGCTCGGGGATGCCCTTGCGCCGCTGCGCGGCACGCTGCCGGACGATAGCTTTGACCGGCTCGCACAGGCGCTCTCGCTGATCTTCGGTATCGAGGTTTACACAGTGCTCAAGGACATCTGGGGGCTGTCTTCCGACCAATCTTCCAACGTCGCGAAATGGGCCGCCTGTGCCCTGGTCAGAGCTGCCGTCGCCGAGGCCCGATTGCAGGCAGCGACAGAAGGGAAAGGTTGATCTGGTCTTACCAATCATGGCATTGTCCATTTGCTGAAAGATAGCGGTAGCCGCTTCGACTGTAGAATAAATACCAATTATTCTATATTATAGAGCATTTCCGTCATAATAAACAGAAAAAGACACAATCACCGCAAAACGGAAGTGCTTGACCATCTTGGGTTTTGGTAATACCAATTTTGGATCAACCGTGACAGTGGAGGGTCACCAATTACGCCGAAGGAGTGAATGATACCGGCAACGGCCCGGGCTCGCGGCAATAACGCCCCGACTCCCCTTCGCCCTGCCGACGAATGAAAACCGAATGTGCACCAATGGGAGGAAATCATAATGCGCAAGAAACTTATAGGCATGGCAGGAGGGCTTGCCCTGGCCCTGGCCAGCAGCACCTCGGTGCTGGCACAGGAACTGACCATATTCTGGGCCGAGTGGGACCCGGCCAACTATCTTCAGGAACTGGTCAACGAGTATGAGGCCGAAACCGGCGTACAGGTAACGGTGGAAACCACGCCCTGGTCGGATTTCCAGACCAAGACGTTCACCGAGTTGAACGCCAAGGGATCGGCCTATGACATGGTGGTCGGAGACTCGCAGTGGCTTGGCGCCGCGTCCGAAGCCGGCCACTACGTGGACCTCACCGAGTTCTTCAACAAGCATAATCTTGGTGAAGTGATGGCGCCGGCGACGGTGAAGTACTATGCCGAATACCCGTCCAGCTCCGGCAAATACTGGGCTATCCCGGCGGAAGGCGACGCGGTCGGCTGGTCCTATCGCAAGGACTGGTTCGAGGATCCTGCGGAGATGGAGGCGTTCAAGGCCAAGTATGGCTACGACCTCGCAGTGCCTGCCACATGGGCCCAGATGCGCGACATCGCGGAGTTTTTCCATCGTCCTGATCAGGGCCGCTACGGCATCGCCATCTACACCGACAACTCCTATGACGGCCTCGTCATGGGCGTTGAGAACGCGATCTTCTCCTACGGGGGCGAGCTCGGAAACTACGAGACCTACGAAGTCGACGGCATCATCAATTCGGAGCAGAATATCGCGGCGCTTGAGATGTACCGCGAACTCTACGGCTTCACGCCTCCGGGCTGGGCGAAAACCTTCTTCGTGGAGAACAACCAGGCGATCACCGAGAACCTGGCCGCGATGAGCATGAACTACTTCGCGTTCTTCCCGGCACTCACCAACGAGGCGTCTAACCCGAATGCCAAGGTGACCGGCTTCTTCGCCAATCCGGCAGGTCCGGACGGCCACCAGTTCGCCGCACTTGGCGGACAGGGCATTTCGGTCATCTCCTATTCGGAGAACCAGGAAGAATCGATGAAGTTCCTGGAATGGTTCATCAAGGACGACGTCCAGAAGCGCTGGGCCGAACTTGGCGGTTACACTGCGAGCGCCGCGGTGCTCGAATCGGAGGAATTCCAGAACGCAACGCCCTACAACAAGGCCTTCTATGAAACCATGTTCAAGGTGAAGGACTTCTGGGCGACGCCGGAATATGCGGAGTTGCTGATCCAGATGAACCAGCGCATCTATCCGTATATCACGGGTGGCGAGGGTACGGCCAAGGACGCACTCGACTCGCTTGCGACGGACTGGAACGCCACGTTCAAGAAGTACAACCGGGTCCAGTAATCCCCGTTCTTGCCGGAGGGGGCGCACCCGCCCCCTCCGTTATTGTCTCTGCATTTCAAAGAGGAGGTGGCTGTGGCCACTGCAGTCCTGACGACGCTGGATCCCCAATCGCGCGCCGCATCCCGCGGCATGAGCGATCTGTCGATCCGCAACCTGTTCATCATCCCGACGATCGTCTTCCTGATCGTGTTCAACATTTTCCCGCTGCTCTATTCGCTCGGCTATTCGTTCACCGATTTCCGCGCCTCTTCCAGCGCGCCAGCCAATTTCGTCGGATTGCAGAATTACCGCGACCTGCTCGCCGACCCCTTCATCTGGAACAACTTCACCATCACCGCGAAATACGTGATCGTATCGGTTGTCGGCCAGGTGATCGTGGGCTTCGGCGTGGCGCTGCTTCTCAACCGCGACATCCCTTTCAAAGGCCTGCTCACGACGCTGCTTCTGTTGCCGATGATGCTGTCGATGGCAGTCGTCGGCCTGTTCTGGAAGCTGCTCTACGACCCGTCCTTCGGCATCATCAACTACGCGCTGGGCCTTGGCACCTTCGAATGGCTGTCCAACCCGAACATGGCGCTGTATGCGGTGGCATTGACGGATATCTGGATGTGGTCTCCCTTCGTGATGCTGCTGTCGCTGGCCGGTCTCTCCGCGGTGCCAAAGCATCTCTACGAGGCGGCGGCGATCGACAGGGCCGGCTCTTTCTACACGTTCTTCCGCATCACCCTGCCTCTGGTCGCGCCGATCCTGATGATCGCGATCATCTTCCGCACCATGGAGGCGTTCAAGACCTTCGACCTTGCCTACATCCTGACCAGCCAGCCGACCACGGAAGTGATCTCGATCCGGCTCTACAAGATGGCGTTCCAGGAATGGCAGACCGGCATGTCCTGCGCGCTGGCCTACATCGTCCTGATCATGGTTCTGGCGATCACCAACATCTATGTAAAATATCTGAACAAAGTGAAGGAACGCTGAGATGGCCGCTGTCCGTACCAGTGGCGAAAGGACCACCAATCGCCTGGCGATCGTTCTGGTCCTGATCATCACGATGATCTTCCTGGCGCCGATCTACTGGATCGCGTCCACCGCGTTCAAGCCGCGCAATCTGGCGACCACGATTCCGCCCACGGTGATCTTCACGCCCGAAATCTCGCCCTTCGTAAAGCTCTTCACCAAGCGCTCGCAACTGCGGGCTGCGCCGACGCCAGAGGAATACGAGGCAGCACCCTGGTGGGAAAGGCTCGTCTTTGACGGTGGTGAGAAGGTGGTTCGCTCGGGCCGGGGCGAAGTGCAATTGTCGGGCTATCCGAGCCGCTTCATGAACTCGCTCATCGTCGCCATCACCTCAACCGTGCTCGCCGTCGGCATGGGCACGTTCACAGCCTACGGCTTCTCGCGCTTCAAGGTGAAGGGAGAGCAGGACCTGCTCTTCTTCATTCTGTCGACCCGAATGCTGCCCCCCGTGGTGGTGGCGATTCCCATGTTCCTGATGTATCGCGCCGTCGGCCTCAACGACACACATCTCGGCCTCATCATCCTCTACACGGCCTTCAATCTGTCGTTTGCCGTCTGGCTGATGAAAGGCTTCATCGACGAAATCCCTAAGGAATACGAAGAGGCGGCGCTGGTCGACGGCTACACGCGCATGCAGGCCTTCTTCAAGATCGTCATCCCCGAAGCCGCCACCGGCATCGCCGCCACGGCCGTGTTCTGCTTCATCACCGCGTGGAACGAATATGCCTTCGCGCTGATCATGACCAACCGCCGCGCCCAGACCGCGCCGCCCTTCATCCCGAGCCAGGTCGGCTCCGGCCTGCCCGACTGGACCGTGATCGCATCCGGCACGTTGCTGTTCCTGCTGCCGGTCGCGATTTTCACCTTCCTCCTGCGCAACCATCTCTTGCGCGGCATGTCCTTCGGAGCGATCCGCAAATGAGTTTTCGCAGCATCAACCAGCGTTTTCTAGCCCCGGGGGCGCAGGGCCTGATGATCTTCGGGATCATTTCCCTGTGCCAGCCGTGGAGCGTGTTTCTGCATCAGTACGGCGTCACCATGACTCTCTTCGGTCTCATTGCCTTCATGATCACCTCCAAGATCGAGCCCGATCCGGAGGTCGAGGAAAGCTACATCGAGGAGTCGCTCGATGTGCTGGAGATCAATGACCATGCCAGCAAGAATGGCTCAAAGACCGCAGGGAGCCACTGATGGCGCAAATCGACATTCAGAACGTGCAGAAGTTCTTCGGTCATCTGCAGGTTCTGAAAAACCTGAACCTGACCATCGCCGACGGGGAATTCGTCGTCATGCTGGGCCAGTCGGGCGGCGGCAAGACCACCGCCTTGCGCGCCATCGCCGGGCTCGAATCCGTCACCTCAGGCAAGATCCTGATCAACGGCACCGAGGTGCAGGACCGCAAGGCCGCCGATCGCGACATCGCCTTCGTGTTCCAGTCCTTCTCGCTCTACCCGCACATGACCGTGCGCGAAAATATCGCGTTTCCGCTGCGCGCGGTGCGGATGAAGGCGACCGAGCGCGACAAGGCCGTCAATGAGGTGGCCGGGATCCTGCAGATCGCCGAGCATCTCAACCGCAAGCCTTCGGCGCTGTCGGGCGGCGACATGCAACGCGTGGCGATCGCACGCGCGCTCGTCAGGCGCCCGCAGGCGCTCTTGATGGACGAACCGCTGGGCGTGCTTGACGCCAAGCTGCGCGAACAGATGCGCGCCGAAATCAAGCGCCTGCACATTGCTCGCGGCTCGACCTCGGTTTATGTCACCCACGACCAGATTGAGGCGATGAGCCTGGCCGATCGCATTGTCATCCTGCATGACGGCGTGTTGCAGCAGGTGGGTGCGCCCGACGAAATCTATCTGCACCCGACCAATCTTTTCGTGGCGAAATTTGTTGGCTCACCGGTGATGAACATCAACGGTGTCCGCATCGACGGAAACGGCGTTACCCTCAGCGGCGCCGACGCCAGCTTCAGTTTTCCCGACGATGCACTGGCCAGTGTGCGTGGCACAGCGGCCGATCTGACGCTCGGCGTCCGCCCCGAGGCGGTGCTGCTCCAGCACCAACAGACCGAAGGCTATATAGAAGTGCAAACAACCAACATCGAACCACTGGGCAGCCATGACATCGTCGATATCGGACTTGGCGAGGCAGTGCTTCGCGCCCGCACCGAGAGCGGGTTCATCTCGGGCGAAGGCCAGCGGGTCTGGGCCAGGCTCGATCCGGCCCAAGCGCATTTCTTTGATACGGCCACTGGCCTCAATTTGCGGGGAGCAAACTGATGGCCGACATCGCATTGCAGGGCGTTACCAAGAAATTCGGCGCAAACATCGCATTGCGCGATCTGGACCTCGACATCAAGGATGGCGAGTTCTTCGTGCTGCTGGGTCAGACCGGAGCCGGCAAGACAACCACGCTCAGGGTGATTGCGGGGCTGGAAAAGCCAAACTCGGGCAAGGTCATACTCGACGGGCAGGACGCCACCAATTGGAACGCCGCCGAGCGCGACGTGGCGCTGGTGCTGCAGCAATACTCGCTCTATCCGCGCCTGACTGTGCGCGGCAATCTGGAGTTCCCGCTGAAATCCCGCACGCACAACCTCACCGCCGCCGAAATAAAGGACCGGGTCGACCGCGTCGCCGAGACGCTGCAGATCACCCGGCTGCTTGACCGAAAGGTCGAACGCCTGTCGGGCGGCGAGATGCAGCGGGTCTCGATCGGCCGCGCGATCGTGCGCAAGCCGCGCGTGTTTCTGATGGACGAGCCGCTGTCGGCGCTCGACGCCACTCTGCGCGATGTTCTGCGCGTGGAGCTCAAGAAACTGCACAGCGAGTTGGGCGCGACCTTCGTGTTCGTCACCCACGACCAGGTCGAGGCCATGTCGATGGGCGACAAGATCGGCGTGCTCAACAAGGGCCGGCTGGTGCAGGTCGGGACCCCGTCCGAGATCTATGCGAAGCCGATCAACACCTTTGTTGCGCGTTCGGTGGGCACGCCGCCGATGAACCTGCTCGACGGCACCTTGCGGGCCGGTACGGCGGTTCTGGATGCTGGCGGGTTCACCCTGCCCGTCACCAGGATTCATGGAGCGGACGGCGCCCGAATCAGGTTCGGGATCCGGCCCGAAAACATGGTGCTTGACGGCAACGGACCAGCATCGGGCCGTGTTTTCGACGTTGAGAACCACGGAGTCATCAAGATCCTGACCCTGGATGTCAACGGCACACATCTGCACGCCACCGTGTCGGCGCAGACGAAGGTACAGATCGACGAGGTGGTTCCGTTTGGCTGGAGGTCCGAGAAGGTGTTGTCCTTCGACCCGACAAACGGGCGCAATCTGGATCTCGACTGACAGCGCGACTGTCAGAGGCAGCGATCTTGCATACCCCTCCCGGAGTGGAGCGGGTCGCAGGAGAGCAAGACTCCCGCGACCCGCTCCGGAATTGGTCTTTCACTCAATTGCGCACATCGAAACGGGCGCAATAATTTCGCCAGGCGGCCGGATTGCAGAAATTGAGCGGCTTTTCGCCCGAGAGAACCCGCCGTGTTTCCATCACAACGCCCTGCCCCATGCGGAGCATGCTTTCCTCGGTGATGCCAGCCATGTGCGGCGTCAAGATGACGTTCCGCATCGACAGGAAAGGATGATCTCCCGGTAATGGCTGGCGATCGAACACATCCAGAACCGCACCGCCGATCGCGCCGGATTGAAGCGCCTCGACAAGCGCCTGTTCGACGACAACCGGGCCACGGGCGACATTGACCAGCACTGCGCCTGACTGCATCAGCGCCAGTTCGCCCGCGCCGATCATGCCGCGGGTCTTGTCATTCAGCGGACAGGCCAGCACGACAACGTCGCTGTGCGCCAGCGCATGGGCCAGATCCACAGGCGCGGCACCCTCCGGCAGGGCCTCCCGCCTGCTGGTGACGGCAAGGACCTTCATGCCGAATCCCGCGTGCGCGATCCGGCACACCGCAGTGCCGACATTACCCATCCCAACGATGCCTATCGTTCGTCCGCTCAATTCACGGCCATGGTCGGAATGCGCCCGTGCAACGCCCCAGCCTGCCGATCTCAGGTCGGCGCTGACACAGGGATAGCGGCGCAGCAGGGCAAGCGAAGACCAGATGCAATGTTCGGCAACCGTGACGGCGTTGACGCCCGGCACATTGGCCACCAGAACTCCGGCCTCGGTTGCGGCGTCGAGCGGGATCATGTCGAGCCCTGCCCCATGCCGAACCGCAGCCTTCAGGGTTTTCTCCCGACTGAAGATCTCGGACGGGATGGGCGCGCGCACGACGATGATCGACGCGCCGGCGCTTTCGCGCAGGATAGCCGCTGGCGACGGCTCGCTGGCGATCATCAGCTTTCCGAGCGTAGCAAGCTCGGCTGTCACATCGGGATGAAGCGGATGGGTCGAAAAGATCATGTCTGACATCAGATCATCCGAGGCAGGAAATGTCGATCAGACATGCGGCGGCGGCGATTCAGCGGCTTGGGAAAGCTGCTCGCCACTGGCGTCGAGAATTTCTGTCCAGTAGCTCTGGGCTCGGCCGAGATGCGTGTTCATCAGAGCCTGCGCCAGAATGCTGTCACGGCGGGAAAGGGCATCATAGATCTGCATGTGCTCGTTGTGGGACTTGATGTTTCGTTCGGTCTTTCCAAAATAGAACGGCAGACGCTGCTCGCTTGCCGCATAGAAGCTCGAACAGATCTTGTAGAACATCTCGTTCTGGGTGGCGCGGACGATCTCCAGATGGAACTCGCCATCGAGGCGATGCAGGCCAAGGCCAGCCTCGATCTGTTTTTCCGAACGGTCCAGGATATCGCGCAGTCGCTCAAGGTTCTCCGAGGTCGCGCGCTGCGCGGCGAGTTCGGCGGCCTTGATCTCGTGAATCTTGCGCAGCTCGACAGCCTCGAAGATCTGGCGCGGGTTGAGCTGGACGCCGGCCCGGGCGAGCAGCACCATCGCGCTCAGCCCGGCCGAATCCATCGTCAGGTAGATTCCGGACTTGGCGCGCCGTTCAATCAATTGCAGGGCTTCGAGGATCGCCAAGGATTCACGCACCTGGCCGCGGCTGACCGCAAAATGCTCAGCGAGTTCCCGCTCCGAGGGCGCCTTGTCGCCGTTGGCGCCGGCTGTTTCAACGATGTAGGCCACAAGGCCAGGAAGGAATTCGCTTTCGGTGCTGGTCATATGGGTATTGCATATTTCTCCAGGATGGCTTCGCTCATCGTGAAGCCGAGGCCCGGCTTGTCGGGAAATTCGATCATGCCGTCGCGGGCCTCGACCGTCTCCTCCACGATATCATGTATCATCGGATTGGCGCCAAGGGAAAACTCGACGATGAAGCTCGCGGGCGACGCCGCACAGACGTGCAGCCCGGCGAAGAAGCACGGGGCTCCCGCCCACAAATGCGGCGCCAGGCGAAGGTTGAACGCCGAGGCCAGCGTGCCGATTCGCATGGCTTCAGTGATTCCGCCGCAAAATGCGGGGTCGGGCTGGAAAATGTCCGCTGCACGCCTGACAGCAAGGTCGCGAAAGGCAAACCGGGTGGCCTCGCTTTCGCCAGTTGCGATCGGCACCGAGATCGAGGCGCGAACCTCCGCAATGCCTGCCTTGTCGTCGGCGATGATCGGTTCTTCGAACCATGCCAGATCGCAATCGGCGACCAGATGCGCGAACCGGCGGGCACTGGCAACCGTGTAGGTACCATGCGCGTCCACGGCCAGTTCTATCTCCGGCCCAAGCGCCTTGCGGGCTGCCTTCACGCGCAGGGCCGAGACATGGGGGGAGGAATCCATCGCGCCCACCCGCATCTTAACCGCGCTGAAGCCGCCCTGATCGATGTAGGACTGCAATTGCTCGCCGATCTTGTCGGCGCTCGCCCATCCACCCGAGGCATAGGCCTGCATCCGGTCGGCCTTGCGTCCGCCCAGGAGTTTCCACACCGGCTTGCCGTCGGACTTGCCGAGAATGTCCCACAGGGCGATGTCGATGGCACTGATGGCAGCAACCGTAAGCCCGCGCCGGGCCATTTCAGGCATGGCGTGACCTGACATCGCCGCCCTCTGTGACCGGACGCCATTGTAGAGATCCTCCCAGATGAAGGAGATGTCCGCGGGATCTCGCCCGATGATGCGCGGTCCGAAATCCTCGTTGAGCAGACGCACCAACGTCGCGTAATTGCCAGCGCTGCCAGCGGCATTCTTTCCCTCTCCCCAGCCGACGACGCCGTCATCGGTCTCGATACGCAGGATGGCCGCGTCGAAGGTTCGCAAGGTACCGAAATCGCTGGTGTGCTGCCGCGCTTGCTCGATCGGTATCTGGATCCACCGCGCATGGACGGATTTGATTTTCATGACAGGGACCCTCGCACCCCGGCGGCGGAGCATTCCGCCCCGGTGGACGCCTCTTTCGGTTTACTTGATCAGCGGCAGGATCGTTTCCGCCGTTATGCGCATCTGGTCGGAGTAAAATTTCTCTGTCAGAAGGCTGGATCCGTGGTCCTGGATGAACTTGAGCTGTTCGGGCGAGATGTCCACCGGCTCGCGCTCCACCATGTCCGGATAGATCGCTGCGGGGGTGCGGTCGACGGGGGCGACGAACTCGTTGGTCAGGGCGCCGTCATAGCCGATCTCCTTGAGCGTGGCGACGATCTTCGGCCAGTCGAGGTGACCGAGACCGGCGGCGAAGCGGTTGTTGTCGGCGACATGGAAGTCGAACAGCCGTTTGCCCGCCAGACGGATGGCGTCATAGATGTTGGATTCCTCCATGTTGAGGTGGTAGGCGTCGAGGCACACGCCGCAATCGGGGTGCACCGCGTCGGCAAGCGCCAGCGCCTGGGCGGCGCGGTTGAAGATGTAGGTCTCGAACCGGTTGAGCGGCTCGATGGCAACTTTCACACCGACCTTCTGGGAATGGGCAAAGCATTCCTTTGTCGCCTCGACCAGCCAGCCCCATTCCTCCTCTTCAGTCGCATCGGGCTGCACCTTGCCGACGGTTGCAGGCACCAGCGTGATCACCTCGCCCTCGAGCTCGCTGACCATGGTCAGCACGCTCTTGACGTAATCCACCGTGCGGGCCCGCTGCCCCTCGTCCTTGGCCGCCAGGTTGCGCTCGCCGAGCGTGAGCGTCACCGCACCCCAGCAGCGGATGCCGTGCTCCTTGAGCAGGGCGCGGGTTTCCTTGATGTCGTACTGGGTGGGCTCACCCGAAATCTCGATGCTCTCATAGCCGAATTGCTTGATCCGGCGAAGCGTGACCTCCAGCGGTTCGGCGCGCATCCAGTTGTGGGTCGACAGGTGCATGATAGTCCTCCCTTGCAGCGGCGCTCCACCACCCCGCCGCCAGTTTCCGTTGTTCATTCTGGCTAGACCAATTAAGCTCAATTTTGAACCGAATCAAGCCTCCAAAGCTTTCTCTTGAGAGAATATAGTCACCGCAGGGGATATTTTGGGGCTTGCGTGCCGATAATAAACATGATGACGTTATCGCTCGGATTACAGTGGTATTACCAGATTGATCGGATACAGGGGTGGGGGATGGGGAGCGCAGTGAAGATTGGGATGAATATGTTCTTGTGGACCACGCATGTCAGCCTTGACCATGAGGCGTTTCTGCGGGACATCAAGGTGACCGGTTTTGACGGTGTCGAAGTTCCCATCTTCGAGGGTGACCTGCAGCACTACAAAGACCTCGCCCGACTGCTTGACGACATAGGGCTGGACCGCACCGCCGTGTCAGCTATGGGCGATCCATCCATGAACCTGATCGGCGATGCGTCTGAACGCGCCAGTGGCGTCGACTATATGCGGGCGACGCTGGACAAGACGCACGCTTTGGGCGCGACCCTGATTTGCGGCCCGCTGCATTCCACACTGGGACATTTTTCCGGAGAAGGACCGACGGTTCGCGAGTTTGCCAATTCGGTCTCGTCGCAACGCTTGATCGGCGACCACGCCGCGGATCTGGGCATCACTGTGGCGCTGGAGGCGCTGAACCGTTTCGAATGTTACCTGGTCAACACCATGGACGGGCTGGCGGACCATCTGGCCGAGATCGGACATCCGAACATTCGCGCGATGTATGACACGTTCCACGCCAATATCGAGGAATGCGATCCCATCGGCGCACTGACCCGGAACGCCGGCCGCGTTGCCCATATCCATATTTCCGAGAATGACCGCGGCGTCCCCGGACGCGGCAATATTCCCTGGCGGGAGACCTATGCGGCGATCGGGTCTATCGGATATGACGGATGGCTGACCATCGAAAGCTTCGGCAGGGGGCTGCCGGATCTCGCGGCGGCCACCAAAGTCTGGAGAGATTTTGCAGAAACCCCGGAGGCAGTGTATCGCGACGGATATAAACACATTGCGAATTCGCTGGGAATTCACTGAACGAATTCCCAGCAGCTGAAAACCGAATTCTGGAGGAGGAAACCAATGAAAACCATCAAGGGGCCAGCGCTGTTCCTGGCGCAGTTTGCCGGCGACGCGGCGCCGTTCAATTCCTGGGACGCAATCACCAAATGGGCGGCCGAGTGCGGCTACAAGGGCGTTCAGGTCCCGAGCTGGGACGGACGGCTGATCGATCTTGAGAAGGCGGCTTCGTCCAGAGACTATTGCGACGAGTTCAAGGGCGTGGCGCGCCAGAACGGCGTCGAGGTCACCGAACTGTCGACGCACCTGCAGGGCCAGCTTGTCGCCGTGCACCCCGCCTATGACGAGGCCTTCGACGGCTTTGCCGCGCCGCAGGTGCGCGGCAATCCGAAGGCGCGGCAGGAATGGGCGGTCAACCAGGTGCGCATGGCGCTCTCCGCGTCACAGCACATGGGCATCAACGCCATGGCGAGCTTTTCGGGCGCTCTGGCCTGGCCCTACATTTATCCCTGGCCGCAACGCCCGGCGGGCCTGGTAGAGACCGCCTTCGACGAGCTCGCCAAGCGCTGGCGCCCGATCCTCGACCATGCCGAGGACTGCGGCGTCGATGTCTGCTACGAGATCCATCCGGGCGAGGACCTGCATGACGGCGTGACCTTCGAGATGTTCCTCGAGCGCGTCGGCAACCATGCGCGCTGCAACATGCTCTACGATCCCTCGCATTATCTGCTGCAGTGCCTCGACTACATCGACAACATCGACATCTACAAGGACCGGATCCGGATGTTCCACGTCAAGGACGCGGAGTTCAATCCGACCGGGCGGCAGGGCGTCTATTCGGGCTACCAGTCCTGGGTGGACCGGGCCGGGCGGTTCCGTTCGCTTGGCGACGGCCAGATCGATTTCGGCGCGATCTTCTCGAAGATGGCGGCCAATGATTTCGACGGCTGGGCCGTGGTCGAGTGGGAATGTTGTTTGAAGCACCCCGAGGATGGCGCCCGCGAAGGCGCGCAGTTTGTCTCGGACCATATCATCCGGGTCACCGAACGCGCCTTTGACGATTTCGCCGATGGCGGCACCGATGACGCCGCCAACCGCCGCATGCTCGGCATTTCCTGAGCGGGAGAACGACTATGGCTATCGAAGGCTCCACCACCACCGCCTCCCGGCGGATCCGTCTCGGCATGGTCGGCGGCGGGCGCGACGCGTTCATCGGCGGCGTGCACCGCATCGCTTCGCGCATCGACGACCGCTATGAACTGGTCGCCGGCGCATTCTCCTCGACGCCGGAGAAATCGAAGGCCTCGGCCGCCGATCTCGGCGTCGCCGCCGACCGCGCCTATGGCGATTACGTGGAAATGGCCAAGCGGGAAGCACGGCTCAAGAACGGCATCGAGGCGGTGGCAATCGTCACGCCCAACCACATGCACTTCCCCGTGGCGCGCGAATTTTTGAAGCGCGGCATCCATGTGATCTGCGACAAGCCGCTGACCTCGACGCTTGCCGACGCGCGCAAGCTTGCGAAAGCTGCGGAGACATCGGGCGCGCTGTTCGTGCTCACGCACAATTACACCGGCTACCCGATGATCCGCCAAGCGCGGGCGATGATCGAGAGCGGCGAACTCGGCCCGATCCGGCTGGTGCAGGTGGAATATGCGCAGGACTGGCTCACGGAAAATCTCGAGAAAACCGGACAGAAGCAGGCCGGGTGGCGCACCGACCCGGCGCGTTCGGGGCTCGGCGGTTCGACCGGCGACATCGGCACCCATGCCTTCAATCTGGCGAGCTTCGTGTCAGGTCTCGAGCTCGAGGAGCTCTGCGCCGATCTCGACAGTTTCGTCGAAGGCCGCAAGGTCGATGACAACGGCCATGTGCTGATGCGGTTCTCTGGCGGCGCCAAGGGGATGCTCTGGTGCAGCCAGGTGGCGCCGGGCAACGAGAACGCGCTGAAGCTGCGCGTCTACGGCGAAAAGGGCGGGATTGAGTGGGCCCAGGAGGACCCGAACTATCTCTGGTACACACCGCTGGGCCAGCCGAAGCGGCTGCTCACCCGCAACGGCGCCGGCGCCACTTCCGCCGGCCAGCGGGTCAGCCGCATTCCCGGCGGCCATCCGGAAGGCTATCTCGAGGGCTTCGCCACCATCTACAGTGAAGCCGCCGAAGCCATCGTCGCCCGCCGGGACGGCAAACCGGTTCCGGACGGGGTGACCTTTCCCGGCATTGAAGAAGGGCTCGCCGGTGTCGCTTTCGTCACGGCATGCGTTGAGTCCTCCCGCCGCGGCGGGACATGGGTGAAGTTCGAAAACTACGTGAAGCGTTGATACGGGGGCTTACCCGAGCACCGCTTTGGGAAAGTAGCCGGGAATATTCGCCGTCCACCCCCAACCGGATGCATGAAAGTCAAGAAAGGTGATCGCAATGGCATCGCCGGGCTGAGCTCCGTCGACGAAGACCGGACCCGTGACCGGATTGACCGTGCCAAGATCCAATGCCTTGAGATCGTCGAGCCCGGCATCGGTGTGCAATTGCCCACCCGAGGCATCAATGGTTTCGATTGCTATGGTTTCACCCGGCTTCACCGTCAGGACGGGAGTAATCGAATTGTCCCAGCCAAGGTGGTGATGATGCTTGTGGATAGTGTGATTGCATCCCGTTTCGAAACTCCTTCAGCACTCAGCGCTTGCGCTTCACCGATTCCTCAATCTCCCTGTTGCCCATGATGCCATTCGGCAGAAGGCCATGACGGCAACGATGACGGCGCCAAGGAGCAATCCGGACAGGCCCAGCACTTCGGGAAGTGACCCGCACCGGGTTTGCCGGAGGCTGTTTGATTTAAGTTATGTCGCCATGGCTGGTGCGTCGAGCATGACGTAAAATTGCTCTTTGGATTCAAGTGACGGGATATTGCCGATAGGCTCCAGAAGCCTTCAATGTTGAACCAGTCCACCCATTCGAGTGGTGCGAACTCGACGGCTTCGAAGTTTCGCGCTGGGCCGCGTCGATGGATGACCTCGGCCTTGTAGAGACCGATGATCGTTTCCGCGACGGCAATGAATAAAGGAAATCATCGCCTCAGTGGGCGGTCGAGCTCCTGCCCGTTGCCCGGCTGGCGATTGCTACGCGATCGCCAGAGGAGGAGCGAAATAAGCGGATGGCTTGCGCAGAATCTCGTTAACCTGATGCAGCTCGCGGTAATATCGCTCCAAAGACTTCATCTTCTCGGCCATATCGTTCGGCAATCCAGCACGCTTACCGGTCTCCACCTCAGCCTTCTTGACCCACTCATTGAGCCTGTGCGCCGAGCAGCCGAACTTGGCCGCTATCGAGGAAACCGCCACCCAACGGGACGGGTGTTCAGCTTCATGATCCAAAACAAGTCGTACCGCTCGGGCGCGGACTTAAGGTTAAAATTTGTTCGTTGTCTTGTTTGTCATAGCTCCACATTCTCACGAGTTGGAGCCTCTAACAAATCCGGTGCGGTTCACTCGCCTCGAAGCCTAAGGCTTGGTTGAGCTTCCATGTCACCGTGGTAACGGGCCTCCCGACCGAAGAGGAGAGGCCCATAGGAGCGGGTAAACTATCCGCCGAAGCCAAATCCGACAGGCATGTCGGTCAGGGTGATGCCGAAAGGCTCAAGGCTCTTGAGAATCCACGTCTGGTTGTTGCCAATGCGGCGATTGTATTCAGCCCAGGCAGAAACGAAGCTCTTGAACGTCTCGTCACCGCCATAGTTGACGGCGATGACTGACGGTGTCGAGAGAACCGGGGTCGGAACCTTGACCGTCCCGAGCGCGGTCGTCTTCTTCGCAATCACGAGTCCGTTCAGCATCGTGTTCACCAGGGCGTCGGCCTTGCCTGTCGAAACCGCCACGATTGCTTCGTCACGGGTCTTGAAGCGCAGAATATTGGCCTGCGGCAGATATTGCTGAGTGATCAAATCCTGTGCGGAGCCGAGGTCAACCGCAAATGTGTATTTCGGATCATTCAGCTCTTTCCAGGTTTTTCCGTCCAGCTCTTCATTTGCCGACACCAGGATGAAGCTGTTGTAGTATGTAGGATCGGAAAACGATACGGACATGGCGCGCACCGGAGTCGCGGTGACTGCAAAGGCCATGTCGACCTTGCCGCTCTGCACGTCAAGAATGGCGTTTGCCCAGCTCGACTCCACCACTTCCAGCTTCACGTCGAGCGTCTTGGCGATGTCATTGGCCATGTCGATGACAAAGCCCTGCCATTCGCCGGTGCGCTGGTCCTTGTTGAAGTAGGGCACCTCATTCAGGATCGCCGGAATGCGCAACACGCCGCGCGAACGAATGTCTTCGATCGTGCCTGCGGTCGCGGCACTCACTCCAAGCACGCTTAGTGCCATCACTGCAGCACCGCAGATCTTGGTCAGATAATTCATGGTCTGGTTCTCCTAGTTCCCCGGAATCTCATTGATTTCCGTCTCCCCACAAAGGAACTTCGCCTTGTGGGCTTGCCGGTGAAAATCAGCCTATCCCCGAATTGAGCAAGAACAATGCTAGAGAGCACGAGGCACTTATGGGCTTTTTTGTATGTCGATCTCACAGAGGTGTGTGCATTCCTTCGTCACTGGCCGGCGGCTCAAACACCGGCCCAACGAGTTCGCGACGGCAATCTTCAAACAGTTGCTGCACCATCGGATGCTTCTGAAGAAAGCCGGCATTGCCGAAATACACGCGCACTTCGGGCAGGTTGGTGAGCTTCACCGTGCTGATCGAGGTGTCACCAGGATCGACACACCAGGAGGGAATGATGGAGAAGCCCAATCCTTCCTCGACACAGCGCTTGACGCTCGAACTGCCGGAGGTGGAGATCGAGGGCTGAACGACGGCGCCGTCGCGACCAAGAAAATCGACGGAAATATTGCGAAGGGTCTGGCCAGGCTCGTAGGTGATGAACGGGCGCCCCGCGGCCCAGCGCGGGATGTCCTGCTGGTCTGGTGGCGGACCCCAGTCTTGGGGGTAGACCAGACTCAGACGATAACTGCCGAGCAAGCGCTGCGGCACCACGGGGTCGCCGAAATAGCGCTCGGAAATGCAAACGTCCAAACTGCCGTTCTTGACCAGTTCGGCGAGGACGGTGTCGCGCTCGTAGACGGCAAACTCCATTTCCGGAAACGCCTCGCGAAAGCGCGAGAGCACGCTCGGAAAGACATAGAAGAAGATCGCCTGGGGCATCCCGACGCGCAATGACGAGCGCTGGTTCTCGATCAGCTTGGTCAGGCGCTCGAGCATGATGTCGAGTTCCGGGTGGAGCAGGTTGTAGAGCGCGCGTCCCCGCGGCGTCAGCGCGATCCGTTTGGCGCCCTGTTCGGAGTCGAGGAGCTTGCCATTCAGGATCTGTTCCAGCCTGCGCACATGGTTTGCAGCCGATTGATAGCTGATGTTGAGATCCCGGGCCGCTCCGGAAAACGAGCCGTGTCGAGCCACCTGATAAAAGGTCTGGATAAGTGTGAGGCTGATCTTGGCCATGGAATGGTCCCCCTCCTTCTTTGTTAAAGGGGCTGAGTCTTTGTAGCGGATACAAATTTCGTGAACAAGGAAGGCGTTCATCTTGTATCGACGCTGACACGCCCTGACCACCAATATCAGTCGCAGCAACCAACAGGGCCCGACTGATCGCATGCAACCCCGTCTCCCATCCACCGCCATCGTTATCGGATCCGGCATCGTCGGGGCCTCCGTTGCCTATTTCCTGGCCAGGCGCGGGATTGCGGTTCGGTTGATAGAGGCCGTGTCACCAGCCGCGGAAGCGACCGGGGCCGCGGACGGGGCGGTTTCCGTAGCAAGCAAGAAGCCCGGACCGATGATGCAGGCAGCACTGAAGGGCGTCGCGCTTTTCGGCGAGCTCGCCGACGAGGGACTGCTGGCCGGCGCCTTCAAGCGCCGCTCCACTTTCATCGTGGCAGCGTCGGAGGACGAATGCGCCGTCCTTGAGGCCCATGCCAGCGCCCTTGCCGGCGCAGGCGTCAGGGTCGACACGCTCGACGGCAAAACCCTGAGGGCACGATTTTGCGCCCTCTCTCCCGGTGCGCGCATGGCCATCGAGGTGCATGGAGAAGGTCATGCGATCGGCTATCAGGTGGTCCATCGGCTGCTGACGGCAGCGAATGTCAAGGTCAGCCGCAACACCAGCGTGCAGGAGCTTATGCTCGACACGAATGGTCAAAGGATCACGAAGGTTACGACCAGTCGCGGTGATGCACGCGCTGACATTGTGGTGCTGGCTGCCGGCAACGGCTCGGCCGGACTGCTCGGATTGCGAGACATCCTGAGACCGCGCAAGGGCCAGCTCCTGATCACGGAGCGTGCCCCGGCGTTGAACGCCGCCATGCCTGGCGCGATCATGTCCGGGCGCTATCTGCTGAGCAAGGGCAGCCAGACCTCCGCAAAGGCAGCACCCGGTCGCGGTCTTGGGCTTGTCATCGATCCCCTGGTCACCGGCCAGTTCCTCATCGGCGGCACGCGAGAGGACTTCGGTGACCGATCCACCAATGACATTGATGCCGTTTCGCAAATCCTTCGTGACGCCGTAGCGCTTGTTCCCGGACTTGCATCGCTTCGGTTGCTGCGCAGTTTCGCCGGGGTGCGCACTGCCGTCGTGGATGGCTTACCGCTGGTCGGGCGCATACCCGGGACAGAAAACGGCTTCGTCGCAACCGGGTTCGAAGGCGACGGGATCTGCCTGGGGCCGGTCATGGGCAAGTCGATCGTTCAGATGATCTGCGGCGAACCCACCGATGTTGATCTTTCCGTCTTCGATCCTTCACGCTTCGTCCTGTCAGGAGCCCTGCAATGAGCGGTCAGACCTTCGTCTGGAAGGGAAAGGACGTCCCGTTCCGCAGCGGCGAGAGCATTGCCGCCGCCCTTGAGGCCGCAGGCGTCTTCAGCTTTGGTACTGACACATTCGGTCAGGACTTTCGCTATTTTTGCGGCATCGGCGCCTGCCAGGGCTGTCTGGTGCGGGTTGACGGTCTGCTTCGTGAAGCCTGCCTTACCGTAGCCCGGCCCGGTATGCGCGTAGGAAGCCCGGAGGACGGCCATGACTGACGCCGAGATCACTGTTATCGGCGCGGGCCCGTCCGGGATGGTTGCTGCCACCACCCTTTCGAAAGTTGGCTATCACGTCGAGATCATCGAACAGCGCGAAACACTGGGTGGAGCCATTTATCGCCAACCCGTCGAGAGCGCCATGGCAGGCGGCCCGGCTGCCGGCTCAAACGCCCGCTGGAAGACGATCAGAAACGCCTTCGTCAAACAGGCGATACCGGTGCGGTGCGGCACAGTGTTCCTTGGCATCGACGGCGATGGGCTGGTACTCATCGAGGATCGTCGAAAAGGTCGCGTGGAACGCTTGCGCCGAAAAGGCGTGGTGGTTGCAGTGGGCGCCGTGGAGAAGGTCTATCCGCGGACCGGATGGCACCTTCCCGGCGTTTCCACGGCGGGCGGCCTGCAGGTGATGATGAAGGAAACCGGCCGCGCGCCGGAAGGGCGTGTGCTGCTCGCGGGCAACGGTCCGCTGCTGATAGCGGTCGCCGCGCAAATGGCCCGGCTGGGCAACCCTCCGGCAGCTCTCGTCGAGGCCGGTGATCCGTTCGGCCATATGGCGACGGGTGTCGCCCTGCTCAAGCACCCCGCACTGCTGCAGGAAGCCTTGCTCTACCTGATGGATGTCTATCGAAGCCGCATCCCCTGGCTTCGCGGCGCGCATGTCACATCAATCGAGAAGGAAGGCCCGGCGCTGCTTGTCCGGATCGAGCGCAAAGGTCTTGAAAAGCGCATGAGCGTGGACCGCATCGGATTGCATGACGGCATCCGCTGCAATGATTTCGGGCTGCCGCCCGAGACCCTGTCATCAAAAGATGCCCCGGTCGTCGTCAGGGCAGGCGACTGCCGCGAGGCGCTCGGTGCAATTGCGGCCGAAGCTGACGGCGCACGGGCTGCCCAAAGATTGGCGAACATCCTGTCAGGATCCGCCGAGGCTTCGGGCCTCGACGCGGCAATCAATCGGACGCGACAGGCGCAGGACCTGCTGGCGCGACTGTTCGCGCCGATCGGCAACGTCTCGCCGCTGGCAATATGCTCCGATGAGACAATCCTGTGCCGCTGCGAGGCAAAGACCGTTGGCGATCTGCGAAGCCTGTGCCAGCACCTGCATCCGATGACCGGCCGTGAGGTCAAGCTCAACGGACGCTTTGCCATGGGCGCATGTCAAGGCCGCTTCTGCGCCGACAATACGGCAAGCCTTATGGCGCTGATGAATGCGGACAGTGCCGATCTTCCACCCCGGGCAGAAGACCTGACCGGTCGCCGCTGGCCGGTCAGGCCTGTTTCCATCGCTGCGCTTACCGCTGCGGCAAACCCGAATACAGAAAAACCGAATAATGAGGTTGAGCAAGATGACGCAAGCTAGACGCCTGGCGCCCGAGACTGCAAATGCGATATTGGTTCGCAATCCTTTCAGTGGCGCAGAAGTGGGCGAAGTCGCGATTTCGACTGCCAGCGAAATTGCAGCGGCCGTCGCTCGCGCCAAGGTGGCCCAGCATGGATTCCGCCATTCGACGCCCGCTGTTCGCCGAGCTCTGCTGAACAATCTGGCCGCCGAGATTGCGGCTGATGCCGAGACAATGGCGCGTCTGATTTCGGATGAAATGGGCAAGACAATCCGCGAGGCGCGCAACGAGGTGCGTCGGGCGCAGAATACGCTGAAGCTTTCGGGCGACGCTGCGACTTTTCTCGATGGCGAGGCGCTTCATTGCGGGATTGTCGAGGGCGGGGCCGACCGCATGGCAACCATCACCTACGAACCTGTTGGTGTGATTGGCGCTGTAACGCCCTTCAACTATCCGCTCAACCTGCTGTGCCACAAGCTTGGCCCGGCCATCGCCGCCGGCAATGCGGTGGTCGCCAAGCCTTCGCCCAAGGCGCCACTGGCCGCACAGCGGCTGCGCGAACTCGCGCTCAAGGCCGGCTGGCCCGCGGATCTTTTCCAGATCGTGCAAGGCGGGGCCGACGCTGCCCTTTCACTGGTGCAATCGCCAATCAACCTCCTGTCCTTCACCGGAGGTCCCGATGCCGGACTGGCGCTGAAGCGGGCCTCTGGCCTGGTGCGTTGCCTGATGGAGCTTGGCGGCAATGATCCATTGTTCGTATTGCCCGATGCCGATCTCGACAAGGCCGTCGCCACCACCATCGGCCACCGTTTCGAAATTGCGGGTCAGAGCTGCGCCGCCGTCAAGAAACTCTACCTGCACCGGGACATAGAGAAGACCTTCACCGAGAAACTCCTCGCGGCTGTCGACGCGGTGGAGTTCGGAAATCCCGCCCTTGAAGAAACGGACATGGGCACTGTCATCGACCTTGCTGCCGCGCAGGCCGTCGCCGCGCGCGTAGAGGCGACAATTGCGCGTGGCGCCAAACTGTTGACTGGCGGAAACCACGACGGAACAGTCTTTGCTCCTACGGTGATTTCCGGCGTTGATCCTTCGTCGCCCGTCATCGCCGACGAGACCTTCGGACCGATTATCGCCATCCGCAGCTTCGAGGATCCAAGCGAGGCGATCGCCGAGGTCAACGCCGGTTCCTATGGCCTTCAGGCGGGTGTTTTCACCAATGACCACGCCCTGATCAAGATGTTCTCCCGCGATCTCGTGGTTGGCGGGGTGATGATCAACGAAGGACCCGATTTCCGCGTCGAGCACGTGCCATTTGGCGGCGTCAAGCGCTCAGGCCTCGGTCGCGAAGGGGTGCGCATAGCGCTTCGCGAAATGTCTGAAACAAAAGTGGTCATCGATTGAGGAGGCAACCATGCGCATCGGCATAATGGGGGCGTCAGGCCGTGTCGGCACCAAGCTCGTGGAGACCATCATCGCCAGCCCGGGCCTCGAGTTGGCCGCGGCCCTGGTATCCGCTGCCTCGCGGCTCAATGGTTCGTCTGTTGCAGGTGGCGGAATCGAGTACCGGGCGGCCGACGCGGCAATCAACAGCCACTGCGATGTCATCATCGATTTCTCCAAGCCGGATGCAAGCCTCGCCCTGCAGGAGAGCATCGGCGGCAAGGCGATCCCCATGGTAATCGGAACGACGGGTTTTTCTGCTGACGAGGAGGCGAGGCTACTTGGTTATTCCAAATATCGACCGATGCTTGTCAGCGCCAATTTCGCCCACGGTTTCGAAGCCTTCCGGCTCGCCGTCCTCGGATTTGCGCGGCAGATGCCGGCGGCAGAGCCGACGGTCATGGAAACCTATCATACACGGAAAAAATCCGATCCGTCGGGCACCTCTCATTTGCTGGCTGATCAGCTTTGCGAAGCCCGAAGCACGGTGATGGGGTTTGCCGCCCAAAGACCGTCCATATCCGTGCACCGCGAAGGCGAGACAGTTGGGATCAATGCAGTGCGCTTCGACATGGGCTCAGCCGAACTGGTGATGACCTATCAGGTGCACACGCTTGCGGCTTACGCCGAAGGAGCGATCGCGGCTGCCCAATGGCTCATCTCCGAACCGCGCGCACCTGGCCGCTACAGCCTGGCAGACAGCCTTAACGACAATGATTGAGAGGAATACAGCCATGAACGAACTCGCTCGCCAATTCAACGGCGTTTTCACCGCCCTGATCACGCCCTTCAAGGATGGCGCTGTCGACACCGTCGCCTTTGATGCGCTTGTGGAGCGACAATTGGCAGCCGGGATAACCGGGCTTGTGCCCGTTGGCACGACCGGCGAGGCGGCCACGCTTTCAGACGAGGAAGCCGATGCACTCATTGCCCGGACCGTCAGGCTTGCAGCCGGGCGCGCTTTGGTAATGGCGGGCGCGGGCGCCAACGATACAAAAAAGACGATCGAGAAGGTGCGACGGGCAGAAGCCGCCGGCGCTGATGCCGTGTTGATCGTCACCCCGTACTACAACAAGCCGACGCAGGCAGGACTTGTCGCCCACTATAGCGCCGCCGCCGAGGCCACATCGCTTCCCGTGATGCTTTACTCCGTCCCGGGACGGTGCGGGGTAGAAATCGCGCCTGAAACCTGCGCCCTGCTGATCCAGAAACATGCCAATATCGTTGGCATCAAGGAAGCTGGCGGTTCAGCCGGCAGGGTCACGCAACTGCGCGCGGCGTGCGGCGACCGACTGATCATTCACTCGGGCGATGACGGTTTGACGCTGCCCTTTCTCTCGCTGGGCGCCCTGGGCGTCACCAGCGTTGTCGCCAATGTCGCGCCAGGCGAAATGGTGAAGCTGGTGGAGGCCTGGAAGCGCGGTGACGCGGCTCAGGCGCTCATGCTCCATGAACTGATTGCTGAACTGACCGAAGGCATGTTCATCGAATCCAACCCGGGACCGGTGAAAGCGGCGCTGGCGATTGCAAATCTGGCAGGGCCAGAAATGCGCCTGCCCATGGTTCCCGTATCCGCAGCCAATCGCGAGCGCCTCTCGGACATCCTCGGACGCTTCACCTCCGCGTCTGCCACCTTCCAAGAAAGGTGCTAAGCGACATCATCAGCTTTGCATTGCCTGTGGCGGATGGCCATAGGACTATCAGTTTTTGGCCTGCTGCATGACAGCTGCCAAAGAAGACAGGGGAACAAGAATGACACAAAGGACTGACGCGAACCGGTGTCTCCGGTCTGATCATCATACTTTCGCGCAGGCGCGTCGGAAAACGGGGGGGCTGGAATGACCTACACCTGGGATTTCCATTCGGTCTGGCAGTACTGGGACCTGTTCCTCTGGGGGCTCTGGATCACAGTCGTCTACACCTTGGGCTCGATAGCGTTCGGCGTGGCGATTGGCTTTGCCACCTGTGCCGCGCGGCTATCCGGATCGATGATCCTGATCAGCATCGCGCGGGTCTATCAGGAAATCTTCCGCTGCACGCCGCTGCTCGTCCAGCTCCTGTGGTTCTACTACGCCTTCCCTCTTCTGGTCGGCGCTTCCATCGACAACCGTGTTGCAGCCATGCTGACGCTTTCGCTCTACGTCGGCGCCTTCTATGCGGAGATCTTTCGCGGCGCGATCGTCTCGATTGACCGGGGACAGCGCGAAGCGGCCGCAGCAATCGGCATGAGTCCCTGGCAATCCATGACGCGGATCATTCTTCCGCAAGCGATGAAGCGCGCTCTGCCGGCCTTCATCAACCAGTCGGTCATCCAGTTCAAGAACACCTCGTTGGTATCCGTCATCTCGGTTGCCGATCTCGCCTATATGGCTGCTGTGGTAAACGGTCAGACCTATCGGCCACTGGAATCCTACACACTGATGGCTTTCCTTTACATTGCCATGCTCTTGCCGATCACACAGGCTGCAGACTGGGTGGAGCGCCGCCTGAGGGTGAGCGACTAATGGAACGGATGCAACACATGTCAAAGAACACAGACCCTGGTGAAGCCGTGATCGAAGCCATCGGCCTGCACAAGAGCTACGGCCCGATCGAAGTCCTCAAGGGGCTCGATCTGAAGCTGGAGCGCGGTGAGGTCGTTGCCCTTATTGGCCCGTCAGGTTCGGGGAAGTCGACCTTCATCCGCTGCCTCAACATGATGGAGATACCCACTGATGGCACCATCCGGTTTCGGCAGAAACCGATCGGCAAGTCCTTTCGCGACAAAGGCGCCCATTTGGGTATCGGGACGCTTCGGCGCCACGTCGGAATGGTGTTTCAACACTTCAATCTGTTCCCGCACAAGACGGTCTTGGAGAACGTTACGGAAGGACCAATCGTGGTGTGTGGCCGTCCGAAACGGGAGGCCGAAGCCTTGGCTATGGAACTTCTGAATCAGGTTGGGCTGGCCGAGAAACACGCTGCCTACCCCAACCATCTGTCGGGAGGACAGAAGCAGCGGGTCGCCATTGCAAGGGCGCTGGCGATGGAGCCGGAAGTCTTGTTGTTGGATGAAGTGACCAGCGCACTCGATCCGGAACTGGTGGGTGAGGTGCTCGCCGTTATCCGGAACCTTGCAGAAAACGGAATGACGATGGCCATCGTCACCCATGAAATGGCCTTCGCAGCCGATGTTGCCAGCCGGGTGATCTTCCTGGATCAGGGTGTAATTGCTGAAACTGGAACCCCGGAGGACGTGATCCTGAACCCGCAAAACCCCAGACTTCAGGGCTTCGTCGCTCGGTTCAAGGGCTAAGCGCATGGGCAAGAAACTCAAGGTCACCATAGTGGGCGCTGGAAACATCGGCACCGCACTTGCCGTAACGCTCGCTCAGAGCGAAGAGTTCTGCGTACAGGTTATCGACAGGTCAGAGGACGCACTCGACCGTCTGCGGTCGCTTAATCTAACAGCTGACCTGAGGAACATCAGCCACGCCGACGATCTGCAGAAATCCCTGAGCAATCAGGATGTGGTCGTTGCGGCTGTTCCGGCGCGGGCGCTTGACGAGATTGCCCAAGCTGCAGCTCGCGCCAATATTCACTATCTCGATTTCACTGGCATGACGCCACAAAGCATGGAGATGCTTGCTCCACTTGCCGCGCAGCGTGCGGTTTTCAAAGGTTGCGGTGTATCGCCTGGACTGATCACCAACGTGGCTTACGGACTGGCAATCAATTATGCGCCCGTTTCCGACCTGATCATCCGGGTTGGCGCAATTCCACGTTATCCTTCAAACCGGCTGGGCTATGGCCAGATCTGGAATGTCGACGGATTGATCGATGAATACACCTTGCCGAGTACAGCCATCCGCAATGGCCAGCAAACCAGCCTGTCTCCGCTGGAAGAGTATGGTCAGCTAATGATCGACGGCGTGGCCTACGAAGAATTCATCACATCCGGTGGCATTGAAGATTTGTCGGTTTTTTCTGGCCTCGCCAGGAACACCGTGACGTTCAAAACCATTCGCTACCCGGGCCATCTCAACTACATACGGTTTCTGCTTGACGACCTCGGATTGCGCAACCGACGGGATATGCTGCGATCACTGCTCTACAACGCCTTGCCGGTCATAGAGGACGACGTCTTGATTCTCGCGGTTACCGTGCGCGGCAATCGCGGCCATCAACCAACCGAACGCACTGTCTGCCATCGTTTTTCGCCAAACAAGACAGTTGGACCTTTCAACGCGTTAACCTCTGTTGCCACTGCCTACGCCGCTTCACTGCTCTCTATGCTCAACCGCGAAGAGATCGAAGCACGGGGCTTCGTGCCACATCACAAAGTCGATGTTGAGACGCTGCTCGGTGGCGCTTTTCTGCGACCACTGATCGGATGAGGTGAGCCGCATATTCAAATTGGAAGTTGCTTGGGGAAAAATGGACAGCGGGGATGAGTGGGGTTTTTGCCCGGGTTTGGCTGACTGCATTATTCGTGCTCCAATCCCGGCGGCCCAGGGGTCAGTCTCAGAGCAGTTGCGGGAGGCCTTATTTCCCAAGTTTGGCCTGTTCTAAGGACCAGTATTCCATCTTGAACAACTGGCTAGGCGTAAGCGGAGTGAAACGTCCATAGGATTCGGCGGCAAGCATCACGCGCATCGACTGTGATGTCAGATCGGCAATGATCTGCGCCTCCCCTGCTGTTTTGCCGATTCCGACCATCCCGATATTTCGAATCTGGACGACCCGTGGCAGGCAATCGAGCATGACTTTGGCTTCCTTCGCCTCTGCCGCACCAGCGCGAAAATAGGCTTCGTAACGCCTCCCAAATTGTTTCAGGGCGCTGTCGATGGCATCCGCGCTCTCCATACCTTCCAGCAACAGCGGAAAGGGTTTGACACGAATGACGTGATCCGGCGTCACTGTGCCACGCGTAGCGAGGTCGGCCAGACTCGGATGAGCCAGAAATGCGTCGATTGACGGGCCTGAGCGTGCGTCGATGACGATGCCATCGGTGAAAACAGAGCCGGCCGCCTGCAACCTCTCTTTCAGGAGGTCGAGGAAGGGATCTTCCCGCGGGCGCTCATCAGTGGGAAGGATTGATATGCCGCGACTGGCCAGATGGCGTTCCGCCATATTGACGAATTCAATCATACGATCATAGGAGTCTCGGGCCGTGTCGCCGAAAGTGAACAGCCCGTGATTGACCAGCCACAGCCCTTCGCAACCGGGATTGGCCTCGGCGATCCGCGCAGCGGCAATAGACAGGTCATAGCCCGGCATAACATAGGGAACCACCGCCAGCCTCTTGCCATAGATCGCACGGCAGATAGAATCGGCGTCGGGTTGGTTGGCCAGAACCAGAACCGCCGTGGCATGGGAGTGATCGACGTATTTTGCCGGAAGAAATCCGTGCAGCAGGGTTTCGAGTGATGGATTGGGCGCCTCTGGATCCAGCAGATTTGCCCGCAGCAGTGCGACCATCTGGGGATCGCTCAGTGCGCCGGCACGCCCTCCAGTGCGTGTTGCCTCAAGGTGCAAACCCGGAAGTCCCGGCGCCTCGATTGTCGCAAGATCCCAACCGCTGCCCTTGACGTGCATCACCGCACCGTTGGAGCCGCGCATTGTCTTGACCGAAGTATTGCCACCACCGTGCAGCACCAGGTCCGGGTCACCGCCAATCAGCCGCGATGTATAAATGCGTAGCGCCAGGTCGCGGTCAGCCGGATCATCACCGGCATCATTTGCCCAACGGGCGGCATCATCATCGTTCCAGCGGTTTTCGGTCAGACTGACAGACACGGGACTACTCCCTTGCTTCGGTCAGATTGGACATCATCATCCGGTAGAAATCCTTTGATCGCGGCCCGGTCATGATGTCGTCGAGCAGGGCCACAGTGGTTGCATAGTGAGGAGTATTGCGATGCGCATCGACCGCTGCCTCATCAACGAACACCTCGTAGATGCTGAAACGCGTTTCATCATTGGGATCCTGAAGGACATCAAAACGCAAGTTTCCCGGTTCCTTTATGGTGCCTTCGTAGTTGATCCGGAAAGCATCGAGAAAATCCTCGATGCGATCCGGCTTCACTTGAATATGAACAAGTTGAACCAACATTTCTGCGTCACTCCACTCCGGTCTGGCCGTGCTTGACGTTGAGCTCGTGACGTTCGGTCCAACTGTCGGGCACAGGTGCACCGGTGTTATCAAACCATTCGCGTACTGGAATACCCGACACCAGCGCAACGTTGCCCCAAGGCATCCAGGCGCCGGTGCGGACGATGAACTTGGCGTTGCGATAGCCGTCCTCATGGAACCACTCGTTGGGCTTCACACCGCCCTTGGCGTCAGGAAACACTTCGGCCACGCCGTTCCAGGCATTCGGGTTGTTGGCTTTGGCATCATCGATCATGTGATAGGCCTCGACCCACATATCCTGGCGGATCGCGCGCAACACGGTCAGCAGGTCCGGAATGCCTGGGCACAGCGCCAGGTCGATCACACGATCCTCATAGGCCATTGGATAACCGGCATCGACAACCAGCATGATGTCATCATGGCCCATCTCCGAGATCGCCTTGCTGAGCTTTACGTTTAGTATTCCCTTGCGTCGCATGTCATATCCTTTTTGCCAGTAAGTTCAGTTGATTCAGGCGTGGCCCTGAACAATCAGTGAGATGATCTCGTCCTGCGTCGTCGTGGCCATGTCCCGGACCCCGGCCATGGTGCCCAGATGCAGGATCGCCACGCGGTCACATACCTTGCGGACATGCCCCAGATCGTGACTGACCATGATGATCCCGATTCCGCTATCGGCCAGTTCCCGCACGATGGTCAAAACCTCGTCGCGAGCACTGGGACTGAGGGCTGATGTGGGCTCGTCGAGGATGATATAGCGGCTGCCAAAGGCGGTGGTTCGGGCCAGCGCCGAGACTTGTCGCTGACCACCCGACAGATGGCCCGATGGGGTGCGCACATCGAAGGGGCGCACCGAGAACCCGTTGACAATTTCCTGCGCCCGCTTGCGCATGGCGCCGTATTTGAGGAACCCGAGGGCGTTGGTCATTTCCCGTCCGAGAAAGATGTTGTGCACCACCGGCATGTCGTCGAACAGCGCCAGATCCTGATAAAGCATGGCGATGCCCGCATCGCTCGCATCCGAGGAATTGCGGAACTGATGCTCTTTGCCGTCCACCTCGATGGTGCCCGCGTCGGGCGTAACCGCTCCTGCGAGCACCTTCATCAGCGTCGATTTTCCGGCACCATTGTCGCCAAGCAAACCGACAACCTCACCCGCCTCGACAGCCAAATCGATGCCCTCGATTGCCGTGACCGCACCGTAGTGTTTGGAAATTCCGCGAAGGACTACGCTCATGTCATGTCTTCCAGATTGCAACTTGTATGTCTTTGAACGCAGGGGCCGCTTGTGGGCCCCTGCGCCGTGTCAGTCCGTGACGGACCCTAGCGGTCAAGCTGGCCGGAATAGCGGAAGGCGTAATCCGTCTCGGCGTCGATCTGCTCGGCCGTCATGGTGTAATCGAGCGGCTTGATCGTCGCGGCCAACACCACGGGCACGTCATCGCCTTCGGCGTGCGCGCGAATGGCTTCGGCCACGGAAACACCCCAGTCGTCGTTGACGCGGAAAGCCGTCACCTTCAAGCCGCCTTCCTTGATCGACTTCAGTTCGTCGGCGCCGCCGCCCCAGCCGTTGATGATGACATTGTCGAGCTTGCCACGTTCAGTCGCGGCGGACAGAACGCCGAGCGCTACCGCGGTGTTGCCGGCGTGCAGCATGGTGATGTCAGGATGGCGGCTGAGCAGGGCCTGACCACCGCTGAACGCCAGCTCGCGGTCACCATTGGCCTCGAACTCATCAACCAGCTTCATGTTGGAGTTGGCTGTAATGCATTCGGCGAAGTGGTCGGAACGCTGGCTGTCGATCAGACCCGGGATATAGCGAACCAGAGCGAATGTGCCTTCACCGCCGGTTTCGCCAATGACCCACCGGCACAAGGCTTCGGCGCCAATGGTATGATCAAATCCCACATGTGTGATCGGTTGCTTGTCCGTTCCCAGTGTGTCGACGAAGGGGTTCACAACATTCATCACCAGCGTCGGCAGGGCCTGGGCGAGGCGCGAGATATTGGATTTCTGTACCTGGTACTCCGACGGTCCGATCACGACGTAATCGAAATCGCCACCCAGAACCTGCTCGACCTGGACGCCTTGGCGGTCATGCTCGTCGGGGCGGATCATGAATTCGGTCACTTCGAATGGAATCCCCATTTCCTCCAGCCGCGCTCTGGTCGAAATGTTCAGTCGCGCCCAGGCGTCAGAAGTCTCGAGGCTGGGAAACATCATTGCGATCTTCAGCGGCTTGTCATAGGTCTTCGTGCTCTTGACGGTATCCGCCTGCACCCGCTGCATGAACGCTTCCATTTTTGTGCGCTCTTCGGGCATCATCTGGTGCAGTTCGGGCAGCAGGAAATAACCACGCTCTTGTGCGCCTGCGGGCACCTCCTGAGCGGTCAGCGGCAGCGACATCGCAAAAAGCGCAGCACCCGTCATCAGTACGGTTCTCATGGATATGGATTTCATCTTGGTCTTCCTCCCTTTGGTTATTCGTTGGACTATTCTTCGGTCCGCGTATTGCGGCGCGAGTAGAGTCCGATGGTGATCAGAATGACTGCACCGGCGGCGACATGCTGCCAGAAGGCCTCGAATCCCAGGATCACGACAGCGTTGACGATAGTCGCCAGAAGCCATGCTCCGAGCAGGGTCCCGACGATCGAGCCACGACCGCCGAACAGGTTGGTGCCGCCGACGATCACGGCTGCAATGGTGTTGAGCAGGATGGTAACCGCGCCCGAGGCGACGACCGCATCGAGACGCCCCGTCAACATGATGCCACCCAGTGCCGCGATCAGACCCATGAAGACATACACGCCGATGCGATAGTGCAAGACGCTGATCCCCAGCCGCTTGGCCGCTGTAGGATTTCCTCCGACGGCATGAAGCCGCGCGCCGACCTTGTGATAGGCAAATATGAAATGGGCGATGATGATGACCGTCATCCCGATCACCAGCGGCACCGGAATACCCAGAAGACGCCCACGCCCGAGCCATGTGATCGCCTCAGGAAAGGCAAAGAATACACCGCCTCCGGCATAGACCAGCGCGAGTCCGCGGAAGATCAACTCGGTCGACAGCGTGACGATGAAATCAGGCATCTTCAGCTTTGTGATCAGAATGCCGTTGATCAGTCCACACAGCCCACCAGTGGCAAAAGCGATAACAATCGATAGCCACAATGGTAGACCGAAGTCCTTGAGCGCAGCAGCGAAGGCTACGCTGGACAGCGTCAGGATGGCCCCGATCGACAGATCGATGCCTCGCGCGGTGATCACAGCCGTCATCCCGACGGCGAGCAGCATGATGAGTGATGCATCGATCGAGATGGCGCGCAAATTGCCGAGCGAAAAGAATGACGGCGCGGCGAACCCCATGACTACGGCGATGATGAGCAGCATGACGGCGGGTGCCGACAGCGGCACTTTTGTCGGCCCGAAGAGCGGCGGCAGGCTGTTTCGCCAATCCGCAACTTCAAGTTCAGCGCGCAACCTTTTGGCGGGATCTTCCCGATTTTCCTGTACCAAGCTCAAGGCGTTCCCTCGCAATCAATGAGATCATTTATTCTCTTGTCGAACATATGAACACATTGTTCGATTGATCTGTCAAGGAGTTCTTTCTCTGACAGCGCTCGTTTTTGCACTCACCTTTTCGCGCCACGACGCAATTGGACGCGGATCCAAAGACATTGGAATCGAGGGAAAAGGCTCTGGAGCCCTATTGCATCAATGCGTTGGCGGTGTCTTCATCGGTGACGAAGATGTCTATGAAGTCGCCCTGGAGAGCGGCCCGAATGGCGGGTATCTTGTCCGGGCCGCCTGCGACCGCGATCATTATCGGGCTTCCACGATAACTCTTCAGCGGCAAGCCGATCACCCGCTTATGCAGTGGAAAATCCAGCTCGCGGCCATCCTTATCGATGAAGCGGCACAGAATATCTCCCACCGCGCCACCGCGCCGCATGGCGCGTACTTCCGCTGGATGGACATAGCCATGACGAATGACGCTGGCGTTTTCGTCCACCGCACCGATACCGACCAGTGCATAATCCGCCCGCAGCGCCATTTCCAATGTGCTGCGTACGCCAATGTCTCTCAACATAGCCTGCGCCACCTGTGGATCCTCGACGACAAGAGGGGCTGGCACGAGAAACATCTTCCGGTCGTTTCCGGCAAGCCTGAGACCGTCAACATAGGCCTGAACCCCGCCAGTCATGGCAACAAGGTCGATACTCCGGTCTTGAAACAAATGGCCCAGCCGGTTGATCGCTGCGCCGACGGTTTCACCCCAGCCGACTGCCAGAAGGCCGCCTTCGTGTAGCTTGTGCATCAAGACCTGCGCAGCCGCTTGACCCAATCTGTCACTGAGGGATTCGGCCTCCAAGTGGGGGATCACACGGACTTCTTTTAACTCGAACCTATCCTGAATGCGCCGCTCTATTTCCAGGCAGCCTTGCAGGGCAGAGTTGATCCGCACTTCGAGCATCCCCGTCCGTCGACCGTTTTCCAACAGCCGCGAGACCTTGATTCTTGGGAGCCCAAGTTTCTCGCCAATCACCTGCTGCGTAAGTCCATCATGGTAATAATACCAGGCCACCCTGGCCAATAGCGCATCCTCATCGGACAAGGTGGCTACTTCACGCTCTTTCATCGGTGCCCCTCATGCGCGCCATACGGCAACGTTGGTGCCTGTGATTCCCGCTCATGAGTATCCCAACCGCTGCGGGAAGGGAAAATATCCCTGACGCATTCTGTTGAATGCGTATGAGAGTTCCGCCCTGCGCGTTTTGTTGCAGAGGCACGGAATGCTTGACGGGCAGATCGCAAGATGTTCATATGTTCTAAATCACATCAAATGATCTCTATGTAAAGTGGTCATCCTAGCCATCGAGATTCCGATGTTACCACAAACGACAGGAAGAAAAGCAATGCCCAACAACGACCTGCGAGCGCCGGCCCACGCCTTGAACATGCGGCTTGTCGGACACTCCGATCAAGGCGGACGATCCGACGGAACCCAGATCATGGTCCGTGATGGTTACGCCTATGTCGCGCATATCTTCTCTAAGGGATTCAGCGTTATCGACGTGCGCGACCCGGCAAATCCGGTCACCGTCAACTTCATCGCTGCGCCGCCCAACACCTGGTCGCTGCATCTTCAGGTTCACGACAACTTATTGCTGGTGGTCCATGGGCAGGATCAGTTCTCCACACCCGAAAGCGACGACGAAAGAAACTATTACAAGGCCGACACCCACGATACATCCAAGGCGATCGGCACTGACGAGCGCAACTACTCCGCAGGCATGGCAGTGTTCGACCTGAGCGATCCGGCAAGGCCGATCCAGATCGGTTTCATGCCGGTGAACGGTGTCGGTCTGCACCGGATCTGGTATGTCGGCGGCCGCTGGGCCTATGCCTCGGCCCAGATGCAGGGGTTTTCCGACTTCATCCTCATCACCATCGACATGTCGGACCCGAGCAAGCCCGAGATCGCCGGGAAATTCTGGTTGCCGGGCATGAACATCGCCGCTGGCGAAACCCCGAACTGGCCCGTAAGCGAAGGCCGCTACAGCCTGCATCACCCAATTGTCCATGGCGACACCGCCTATTGCGGCTGGCGCGACGGCTGTCTTGTCGTGGTCGATGTGGCAGATCGTGCGGCGCCCAAATTGCTGGCGCACCGCAACTGGGCGCCGCCGTTCGGTGGGGGCACACACAACTGCTTGCCGCTTCCCGACCGGGAGCTTCTGATCGTCGTCGATGAAGCCGTTCTCGACAATGAAGAGGATGGAGAAAAGCCGATCTGGGTTTTCGACATCCGGGAAAAAACAAATCCGATTTCGATTTCTACATTTCCCAAACCATCCGATCGCGACTACAAATCCGTGGGGGGACATTTCGGACCGCACAATATCCACGAAAACCGCCTCGGCAGTTTTGTCAGCTCCACCCTGATCTTCTCGACATGGCAGAACGGCGGCCTGAGGATACACGACATTTCAGATCCTTACAGCCCCAAGGAAGTCGGCGCGGTCGTTCCCCAGGCACCTTACAGGCATGTCGATCATCGTCCAGGCAGACCATTGGTCATCAACACAACGGATGTGTTCGTGGACAAGTCCGGACTGATCTATTTCACTGACTTCAGTGGCGGCGGATTGCATATTGCCGAATTCAAAGGCTGAATCATCCGCACAGCTCAGGGAGAACCAGATGCCTCAGTATTACCTCGCCATCGATGCGGGCACAGGAAGCGGGCGTGCCGTGGTGTTCGACCAATCCGGACGGCAATGTGGATTGGGCCAGCAGGAATGGACGCATGTCGACGAAGCCAACGTAACGGGATCGATGGCTTTCGATACCGGCGCAAACTGGCCTCTGTTGTGCCGTTCCGTGAGGCAGGCGCTGGCCGACGCAGATGTCCGCGCCGACCAGATCAGCGCAATCAGCACCACTTCGATGCGCGAGGGAATCGTTCTGTACGACGAATCGGGCGCCGAGATCTGGGCCTGTGCGAATGTAGACGGCAGGGCGACGGCCGAAGTCGCTGCGCTCAAGGCACGCGACGCAGGGCTGGAGCGGGAGTTTTATCGCGTCAGCGGTCAAACCTTCGCGCTAGGGGCTTGGCCGCGGCTTGAATGGCTGCGTCACAACCGGCCAGATATCTTTGCGCGGACCGCAAAACTCTCGATGATCAATGACTGGATAGCGGCCCGGCTAAGCGGTGAAATTGTTGTCGAGCCCTCCAATGCCGGCACCACGGGGCTTCTGGATCCCACCACCCGGCAATGGTCGGACACCTTGATCGAAAAGGCCGGCCTTCCCCGCCGGCTGTTTCCCGATGTGCTGGAACCTGGTTCAATGATCGGTCGTGTGACCGCGAAGGCGGCAGGTGAAAGCGGACTGGCACAAGGGACCCCCGTGATCTGCGGCGGCGGCGATGTGCAGATGGGTTCCCTCGGGTTGGGCGTGACCAGCGATGGTGATGCAGCGATATTGGGAGGCACATTCTGGCAGCAGATCATCAATATTCCAGCGGGACGCACCGACGAGACAATGCGCGTACGCATCAATCCCCATGTAATCGGCGGGCTAAATCAGGCCGAGTGCATTTCGTTCTTCGTCGGACTGACAATGCGCTGGTTCCGCGACACCTTTTGCCATGCTGAGCAAGCCTTGGCAAAGGCGCGGGGCATCGACGTCTATTCCTATATGGAAGAGTTGGCCGCCAAGGTGCCGCCCGGCAGCAATGGCATTATCCCGGTTTTTTCCGACGCCATGGACTTCGGGCATTGGTATCACGCCGCACCGTCTTTTCTCAACATGTCCATCGAACCGGGCCATACGACACGAGCCAGCCTGTTTCGTGCGCTGGAAGAAAACGCAGCTATTGTGTCGAGCATCAATCTGGAACGGGTTATCGAATTTTCCGGCGTCAGCATCGACAAACCTGTTGTATTCGCCGGAGGCGCCTCAAAGGGCGCTTTGTGGGGGCAGATCCTAGCCGATGTTTTAGGCCGTGAAGTCGCTTTGCCCAAGGTACGGGAAGCAACAGCTCTCGGCTGTGCCGCCGTCGCGGCCTACGGCGTCGGTGCATTTTCCACCCTCGTCGAGGCAGGCGCTTCCATGTCCGGGATCGACAAGATCCTGACTCCCAATCCAGCCCTTGCCGGAGTTTACCGCGAAACGCGCGCCCGCTGGGAAGCGGCATATCCAGCGCAAAAACAATTGGCTGACCGCAACGTCACCACATCGATGTGGCGCGCCCCCGGTGTCTAACGTTTGCCTACCACGGCTATGTAAAATGTGGTTGGCGAGTCACATGGGGGCAAGGTCAAGATAAGAAGCCCCTAAGGGCCCTAAACGCAGAAGCCCCCAGGCTTATGGACCGTGGTGATTCTATAGGTTACTGATATGATGAAGTATATTTGGCTCCACGGACCTGATTGCATAGAGGTTTTTAGGAAGCTCAGGTCTTTCGTCCTTCTCTCAATGCTCGGCTCCTCTTTCTTTAATGGCCAGACATCATACTCCATGTCCTCGGAAGGGCGCGCCATGCCAGAATCAAAAGCGACATGATGTCTGCTTCAGTTCCTCTGATTTCCATTCTGAACAACAGGCATCGAGGATAGGGTAATCGGCGCGGCACACAGCTTTCTTCAGGGAATGGGCGAGCCGGTTCCGCCGCCAATGCCCGCAGACACACTCAGGTCCTGCGCAACAGCCAGACGAAGAACACCCCGCCGACAAGTCCGGTGACAATGCCGATCGGCATGTCCTCGGGCGCCATGACAGTGCGTGCGGCGATATCGGCCCAAAGCAGGAAGATCGCGCCCAGCACCATCGACGCCGGCAGGACCCTTCGGTAATCGCCACCGCTCAACAGGCGGACAATGTGCGGAACCATCAGGCCCACAAAGCCGATAATCCCGGAAAAGGCGACCATCACCCCCGTGATCAGCGCGCCAACGACAAAGACCTGTAGGCGGAAACGCCGCACGTCGATGCCCAGTGTCGTGGCGGTCTCATCGCCCACGGTCATGGCGTTGAGATCCCCCGCCCGCCAGCGCAGCCAGCCCGCACAGATCAGGAGGATCGCGAGCGGCCAGCCCAGCTGCGACCATTGGGCAAGGCCCAGCCCTCCCAGCATCCAGAACACCACCGTGTGGGTTGCCTTGGGGTCGCCCAGAAAAATCAGCATGTTGGCAAGCGCCATGATGATGAAGGACACCGCCACCCCCGCCAGCACAAGACGGTCCGCGCTTGTGGAATGCGTCATGCGCGCCACGCCGAGTACCACAATCGTGGCCACAAGCGCACCCGCGAAGGCAAGCAGCGGCACGGTGAGCGGGCCGAGGAAAAGCCCGGTGTGAAGCAGGGCGAGAATGGCGCCAAAGGCGCCGCCCGAGGAAATGCCAAGCAGGTGCGGATCGGCGAGCGGATTGCGGGTGACCGACTGCAGGCTGGCGCCGACCAGCGCCAGACCCGCCCCAACCATCATCGCCAGAAGCGCCCGGGGAAACCGGAGCTCCCACACGATCGCCTCGCGACCGGCAGACCAGGTCACTTCAATCGAACCTGGCCAAATCCTGTTCGCAAGCACGCCCCAGACAGTGGACCACTCCACCGCGATCGCGCCGACTGAAACCGCAACGGTCAGGGACAGCAGCAGGGCGAACAGGCTGGCCAACAGGAACAGCGCTCGCCCGCCGCCAGGCGGCGTCAGACGAGCCGTTCCGCTGCTTTCGTTGGCGGCATGCTTCACGTCAGTTCGGCCAGAAGGCGGCGGCGAGTTTCCTGATCGCCTTGATATTGCGCGGCCCGGGCGTCGCCTCCACATATTCGAGCACGACGAAGCGGTCGTTTTTGACAGCGTCGACATCGGCAAAGGCCGGGTTGGTCTTCATGAAGTCGATCTTCTGTTCGGCGGTGACATCGCCATAATTGACAATGAAGATCACCTCGGGGTCGCGCTCGACGACGGCCTCCCAGTTGACGGTCGCCCAACTCTTGTCGAAATCACCCATGATGTTGACGCCGCCCGCGGCCTCGATCATGGCCGTCGGCATGGCATAGCGGCCCGCCGTGAAGGGTGCGTCCTCGCCCGAATCATAGACGAACACCCTGAGCGGCGTCTCTTTCTTGCTCAGCGTCGCGTCAAATGCGGCAAGCTCCGCCTTGTAGCCCTCGACCAGCGCCTGCGCCTTGTCCTCGACACCGAAGATGCGCCCGAGATTGAGCAGGTCATTGTACATGTCATCCATCGAGACCTTGGCCTTCGGTCCGATGTGAATGCAGCTTTCGGTGAGCTCATAGACCTTGACGCCGAACGGTTCGAGGGTTTCGGGCGTCACCTCGCCGCCGACCTTCATGCCGTAATTCCAGCCTGCAAAGAAAAAGTCGGCATCGGCGCCGATGATGACTTCCTTGGAAGGGTATTTTTCTGACAGCTCCGGCAGGGCCTGAACGCCCGCGCGCATCTCCTCGTCCAGCGTCTTCCAGCCGGAGATGCCGGTATAGCCCACCATGCGGTCGGCGAGGCCCAGGACCAGCATCATTTCGGTCAGGTTGACGTCATTGGAAATGGCGGCTTTTGGCGGGGCGTCGAAGGTGACGCTGCGGTTGCAGCTTTCGACAGTCGTGCCGGCGAAGGCGGGCGCGGCCAGAAAGGCCAGTGCGAGAAGCGCGGGAAAGAATGTTTTCATGGCAAAAGTCCTCAGGCGTGAAGTTGATAGGTAAAATGGGTAGCCTCGCTCGGTGTCAGCCGTTCGCGCCGGGCGAGCACCCCGAAGGCGCGCGAGACGGTTTCGTCGGCAAGCACATCATCCGGCGTGCCAAACCCCATGGCCTGGCCCTGTTGCAGCAGCAGGATGTCGTCACAGACTGCAGCAGCGATGTTGAGATCGTGCAGGCTGGTGACAATCGTCATGTCAAGGTCACGGATCAGACGGATCACCTCAAGCTGGTGACGGATATCGAGATGGTTGGTCGGCTCGTCGAGCACGAGCAGCGAGGGCTCCTGCGCCAGCGCCCGCGCCACCATCACCCGCTGCCGTTCACCCCCCGAGAGCGAACCGAAACGACGATCCGCGAATCCGCCAAGATCGAGCTTGCCCAGAACAGCCGAAACAACCTCCGCGTCACGACCGTCGCCGCGCACCAGACCGCCACGATGGGGAATGCGTCCGAGGTCGACGATCTCGCGCACCGTCAGCGCGAAGTCGGTCGGCTGTTCCTGCAGCACGGCGGCGACCTTGAGCGCCACATCGCGGGCCCGCATTTTCCAGATGTCGTCGCCATCGATCAGCACCGCACCCGATGCCGGCTTCAGGTAGCGGTAGACGAGGCGCAGGAAAGTGGATTTTCCCGCGCCGTTCGGCCCCACAACGCCAAGCACCCTGCCTGCGGGGAGCTCGATCGACACCGGATTGAGGATCACCAGGCCCCGCGGCGCGTGCCAGGAAGCGCCCGCCAGGGTCAGGTTGACCGCGCTCATTGGATCGATCCCTCGACCTGCTCGACCACGAACATCGCCGCCGGTACGCGCGCAAGCGTCACATGCCTTAGCTTTCCGGGACGCTGGCTTGACGAGCACCAGCCGTCCTGAAGACCGGCATATTGACGGGCAAAGCTGACAAGGTCGTCAGTATCATCCGCCGGATCGATGTCGCCAAACAGATATGTCGCCTTGTTGGTGGCCAGATAGGCGACCGTGCAGGGCCGGTCGCAGCCCGCCATGCAGGCCACGCCTGAGATCTCGAACAGCGCCGCCGTCGCCTCGCCTGCCTTGTCCATCGCATCCCGCAATCGCGCGATCAATTCCAGGCCGGGGCGGCAATCGCTGCCGCTGTGACGGCAGGCGGTACAAACCGTTATCTTATGGGAAGACAGTCTAGTGGTTGTCTGTCTGGTCGGCATTGCGCCCTCCGCACATGAGTGCGGGGGTCAAAGCGATGATTGACCTGGCTATGCCCGGAAGTCCGGTTGCTCATGACAATTCTCCCTTCCGGACACCCCGCCCGGGTTGAGTTACGATGGTCATGGCAGGTCTCCTGACTTGCGGGTCACAGCTTGCTCAAACCTTCCCAGCGCATTCTTGCGCCAGTGGTCACTCTTGAGGAAGCTCGCCGCTCACAGTTGCGGGGGCAGTCACGGATTCAGCGCCTCTTGGCTACACCTCACCGTGTTCCCTTTTAATCCGCCTTTCCTTCGAGTCGGGCGGAACCATGCCATGAGACTAGATGTGCGCCCGTGCCGCGTCAATCGCACCGCAAACAGGTTTCACCACTGCGGGCGCGAATTGCGGCCGCTATGCCGCCTGCTTGTCCCACGTTGGAAACGGGTCAGGCATGGATGTCCACAGATCGGGAAGCAGGGCCGGCGCGTCCACCAGGCAGGCATCGAGATCGGCCCGGATTTTCGCCTCATCCATCGGATCGCAGCCGATGAACACCAGTTCCTGGCGGCGATCGCCCCAGACGGGATCGAAATAGGTCGCCATGGCGCGGTGCCAGGCCGGATCGTCAGGCCAGTATTCCTTTGGAGCCGCCGACCACCAGAGCCCGCGTTTTTCCGTGCGCACCAGCGCGCCGGCCATGGAGAGTTCGCCCACGAAACGCGGCCGGGTGGCCAGCCAGAAGAAGCCCTTGGCGCGCACCACGCCGGGCCACGGCCGGTTGATGAAAGCCTGGAGTTTCAGGGGTTCGAAGGGCTGCCGCGCCCGGTAGACGAAGGAGCGGATGCCATATTCCTCGGTCTCCGGAACATGATCGGCGAAGCCATTGAGTTCCTTGTACCAGAGCGGATGTTCATGTGCCTTGTCGAAATCGAACCGGCCGGTGCCGAGCACTTCGCGCGGAGCGACCTGCGCAAAATCGGTCTCGATCAGAACCGCGTCCGGATTGAGCGAACGGATGATCTTGCGTGCTGCGTCGAGATTGCCCGGAGATGTCACCGACACCTTGTTGAGAATGATGGTGTCGGCGAATTCGATCTGGTCGACGAGCAGATCGACGAGGGTGCGGCTGTCCTCATCGCCAAGTGTCTCGCCCCGGTTGCGCAGAAAGTCACTTGAAGCATAGTCTTTCAACAGGCTTGCGGCATCGACAACCGTGACCATGGAGTCGAGCCTGGCGACATCGGACAGACTGTCGCCGTTCTCGTCGCGGAATTCGAACGTGGACGCGACCGGCAGCGGCTCGGAAATCCCGGTCGATTCGATCAGCAGATGATCGAAACGTCCCTGATCCGCAAGCGCCCGGACTTCCTTGAGCAGATCGTCGCGCAGCGTGCAGCAGATGCAGCCATTGGTCATCTCGATCAGTTGCTCGTCGGTGCGCGACAGATTGGCCCCGCCATCGCGAATGAGGCTCGCGTCGATGTTGACCTCGCTCATGTCGTTGACGATGACCGCGACCCTCAGGCCGTCACGATTGGTGAGAATGTGATTGAGCAATGTCGTCTTGCCGGCGCCGAGGAAGCCGGAGAGGACGGTGACGGGAAGATGGCGGTCGGTCATGGTGCGGAGACCTCAACGAGTGGCTGAATGAGACCGGGGAACAGCAGCGAGGCATGGCAGCCGCTGCCGGCCTGGAATCCGTCGGCAAGGGCGAAATTGATGTTGGGCATCGGCCGGGCGATGTCGCCGGCGGCGAAGACGCCGGCAATGCTGGTCTGGGCCATCGGGCCGACCCTGACAAAGGGGCCCATCGGCCCCTCGCCCAGCATGCAGCCCAAGTGTTCGGCGGGACTGCCGGCAAGCGAGGTCTTCGGGCCGAGGAACAGCGCGGCGTGGCGCTCGATCGATCCATCGGTCAGCGTGATGTCAATGCCGTCCGAGACCTCCGTCACCGCCTGAAGTCCCCGGTGATCGACCCGCACACCGGCCTGCTCAAGCGCCTCGTGGTCAACTCCTTCCATGCCTGCGGTCAGCAGTGTGACCTGCCGGCTCCAGTCGGCCCGCAGCATCAGCGCCTGATGCGCGCTCATCGGATGGACGGCAAGAACCACCAGCGAGCCGCCTTTCACCTCGTATCCGTGGCAATAGGGACAGTGCAGCACCCGCTTCCCCCACGCATCGGTAAGGCCGGGAATATCAGGCAGGATGTCGCGTACGCCGTGCGCCAGAACAATGCGGCGCGCAAAGACCCGCTCGTTATCCGCAAGCGTCAGCGTGAAAGCATCCTCGTTGCCGCTGGCACCGGTCACCACGGCCTTGTGAAGGCTCACGCTCTTGTAGGGCGCAAGATCGGCGCGGAATCGCGCAAGGATTTCGGCGGGCGGAACGCCATCCCATCCTGCCACGCCATGGGCGCCCGGCGAAGTGCGATTGCGCGGAGCCCCGGCATCGAGCACCAGGACCGACCGGCTCGCGCGCCCGAGCTGGAGTGCTGCGGTGAGACCGGCAAAGCTACCGCCAATGATCGCCACATCCATCATCGCAGGGCTCTCCTCCACCGACCGATCAACGGCAGAAAGTTGCGGAGGCTTTGTTCAGCCTGAACACGCGTGCAGAGCTCTGCACGATGAGAAGTGCTGGAAATTTGCATATGTTATACCATCACAGCTTTAAGCCGGAAAAAACGGGCGGTGCAAGCCGCCCGCACTGAAGATAAGTCAATGGGTCAGCTGGCTTGCGACAGGCAGGTCTTGATCGAGGTTGCCATATTGCGGATGACCTCGAAATAGAGATCCGATCCGCCTTCGAGTTCAGCCCCAAGCGGATCTATGATTCCTGCCTTGGCCTGCGTACCCTCGATCACTGTAGACACCAGCTTCGGTTCGAATTGCGGCTCCGCAAACACGCAAGCGGCGCCCAGTTCCTGCACCCGCGCGCGGATCTCCGTGATGCGGGCAGCGCCTGGCATGACTTCCGGTGAGACCGTGATCGAGCCCGAGGCGGTGACGCCGAAGCGGTTCTCGAAATACTGGTAGGCGTCGTGGAAGACGATGAAGCCCTTGCCCTTGACCGGCTCGAGTTCGGCCGAGACTTCGGCGATCAGCGCGTCGAGCCTGGCCGTCACCGCTTCCGCATTGGCCTCGTATTTGGCGGCATTGCCGGGATCGGCCTCGACCAGCGCCTCCTCGATCTCATGCACCATGGCCTTGGCGTTCACCGGATCGAGCCAGACATGGGCGTCGAACGCGCCGTGGTCATGGCCTTCATGACCAGCCTCGGCTGTTTTTTCATGCGCGTGGTCATGCTCGGCTTCGGCTGTTTTTTCGTGCGCGTGGTCGTGCTTGGCTTCGGCTTCATGGGCGTGATCGTCATGACCTGCCTCATCGCCGTGATCATGCTTGTCGAAGGCACCGCCTTCGCGGAAGCCGAGCTTGACCAGATCATCGGCATCGATCAGCTCGATCGACTTGGCGTTGGCGCCGACGGTTTCGAGCGGCTTCTCCAGGAAGGCTTCCAGCTCGTGACCGACCCAGAACACGAGATTGGCCTGCTCCAGCATCTGCGCCTGCGATGGCTTGAGCGCGTAGGTGTGGGGCGAGCCCGCCCCTTCGACGATTAGTCCGGGTTCACCGACGCCCTCCATCACCGCCGCAACCAGCGAATGAATCGGCTTGATGGAAGCCACGACATTGACCTCGGCGCTGGCCGAAACGGCAGAGGAGGCAATAAGGGTGGAAGCGAGGAGTAAGCCCTTGAGGCGGTTCATGACGGTCTCCATATATAAAGAGTATGTGACGTTATCTCATTACAAGATTGCGTAACTGTATAACGTGTGCGATAAGGCGGCGCAACCCCCTTGTCACGATCCGCCGAAAGCCGTTCAGATCAGCCATGCTGCACAAACCTGATTCTCTCGTCACGCTCGACACTGCCGGCATCCATCGCGCCGGCCGGTGGCTGGTGCGCGGCGTGAACCTTGCGATTGAGCCGGGCGAGATCGTCACCCTGATCGGCCCGAACGGGTCAGGAAAGTCGACGACCGCGAAGATGGCGCTGGGCATCCTCAAGCCGGATGAAGGCGCGGTTCAGCGCCGTGCCGACCTGAAGGTTTCCTATGTGCCGCAGAAGCTCGCGGTCGACTGGACGCTGCCGCTGACCGTCCGCCGCTTCATGCGGCTGACCGGCCATGTCAGTGTTCACGAGGCGGAGAGCGCCATGGCGTCCACCGGTGTCGCCCATCTGGCGGGCGCCGAGGTGCGGACGCTGTCGGGCGGCGAGTTCCAGCGGGTGATGCTGGCGCGCGCCGTCGCCCGCAAACCCGATCTTCTGGTTCTCGACGAACCTGTCCAGGGCGTCGACTTTTCCGGCGAGATCGCGCTTTACGATCTGATCAAGCGGATCCGCGACGAGATGCATTGCGGCATCCTGCTGATTTCCCATGATCTGCATGTGGTGATGGCGGCGACCGACCGGGTGATCTGTCTCAACGGCCATGTCTGCTGCTCGGGCACGCCGACCGTGGTCGCCTCGAGCGCCGAGTACAAAGCGCTGTTCGGCGCCCGCGCCGCGTCCACGCTCGCGGTCTACGAACATCACCACGACCACACGCATCTGCCCGACGGGCGCGTCGAGCATGGTGACGGGACCATAACCGATCATTGCCATCCCGAGGACGGTCATCACCATCACCACGGCAGCGAGGGCAAGTCCGATGCTTGACGACTTCTTCACCCGCGCCATCCTGGCAGGCATCGGCGTGGCGCTGGTGGCAGGACCGCTGGGTTGCTTCATCGTCTGGCGCAGGCTCGCCTATTTCGGCGATACTCTGTCGCACGCCGCCCTACTCGGCGTGGCGCTGGCCTTCCTGTTCGAGATCAACATCACACTGGCCGTCTTCGGCGTCTCGGCCTGCGTCTCCATCGCGCTGCTGCTGCTTCAGAAGCAGGGCACGCTGTCATCCGACGCCCTGCTGGGCCTGCTCGCGCATTCCGCCCTCGCCCTGGGCCTCGTTGCGCTCGCCTTCATGACCTGGATCCGCATGGACTTGATGGGTTTCCTGTTCGGCGACATCCTTGCGGTGTCGAGAATGGACATCGCCATCATCTGGATGGGCGGCATCGTGGTGCTCGCTGTCCTCGCCATCATCTGGCGGCCGCTGTTTGCCGCCACCATCAACCGCGAACTCGCCGAAGCCGAAGGCATGAATCCGGAACGGGTCAACATCATCTTCATGCTGCTGATGGCCGCAGTGATCGCGATTTCCATGAAGATCGTCGGCGTACTGCTGATCACCGCGATGCTGATCATCCCCGCGGCGACCGCGCGCCGGTTCTCCTCGGGCCCCGAGCAGATGGCGCTGATGGCAGCGATCATCGGCGCGGCAGCGGTGGTGGGCGGCCTGTTCGGCTCGCTGGAATGGGACACCCCGGCCGGCCCCAGCATCGTGGTGGCGGCCCTCATCCTCTTCATCCTGTCCCTGATGCCCGTCTTCTCCCGCCCTTCGCCGAAGCCTGGCGAGATGGCACCGCAGGCGAGCGAACCCCAGAAAGGAACCCGGCCATGAACGAGCATGTTCACGAAACAGCGGACCTGACCAAAAACCAGACCCTGGTGATGGGCGCTCTGACACGCTCGAAAGGGCCACTGAGCGCCTACACCATTCTCGACCAGCTGCGCGACAACGGGTTCCGCGCGCCGCTCCAGGTCTACCGCGCGCTCGACAAGCTGGTGGAATTCGGCCTGGTGCACCGGCTCGAAAGCCTCAATGCCTTCGTCGCCTGCCGCCATCCGGGCTGCGACGGGGACGACACCATCGCCTTCATGATCTGCGAGCGGTGCGGACAGGTCAACGAGATCACCGACACCGCGCTTGCGATGCGGCTGAAGCAACTGGCGGGCGAGGCCAGCTTTGCGCTCAAGAAAACGACCATCGAGCTGCGCGGCATCTGCCGCACGTGCCAGGTGGCGTGACGCCATGGCCTTGCCCGAGCGGATCCCGATTTTCTCCCTGAGCGGTTTCCTCGGCTCGGGCAAGTCGACGCTGCCCAAAAAACTTCTGGCGGTTCCCCTCTCCAGCGCTGCTTTTTCTCACAAGAAACAGGAATAGTCATAAAACATGCATGTCGCGCTCAAATGGATTCATTTGGGCGATAACGAACATGCATTAATTCAAAGCTCAAATCAGCGAGAGCAAGACGTGAACCGACTACAGAGCTGGTGAATGGTAGCTACATCGGCATTGGCGAAGGCGATGCGCAGGTAGCGGTCCAGGCCTTTGCCGAAGAACGAGCCGGGAATGGTGATGACGCCCGCCTGGCGCGCCAGAATGTGGGCGGCGTCATGGGCGCTGAGTTCGACAAAGGGATGGCGGACAAAGGCGAAATAGGCGCCGAGCGCCGAAATCTCCCATTCCGGGAGATCACGCATCGCTTCGGTCAGCGCCTTGGCGCGGGCGGATATTTCCAGCGTATTGGCGCGGCGCCAGTCACCGAGCGCCGGAATGGCTTTGGCAAGGGCTGCCTGCGGCGGTCGCGGCGCGCAGATCTGCAGATTGTCCATCACCTTGGCGATCTGGGTGACGACCATTTCGCCAGCGGTGACCGCGCCGACGCGATGGCCGGGAATGCAGAAGGATTTGGAGAAGCTGTAAAGCCCGATGAGATTGTCCTGCCAGCCCGGAACGGAAAACAGGCCGTGCGGCGAACCTGTATCGAGCGGCAGGAAGTCGCGATAAGTCTCGTCGACGATCAGCCAGACGCCATGCTTGCGGCAGAGGTCGAACAGCGCGCCCAACAGTCCCTTGGGATAGGTGGCGCCGGTGGGATTGTTGGGGGTGACAATCGCCAGCGCGCGGACGCCGTCACCGATCATCGCCTCGACAGCCTCGGGCGTCGGCAGGAAGCCGTCCTTCGCATGGCATTCGACATAGCCGACTTTGACACCCGAAATGGCCAGCGTGGTCTCATGGTTGAAATAGCACGGGTTGGTGAGAAGCACCGTGTCGCCGGGGCCGGCGACCGTCATCATCGTCGCCATGAAGGCCTGGTTGCAGCCCGAGGTGATGTGGATATTGGCCGGCTTGACCTCCGCGGCATAGAGGGCGCTGGCCCACCCGGCATAGGCGGCGCGCAGTACCGGCTCGCCCTCGATATCGCCATAGCCGGCCATCCCGGGCGAGCTCGCCGCCTGACCGAGCCAGGCGAGCATGTCGGGGTGCGGCGGATAGCCGGGGACTGCCTGCGACAGATCGATCAGCGGGCCGAGATGGCCGTCATAATCGCGTTTCCAGGCCTGCACCTCGGGAATCGGCGGTGCGGCAAGGGTCTGGACAAGCGGATTGAATCGGGCGGTCGGCATGAGGCGCTCTCTCGGTCTATGGTCAAAATCAGTCAGGCGGCGGTCACAGGGCGTCTTCCGCCCCCGCCGGATCGGGGCGGCTGGGCCTGTTGCGCCCGGCGGATGGTCCGGCGTGCGGCAATCAGCGGCTCGGCCCTGGCGTCCTCTTCCTCGATACTCGAAAACAGCCAGTCCATGAAGGCGTCAACAACCGGCGTCGAGCGCAGATCGTTGCTGCAGGCGACATAGAAGGCGTCGACGGCGGGAACGGCAAGCTTGAACGGCACGATCACCTGTCCCCGGGTCAGGAGGCTCGCTGCCGTCAGGGTGTCGCCGAGCGCGATGCCGTGACCGAGCAGGGCCGCCTCGATCGCCAGCCGGGCATCGGAGAAATGATGCTGCCGCACACCCGATATGCCGTGCACATCGGCCGCCGTGAGCCATATATGCCATTCATGGCCGTCGTCGCCGTGCAGGATGGTGTGTTCGGCCAGATCGCGGGCGGTTCGGATCGGCCGGTTGTTGATCAGCGACGGGCTGGCGATCGGGAACAGGTCGAGATGCGACCACAGCTTGAGCCAGCAGTCGGTCCAGCTGCCGTCGCCATAAAGAATGGCGATATCGACATCGGGCGAATGGATCAGCGCCGGATCATTGGCGGCGGCGAGCGTCAGCCGGATTTCCGGATAACGCGCAGTGAAGCTCGCAAGTCGCGGCATCAGCCACAGCGACAGCAGCGCCGACACGCAGGTGATCGACAGCGATCCGGATTTCGCCGGCCGGGTCATACGGGCGGTGGCGGCGGCGATTTCCTCGAAGGCCGATGTCACCGAAGGTAACAGGTCTGCGCCATGCTCGGTCAATGTCAGGCGCTGGCCCGTGCGGTTGAAAAGCCTGACTTTCAGTGAGGCTTCCAGCGCCTTGATCTGATGGCTGATGGCGCCGTGGGTCACGCAAAGTTCCTGTGCAGCCTTGGTCAAGGAACGGTTTCGCGCGGTCGCCTCGAAGGCGCGCAAAGGGTTGAGCGGTGGCAGACGCTGGGTCACAAGGCGGAATCCTGATGTGAGTTTTTCTCACATAAATGACACTAACAATATCAATTGCTTTCCTTTCTCCGCTTTGCAACATTTTATTGACCAGCCGCGGCAAAAAAGCGGAATCGCGACTTTCGAGGGATGGCAGTCAGATGGAATGGAACAAGACAAAGCTCGACGAGCTCAAGGACAAATATGGCGAAAGCCATGGCGGCGAATTGTTCAACCCGAAGTTCCGCCGCGTCGCCGACAAGATCTTCACCGAGAGCGGCACACGGCTGGCGCCCTATTCCGGCATCCCGACCTTCCTGACGGCACCCTATGTCGAGATCGACAATGATAAGCCGGATTTCGGCGATCTGCAGGTGGCTATCATCGGCATGCCGATGGATCTGGGCGTCACCAACCGCAACGGCTCCCGTTTCGGCCCCCGCGCGCTTCGCACCATCGAGCGGATCGGTCCCTACAACCATGTGCTCGATTGCGCGCCCGTACACGAACTGCGCGTCGCCGATATTGGCGATGTCAGCTTCCGCAGCCGCTATCGGCTTGAACTCTGCCACGAGGACATCGAACGCCGCCTCCATCAGATTGTCGATGCCGGAGTGCTTCCGCTTTCTGTCGGCGGAGACCATTCGATCAGTCACCCGGTCCTGAAAGCCGTTGGCAAGAAGCACCCGGTCGGCATGATCCACATCGACGCTCACTGCGACACCGGTGGCGCCTTCGACATGACCAAGTTCCACCATGGCGGCCCGTTCCGAAATGCGGTGCTTGACGGCGTTCTCGATCCAACGCGGACAATCCAGATCGGCATCCGTGGACCGGCCGAGTATCTGTGGGAGTTCTCCTATGAGTCGGGCATGGCTGTCATTCATGCCGAGGAGGTCACCGGTATGGGCATGCCAGCCATTATTGCGCGGGCCAAGGAGATCATCGGAGACGGGCCGACCTATCTCTCGTTCGACATCGACAGTCTCGATCCTGCCTTCGCTCCGGGCACAGGCACGCCGGAGGTCGGCGGGCTGACCACACGCGAAGTGCTGGAACTGATCCGCGGACTCAAGGGCATGAACATTGTTGGTGGCGACGTGGTCGAAGTGGCGCCGCAATATGATTCCACCACAAACACGGCGCACGCCGGTGCGCAGGTGCTGTTCGAGATCCTCAGCCTGATGGTTTTCAGCCCGGCCATCACCGGCAGACTAGCCTGAGACCATGCCGGGACCCCGTGAACGGGCTGGGATGGAAACCATGGCACACGCCCTATTTCAAGGGCGGTGTGCCGACGCCAAATGAGACGGCGTCCGCCGCTTCCCGCCGGTGCGTCTTGCCGGGAGAAGGAGGCGGCGCCGGACCATTCATTGAGGCAGAGAACCTCAATCAGGACAGCAAGGGAACACCGGTCAATGACCGGCCAACAAAGGAGACGACAATGCGAAAGATTCTCAACTCATCCATCAGCCGTCGGGCAGTCCTCGGCGGCGCGGTTGCCACCATCGGGGCGCTCTCGATGCCGTCGATACTCAGGGCCCAGGACCGCTCGATCAAGGTCGGCGTTTATGGCGGCTACTTCAAGGATTCGTTCGACAAGAACATCTTTCCGGACTTTACCGCCGCCAGCGGCATTGCGGTGGAATCGGTGGCCGAGCCGACGGGCGAGGCCTGGCTGGTGCAGCTCGAACAGGCTGCCAAGGCCGGTGTCGCGCCCGCCGATGTCTCGATGATGTCGCAAGTTGCCATGCTCAAGGGTCAGTCGACCGATCTGTGGGCGCCTATCGATACCTCGAAGATCAAGAACTATGACGGTCTGCTCGAGCAGTTCGTCAACGAGTACCCCGATGGCCGCGTTGCCGGCATCGGCGCGGTCGCCTGGTATATCACGCTGGTCACCAACACCGATTCTTATCCGGAAGCGCCCGACAGCTGGGCAGCACTCTGGGATCCGGCCAATGCCGACAAGCTCGGTTTGCTGGCACTGGTGTCCAACTCCTTCCTGCTGGAAGTGACCGCCAAAACCTTCATGGGCGGCACGAATGCACTCGACACGGAGGAGGGCATCAACAAGGCCTTCGAAAAACTGGCCGAGGTCAAGCCCAATGTCCGTCTCTGGTACCGCGATGAGGCGCAGTTCGAACAGGCGCTGAAATCCGGCGAAATCCCGATGGGCCAGTATTACCACGACGTCACCGGGCTCGCCGCCGCCGATGGCCATCCGGTCCGCTCCACGTTCCCCAAGGAAGGCGGCATTCAGGATTCGGGCTGCTGGGCGCTGTCACGCGCTTCCGACAAGGTCGAGGAGGCGCATGTGTTCATCGACTACATGAGCCAACCGGAAATCCAGGCGACACTGTCGCGCAAGGTCGGCACCGCGCCGACACTGAAGCGTGATCTTCTCGATCTGACACCGGAAGAGTTCGCCAGCGTGTCGTCGGACATAGAGCCGATCATCCCGCGCTACGACCTCTACCAGACCAAGTCGGACTGGCTGAACCAGAAATGGACGGAACTGATCGTCGGCTGAGGCCCGGTTGCGTCCCGAACCGGGACGTGATTGCCTGAATGGGGAGGGGCAGGTTCGCCGCCCCTCCCGGACCCCGGCCAACCGGGGCAGAGAGTGGGAACACGATGTCTGGATTGACGCTCGATGCCGTTCGCAAGGACTTTGGCAGCTTCACCGCGGTCAATGACGTGCAACTGAGCGTGCCGCACGGCACCTTCGTCTGCATGCTCGGACCGTCCGGCTGCGGCAAGACCACGCTGCTCAGGATGATCGCCGGCCTGGATCTGCCGACCAGCGGAAGGGTCCTGCTCGACGGCGAGGACATTACCGCCGTGCCGACCCACAAGCGCAATCTCGGCATGGTGTTCCAGTCGCTGGCGCTGTTTCCGCACCTGACTGTCGGCGAGAACATCGCCTATCCGTTGCGAATCCGTGGCGCGCCGCGCGAGGAACAGGTCAAACGGGTGGACGAATTGCTCTCGATGATCCATCTCACCGGCTATGCCGACCGCCCGGTGGCAAAATTGTCGGGCGGCCAGCGCCAGAGAGTGGCAATCGCCCGGGCGCTGACGCGCTCACCCAAACTGTTCCTGCTAGACGAACCCTTGTCGGCGCTCGACGCCAAATTGCGCGAGGCCATGCAGGTGGAACTGAGACAGCTGCAGCAGCAGCTCGGCATCACCACCATCGTCGTCACCCACGATCAGCGCGAAGCCATGACCATGGCCGACACCGTGGTGGTGATGAACAAGGGCGAGATCCGGCAGGCGGCAAGCCCGATGGAAATCTATCGCCGGCCGGCTGACACCTTTGTCGCCGATTTCATCGGCTCGACCAATCTCATCGATATGGAAACCGACAGCGCCGGCCGCGCTGTTGCGCTGGGCCAGGTCATCCCGGGCCTGTCCGCACCTGGCGGCGGCAAGGCGATCATTTCGATCCGGCCGGAGGATGTGGATCTGACTGCGCCGGGCAGCGGCGGCGCCATTTTGGGCACCGTGACCTTCGTGCGCGATCTCGGCGGCACCATCGAGACCTTCATCGATTGCGCCGGCAAGCAGATCATCGCCGTGTCGACGCCGCGGGCCCGGCCCGATGTTTCGGTCGGCCAGCCGGTCGGCGTGGTGCTTGACCCCGGCGTCTGCGTGGTGCTCTCCACATGAGACGCGAGGCGCCCCAGAGGCTGAGCGATTACGGGCCGCTGGCATTTCCGGCGATCATGCTCACGGTGTTTTTCGTGATCCCGTTCGGCACGATGATTGCGGTCAGCTTCTTCCAGCGCCAGCAGGGCGGCTTCTACACCCCAGCCTTCGTCTTTTCCAATTACGAGCGGTTCTTGAGTCTGTTCTTCGCTCATGTGCTGGGCTTCTCGCTGATGCTGGCGGTGCTTGTCGCCGTCTGCTGCGTCGCAATCGGGGTGCCGTTCACCTATCTCATGACCAAGATGTCGCGGCGGGCGCAGATCGTCTGGATGGTGGCGCTGCTGTCGGTGTTGTCGCTGTCCGAAGTGATCATCGGCTTTGCCTGGTCGACGCTTCTGTCGCGCACTGCCGGCATCACCAATCTCATGGTCACGCTCGGGCTGATGGACACGGCGGTGGCGCTGTCGCCCGGATTTCCGGCGGTGCTGACGGCCATGGTCTATCAGGCTCTGCCCTACACAATCCTGGTGCTCTATCCGGCGCTGGTGCGGCTCGACCCGACATTGACCGAAGCGGCGCGCACGCTTGGCGCCTCGCCGCTGAAAGCCTTCTTCACGGTCGTGGTGCCGGCGCTCCGGACCACCATCCTCGCCACGCTGATCATGGTGTTCATCTTTGCGCTCGGCTCCTACCTGCTGCCGCAGATCCTCGGTCGGCCGCAGCACTGGACGCTGTCGGTGCTGATCACCGACCAGGCGATTTACCAGTCCAACATGCCCTTTGCCGCCGCGATGGCCGTGTTCCTGGTGCTGGTCACGCTCGGCATGGTGGCGCTCACCCTGTTTGCCGGACGTAAGAGGGAAGAAACCACATGAGCAGTCTCCTGCACCGCTTCTATTTTGCGCTGGTCGGCCTGTTTCTGGCATCGCCGCTGATTGTCGTCGCCGGGGTGTCGGTCAATGCCAAACAGACGCTGGCCTTCCCTCCGCAGGGCTTCTCGCTGTCCTGGTATGCCGACATCTTCATCGATACCGGCTGGCGCAATGCCCTTTTCGCCTCGCTGATTCTGGCGATCCTTTCTGCCGCGCTGGCTGTGGCCATCGCGCTTCCGCTAAGCTGGTTTCTGTGGCGCCGGATCGCGCCCTGGGCCAATGTGTTTCAACTCCTGGGCATCGCGCCGTTCACGCTGCCTCCTGTGATCACCGCGCTGGGACTCTTGACCTTCTGGGCCACCACCGGCTTCTACGGTCAGCCATGGACCGCAGTGATCAGCCACGCAATCTTCTTCGTCACCCTGCCGCTGGTCACTCTGACATTGGGCTTTACCGCCATCGACCGTTCGCTGGTGGAGGCGGCGGCGACCATGGGGGCCGACGACCGCACCATCTTCCGCACCGTGGTGCTGCCGCTGATCACGCCCTATCTGGTTTCGGGCTACGCCTTTGCCTTCGTGCTGTCGCTCAACGAATACATCGTCGCCTATATGACAGTGGGCTTCACCATGGAAACCCTGCCGATCAAGATCTTCAACGCGCTGCGCTACGGCTACACCCCGACCATGGCCTCCGTCACGGTCCTCTTCGTGGTTCTGGCAGCCGTCATCTATTCCCTGATCGCCCGCTTTGGCGATCTTCTGAAACTGCTCGGCGCCAATTCCGAGGAGCAATCATGATCCGGATGTCCGCCTTGCAGATGCAGACCGCGGGTACTGATACGGCAGCCAATCTCAAGGGCATCGAGAAGGCCGCGCACCAGGCCGCAGAAGCGGGCGCGAGTCTTCTGGTGACGCCTGAACTCGGCGTGACCAGCTATGGCGGTGGCCGGGACATTCTTAATCTGGCTGAACCCGCCAATGGGCCGATCGTCGACCGGCTAGGGGAGATCGCCCGTCAGACCGGCATCGCCATCATCGCCGGATTTGCCGAGAAGGCAGGCATGGTGGTCTACAATTCTGCGGTCTACACGGATGGTGCGAATACACCGTCAATTTACCGCAAGTCGCATCTCTATGGCGATTATGAGCGCGCGCTGTTTTCGCCGGAGACGCCGACGACCTGCCTGTTCAGCCATCGCGGTATGACACTCGGAATGCTGATCTGCTATGATGTCGAATTTCCGGAGAATGTGCGGCGACTGGCGCTGGCCGGGGCTGACATGATCCTGGTGCCGACGGCGACACCGAAGGGGGCATCGGGCACATTCATTGCCGAAAAAATGATCCCGGTGCGCGCCTTTGAGAACCAGATCTTCATTGCCTATGTCAACAATATCGGCCGTGACGGCGCGTTCGACTATGCCGGCCGATCAGTGATTGCAGCTCCGGACGGCTCTGCGCTGGCGTCGGCGGGACTATCTGAGGAGTTACTGACAGTGGACATTGCGCCAGCGCTTTATGCCCGTTCCCGGGGCGAAAATACTTACCTGAAGGATCTCTTCCCGGCTTGAAAGCAGGGCCGAAACACCGCTCAGGTATAAAGCCCCGCCAATTTCGCGCGCAGCTTGGTCAGAGCCAGCACGGTATCGATTGTGGGTGTCGGTGTGCCGGTTACACGGCCGAGTTCCTGTACAGATCCGACAAGTGCATCGATTTCCATGGGCCGCCCGGCATCAAGATCCTGAAGCATGGACGTGCGATGCGCTCCAACCGCGGCGCCGGCGTCAATCCGGCGTTCGACACTGATTGGAAATCTTACGCCCAGTTTCTCGGCGATCTCCTGAGCTTCGACCATCATCCGACGCGCCACTTCGCGCGTGCCCGTATCTGTGCACAGCACATCAAGAGTGGCAAGTGTAAGGGCGGAAATGGGATTGAAGGACAGGTTTCCCCACAGCTTGACCCAGATCTCGTCGCGCAACTGCGGACGAACCGGCGCCTTGAGACCAGCCGCGCCCAGGACACTTGAAAGTGCAAGCGCGCGTTCGGACTTCGAACCATCCGGCTCGCCAAGCGAAAAGCGGTTGCCTTCGACATGCTTGATGATGCCGGGTGCGCTCACCTCGGCGGCCGGGTAGACCACGCAGCCAAGTACCCGGTCGGGGCCAAAACCATCCCACTGCGCATTGCCCGGATCGACACTTTCGAGCCTGGTGCCCTCGAGAGGCCCACCGATCTTGTGGAAATACCACCATGGAATGCCGTTTACGCCGCTGACTATGGTGGTCTGTTCACCGATCAGGGGCTGCATCCGGCTCACAACCGGCGGGACCGAGTGGGCCTTGAGCGTGACAATGACATAGTCCTGCGTTCCGAATTCCGCCGGATCATCGCTTGCGCGGACCGGCGCCGTGACCGGATCGCGATCGTGTTCGATGAGGGTCAGGCCCTTTTCCCGCATGGCCGCGAGATGTGGGCCGCGTGCCACCAGACTGACATCGGCGCCGGCCTGGGCCAGCTTGGCGGCCATGTAGCCGCCGATTGCGCCAGCGCCGAAAATGCAGATCTTCATGCACGGTTCCTTTCAAACCTGCCCTACCCGGGGTCCCCGGGAGTCAGGCCGGATTGGTCAGCCCGAGTTTTTCGGCAAGACCGATGCGCTGCAGCTTGCCGGTCGCGCCCTTGGGGATTTCATCCAGTATGACAATTTTGCGCGGCACCTTGAAATCGGCCAGCCGGGTTGCCGCAAACTCGCGGATTTCCCTTTCCGTTGCCGACCGCCCTTCCCTGAGCACGACAGCGGCGGCGACCTCTTCACCAAGTTTGGAGTGCGGCAACGCGAATGTCACCACCTGGGCAACAGCCGGATGATCCATCAGAATGCCGTCAACTTCGAGCGGACTGATCTTTTCGCCGCCCCGGTTGATGATCTCCTTGAGCCGACCGGTCAGTTGCAGATAGCCGCCCTCATCAAGCCCCCCCTTGTCGCCGGTGCGGAACCAGCGGCTGCCCTCGGCCATGAAGAAGCTTTTCGCATTGGCTTCCGGATTGCCTTCATAGCCGGGGGTGACATTCGCACCGGAGATGACCACCTCGCCGATGCCATCGATCAGTCTGTCTTCCGTTTCATCTGCAATCCGCACGAGCGGACCGGCTGCCACGCCGACAAAGCCGGGCTTTTGTGCTCGCGGAGGCAGCGGATTGCTGGTCATCTGGTGGGCGGCCTCTGTCATTCCATAGGCTTCGATGACGGGCGCGCTGAAGGTGTCTGCAAGGGCCAGCATGACTTGTGCGGGCAGCGACGCCGACGACGAGCGCAGGAAGCGCAACCGCGTCGCCTCGATTGTGTCCCGGTTGCGCTCGGCACGGGTCAGAATGGCCTGATGCATGGTGGGAACGGCCGTATACCAGGTTGGCTCCGCTTCCCGCATCCAGCCGAAGAACTTGAGCGCGTCAAATCCCGGCGCGCAGCAAATGGAAGCTCCAGCCGCCAGCGATGCACTCACCGCTGCTATCAAGCCATGAATGTGAAACAACGGCATCACGTTCAAGCACCGGTCTTCCGGCATAAGCGCAAGGGTTGCTTTGATGTTTTGGGCAGATGCTGCGACATTTGATTGAAGCAGCGGTACGATTTTGGGTCGTGATGTGGTCCCGGATGTGTGCAGGATGAGCGCAATGTCATCGGGACCAGGGTCCGAGGCCGGCGCCGGCGCGCCGCTGCCACCGGCAAGGCTGAACTGCCCGGCCGGCGCATCCGACGGGCTTGAAAGCCGCATGATGGTCATGCCGAATTTTTCCGCGGCCGCGAGTGCGGGTCCGTCATAGTCCTTAGGAACAACAAGCGCCTTGGCCTTGAGGTCATCAAGATAGAATTCAAACTCTTCCTGACGATAGGCCGGATTGAGCGGCGCCGTGATGGCAGCCTGCGCGATGGTAACGAAGGCTGTGGCCATTTCCGGTCCGTTTGGCAAAACGATGGCCACGCGGTCGCCTCTGCCGATCCCTGCTGCGCGCAGTTGCGCCGCCACCTCGATCGCAAGCGCGCGCAGCCCGCCATAGGTCAGCCAGGTCCGGCCCGGAGCGCCTATTGCGAGCGCGTTTTCATCGTGAGGCGCAAACAGCGATTTCAATGTTGTGGTCATGGCTTGCTACCCTTTGAAATACGATGGGCGATGAAACGTCACCGGAAATCAGGAATGATGTGGACGATCGCCGGACGGCGAGTACGGAGCCCGCAATCGGCTTCGGTTGGGGCTTTTCACCTCTTGGCTGCGTAATAGGCGACCCGGCGTTCGAGATAGGCGAGGAACTCCGATATCGAGAACGCCATGGCAAACAGGACAATCAGAACCGCCCAGAAATGCCCCATCAGGAAGTTCGATGAGTAGAGTTCGAAGAGCGCCCCGAAACCGACAATTGAAATCAGCAATTGGCCGATGATCACGCCCTTGACAGCCCGGATAACGCCGATCCTTACGCCGCCGAGGATTTCTGGAAGCGCGGCCCAGAAATAGATCCTGAAGAAGGCATCGAGCGGGGAGGCTCCGAAGCTGCGGGCCATTTCCACCAGCGATCGGTTGATTTGCATCACGCCGGCACGCGAATTCAGGATGATGATCCAGATTCCAAACAGCGTTGTTGTGATGATGATCGAAGTCATTCCGAAGCCGAAAAGAACCATAAGCACTGGCACCAGCGCGGTCAGGGGCGCGCTGAGGAAAATATTCACCCATGGCAGGAGCAGTTCATCAAGCAAACGGCTCTTTCCCATCATGATACCCACCGGTATGCCGATCGCGATGGCAAAGAAGACCCCGCTGCCAAAGGCGTAGGCAGTCTCCGTCATCGCCTTGACGAAGGCCGGTGTTCCGATCACCGAAAACAGTGTTGCAATCACCGTTGTCAGCGGCGGGACGAAAAACGTCAGGTTCATCTGGCCGATGACTTCCCACAGCAATCCCCAGATCAGCAGCGAAGACATGGCGGGCAGCTTGTATCCAAATGCGGTCATGACATCCCTATTCGGTATAGGTTCGAAGCGAAGCCCAGATCTCGTCGACAATGTCGAGATACTCGGGATCGCGGCGGATGTTCTCGACATCCTTGTTGCGGAAGCTTGTCGGACGGATGATCTCCGATACCCGGCTCGGACGCGGCAAAAGGATCGCGATCTGGTCCGAGACATAGACGGCTTCTTCGATCGAATGGGTGACGAAGATGAATGTCTTGTTCTCGTGCCGGACCAGTTCCAGAAGATCCTCCTGGAATTTGCGGCGGTTCTGCTCGTCGACTGCGGAGAAAGGCTCGTCGAGCAGCAATACCTGGGAATCGACAGCCAAGGCGCGGGCAAGTCCGACGCGCTGGCGCATGCCGCCGGAAAGTTCATGCGGATAGGCCTTTTCAAATCCCGAGAGCCCCACATTGCCGATATATTTTTCGGCGATTGCCTCGCGCTCGGATTTGGCGACACCGCGCAGTTCGAGCCCGAAGGCAACATTGCGGATCACGCTTGCCCACGGAAGCAGGGCAAAATCCTGAAAGACGAATGCGCGGTCCGATCCCGGACCTGTGACCCTTTTGCCATTGACTTCGATGTCGCCCGCGTCGGCCGGCAGCAGCCCGGCAATGATCTTGAGCAGCGTGGTCTTTCCGCAACCCGATGGTCCGAGCAGGGATGTCAGTTCGCCGCGCGGGAACTCCAGCGAAAGGTTTTTGAGCGCTTCCACGGGACCGTAACTCTTGGAAACATTGCGGACCGACACGGCACTCTCCGGAGAGGAAACCGGGACGGCGGCGTCATGCGGAGGCTTAATCTGAGACATAACCACGATTGTTCCCTTCAAACAGGTAGTTTTCGAATTTCTCCAAGAGGTTCAGGAAAAGAACCGCAAGAAGGATGATCGAGAAGATGGCCGCATACATGCTTGGATAATCGGCGATCGAGCGGCTGTAGCTGATGATGTCGCCAACACCGGTCGGGGTGATCTTCAGCTCCGCAAGGATTGCGCCGATGAACCCCGCGGAAATGCCCAGCCGCAAGCCCGAGAAGATCACCGGCGAGGCTGCCGGAATGACGATCTTGAGCAGGGTATCGCGGTCGGTGGCGAGAAATGACCGGCCCATCTCCTTGAGGGAAACTGGTGTGTTGCGCACGGCGCTGCTGGTGTTGAGCACTATCACCGGCATCGCCATGATGCAGACGACAAAGACCTTCGATGTCAGTCCGATGCCATAGGCCATGACCAGCAGTGGAATGAGCGCAGCAAGCGGAGCCGCCTGCATGACGATGAAAATCGGCGAAAACAACCAGTCAAAGCGCGCGCTCAAGCCGATCCAGAGACCGAGGCCGATGCCGAGCACCGCCGAGATGGCAACGCCGGTGACCAGCGGCTTGAGGGTCTCGGCATAGGCCTTGAACATGGTGCCATCGAGAGTGAGTCTGAGAAGCGCATCCATGGATTCGAAAAAGGTCGGAAACGCATAGCTCACGGGCACGCGTCCGGCGATTTCCCACGCCCCGAAAACGAGGAATGCCGACAGCAGCTTGAGAATGAGCGGACGATGTTGCATCGAAATGAGCCAGGAGTTTGGGAAAACAGATGCGCCCGCCAAATCCGATGGACTGGCGGGCGCTGATCCGGTCTTATTTCATCGCCGCGTCGAGCGGCGCGAAGTACCAGAAGTCTTCGATGTTGAGCGTTGCCGGATCACCGTCCAGCTGACCTGCCGCAGCATACCACGCCATGTCGGCCGTGGCAGCCTTGCGACCGCCGCCGTTCGGGTCATAGAGCCCGCCCTCGACTGCGTCCTTGTAGAAGCCGTCAAGCTCCGCCAGGATCTCCTTGGGCAATTGGCCGATCGGACCATCGGGATTGGTTTCGCGGCCGATGATTGTCGGATCCTTGGACATGTCCTGCCAGACGCTGACCAGCGCCTTGACCAGGATATCGACCTGTTCGGAGTTCGCCTGGATCCAGTCGAGATTGGCAAACAGCGCCTCGTCGCTGGCGTCCACATCGAACATCGGAAGCACGTTGAAGCGATCGCCCGCTTCAGCCATGATCTTGTTCTTGTTGGACAGGTCCAGAATGGTCGCATTGGCCTGGCCCGCCATCATGGCCACAACGCGGTTGGCCGAGCCTGGAACATAAGACCGGTCGCCGAGCTTGATGCCTTCGCGCTCCTCGATGACATTGGCAATGGAATCCGTTCCACCCCCACGCGAATGCAGCATGATAGGCTTGCCGTCAAGATCCTTGAGCGTCGTGAAATCCTTGGTGGTAATCGGGAAAAATTTCAGCTTGGAGAGCTGAAAAATGATCCGGAGCGGAGCTTTTGAACGCTGCATGGCAGCATAGGGCGTACCGAAGCCAATGTTCATCTGACCGCCGAGAACCGACTGGATGGCAAGCTCTTCGTCGGCGAAAGCTGTCCACTCAAAATCGAGCCCATTTGCCTTGGCGCGATCAAGCGCCAGAAAAAACGCCGCCATTTCGTCTGACGGCGTTTCAGCAAGTGCAATCTTCAGCGTCGCGGCATGCGCAGCCGAGAATGCCAGTCCGAAAACGACCGGAATGACAGCGGCGAAACCCGCAATTTTCTTTAAAATCTGTAACATGGTTCTCCTCCCAGAGTGCTTGTTGTTGCGTTTCGATCCGAGGGACTTGTTGTCGCGAGGGTCCCTCAATCCTGCTCCCGGTCCTGTGTGGCTGACCGCTTCCCCCTACCCTTCTCCGAACAGACGTGCGGAGACCGAACGAAGATGATTGCGCATCGCCTCATAAGATCCATGCGGATCGCGCTGTGAAATGGCGGTCGCGATAACTTCGTGTTCACCAAAGCTGGGATGGTCAGGGCCCGGTCGTGCAGAACGGCGCACGACATTGCCCAATGCCACGGCGCGACGAACCTGATTGAGCTGGTCGAACTGCGCGACGAGCAAAGGGTTGTCTGTGGCTTCGGCTATGGCCCGGTGAAAATTGTCGTCCTGTGTTTCATAATCCTGCCAATTGCTGACCGCATGGGCGCGTTCCATGGCGAGGTTCATCTGTGTCAGGGCCGCGTTTGACGCATTAATGGCGGCCTCGCGGCAGATTGCCGGCTCAATCGTAAGACGTGCGCGCATCATCTTGACCGGCGTGAGTTGGCGCCCGAGTTCAGCCAGCGAACCGCGCGGTTGCGTCAGGCCCGCCTCTGTGGCGGAGACAAACGTCCCCTTGCCGACATGACGCCAGATTGCGCCTTCCCGCTCCAGCGCATCAAGCGCCTTGCGCAAGATACTGCGAGTGACACCCAGTTCATCGGTCAATTCGCGCTCCGGCGGCAACCTGGATCCGGGCCTGTAGTCGCCGTGGGCAATGAAGCCGCGAAGGCGCGACACCGGATCATCGTCGTTCAGTGCGTCAGGATGCGCAAGCACAACTCACTCCAATTGGTTGACCAATTTTTCGGATAAACCGGCTTACACCCGGCATTTCATTCGATATTCATGCAAATATTTCGAACATTTCATATTGGTCGTGATTGATCTTAACACGGAAAGCACTTATGACAACCCCCTAAGAGAGCAAGCAGAAAGGCGCCCAATGTCCAATTATGTGATTCCGACCCCACCCGTTGTTTCAATACCGGTCGACGGAGGCGGCGATTTTCCTGTTCGCCGGGTCTATTGCATCGGGCGAAACTATGCCGCTCACGCCATCGAGATGGGACATGATCCGAACCGCGAATCGCCCTTCTTTTTCCAGAAGAATCCGGACAATCTCGACCCGTCAGGCGAGTTTCCGTACCCGCCGCATTCCACTGACGTGCATCACGAGGTTGAACTCGTTGTGGCCTTGAAGACGGGTGGCACGAACATCCCGGTTGAAGGGGCGCTGGACCACGTGTTCGGCTATGCTGTTTCGCTTGACATGACGCGTCGCGATTTGCAGGGCGAGGCCAAGAAGGCCGGACGTCCGTGGGAAATCGGCAAGGCATTCGAACGCTCCGGCCCGGTCGGCCCGCTCAAGCCGGTTTCCGCGGTGGGTCATCCCGATCACGGGCGCATAGAACTCAAGGTCAATGGCAAAGTCGCCCAGGAAGGCGACATGAACCAGATGATCTGGAAAGTGCCTGAAATGATTTCCTACCTTTCGGAATATTTCGAACTGGCTCCCGGCGACATCATCATGTCGGGCACGCCGTCGGGTGTGGGCCCGGTCAACCGTGGCGACAGGATGGAAGCCTCGATCGAAGGTCTCGGCAGCCTGTCGGTCACCGTGATCTGAATATGAGCAGGTAGAGGTGGTTCGGGAAAACTACACAGCAGGGATAAGTGGAATTTCTGCCTGAGTTTGGCTTAAAGCACCTCATCACTGATTAAACGTTGGGGCTTCCCACCCAAAGGGATCATTGCGGATTAATTGCGATCGTACAGTGCCGCCAAGCGCGAGGTCGCATTTGGCCTTGATCATTGGTCACACAAGGGGCTCAATAACCGCGCCGAGAACACAACCACCCACCATTCCCTTGAGGAAACGAGAGCGGGTAATGCAAGGCTTCAGATCAACGGGTGGACTACAACGCTTCGTATCTATGCAGTCAGCAACCCGCAATTCCTGCTCCGCACCATCCCGCTGTCGTTCCGCTCTCACCATTCGCTACCATAGGTTCGAAGCATTCGAGGCGTGGAAATCCGCGACAAACATCATACTGACCAAACCGCCGGAGGGTCCCCGCCGGCGCGGTTGAGAGCGAAGGCCAAAACTTTGAATAACGGCGTCGCGCCTAATCAATCGACACCAGAGCCTTGATGAGGCCCGTCTTTTCCCTCGACCACCGCGGCAAGTCCTCGGCGACACGGGCCAAATCGCTCCGGTGCGTGATGATGCGGTCAAGCGGGATGTGCCCGGCGTTGTACGCAGCGATCACCGTGGCGAAATCGGCGCTGGTGGCATTGCGGCTGCCGATCAAAGCCATTTCGCGCTTGTGGAACTCCGGATCGGAAAACGTGACCATTTCATTGACGACACTGACCAGAACATACCGCCCGCCATGAGCGACCCTGGCAAACCCGGCCTGGATCGAGGCGAGATTGCCAGTGGCGTCAAACACCGCTTCAAACCCATCGCCGTCCGTCACATCCCTGATAGCGGCGTCGGCCGCGGCGTCCGCGGCAATCGGCTGGCAGCCCTCGGCAATCGCGCAGGCTTCAGTGAGACGAGCCGCATCGAGGTCCAGGATGAAGACTGTTGCGCCGGCAAGCCGGGCGAAGATGGCGACGCCGAGACCGATGGGCCCGGCGCCGGCGATCAGCACCAAGTCGCCGGCGCCGACTTCGCCGCGGCGAACCGCATGGGCGCCGATGGCCAGGAACTCGACCGTGGCGCAGGCGTCGAGCGACAGTCCGCTTGAGGGCACGAGATTGCCTTCGGGGACGCAGATTTCCTCGCACATGCCGCCGTCGCGGTGCACGCCGAGCACTGCGATGGACGTGCAGCAATTGGGTTTGCCGGCGCGGCAGGCCCGGCAGGCACCACAGGAGAGATAGGGATTGATGATCACATGCTCCCCGGGCGAATAGGCGCTGCCCGTTGGCGCCTCGATCACCTCGGCCGCCAACTCATGGCCAATGATGCGCGGATAGGAGAGATAGGGATGTTTGCCCTCGAAAATGTGGAAGTCGGTGCCGCAGATGCCGACCCGCCGAATTCTGACGCGGACCTCCGTGTCGGCGCGGACCGGCCGTGCAATCCGGCGAAGCTCGAGTTCGCCGGGCCGTGGGCACACAACGCTGTTCATCAAAGGCATCGAGGGTCGGTTCCTGCTGAAGGGGTGAAACTGTCAGATAAAGCATAGCGGGATAAAGTGCGTTGCACGCCCGCGTCAAGACGGTCCGGCGGACCATCCGCCGGACCGTGCTTGTGATGATCACATGAAGTCCTTGACATTGTCCGCCGTCACCAGGCCCGCGCCGGTGTCGACCAGCACTTCGACGCTCTCGCCACGGATCGCCTTGACCAGCGCATCCACCCCGAGTTCTCCCATCTTGGCCGGGAACTGCGCCACCGTGGCGTCCTCCTGACCGGAGACGATCTTGTCGAGTTCGCCGCAGCAGGCGTCGAAGCCGACCATGACGATATCGTCATTGGCGATACCCGCATTCTGGATCGCCTGGGTTGCGCCGACCGCGGGAGGGCCGCAAGCGGCATAGATCGCCTTGATGTCCGGATTGGCCGTCAAGATGTCTTCGGCCACCGTGACGCCGAGTTCCTGGGTGCAATTGGTGCCGCCTCGGCCGACCACCTCGACGGCAACGCCTTCAAGCCCCTTGAGCATGCCATTGACCCGGTCATCAAGTGCCGGAACGCCTGGAACACCTTCGAGAATGCCAAGCTTGTCGCCATCCTTGAGCACGCTCTTGAGATAGGTCCCGGCAATCACTCCAGCATTGAAGTTGTCGGTCGTGGCCAGCGACGTCTTGCCGGCCCAGCCAGGAATGTCATTGTCCATCAACACGATCTTGACGCCCGCCGCGATTGCCTTGTCGAGCGCAGGCGCGACGGAGGGATCGACCGGGGTCAGGGCGATGCCCTGGACGCCCTGGGTCACCATGGACTCGATGAGAGCGATCTGGCCCTCGATGTCCGTGCCCGACTGTCCCTGGCCGTAGACGATCTCCACTTCAGGGTTTGCCTCGGCATAGGCCTTGGCCGCGTTCTCCATGGTGGAAAAGAATTCGACTGGGAACTTGGTGATGAACCCGATCTTCACGGGATCGGCGGCGACGGCGGGGAAACTCAACGCCCCCGCTATCGCCAACCCACCCAGCAGCTTGATGTATCTCTGCATTTTCACTCCTCCAGATTTTACGGCCGGGTTTGTCCGGCTCCGATTGTGCGCCCCGGACCAGTCCGGACCGCGACCTCCTCCCGCCTCAGCCGCCGACGATCATCGAAATCAGATCGTGCTGGTTGGCCTTTGTCGGTACCAGTTCACCAACCTTGCGCCCCTGCCGCAAAACCACGGCCAGGCTCGCAAGTTCGGTGACATGTTCCATGTTGTGGGTGATCAGGATGACGGCATTCCCCTCGTCGCGCAGTTGCGCGATCAGATCGAGCACCTTGCGGGATTCGCGCAAACCAAGCGCTGCAGTGGGCTCGTCGAGGATCACCAGCTTGCGCGCAAAAACAGAGGCGCGCGCCACCGCCACTGCCTGCCGCTGTCCGCCCGACATCAGCGCCACCGTGGCGCCTGCCCCCGGCAACGTCACCTTCAGCCGCTCCAGCACGCCATTGGTGACAGCTTCCATCTCGCGCCGCCGCATGAAGCGCATGCCGAGCGGCAGCCAGGACGGGAAGGAGATCTCGCGGCCGGCGTAGAAATTCTGCGCCGGGGTCAGATTGTCGAACAGAGCCAGGTCCTGGTAGACGGTCTCGATACCGGCTTCCCGGGCGCTGCCCGGCGATCTGATCACGGTCGGGACCCCGTCGATCTGGATCATGCCGCTGTCAATCTGGTGCACGCCGCTGATGCACTTGATCAGCGTCGACTTGCCGGCGCCATTGTCGCCGAGCAGCGCCAGCACCTGCCCGCGGTGAGCCTGGATGGAGACATTGTCGAGCGCCAGAACCGGGCCGAAGCGCTTGGTAGCGTTGCGGACGTCGAGCACTGTGCTGGTGGAGGGGGAAACGGCAAAGGATTTGCTCATGCCTGCCCCGCCGCCTGCAGCACACGCATGCGGCCCTCGAGATGGTTGCGCAGCACGTCGGCTTCCACGGCCATCACGATGACCACGCCGATGACGATGAGCTGGAAGAAGATGTCGACATTGAGCAGGTTGAGTGCATTGCGGATGACGCCGATCATGATGGCGCCGACCAGCGCATGGCCGATATGACCGCGGCCGCCAAGAAAGCTGGCTCCGCCGATGATGACGGCCGCGATGGTATCGAGTTCGAGCAGGTTGCCGAACAGGGGCGAGCCCGCATCGGTGCGTCCTGCGAGCAAGATAGCGCCCAGCCCGGCGCAAAGTCCTGAAATCACATAGGCGGAGATCAGCACGCGCTTGACAGGAATGCCCATCTGCACCGCCGCCTCGGGCTTGCCGCCGACAGCATAGATCCATCGGCCCCAGACCATGGTCTTGGCCATGACGGCGAACAGCAGCGCTACGCCTGCAACCACGAACAGTGATCCGGGAATTCCGTAGATGGAGCCGCCGCCGATGGCGCGGACGAAGTCGGGCATGCCCTGGATGGCGCGGCCGTCGGAGAGTTCGAGCGCCGTCCCCTTGGCGATGCTCAGCGTCGCCAGCGTGATGATGAAGGGGTGCGGCAGGCGGCCATAGACATAGACCAGGCCGTTGATGGCGCCGACCAGCCCGCCGCTGGCAATCATCGCCACCACCACCAGAAAGGTGGAATCAGTGCTCTTGAACACCAGCGCTCCCACCACCGAGGCGAGCGCCAGATTGGAGCCGACCGACAGATCAATGCCGCGGGTCAGGATGACGATGTGCTGGCCCATGGCGACCAGCGCGATCACCGCCGTTTGCGACAGGATGTTGCTGAGATTTCTTCCGGTCAGAAAATAGGGCGACAGGAAGCTGAGCAGGACAATGAGCGCGAGCAGGATCACCACCGGACCCGCGCCGAGCAACCTCAGGCTTGTCCGGACCACGGCGGAGGACGCTCCCCGTTCCTGGCTGGCGGCTTTCCCGGTCCCCGGTGTGGTGGGTGTCTTGGCGTGCATCATTCCCCCGGACGTCTCGGATTGTGGTCTGGCGCAAATGTCTATTATCCATAAAAAACAAGTATTGACGTTCAGCGTCAAATTGTTTTTTATGGATAAATAACAGAATAAAGAACCAGACTCACAACTGGGACAACCGATGAAAAGCGACACCGTCTACAAGCGCACCTACAACCAGATGCTGGACCTGATCCAGGACCACGCGGTCGGCGCGCCATTGCCATCAGAAACCGTGCTGGCTTCGGAAATGGGCGCCAGCCGCACGACAATCCGCAAGGTTCTCAATGAGCTATGCGGGGCGGCACTGCTGCGCTTTGAGGATCGCAGCCGCATCGTGCTCAGCCATGATTGCCGCGATCTCTACCACCCCACGGTGGAGACCGTGTCGGCGTCGGACCGGCTGGAAAAACTGTTCATGGAGTGGATGCTGCGCGGCGACGCCAAGCCCGGTACGGCGATAAACGAAGCCGAGATGGCGCGCCGCTTCGACATCTCCACCACCGGCATCCGCGAATTCCTCAACCGCTTCAGCCGCTTTGGCCTGGTCGAGAGGCGGCCCGGATCCGGCTGGGTGTTCAAGGGGTTTTCGGAGAATTTTGCCTCCGAACTGTTCGAGATCCGCGAGATGTTCGAGTTGCGCTCAGCGATCGCCTTCTGCCGCCAGCCCCGCGACGCGCCGTGCTGGAACAAGCTCCGTCAGATCGAGCAGGAGCACCACGCGCTGCTGGCTGATATCGAGACCCGGTTTCATGATTTCTCCGACCTCGACGACCGTTTCCATCGCCTGGTCATCCACGGTGCGCCCAATCGGTTCATCGAGGATTTCTACGACATCATCACCTTTGTCTTTCACTACCACTACCAGTGGAACAAGAAGAGCGAGAAACAGCGCAACCGCACGGCCATTGTCGAGCATTTGCGCTACATAGAGGCCTTGCTGTCAGGGGACGAGGCGGCAGTGGATGCGGCATGCCGGGCGCATCTCAAATCGGCGCGGCTGACGCTGTTCCAGTCGATGATCAACGAGACGCCCGCCGGCGGAATGCAGGGGAATGGCGCGTCGGTCGCAACGCCAAATTGACCAACAGACCCGGAAGGCCAGGCGTCGCGTGAAATTCAGTAGAGCCTGTTGTTCGGCGCCGATTCACAATTTTGCGTGAAATCCGTTCAGCGTTGTTCGCTGTCTTGAAGCGCCGCCATCGCCATCTGCTGGCGGCGGACCTCGCGGTAGCGGGAAAACTGCGTGTCGGCGATGACGCCCGCCAGGATGACGCTGCCCATCACCGCGAAATTCAGCGATGACGGAATGCCCAGGAGGTTGACCAGGTTCTGCAGGATCTGCAGCAGGATCACGCCCAGCACCACGCCGACGATCGAGCCTTCGCCGCCGCGGAGCGAAAAGCCGCCCAGCACCGCGGCCGCAATGCCGTAGAGTTCATAGAAATTGCCGTGGGAGGATGGCTGGACCGAGCGGGTGTACATGGCGAAGAACACCGCCGAGATACCGGTGAGAAAGGCGCACAGCACATAGGCCTGGATGATGACACGATCGGTGTCGATGCCGGAATAGCGCGCGGCTTCGACATTCTTGCCGACCGCGAACAGATGCCGGCCGAAGACGGTGCGGTGCAGCAGGAACCAGGCCACGATCGCCACAAGGCCAAAGGCCACCACGGAATGTGGCACACCTGCGGTGCGGCCCGACACCAGGAACTCCAGCATCGGGAAGTCCGATCCGAAGGTGAACCCGGCTGTGCCGTCCTTGGTGTAAAACCGCGCCACGCCGCGATAGATCAGCAGCCCGCACAGCGTGACGACGAAAGGCTGCAGCTTGAGGCGGGTGATCAGCCAGCCGTGCAGCAGGCCGATGAAGATCGAAAGCACCATGACGACCGCCAGCGCCATCGGCCAGGGCACATTGAAACTGGCGATGAGATCCACGAAGATGACGCCAAGCAGCGCGATCACCGAGCCGATCGACAACTCGATGCCGGCGGTGACGATGACGAAGGCCTCGGCGATCGAAAACAGGCCGAACAGCCCGATAAGATTGGCGGTGTTGGCAAGATTGATCGGCGACAGGAAGCGCGGATTGACCATCGCGACAATCGCGCCAACCGAGACCACCAGCGTGGCAAGGCCAATGTCTTTCTTTTGCATCGTTTTCTCTTTCTATTCGACGGCAAGCCGGAGAATGCTTTCCTCAGTGAGTTCGGCTCGGTTCAGGATTCCGCTGATCCGGCCACGGCACATGACAGCAACCCGGTCCGAAATGCCGATGACTTCTTCCATGTCCGACGAGATCACCAGCAGGGCGACGCCTTGACCGGCCAGTTGCTGCATCAGATGGTAGACTTCCGCCTTGGCGCCGACATCGATGCCACGCGTCGGCTCGTCCAGAATGATCAGCTTCGGGTTCATCGCCAGCCATTTGGCAAGAACCACCTTCTGCTGGTTGCCGCCCGAAAGTTCGGCGACGGCGCGATCCAGGCTGGAGGCCTTGATCCGCAGTTTCGTCCTGGAGTCGTCGGCCAGCCGGGTCTCCGCCCCCACATCGACAAACCCGCGGCGCGACAGCGCCGCATGGCTTGGCATCGCGATGTTTTCCAGGATCGCGAAATCGAGAAACAGGCCCTCGGCCTTCCGATCCTCCGGAACCAGGCAGATGCCCGCCGCGATCGCTTCCGGAACGGAGTTGCCCCGCAGGACCTTGTCGTCCATTTCGATCTCACCTCCCTCGACCGGATCGATGCCGAAGATGGCTCGTGCGAGTTCGGTCCGGCCGGCCCCGACGAGCCCGGCGAGGCAGCTGATCTCGCCCGAGTGCAGGCAAAGCTCCACGGCCTGATGCGGATAGGCCCGGGTGCGCAGCCCCTTGACCCGCAGCACCGGCCTGCCCGGCACATGATCGGCCTTCTCGTAGAACTTGCCGACGTCGCGCCCGATCATCATCCGCACCATCCTGTCCTTGCAGATTTGCCCGCGGTCGAGTTCACCCGCGTTGCGGCCGTCACGCAGCGCCACCACCCGGTCCGCCACCTCGACGATTTCCGTCAGCCGGTGGGTGATGAAAAGCACCGCCACTCCATCGGTGCGCAGCTTGGCTATGACCTCGAGCAGCCTCCTGGTTTCCGAGATGGTCAGGCTGGAGGTGGGTTCATCGAGGATCAGCAGCCGGACATTGATCGACAGGGCGCGCGCTATCTCGAGCAATTGCTGATCGGCGAGCGAGAGATCCGAAACGGGATCCTTCGGGCCGAAGCGCGTCCCCAGAAGGTCGAGGATTGGCTGCACCTTCCGCTCCATGGCAACCCGGTCGACAAACCCCAGAATACCCTTGCGGATTTCCCGCCCGAGCAGGACATTGGCTGTTACATCCAGGTTCGAGAACGGATTGAGCTCCTGGTGGACAAAGGCTATTCCAAGCCCGGCCGCACGGGAGGGCGTCAGTGCGCTCACGACTTCGCCATCGATGAGAATGCGTCCCTCGTCGGGCTGGATGGCGCCGCCCAGGATTTTCATCAGCGTCGATTTGCCTGCGCCGTTCTCCCCGATCAGGCCCACGACCTCGCCGCCGCTTATATCGAGTGAGACCTTGTTGAGGGCAATTGCGCCGGGGTAGACTTTCGTGATGCCGGACAGTTCCAGCGATATCTGTTTGCCTCTGGCTTCAGGCATGGGATTCCCTGCATGAGACGATCCAAGCGAAGGCTGCACGACCCAGGAGGGAGCGTGCAGCCTCGGACAAAGCGGTAGGATGACCCGCCGCTCTATCCGCCGACGCGGGCTTTCAGCTCCGCCTCGAATGCATCGACATTGTCCTTGCTGATCTTCTTCGTCGGAACGATGATCAGCCCGTCGGCCGGGATCTGCGACGTGTCGCCCTCAAGGTATGCGGCCATCAGCTTCATGCCCTGATAGCCCCACTGATAGGGATCCTGCACCACGGTGCCGGCGAAGCTGCCTTCGCGCACGGCGCCGAGCGTGATCGGGTCCTCGTCAAATCCGATCACGGTGATCTCGCCCAGCTTGCCGGCGGCCTGCAGAGCCTCGTAGATCTTGGGCGGATTGTAGGAATAGAACCCGACCATGCAGGTGATGTCGGGACTGGCTGCCAGCACGTCATCGACATTGGAACGCGCCCGGGCGAAGTCGACATCGTCGCCGCGCACATCGACCAGTTCTATGCCCTTGCCCTCCACGGCCTGGCGGAAGCCGGCGATGCGTTCGACCGCGTTGTCGGCGCCGAGGAAGCCGACAAAGCCCATGCATTTGCCGCCATCGGGCATGGCCTCCACCGCAATTTCACCGGCCTGCACGCCGGCCGCGGTGTTGGACGATCCGAGATAGGCGATGCGGTTGCTGTCAGGCGCATCGCTGTCAGTGGTAAACAGCGGCACCTGGCCCGCAATGCGGTTGAACGCGTCGATCGAGTTTTTCGGATCGGCCGACGAGATCATGATCGCGTCGGTGCCTGCCGCCACCAAATCGTCCATCAGCGCATTCTGAAGCGCAGCTGTGCCCTGGGCCGGGTAGCGGAACTGCAATTCGTAGCCCGGAAGTTCGGCCTGGGCCGCCTTCACGCCGGCTTCGGACAGCTTCCAGAAATCGGAGGCCGCATTGACGACAAAGGCAAGCGCCGGCTTTTCCTGTGCCACGGCGCCGCCTGCCGTCAACACGACACAGGCAGCAAGAGATATCGACTTGAGATTGAACATGTTTTCCTCCGTGCGGCCCTTTTTCCTCCAAGGCCGGAATTGATGCGTGGGGCGCACGGCGCGATTACTAATATTATTAATGATACCGCGCCGTGCACTTTTGAAGAAACGACGGGGCGGCCTTTTAAAGCCAGCCCCATCGCCCTCGGGAAGCTCTAGTTGTCTGCGCAGAAGCCAGGATCTCCCTGGTTGCAGATATCAAGCCCGGTGTACAACGGATCCTCGACCGTTTCGCCGTTGATGAGCTGGATCATGACATCGGGCGCCTTGTAGCCCATCTCGAAGGGACGCTGGCCGACCTGGGCATGGCTGCGACCGTCACGGAACGCCTGTGTCTGCGGCGGCAACGTGTCGCCCGCGATGATGATCAGATCCTTGCTCTTGAGCTTGTCCATGACCTGGTCGGTCACCTGGGCATAGGCCTGCGGCGCAAACTGCGCCCAGCCGCCGATCAGGATGAAGGCATCGAGATCCGGATTGGCGGTGAACACATCCGACATCTGCTGGTTGGCAAGATCGGCCTGGTCATTGGTGAAGACCGGGCATCCCTCGATCTCCGTCCAGCCGCCCTGGCCGGTGAGCCGGTCGATGCCCTTCTCGCCGCCCGCGGTGTCCCGGAAACCCTGGGCGCGGGCATTGATGTTGTCGGCGGCGACATTACCGAGCTGGAGGCACACCGTGCCGCCATCGGACTTGAGCATGGCGGCCTCTTCCGCCATTTTCACGCCCATCAGGTAGTTGTCGGTCCCCAGATAGGTCGTGCGCAGATCGCGGTCGGCCTCGAGGAGATCGGCATCCACCGTCATCACCGGAACAGTCGGCGCGATTGCCCGGAGCCGGTTCGCCATGGCCGGCGCATTGGACGGCGAGATGGCGATAGCGGCGACGCCCCGGGTCAGGAGGTCATCGACGATCTGCACTGCGCCGGCCTCGTCGGCCGAGGATGCGGGGCCGGTATAGAGACATTCATACTCGCTGTCGGCATTCTCGGACATCCACTTCTGGCAGCCGAGATTGATCTGCTCGAAGAACGGGTTGTCCAGTCCCTTGACGACGATCGCCAGGGTCTTCTTTTCCTGTGCGGCGACGGATCCCGCCGCCAACACCGTGAGTGACAGGGCCGTCATGGCCAATAGTTTCATTTTCATAATGTTCTCTCCTCCACTTGAACCGGCCAGACCTCCTGCCTTAGCCGGGATACCAAACGACGCGCGGGTCATTCTCCTCGCGTTCGTATCGCCATGCGCGATCCACCAACTGCTCAAGCCCGACCTCAGGGGCCCACCCGAGCACCATCCGCGCCTTTGAATTGTCGAACCAGTTGCTGTGAAACGGGGTGTCGATCTCGATCGGCTCCAGAGCCTCGCTGGCCTTGAGCATCTCACCGACAGCGCCGTAATCGATCGGCTGATCCATCGCTATGTTGAAAAGCTGACCTTCCGCGCGCGGATTGCCGATGGTCGCCAGGATGGCCGCGACCAGATCGTCGACATGGACGAAATTGCGCTTCAGGTAATTGCCTCGGGCATCCCGCAGCACCGGCACATGGCGCCCCTTGCGGTAGCTTTCGAGCACGTCTTCATCGACAATTTCCGTCCAGGGCGGTCCGCCGAACTGGTCCTTGCCAAGATCAAGCGCGAAGCGGAAATCATCCTTCTCCATGATCCACGGCGCGCGCAACGTCGACCAGTTGACCCCGTACTGGTCGCCGTACTGCTCCAGCATCGTCTCTTCCAGAACCTTGGTGAGCGCATAGCAGCCCGGATAGGCCTTGCGCGCGGATGCCTCGGTGATCGGCGCGTCATAGGGCTGGAAGATATGGCCCACCACGCAATCGCCGCTGAGCAGGACGAACTGCCGGGCCTCCGCCGATCCGCGGAACTCCTCGAGCAGCAGATAAAGCCCCTTCAAGGCCACATCGAAGACCAGATCGGGAGATTCCTTGACCGCGGCCAGATGCAGCACATGCGTCACGCCCTCCATGGCCTCGGCGACAACAGCCTCGTCGGAAATAGATCCGGACACGATGGAGACGCGATCACCCGCCTCGACAAACCTGTTGTGGCACAGCGCGACAACATCCCAGTCGGCAAAACGGGATTCGGCGAGAAACGCGGGAATGAAAGCCCGTCCCACCTTTCCTGCCGCGCCGGTCACCAGCAGTCTCATCCAATCCTCCGCATCCATGAATTAATTTCCCCCAGCATTGTTTACTAATAATATTAAGTCAAGTTATTAGTTATGAGGCGTGCTAGACTGCATGGAGGAGGAATGGGGAAAGCGGCTCGGAGGCCGTGCACCCATGGCGCGAACCGGGCGAGGAGGAACAATGTCACGGCTTGTAATTTCAGGGCTTTCAAAGAACTTCGGGGCGATCCAGGCGCTCTCTGATGTATCGCTGTCGATCGAGCCCGGAGAGGTTCTTGGCCTGATGGGCGACAACGGGGCCGGCAAGTCCACCCTGGTCAAGATCATCGCCGGCAATTTCCAGCCTTCAGGTGGCGAGATCAGGATCGACGGAAAGGCGGTGGACTTCCACAAGCCGATCGACGCCCAGCGTGAAGGCGTCGAGATGGTCTATCAGGACCTGGCGCTCGCCGACAATCTGACGGCGGCGTCCAACGTGTTTCTGGGGCGCGAGCCGATGCGCAGCCTCGGCCCGTTCAAATATATCGACTACAAGCGCATGAACACGGTGTCCGCCGAACTGTTCAAGGTGCTCAAATCGGAAACCAGGCCCCGCGACCAGGTACGCAAGATGTCCGGCGGCCAGCGCCAGGCGGTCGCCATCGCGCGCACGCTGCTGTCCGAACCCAAGATCGTCATCATGGACGAGCCGACAGCAGCTATTTCTGTGCGCCAGGTCGCCGAAGTCCTTGATCTGATCCGGCGGCTTCGCGACCGCGGCATCAGCGTCATCCTCATCAGCCACCGGATGCCCGACATTTTCAGCGTGTCGGACAGGATTGCGGTCCTGCGCCGCGGCGAGCTTGTCAGCTGCAAGGCGGCCGCAGACTCATCCCCTGAAGAAGTGACCGGCCTCATCACCGGCGCCATCGAGACAGCCTAGAAGGGAGCTCACCATGACCACACTCGATGAAATCATCGGCAAGAGCCAACACCAGAGCTGGTTTTCCCGCATCAGGAACCTCCAGGTCTTCTGGGTCCTGACCGCGGCGGTGCTCGCCTGCCTGGCACTGACCATCCTGACCGACACATTCGCCAGCGAGCGCAACCTGTTCAACGTCGCCCGCAACTTCGCCTTTGTCGCCATCATCGCCATCGGCATGACGGCGGTGATTGCCTCGGGAGGCATAGATCTCTCGGTCGGCTCGTCGGTGGTGCTGAGCGCCATGGTGATCAGCGTCGCCATGGCCAGCGGGCTGCCGTTCTGGTTCTCCGTGCTCCTTGCGCTGGGCGCGGCCCTCCTGGTTGGCCTGCTCAACGGGGTCCTCATCGCCTATGCCGGAATGCCCGCCTTTGTCGTGACCCTGGGCACGCTGTCGGCAACCCGGTCGCTCGCCATGGTGCTGTCGGACAACAAGATGATCTGGCAGTTCGGACCCGACCACGACATCCTGCTCTGGGTCGGCGGCGGCTCGACCTTCGGGCTTCCGCATCCACTCTTCGTTCTCACCGTCCTGACCATTGTCATGTCGCTGGCGTTCAAGTGGTCTCGGTGGGGGCAACATCTCTTCGCCATCGGCGGCAACGAGAACGCGGCCGTGCTGACCGGCATCCCGGTCAAGCGGCTGAAGGTCAGCATCTACATGTTCTCCGCCTTCACGGCTGGCCTGGCCGGCATATTGATGGCCGGCTGGCTCGGCAGCGTCACCACCAATCTCGGCCAGGCGATGGAGCTCACCGTCATCGCCGCAGCCGTGATCGGCGGCGCCAATCTGGCCGGGGGCGAAGGCACGGCGCTGGGCGCCGTGGTCGGCGCACTGTTGATAGAGGTCATTCGCAACTCCCTCATCCTGCTCGGCATCTCGACTTTCTGGCAGGGAATGTTCATAGGTACCTTCATCATCGTTGCTGTGGCATTCGACCGATTCCGGAATTTCCGATCCTAGGTTGACGTGAAGTTGGGGGCGCCATGGCACGCATCATGGAGAATGCCTTGAAACCAACAATGATGGATGTCGCCGCGCGGGCAGGCGTGTCGCAAGCGACCGTGTCCCTGATCCTCAATGGGAGTTCCGGAGCCCGGTTCAGCGAGGCCACACGCAAGAAGGTGATGGATGCGGTCAACGAGCTTGGCTACAGGCTCCCCAACCGGTCGTTCACCGTCGATCCCTCCGACAGCAGGGTCATCGCCTTCCTCACCGACGAGTTGACGACGGATCCCTGGATGGCGCTCGCCTTCGAAGGAGCCCGCGAAAAGGCCCTGGAACTGGGCGTGATCGTCACCCTCGGCATTTTTCGGGCCGGTGAAGATCCAAACGAGGACGTGTTTTCGCTGTGCCAGCGGCAACCGCTGCTCGGCTACATTTTCGGCACCATCCTGACCCGCAAGATCGACCCGCCGTCGGCCCTGTTCAAAATGCCCTCCGTGCTGGTCAATTGCTACGACCAGAACCGGCGCCTGCCATCCATTCTGCCGGGTGATGTGGCCGGTGGCCGCGCCGCCACCGAACGGCTGATCCAGGCTGGCCGCCGCCGCATCGGCCTGATCAATGGCCAGGATGGGCTGGACAATCCGCGCGACCGGCTGCGCGGCTACAAGCAGGCGCTGGCGAGCAACGACTTCACCTTCGATCCTGAACTGGTGCGCTACGGAAACTGGGAGCCGTCGTCGGGCTATTCCGAAACCCATGTCCTGATGGACCTTCCCAATCCGCCGGACGCCATCTTCTGCGCCAACGACCTGATGGCGCTGGGATGCATCGAGGCGCTGAAGGAGCGGGGAAAGTCCATACCCAAGGATGTGTCGGTCATTGGATTTGACAATCGCGACATCGCCCAGTTCATCCGGCCGCCGCTCACCACCCTGCATCTTCCGCTGTTCCAGATGGGCGCGATGGCCGTGGAAATGATCCACGACATCGCCGGCGGACTGAAGAGCAGCCACGATCAGCTGAAGGTTGAATGCGCAATTGTCGAACGAGATTCGGTCTAAGGTCAATGGCGGGCGACCCGCCGTCACCTCATGCGGTACGGCTGGGCAGCGCGCGGCCGATCGCTCACTCCTGATCGGCCTCAGCCAGCGCCGCCGACACGTACGCCTGTGTGCGAGCCAGACGCTCGAACCTATTTGGATCGCAGCCGGCCAAGAACATCAGCATCAACAGATGTCGGGATTGAGTGCCTTGAAGCCGAAAGTGCGCTCTTCCCCCGGTACGGCAGTGGTCGCATCCGCTCCACTGGCTAGTCTGCGTGGCTTGGTCAGAATCCGTTTTCCCACGAGGATTTCACCGAATGCAACGGACGAAGCGTTATACGGATCTCCTTCCGACCTTGCCACGAACGGTGGAGACGGTTTCGCTTAACACCACATCATCAGCGTCGAGCAGGGCACGCCAGACGCGGTTCCCAATGCGCAGGCTGATCCGGTGCGATCCGGTATCTTCGCCCTCACCGCGTTCAATCGTACTGGAAACAAGCTTACGCTTTTGAAGGTCCCGAAGTCTCTCAAGCGAAAGACCGAACCGAGAGGCGATCTCGCTTGAATCGAGGATAATGTCCCCGCTTTCGTCGCGCTTGATGTTCATTGTCATTTTTCCCATTTGGCTGGCCCGCGACCAACTACTGCGATTTAAAGGTGCGGCCCGGGTTCTCCGCCGTCTTGCGTTTCTGCTGCCGTGAGGACATTCCGGCCATGATCGAGGTAAACCGACGTGGAGAAGCCTCAAGAGCTCACCACGGCCGCCAGAACCTCGGCTTCGCCGACGGCCTCCGATTTTCCGCCGGACTGGTCATCATGTCAGGGGTCCAGGGCGGATCATAGGTGACCGCCACTTCGGCTCCCTTTACGCCCGTCACTGCCAAGGCGGCGTGCTGCACTCCCTCTTTCAGGTAGCCCACGGCCGGACAGCCCTGCGTCGTGGTGGTCATGACCACATGAGCCGTCGAGCGATCGTCGACGGCCACGAAATAGATCAGCCCGAGATCAATGAGGTTCTCGCCCAGTTCCGGATCGATGACGCCGCGCAGAGAGGCCCTGACAGCGTCCGCAAGGCATTGCCTGTCATCCTGTCCCGGGGCGACGGTCATGACGCAGGCCCGATTCGGACAAGCAGACGGTAGCTGACGCCGTCCGGATCGAAGCCGCCCTGCCACTCGTGGCCCCTTTCGGCAAGCTGCGGGAACAGGAAGGACGGCTCGCGGTCAAGCAGGACCTCCATCACCTCTCCCTGCTGCATCGCCTCGGCGGCGCCGAGCACTTTCACCATCGGTTCGGGTGGAGCCAGGCCGCGACAATCGAGATGCATCAGCGGGCCCGGCCAGCGTGCGGCGGACATCTCTCCCGCCGTGCCTGCGGGTGCGAATGCCGGGGTGAACAGCACTTCCCAGTCCCCGCCGCCGATCTCCCGGTCCTGGTGCGTGAACCCTTTCGATCCGAGCGCAGCAAACAGCGGTACGGGCCGGAACGGCGCCAGCAGACGAAGGCCTTCGTCGGGGCCGAGCGACGTCACCGTCTCCATGATCCGGCCGAACGGCTCGCCTCCCGCCGCCAGGATCGGCCGGACGTCCAGCTCCACATAATGCGTCATGATCGTGCTCCTTTTCAGCGCCCGTCCGGGGCAAGAGAGTATAACAGGGAGGGCCGCAGACTTCCCGCGGGAAACCGTCGGCTGCCATCCACGTCTGAGAGCATCCGCGCACGGACCAAATAAACAGCGATGGCAGCGGTCGCTGCGAATGTGCCGGCGGCGGCAATGCGGAACCCGGTGGCGCTTCCGAGCGCCATGGCGACTGTACCCGCCCAGACCGAGACAAAATACAGCAGGAACCACGGACCTGCCCTCGCCTCCCGGACAAGATCCTGAACCCGTGGCGTGGGAGCCCGGCCGAGAACAGGTCCGTAACATTCCAGCCAGGTCATGAAGGGCACGATCTTGTAAAGCTTGGCCAGTCCGAGGCCTGACAGCCATCCGAAGGCCGCCATATAGATACAAGCAGCGACCGCCGTTTCGGATCTGCCCAGAGCGACCAGAGCGCCCGGCAGCAGGACCGCGAACGCAAGCGAGACGAACGCGATAGCCGCCACCTTCATGTTCAGCTCCAGGTCCCGGCGCCGCCGCGCACGATAGAAATTTATCACATCCCGGCCATAGAAAACAGTTGCACCCACGGCGGCGACTGCGGCCAGGCGCATGACGTCCGGCACGGGCCAGCCCGAGAAGAGAGCGGCCAATCCACCGACGATTGCGGTCGCCACCGCGGCGGCTGCGAACAGGAAGGCCAGCCGGGTGCCGGTCCCTTGCGGATCGGGTGCGAGAAGGAACATCGGGAAGAGACGATAGGACACGCCGACCGCGCACATCGCCAGCCAGCCGCCGAGGCCCGCGGCCGCATGGATCGGGACGCCCCAGGCGGCGATGGGGGCGAACACCGGCGCCGAGAGCGTTCCGCCAAGCACCTGGGTGAACACCAAGCCGAGCGCGACTGCGACAATCAGGCCGGCGAGACCCGTGGCCACGAAAGCCGACGGGATCGGCAGCGGCCGGGACCGCACGAGCGTCAGGCCTATGGATGCCACCGCCATGGCGAAGCCCGCGCTGAGCAGGAGGCCACCCATCGGCAGCAATGGCGCGGCGGTCTCCAGCAGACCATCCATTGCCATGAACCCCGACACCAGCGAAACCAGGCCCAGGACAATGAATACGAGCGCGGGCAGCATCAGGCCCGCCCATGCCAGCGGCCGGTTCACGAGGACCGGAACGAACTGGAACAAGGCCCCGCACATCAGCAGGCTGAGCCAGCCGACCGCGCTCAGATGGACCACCGCCAGTGTCGAAGGAGCCCGAAGCCCGTCGGCCGGATATCCATAGCCCGCAGCCATCAGGGCTTCCGCTACCAGCAGTGACAAAAGGGCTGCGGCGAAGTAGGACAAGGTCCATTTCGAAAGCGAGGCGCCGGTCATCTTCTTTGCCTTTGCAGCGGGTGCGGATCTCGATGGGCCGGAATCCGTCGTACGCCCAGTCTGAATTTGCGCATCAGGAGCCGCTGCAGCATCCGCAGCAGCTGGCCGCCTCCCTCGAGATGACCGCGCGCCAGACCTCCGGCCCCTCTTCGACATAGGCCCAGCCGAAGACATCCGGGAAATTTGCGTCAATCTGGTACTGCAGCGGCCGCGGCTCGTGATCGCTGATGACCGCGAAGGCGTGACCCGGTTCCAGCGCCTCAAGCATGGAGAAGATCTTCGTGTGGCGCTCCTGGTGAGGGATGGTGCGGATGTCGATGGCGGGGATTTCGGCCAGTTCTTCAACAGTCATGATCAAGGCTCCGGGTTGATGGGCGCGGGCCGCGCTCATGCCGCGTCGCCCGCTCCGGCGAAGGCTAGCAATTCCGGCCGGGTCCTTGTTTGTCGAAGCGCAAACTTCAGGCACGCCCAGAAGCAACCCCGGAACCCGCCTTTCGACAAACAGCCGGCATCTCAGCCCCGCAGTCACGCTGTTTGCGCCGGAACAACGATCCACCGATGGAAAATGTCTATATCTGTGGCTTGAGGAGAAGCCGGATAGTGCCTTTTACCGTGAACACGGACCTGTCGGTCGACGAAATCATGCGCCGGTGGCCTGCCACAATCCGGCTTATGATCCGCCATCGGATGCTGTGCATCGGCTGCCCGTTCGGCATCTTCCACACCGTTGCGGAAGCTGCGGCCGCCCACGAGGTGGACGAAGCGATCTTCTCGGGCGAGATGTTGACTGCGATGAGGTCGGAACCACCCGCCGACATTCAGTCCGCGTCGGGGGACCTGGAACCGGGAAGCCCGAACGCGAAGGTTTCATCGAGGTGATCGGCGTTGTGGCGACCCTTGGCATCCGCTGGCCGCGCGAAGTCCATCCCTCTCAGTCACCGCAGCTCCGCGCCGGGGAAAACTGCACGTCGATCTATTTGCCGTGACGGTTCTCCGCAACCAGCATAAGGGCATGGGGGTCGGTGACCGTTACCTTCTGACGGCCGCTGCGCACGATGCCTTCTTCCTCCCAGGCGCTCATCAGCCTGCTGACGGTGTGAAGCGTGCTTCCCGTCATCTCGGCGATGTCCTGCCGCGAAATCGGAAAATCGATCTCGACACCGTGCTCGGTCTTGCGGCCCGATTGCTGGGCCAGCCGCATTACCGCACCGGCGACCCGCTGCTCGACCTGGCGCGTCGACATTTCCATCACCCGGGATTGGGTATCCTGAAGCCGCGCGCCGATGGTCCGGTAGGCGTTCGCGCCGAAACCGGGGACCCGGGACTGAAAATCCTGCCAGGCGGCGTTCGGCCAGGACAGCGCGACACAGTCGACTGCCGCGACCGCGCTGGCCGGATAGGTCGTCCGGCCCATCGCGGCGGCGATGCCGAACAGTTCGCCCTCGTTGATGTAGCGGGCGATGACCTGTTCTCCCCCCGGCGTGGTACGCACCACCCTGATATGGCCGGACAGAAGCAGGAAGAAGGATCCGGATTCCTCGTCCTGGGAGAAGACCTCGGACCCCTTCGGAAAGCGGGAGGAGCGGGCCAGTGAGAGAACCGCGTCCATATCCGCGCCGCTCAATCCGGTGAAGGCAGGCAATCCCGATATGAGCGATTTGTCGAGCGGCATGCGGGGCGCCTTCCGGAGGTCGAAACTGACGGAGTTTCTACCCTTTTGTTTGCGGTTGCGCAAACGGCCCGGCAGCATCACCGCCTATGACTAGATCAACGGCAATCCAACGCCGTGGATACGAAAGGATAGGAAAATGAAACGCGTCCTCACAGCGCTCGGCCTCAGCGCCGCAGTCATGATCACGGGATTGGCTCACGCAGCAGAGATCGAAGTCCACATGCTCAACAAGGGAGCAAAGGGCGCGATGGTGTTCGAACCCGACCTGATCATTGCGGCGCCTGGCGACACGATCCGCTTCGTCCCCACAGACAAGGGCCACAATGTCGAGACTATCGCAGGTATGTTCCCAGCCGGCGTGGAACCGTTCAAGAGCAAGTACAACAAGGAGTTCACCATCACCCTCGATGCTGAAGGCATTTATGGCGTGAAGTGCACCCCACATTACGCCATGGGGATGGTCGCCCTGATCCAGGTCGGTGAACCAACCAACCTGGAAGATGCCAAGGCGGTGAAGCAGTCGGGGAAGGCCAAGATCGTCTTCACCGAACTCTTCGGCCAGGCGATTGCCGCGAACTGAAGTAACGAGCCAGCCTGCCGGTGAGGCAGGCTCTTGACGGCCGGGGAGCGAGGCGGCGCTCCCCGGCCGAATTTCTGACCAGGTGGCAAATCCTGGCAAATCCGTGCAAGAGAACCTTTGGGAAGTGGACGCACAGAGACCGATCTGGTGCCGTCCGCGGGCCACCGAGACAGTCCTGTGGCCTCAAGGTTAGTCCGGTGACTGAACAGCTGCGGGCAGACTTATTGGGGAAGACAGCCCCGCATGCGCCTGGCTGAAGCGTTCCAGTCTTTCAAACACCGATGCCTGGGGCAGTTCCTCGCCCTGCAACTCCGGCGGCACTTTCCAGCCTGGATCAACACCTTCCATCTTGGGCAATTCGTGCGCGATGCCCTTGTGGCAGTCGATGCAGGTCGCCTCTCCCGGGAGCAGGTAACGGGTTTGGATTCCGGCTGCGCGCGGGGCTTGCCTCGACAGGTCCATCGCGACCGAAGAGTGGCAATTGCGGCATTCCAGGTTGTGATTGGACTTGAGGCGCGCCCACTCGTGCTTGGCCAGTCCTGCCACAGGCGCACAAGTAGACGTGCCGGCTCGGACCTTCTGCCGCAGCCGTCCGGGAGCTTCCCTGCTCATCTGATCCACATCGACACTGCCAACCGCTCTGCTTCGCGGGAAGTTAAATCGAAGGTCGCTCCCCAGTTTGCGGAAGCACAAAGAGCACCGCAGCTGCGAGGTCTAAGGTCTGGATATCAACAACGAGGTCAAAAAGGACACTGTCATGACCCCCCGCAAGAAGCTTCTCGCCACTGTCGCTGCTGCCGCCCTGGCATTCGGCGCGACCGGCCATGTCGGCTCCGCGGACGCCACCGAAGCTCACGTTGACGCCGTCGAGATGGGAACACCGGAAGCGCCCCTCAATATCATACGTCAGGCCACGGACATGCCGGGCGTCATCGGTGAGCGAGGCCCCCAGACTGTCAAGGTCGGGCTCGAGACCGTTGAGGTTATCGGTGAACTCGACGATGGAACAAGCTATCATTACTGGACCTTCAACCGGAAGGTTCCCGGTCCGCTCGTCCGCGTTCGGGTCGGTGACACCGTCGAGGTCCTGCTGAAGAACCATGAAGACAGTGCTGTCATGCACAATGTTGATTTCCACGCGGTCACGGGACTGCATGGCGGCGGGCATGCCACAATGGCGGAGCCTGGCGAGGAGAAGGGTTTCACCTTCAAGGCGCTGAATCCCGGACTTTATGTGTATCACTGCGCGGTCGGGCCGGCAGCCCAACACATCTCCAACGGCATGTACGGCATGATCCTGGTGGAGCCCGAAGGCGGCCTGCCCCCGGTCGACCATGAATTCTATGTCATGCAGGGCGAACTCTACACCGAAGAGGCATTCGGAACCTCAGGCCAGCTGACCGAAAGCTACGACAAGCTGATGAACGAGCAGCCGGAATACTACGTGTTCAATGGCGCGGCCGAAGCCCTTACGGGTGACAATGCGCTCAAAGCCAAGGTCGGTGAGACGGTCCGCATCTACTTTGGCGTCGGTGGCCCAAACAAGACGTCGAGCTTCCACGTCATCGGAGAGATCTTCGACAAGGTCTACAATCTCGGCTCCCTGACCGGGACTCCGTTGCCTGACGTGCAGACGATTTCGGTTCCCCCAGGTGGAGCTGCCGCCGTCGACATGAAGCTCGAAGTGCCCGGCGAGTACCTGCTGGTTGACCATGCGCTCTCAAGGGTTGCTCGCGGACTGGTTGGCACACTGATCGTCGAAGGACCGGAGCAACCCGACATCTTCCGCGAAGGCATCGACAAGACGCTCGGACTGCTCATCGATTGAAGCGTCACTTACACAGGGGTAAACTGATCCCATTAAGTTGGACGGTTTAAGAGCCTGGCGGATTTAAGGGCTGGGTCCTGTATCGTACAGGGCTCAGCCCTTTGAGTTTCATTTTGATCCGGTCGTGATTGAAATAGCGAATGTACTCCTGGATGCTCTCTTTGAGGCTTGGCGGGCTGTCGACCCGGTTAGGATGGAATCACTCAGATTTGAGCACGACGAAGAAGCTCTCCATGGCGCCGGCGCTGTGGCCGAACAGGCCGACAATCTCTCCGACCCTTCTCGTCCGACGCGCGTATGGATCAGCTACCGTCGGATGTCGGTCGGTGAACGCTCGTCGTGCGCACTCCCGATGCGCAGTAATCAGTTCGATTCCGGTCATGAAATGGGCCGCCATGCCATCGCCCAAGGGCGCAGGCGGCACGGCTTCCTTGGGGCGATGCGGGACCGCCAGACAACCGGACCGGAGCGGTTCGAGGGCTTTGCCAGTGCGGTCAGCGAGGCGGGCGCGCCGGTCGTTGCCGTCGAGATCCTCAATCCCAGGAGCCGTCACGCACCCATTTCTCCGCGCCAATCATGCCGCGCGACTGCACCATCATCATTGCAACGCCGAGATCGGCGACATCCTTGGTCAGCACATCGGGCGTGTTGGTCACGCGGATGCCGCGTTCACGACACGCGGCAAGATCCACCGCATCGTAGCCGACGCCATAGACACTGATGACTTCGAGCTTCGGCAGGGCCTCGATCATGGCGCGATCGGCGCCGAGTTCGCCGCGCGTGGCGATGCCCCGCACCTCCGGCGCGACGGAGGCCAGAAAGCCCGCCTTGTCACCGGCTTCGAAATAGCGGTGCATCGTGAACGCCGCGTCAAGCGGGATCTGGTCCCAATCCGGATAGGGGCCGATTTGCAGGATCTCGACAGGGCGGGCAGAAGCAGGCATCAAAAGCTCCGGAAACGGCGTTGTCACGTTAACCGGCTTGCAGTTGGCAGGGTTTCCGGTTGGACGTAGATTTCGGCGATGCAGACACCAGATATCAGTTTCAAGCGTCACCGTTTTCCGCCGCAAATCGTCGCTCACGCAGTTTGGCTTTACCTA
>JAHRFE010000014.1 GCA_019084245.1 Hoeflea sp.
ACGCGGGCAATCGTATCCACTCTCTTCAACTCCCACTCCATCCGCTGCCAAAAGCCGGATGGTCAGATGAAATCTAAAGGGGGTCAAAATTGGATGCCGATTACCCCGCCAAGGGGGTCAATTTTGCATGCCGAAACACAGCCATCTATGCACGCCAGTTGGTTCTCAGCACTGAAACCTTGATGAAGCGGTGATTGGCTAATACCACAAGTGTTCCGCATTCCCACTGGCGGGACGACGGACATAACGCTCCAGTTAACCCATGCTTTTTTGGAACAACTGACAGGCGCACGAGATAATTCTATTTATACTAAAAGTCGTTCTGAAAATTTATTTGTGAAATGTTCATTACACTTTTTCGCCCTTGAAAAAATTCCCAGCTTTCTTGTGATGTCGAAGATTCTCCGGTCGGTAAGGCATCGATTCTGCCATCTGCGGCACGTAAGGCGTTTCGAGCCTATTGTAGACCGTCGGATGCAAGTCAGCGTTTTCGTGAACCGCTCGAATTTTCTTTGACCATGTGAGTTTGTTAGCGGTGATAGCTAACAACCAAGATGGTTGCATGAAAAGAACGTTCTGGATCTCATCATGCTGGAGAGCGGCATGATCTGGAGACGTTACGAGTACGTTATTGCGCACTTTAAGCGCTGGGACAGCGGCTTTCAACTCGTCAACCATCCACCCGAGCGAAATGTCTGACAAACGCGATTCTTCTTCGGGATAGCTCCCGCCGATATCAGAGTGGTTCCCAGCAAACCAAACCTGTTTCATCCAGTCGCGGCGGTTCTGTTCGTTGTTCCAGGTATAGTCCTCGCCGCGTCCCCATTTCACGCGGGGGAATTTTGTCCGCGTCTCATCAATGGAGAGCGCATGCCGAAGATATCTGACTTCGCGGTCTATATACCAATCATAATTCTTGCCACTCCACCAAGCCATATGACCATGCCGGAATGCAGCGATCCAGTGCCACGGCTTCCACAAAGAGATACGCCGGCTTTCATCTTCAAAAAAATACTTGAACTGTGTAGTCAGGTTGCGAATGACCCAATAAGCCACGCTCAGTGGCAAGAGCGCGACGAGCACAGTAATCCAAACCGGGGCCTGATTAAGCGCCAGGAGCGCAGCAGCTACCAGCGTGAGCATGAACGCTGAAAATGCAATCCAGAAAGCCGTGCGGCTACCTAAAGCAGCAACGGTGTCAAAAACGCCAACGAAGGTTGGTTGCACATTGCCCTGCCCTTCACCATCTGCTCCGGTGCCTTCAGAGCCATATTTCTTCCTGAAGCGGCGAGCTTTTTCTTCACGTTGATATTCGTATTTATCTCGCTTCTTGCCAGCCCCATGGTTGTAGACATACCGCACAGCATCAGATGCAATTTTCCGAAGCCGCGGGCCATATTTTGGCAGGGGGGCACCGTCCTTCCCGTGCCCAGGCACACCACACAGATTTAGGACGTTCGCGACTGTTCTGACTGTATAGGCGCCACGGCTGAATCCGACGAGGTGAATGCGGTCTCCCGGTTCATAGCGAGCTATGATTGCTTCATAGCAATCGATGACATTCTCATCGATCCCGGTACCTACGGCCGAGGCGAAAAAGTTCCGGATGCGCTTGAAGGTTATTCCACCAGTCTCACCCGCGCCGAGTCCGGCATCATAAAAGGCCACTTGTTCCTTCGGGGAAATGGGAGAATCTGGTCCAGGGCGCATTGCGCGATACATCTTATAGACGTTTGAAAGACGCTGATCGGGCCGCATCCCGCCAATTTGGCCAGTGCCGTCCGAGAAAATCAAAATGTCTTTTGCCATCGAGCCCGCCCTTATACCGAATCTAAATTACTTCGAGTATGATACACGACAAGGTTGAAATTGGCCAAGATTTTGTTTTCTATTTGTTCTCGCACAGTAATGGCCGAGATGTAAGTCAATGTCAGCCCTTGAGCCTCATGCCCTCAAGCGAAGCATCCGATTGCTTCGCCCTGCTATACGGCAATACGCCAGACGGTCTGTCTGCCTTCTCTCGCGCAGAAAAACCTGCTTCTCTGCGATATCATGGACACGACATTCCTACTGATGGCGATGTATTCCGGCCGGCCAATTGTCCCAGCTGAGGATGTAGCAAAGGACTTCTTTGGTCTGACGACCGAGAAGTTTGTCCGCAAGGTCTCGGCCGGCGACATCGCCCTCCCCCTCGTTCGTATGGAGGCGTCGCAGAAATGCGCGAAGGGTGTCCACATCAACGATCTCGCCGAATATCTGGACAAACGTAGAGCTGCAGCGGTGAAGGAGTGTCAGCAACTCCAAGGCGTGGGTCGATCCTAGATGCCCAACGCCAATGGGCAGGATCCGTGCCGTGAGCCTGCAAGCTACGGAAAAACGGCGAGATGGAACTCTCTGTAAAGCTTTTAGTACTTGGTACAAGGTGAATGCCAATATCCGCTTGTTTTATCTTACGAATTTAGCCGCTGTCCGTCCAGTCGATCACTGCACCAACCATCGACTCCGACCAGAGATTGCGCCATTGAGCGCAGGTTGATGTCGTCTTTCTCAGTCACGACGCTCCGGCTGGTCCTCCTCGACCCCCTCCCCCGTAGCTTGCGTCAGGAAACGCGTCAACGCAGCTTTTCTCGAGCCGCGGTCCAGCGCATACGCTGTCTGCTTGAATTCAAATCCATCGAGCAGTCCCTGGATGTAACCGGATATTGTGTCCGCAGCCATGATCAGCGCCGTATCGATTGTGTGAATATATTTGCTCGTGACCGATCCCTTTGCATGACCTACCAGAGCCGCAATCGTCACTTCGGTGAAGCCCAGATCATTGGCGACGCTGGCGAAGCTGTGGCGCAGGACATGCGGAGTCACATCCGAGAGCGGAGAATCCCTGAAGATTTGCTTCCAGTGGTTCGGGAAGCTGCCGAAAGCGTTTTCGCCACCCTGGCCGGGAAAAACATATGTTTCCACGCCACTCGCGTGCCTTTGCTCAAGGTACTCGACGACCGGCAAGCCTATCGCACGAATGGACTCGCCTTCCTTGCTGTCCTCCAAGCGCAGACAACTCGCTTCGGTGTCGACCTCTTTCAATTTCAGACCTATCATCTCGCTGCGCCGGCAGCCGGTCAGCGCGATCTGGCGAATGATGTCGACTGTCGTGGCATATTTCTCCTGCTCAGCAGCGTCTCGCAGTATCTTTCCCAGCGTCCGATACTCCGCCTCGGATAGCCGGCGCTTGCGCACGTTATCCTTTGGTTTGCGAATGCCATGTGCGGGGTTGCTTTGAATGATACCGGCCTCGATGGCATAGGTGAGGATGCCGCCGAGGAGTCCGACTGTGCGCGTTGCCGTTCCTGAGCCGCCGCGGACAATCGCCTTGCCGCGCAACTTCTTGGTCTTGACCGAAACGCGCGTCTTTCCGGCCATGACCTCCTTTAGGAACTTGTTGATGTCGGCCTTGGTGATATCCTTGACCCTGCGTGTCCCGAGGAGCGGAATTATGTGGCGCTCAATCCGACCGGTGTCAGTAATGATCGTCGTCGGCTTCTTGGGACGTCCACCTTTTCCCAGGATGAGGCCGGCCTTCAAATCGTCGAGATAGCGAGTACACAGCTCCTTCACGATGATTGCCTTGTGGTCGAGCTGGCGTTCTTCGGCAGGGTTGTCGCCTTGCGCGACACGGCCGAACTGGATCTTCGCCTCCTGCCGGGCAGTCTCAGGAGTCCAAACACCGTGGAGTCCAATTGTATAGCGACGTGACCGGCCACCCATTCGATACTGGATGACGTAGCTCCGCCTCCCGGAAGCAAAAACGCGAAGTCCGAAACCAGGTAATTCGTCGTCCCAGATGACATAGTCCTTCTCCTGGACTTCAGCCGCATCGACAACCCTCTTGGTGAGCTTAACCATGACGTTCCTCCATTTCGGCCCTGATCTCTCGCGTAAGCACCACGTAAGCAGCAGGGCGGAAATCAAAGCGAATTTTTGGATAGGAGCGTCGCTTGTGTTTTTCAAAATATCCAGTGGTTTCTAATGGATAGTGTATTGTAGCGTGCCCTATCGCGCTTTTCGGAGGGTCAGTTTAAATGCCTCCGAAGGCAGAGGTCACAGGTTCGAATCCTGTCGGGTGCGCCAAATTTTTCAAATAGTTAGAAGATTTTTCAAGCGGATATTTTTAGAGAAGTATCCACATAGTAACCACGACAGGTCAATTATCCACCCCTTGCCGCGCCATGGGATCAACAGTTCCGACATGCCAACGCTGCCGCTGCCAGCGGGGGATCATGTGGCTCGGCGGCACTATCAACGCAGTTCTACTCGGCATCCGGTTGCGAAAAGGCATCCCGAACTGGCTGGGGTCAATCGTTCGAACGCGTCTTTTGCTGCGAAATCATTTCCCCTTTGCGCCCCCATTTCGGTCGTCGAGGCAACCTCTATTTTTCCCGAAAACAGACACTAGCTCGAAACTGTTCAGACGAACCAAGCCATCGCTTCGACAGCTGGTCCGAATCGCCGCGCCTGCGTGAAAGCAGACATCGTATTAAAGCGGCGTCACGTGGTCCGGGCACCTTCGCCCGATTCCGAACGATACTAGCTCTGTTTTTCTTGATGCAGCGCGTTCCTTCAGGAGTAACAGGAACGATCGAGCTTCATAGGACTGCCGAAGCACCCCCAGAACTTCAACCGTTTCAACGAACATCAACATTAGGAAGGGCCAGACCCTCACGTGGAGGGTCTGGTTGTGAGTTATCTCGGCCCCAGAATCATCTCAAGGGCGGCATCCTGAGGCAGACCGGCCATCTTTCCGATACTTCCATCGGCTTCCCTGAAGATGATAGCTGGGGTGCCAGAGAAGCCAATTTCGGTCATGAGGGCGGCATTGTCTTCAAGCTTCTTTGTCATTGCGGGCCTTATCGTTTTCAATGGTGATATGCCGCCGTCCTTGTAGTTCAATTCGTTCTCTGCCAAGGCCTCCTGAGGCGACGTTGCTTCAAGAATAGCAGCCGCCTTGGCAGGGGAATCCTGCCTGATCACCCCAACCATTACGTGACGCAACTGCACTTTTCCCGCCTCCACCCATGGTCTGGCAGCCTTCCACAACTGGTTGCAATAGGGGCAATTCGGATCTGTGAAAACGTAAACGATCCTCAGCGCGTTTGCATTGCCGTCCTTCACCCATGTGGATTGCTCAAGCTTGAACCGCACCGGGTTTGCCGGAGGCCGTTTGGTTTAAGTTATGCGGCCATGTCTGCTCTTTCCAGAGCGGCGTAGAAGTTTGCTTCGGCTTCTGCTGGTGGTATATTTCCGATCGGTTCCAGCAGGCGGCTATGGTTGAACCAGTCGACCCATTCGAGGGTGGCGTATTCGACGGCTTCAAAGCTCCTCCATGGGCCGCGACGATGAATGACTTCCGCTTTGAACAGGCCGTTGATTGTCTCGGCCAATGCATTGTCATAGGAATCCCCGACGCTGCCGACGGAAGGTGCGATTTTGGCTTCGGCCAGCCGTTCCGTGTATTTGATCGATAGAT
>JAHRFE010000042.1 GCA_019084245.1 Hoeflea sp.
GCGAAAGCACGCTGCCCGCAGCTTCGACGCCATCAGCACGGCGCTCGGCGAAATCGTGGACCTCTTCTCTGTCACCGAATGCCGAAACTTCTTCAAGGCTGCAGGCTATGAGGCACAATAGATGCGACACGCTTTAGGATGACGACGGCGGGGCGTGTGCCCGGACACGAGGACACGCCAAAACCCCGCGCGCGAAAAACTTCGCCGGCGGTTTGGGGGCAGTCTTCTCGTCCGGCACGATCCGGACTGTGGGGCGCGGGCGAGAGGCCCGGGGTGGCATGAGAGAGTTGGCTTGGCGCGGTCGCCCGCGCCCCACCGATGAGGGACACCCGCGCCTTCCGGGCGCGGATTGGCTCTCCTTCACGCGAAACTCGACGCGAGCCCTGGGCGGTTCGTCAGGTTCGGCCCTTTGGAGACTGAACCCCGCCCTCTCCCACCCGCATGTGTCAGATGCGGCAGGGACTGGTCAGGCCGGCGTTTGCGGTGACGCCGCATCCATGAAGGGCCGGCCGGCCCCGCCACGACTGCGGATCAAACGCCGCCGGCTCAAGGCCCTGCAGCGGTCTCGCTGCGCGGTCCTCGACCCGGTTCCAGCTTTCTCGCCGGAGGCCCTTGCCCTGATCCACCTCGATCGGGCAGGCCCCCGCACGTCGGCCGGGGTGTCGCTTCGCAAGCTGCTGGCTCACGGGTACGGCCCCCGCACGCCAGAACTCACCGCCTTCCGCCGGCCAGGACTCCGTATGCCCCGGCCATCCGTTGGAGCGGAAGGTGAGGGCATTGTCGCATGGGGTGAAAGGGCGGGGAAAAAGGCGAAGCGATTTTTTTGTTGCGGGCTTTTCCAAGACCCCTCCCCAACCCCTCCCCACAAGGGGGAGGGGCTTGACCTGGATCGGCCCGCATCTTTCGATCGCAGAACCTCAACCTGTTGGAATATCGGCGTTATCGACAAGAGATCGGCGGCGGTCCGAGCCCCTCCCCCTTGTGGGGAGGGGTTGGGGAGGGGACTTTCTTGTGGCTGGGAAAAAGTGTCGCGGGAATGGTTACACTGCTGATTACATCCCCACAGTAGGCGCAACTGGCCAGGCCTCGCCCGTCACAACTCGCTGCCTCCCGACGGCTGGGGAACCTTGTCACCGGCCGTCCGTTGGCGCGGGATAGATTGACAGATTTATTGTGGGGGTGGGTGAAATCCGGCAGTCGCTGCGTCGGGAATGAACGACTGAAACGGGAGCGAAATGGCAGGTCCCCAATTGCCAGTCGGAAAAGCGGACGTTGGCCTGCATCGATTGGGGCAACGCTTTCGGCCCAAAGCCGCCGTTCGATTGTTCTTTCAGTTAGGCTGCTTCACCAAGTCGGCCATTCAGGGCAGCTTCACTTTTCCCCAAAAGCGGCCACAGGCGCAACGGTGCCAAAGGTCAAGCGCAAGTGATTGCTCAACCGATCGATGGAACGGACCGGGAAATCAGATCGTTGTCATGACAAAGCAATCGATCAATGAACTCGCATGCCTAAGGAAAATGTAAGCAACTGACCGGCAGCGCCAATGCCAATTGAAGTGAATTGATCGACGATCTGTAGCCGATCGAGAGAGAGAGCTAAACACGGGTCGATAAAGCGCCGGAAAGATATGGGTTGGAGCGCAAAGAGGCAAAAAAGCAATTTGACGAATAGTCCAATAATATCTGTTCCTTTGTCCCTGCTCCATGCGATGCAAAAGCAGTCGATGCCATGTAGAATGCATTATCGAAATTCACGCCTTTCATCCGGGACGGCTCCATGAACGCTCTCTTCTTTTACCTCAGGCGCATGCTCTTGAGCGCAGGCCTGACCGTAGCAATTGCAACGGGCTTGACCCTTGCGGCGCAGGAAGATCCGTCACTCTGGTATGAAACAGAAGTTATCAATCCGGGCCTCGGCGCGCAGCCCGAGGCTGTTGATCTCAGTTCGCCCCGTGCCGCACTGCGAAGTTTTGTCGATCTGGCCGAAGCGGGCGATCATGATGCCGCCGCGCATGTGCTGAATCTGTCGCATCTGCGGGAGGATGAACAGAATGCGCGGGCTGCGCAGATCGCGGCCAAGCTCGCCTCTATTATCGACCGCAAACTGCGGATCAGCTGGTCGCGCATCCCGGCGGAAGCCGACGCGCGCTCTACAAAAAGGGCAAATACTGAAAAGGACCCTCAACCTCGGCGGGACTACCTTATAGAGGAGCTTGACGCCAACGGCCAGATTTTCGCCATTCGTCTCAGCCGCTATGCCGTGGCGACTTCGGACAATGAGCCCGCCGATCCTGTCTGGTTGTTTTCGCGCGACACGGTCGACAATATCGACCTGCTTTACAAGGCGTTCGGTCCCAGAGCCTTCGAGGCACATATACCGGACGCAATGAAGGCAAGAGTGGGCTGGCTGCAACTTTGGGAATGGATTGCCCTGCCGCTAGTGGCCGCCATTGTGGGCGTTGTCGGTCTGCTGACCGCAAAGCTCGTCGGTCTGGGCAGACACATATCTGAAAACCGCGTAGCGCGCCGTGCTTTCAAGCGCGCAGCGTTGCCGCTGTCGCTGGTTGCAGCGGCAGCGGCAGCACACTGGCTTTTGGGATTCATCGTGTCCCTTTCGGGGCCAGTGAATGCCGTCATTACAGCGACGCTGGTATTGCTGGCCGTTGTCGGGTTCAGCCTGGCCGCCCTGCGCGTTGTCGATGCGCTGCTCGACCATGTCACCCGCCGTCAATTGGGGGAGAATTATGACACGCCAAGCTCATCAGAACGGGAATTTTACACGTCGATGTATGCCATACGGCGCGTCATCCTTGTGGTCACAGTCGGCTTTTCGATCGTGTTCGTACTGCTCCAATTCGACATCTTTGCCGATATGGGCGTCACGCTGCTTGCCTCCGCCGGTGTCCTGACAGTGATTCTCGGCATTGCAGGGCAGGTCACGCTCGGCAACATGGTTGCGTCGCTGCAAATTGCGATCGCGAAGCCCGTGCGGATTGGTGACAACATCCATTACGAAGGCGACTGGTGCGTTGTCGAGGCGATTTTTTTCACCTTTATCCGGCTGCGTACATGGGACGAGAGACGGCTCATCGTGCCAGTCAAGTATTTCCTGTCCTATCCATTCAAGAACTGGTCGGTGCTCAATGAACGCCTGATGGTGACAATTCAGCTTGTCCTCGATCCGATGGCGGAGGTGACAATACTGCGCGAGAAATTCAGCTCATGCGCCAAGACCGATCCCGGTGTGATCGAGCATGACAAGATCTGGACTTGTATCACCGACCACTCAGCGCAAGGGATGACGATCAAATTCTACGCGATGGCCCCCGACCCGATGTCGGCATGGTCAGTTGAAATGCGCCTGCGCGAAGAGGTTGTGGATTTCGTGCGCACTCAACATCCTGAATGGTGGTGGCGCGAACGTATCGAACTGTAGACTCAACCTTCTCGGGGGCATAGCTCCCCGTCGACATCGTCAATTAATCGGTTTTTTCCGAAATGGAGCGCTCACCGCTTGGACCAAGGCGTTCGGGGTGGACGGCTTGTTCAGCCATACACCTTGATCGAAAGGGGTGTCGATATGCGAACTTCGAGGATCGACCGAATGCACGATGAACGGTATCCCCGTTTGCAACAGTCGAGATACGACCTCGTGGCATTGGCCGTCCCGCAGGGTTATGTTCGCAACATGGCCAATCTCGTCAGCGTATCGAAGTATCCGCAATTTGCGCTGTATCTCGCGTTGATCCTTGGTCATTAACATCTCCGTCGTCCCGATGAGGGGAGGCTAAAGGAAATGTCTCGCGAATAACGGCATACCTACAGTTAGAGCCAACAAGCAGGGTCCGGCGTCTGGCATGCCAAAATGCCCCTCCAATCACCATCTGGCCATCGAATTGTCACGAAATCACCCCGATTGAGCTGGGAACCAGTCGTGTGACAAAAACATTGTGTGATCGTGAATGCCGGGCAGATCAATCAACTGCCATAGGTAGTTCACGAACCCAAAGGAAATACCAATGCAAAACAAAATGGCAATAATCACAGCTGCTGGTCTGGCCACCGCCGTGCTTTCTAGCACCGCCGCTCTTGCTGGTTTCAATGCAATCGCAACCGCCGATCTTAACATCCGCACCGGCCCCGGACCTCAATATGAAGTGATTGGCGCTATTGCCAATTCCGACACCGCAACCGTCAATGGCTGCATCGAAGGCAGGAAGTGGTGTCAGGTTTCCTACAATGGGACGACCGGATGGGCATATTCCGAATACCTCTCAGGCGAGTTCACTGGTAAACCAGCCGTGATCTCTATGGCACCGCAGACAGCTCAGATTCCGGTCCTCGAAAACGATCAGGCATCAACCAATGCGACCGTTGGTCTGGCCGGCGGCGCCATCGCCGGAGCTTTGATCGGTGGTCCAATCGGCGCTGCCGTCGGCGGCGTGATTGGAGCGACAGCAGGTCTAGCGGCATCGCCACCAGCGACCGTAAAGACCTATGTAATGCAAAACCGTATCGAGCCGGTTTACCTGGAAGGTGAAGTCGTAATTGGCGCTGGCGTTCCCGACACCGTCGAACTGTACGCGGTTCCCGATTATGAATATCAGTATGTCTACATCAACGGCCAGCCAGTGTTGGTCGATGCGGGCACTCGACAGATTGTCCATGTTTACCGCTAGGCTGGAAATCAGCTGACGACAGCGCCTCCGGAGTTTTCTTGCCGGAGGCGTTTTGTCGCCGTCTCCTTCGGTATTGAGAGCGGACAGTTAAGCGCAAAGTTTTAAACAACTGCACTGGCGATGCCGTGCCATGATGTCTTTTGATAATGATATCCAGAAACGCATCAAGGCGTATTGCGAAAAAAACAATCGACGCTGATTGTGTTTCGGCATGCAAAATTGACCCCCTTGGCGGGGTAATCGGCATCCAATTTTGACCCCCTTTAGATTTCATCTGACCATCCGGCTTTTGGCAGCGGATGGAGTGGGAGTTGAAGAGAGTGGATACGATTGCCCGC
>JAHRFE010000018.1 GCA_019084245.1 Hoeflea sp.
GATCGAAAACTACTTCGGAAAACTCAAGGAAAACAGAGGCATCGCCATGCGTTCGTGCAAAACCGACCAGAGCTTCGCCGCCTTTGTCTCGCTAGCCGCAGCCGTCATTCAACTTAGATAAACGTCAACAGGCCCTAATGAGTTGGCCAGCGGAGACGAAATGCCGCAGACCCGGTCCGACGATGGGAAACCACCGGGTAGCGATTTCGAAATGGCGAGCTGACGCGTTCAGGCGGCCTGGCCGACGACACGATTGCGACCGTCATGCTTGGCCTGGTAGAGCGCCCTGTCGGCGCGTCGGAGCAGCGAATCAGCGCCCTCTCCGTCTTTATCCAGCGTCGCAATGCCGACAGATGTGGTCACCTGCACCATGGCTCCTGACGCCGAAACCTTGAACGGCGAACCGGCCACGGCATCGCGCAGCCGTTCGGCGACATGCGCGGCAATCTCCGCAGGCGTGTCGGGCATCACCACCACGAATTCCTCGCCGCCATAGCGGCAGGCAAGGTCGGCGCCGCGCACGGCGCCCCGGATGCGGCGGGCGAATTCACGCAGAACATCATCGCCGCCCTCATGGCCATGGGTGTCGTTGAAGGCCTTGAAATGATCGATATCGGTAATCAGAACGGACAGGGGCCGGCCACGACGATGTGAGCGATCGACCAACGTCGCCATATGGGTGTCGAGATAGCGGCGGTTGTTCAGGCCGGTGAGCGCGTCGGTAACCGCGAACTCGACCGATTCCGTCAGGCTGGCTCTGAGCCGGTCGGTGTAGCGCTTCCGGCGGATCTGGGTCACGCTGCGGGCGACCAGCTCATTGGGATCAAGCGGCCGCAGCAGATAATCATTGACGCCGAGCTCCAGCGCACGGATCACAAGATCTTCTTCACCCTGCTCGGCAACCACCAGCATGGGAATGAAACGGGTCCGCTCCAGCGAACGCAGTTGCGAGCACAGCCTCAAGGGATCGTAATTGTCGAGCGAGGACGACACGATCACCAGCTCATAGGGCTTGTCGGCCGCCTCGAACAATGCCGCCTGCGGGTCGCCAATGGCGGTCACCTCGGCAACTCCCTTGAGCGCCCGGTTCATGCGCTCCTGGGAGTTGGCGCGACTGTCGACCAGCAACACCATGCCCGGCTCTTCCAGCTGGCCCTGATGCGGCGCCAGAAGCGCCTCCAGGCCAAGATTGCGCGCAGTCTCGGCTCGAAGCCGAAGTTCATCGCTCAAGGCCTTGAAACGAATCAGGCTCTTGACCCTGGTCATGAGCTGCAGATCATTGACCGGCTTGGTCAGGAAATCATCGGCACCGGCCTTGAGACCACGCACGCGGTCCGCCGGCTGATCCAGCGCCGTCACCATGACGACCGGAATATGGGCGGTGCGCGGATTGTGCTTGAGGCGGTGACAGACCTCAAATCCATCGATACCGGGCATCATGATGTCGAGCAGGATGAGATCGACCGGGGTCTGGTCGCAAATATCCAACGCGGTCATGCCGTCGGCAGCGGTCAGGACTTCAAAATACTCGGCCATCAGCCGGGCCTCGAGAAGCTTCACATTGGCCGGAATGTCATCAACCACCAGGATGCGCGCGGTCATTTTGTCCCTCCGCCCTCAAGCATCGCCAAGATAGGTCTTGATGGTTTCGATGAATCGGGGAACCGAAATCGGCTTGGAGATATAGGCTTCACAGCCGCCCTGGCGGATGCGCTCCTCGTCACCCTTCATGGCGAAGGCTGTCACCGCAATCACCGGGATCATGTGCAGGTCATCATCCTGCTTGAGCCATTTGGTGACTTCAAGGCCGGAGACCTCGGGCAACTGGATGTCCATCAGGATGAGATCGGGACGGTGAAGGCGGGCGAGATCCATCGCCTCCAGTCCGTTGCGGGTCTGGATCGTCTTGTAACCTGACGCTTCGATCAGGTCCCGGAAGAGTTTCATGTTGAGTTCATTGTCCTCAACAATCATCACCTGCTTTGTCATGACCGTTCCCATCCCCGATCCGGCCAGGTCCTATGCCTGCCGGATTGCGTTGCTGCTGGCAGCAGGAGATGTAAATCACCTGCATTGCGCCGTATTTGGTTGCGACAACTCCGGTCCGCAATGCCAGCCAACACACGCACCTTAGTTCCATTAGGTTGAAAAAGTGGTAATCCGACATTTCGAATGCGGATCAAGTCCATCTCAAGGAGCACACTCGCCATGGCAGACGCGGAAGACACAGCGATTGCGGTTCTGGTCTGGCTTGCCGGCGAGCCTGAACTGATGGGCCGTTTCCTGGCGCTGACCGGGCTTGAAGCCAGCAATCTGCGCGAAGCCGCACGCGAGCCCGGGTTTCTCGTGGGCGTCTTGAGCTTCCTGATGAACCACGAGCCGACCCTGATGGATTTCTGCGCCGCCAGCGGCACCAGGCCCGAAGAGGTGTCGCGCGCCTTCCATGCCCTTGGCGGAGCGGGCGAGACGTGATGTTGCTGATCCCCGACGCCGAACATGACGATCTGCTGCTCGGCGAGCGGCCGCTGATTGTCTGCGACATCGACGAGGTGGTGCTGGAATTTGTCACGCCGTTCCAGGCATTCCTCAAGCACAATGGCCATGAGCTGCGCCCCACCTCGTTCCGGCTCAACGGCAATGTGTTCAGCCTTGCCGATAGTGGCGAAACACCGGAAGAGGAGGTGGCGCGGCTGCTGGAGGCGTTCTTTGCCGCACATGACGACTGGCAGACGCCGGTGCTTGAGGCCGCCCAAAGTCTCGAGCGGCTGTCCGATGTGGCCGACATCGTGTTTCTGACGGCGATGCCGCCCCGCCACCGCCCGGTGCGGCGCCGGCTGCTCTCGCGCCATGGCTTCGATTTCCCGATGATCGCCACCGAAGCCGCCAAGGGCCCCGCCGTCCTGGCGCTGCACGGCGCGCGATCCCACCCGGTGGTGTTCATCGATGATATCTTCGTGAACCTCCAGTCGGTGCGCCAGCATGTGCCTGAAACCCTGCTGCTCAACCTGATCGCCAATGACGTGTTTCGCGGGCTGGCGCCGCATCCTGGCGATGGCGTCGATATCGCCACGGATTGGCCTCACGCCGAGAAACTGATCCGGGCCCATTTCGCCTCGTTTGCGCCCTGACCGCCGCGCAGTATCTGCTTGCAGGCGGTTCACGCCAACACCATTCGCATCAGCGGCCGGCCAATCTTGCGTTCGATGACGGTCTGGAAGCCGGCCTTCTCGAAGATCGAGACCGAGCCCACGAACAGACCGACCGATTTCGACTGCTTGGCCTTTTTCATCGGGCAGGCCTCGATCACCCTCGCCCCATTGTCCTTCGCATGGGCGACCGCCGCATCGACAAGAACATGGCTGATCCCCTGCCCGCGCAGTCCGGGCTGGATGAAGAAGCAGGAGATGGCCCACAGACCCGGATCGGCCGGATCATCTCCGTCAAGCGGCCTGGACACCGTCCGGTCGGTGTTCCACCGCGGCACATGGGCGCGCGGCGTCACCTGCACCCAGCCCACCGGCACGCCATCATCCAGCGCGATCAGTCCCGGCGCAAGCGGGGCCTCGGTCGCCTGCTTCAGAAGCGCCTTCTTGTCGTCTCTGGACAGGGCTTCGCGCTGCTTCGGCGCCAGCCGGAAGTGGCTGCACCAGCAGCCGTAGCAAGCGCCCTGCGGCCCGAACAGGGTCTCGAGTTGCGGCCAGAGAGCCGAAGTGACGGGGTGGATGGTCAGAGGCATGCGTTGCTCGATCCCAAGGAAATGGCAGGCTTGTGAGTCGAAAGATTATTGCGTAATCTGCCAATGTTCAACCTTTGTTCTCTCGCGACAAGATGATGATCCACGCGCCTCCGCATCCCGATCCGGTTCCCGGGTTCTGCCGCGACTGCCTGGCCCCCGCCCGCGCGGAGGCGCGGCGCTGCCATGCCTGCGGCAGCCCCCGGCTGATCCGCCATCCGGAGATCCACGCGCTGACACTCGCGCATGTGGATTGCGACGCGTTTTATGCGACGGTGGAGAAGCGCGACAACCCGGAGCTCGCCGACAAGCCGGTGATCATCGGCGGCGGCAAGCGCGGCGTGGTCTCGACCTGCTGCTATATTGCGCGCATCCACGGCGTGCGCTCGGCGATGCCGATGTTCAAGGCGCTCGACGCCTGTCCCGAGGCTGTGGTGATCAAGCCCGACATGGAGAAATATGCGCGTGTTGGGCGCGATGTGCGGCGCATGATGGAGGAGCTGACACCGCTGGTGCAGCCGATCTCGATAGACGAGGCATTTCTCGATCTGGCGGGAACCGAGAGGCTGCACAAGGACACCCCGGCGCGCACCCTGGCGCGCTTTGCCGCCCGGGTCGAGGCGGAAATCGGCATCACCTTGTCGGTCGGGCTGTCCTACTGCAAGTTTTTGGCCAAGGTGGCGTCGGATCTCGACAAGCCGCGCGGGTTTTCGGTGATCGGCAAGCAGGAGGCGCTGGCCTTTCTGGCGCCACGCCCTGTGACTCTGATCTGGGGCGTCGGCAAGGCCTTCGCCACCACGCTCGAGCGCGACGGCATCCGCACGATCGGCCAATTGCAGACCATGGAGGAAACCGCGCTGATGCGCAGCTATGGGGTGATGGGCAAGCGGCTCTATCATCTGGCGCGCGGCGAGGACGAGCGCACGGTGCATCCCAATGAGGGAGCCAAGAGCGTGTCGGCCGAGACCACCTTCAACACGGACCTGTCGGAGGCCAAGGATCTGGTGCCGGTGCTCCGGCGATTGTCCGAAAAGGTCTCGGCCCGTCTCAAGGCGTCGGGCATTGCCGGGCAGACCGTGGTGCTCAAGCTCAAGACCCCTGACTTCAAGAGCAGGACGCGCAATTTCAAGCTCGAAGACCCCACCGTGCTCGCCGACCGGATCTTCCGCACGGGCCTGCATCTGCTCGAGCGCGAACTCGGCCATGACCGGTTCCGGCTGATCGGCATCGGGGTCACCGATCTCACCGACGCGGCGCGCGCCGACCCACCCGATCTGGTCGACCCGGCAGCGGCGCGCCGGGCTGTGGCCGAGAGTGCGATCGACAAGGTGCGGCAGAAATTCGGCCGCGACATCGTCGAAACCGGTTATACTTTCGGCACGTCGCGAAAGATCAGGCAGGCGGACGAGGACTGATTGACATAACCTGTGATTGAATGAAACTGCTAGAGCGCAGTGATTTTACCGCCGATCCAGGGGGATAGGCGAAGGGGGCATTCGAGACCATGACAACACCTTCCTTGCGCGAGCGTCTGCTGCTTCCGGCCGGAGCGCTGCTCGCCCTGTTGCTGGTGACGGCGCTTGTCTATGCCGCGTTCACCGAAGCAGGTGGAAGCAACTCCGCGGCCCTGATCGCGGATGGTTTTCTCAAGGGCCGGCTGTGGGCTGAAACCTGTTTCGATCTCGATTGCGCCATCCTCGATGGCCGGACCTATGTGGTGTTTCCGCCGTTCCCCGGGATCGCTGCGCTGCCTCTCGTGGCTCTCGGCGGTGTGACAACATCCGGCTTTATCCTCTTGACCCTGCTGCTTTTTGTGGGATCGCTGCTGATATGGCGTCGGATCTTCTCGCAGCTGGGCGTGGGCTCCTCCCATCTCTATTGGCTGCTGCTGGCGATCGGCTTTTCCAGCCCTTTGTTCTTTGTCACCATCCGCGGCGACGGCATCTGGTTCTTCGCCCAGGCGCTGGCCTTCCTGGCGACCAGTCTCGCCATTCACGAGGCCTTGGCGGGCCGCCTGGTCACGGCGGGAATTGCCATCGGCTGCGCCTTTCTCAGCCGCCAGATGAGCATTTTCTACGTGCCGTTGCTGCTCATCCTTTCGCTTCGCACGGACGCGCGGCTGTGGTCGGCGATGGGTGACAAGATCGTGCGGTCAGTGAAACTGGGGCTGCCGGTGCTGGTCGCGATCGGGCTTTATCTCGCCTACAATCATGCGAGGTTCGGCTCGCCGTTCGAGACCGGCTACATCCATATCGACTACCCGCCCGGTGTCCTGAAGGAGCGGCTCGACGCCCATGGCCTGTGGAGTTGGAAATATGTTCCGTTCAACCTTTACCACGCACTGGTGCAGGGGTTTCATGCGCGCTTCGAGGGCGTGGGGCAACTGGACCTGGTCGGGATCGACCGCTTCGGCACAGCGTTCCTGGTCGCCAGTCCCTGGCTCGCCATGCTGTTCTTCACCCCGGTCAACCGGCGCACGGTGGTGTCGGGGCTGCTGGTGGCGGGACTGGTCACGGTCATGCTGTTTTACCATTCCAACGGCTTCACCCAGTACAATGTCCAGCGCTACATGCTCGACTGGCTGCCCGCGGCGCTCGTGATGCTGGCCTATGCGGTGCAGCGCCACGCAACACCGCTGTTTCCGATTGCCGTGCTATGGGGGATGGGCCTGAACGCGGTGACGCTCGCCACCATGGCGGTCGTGCTGTAAGCCTCGAGAGGCAACTCAGACCAGTTCGACGTCGAGCACGCCGGGTGCGGCCTTGAGCGCCGAGGCGATCTGCGGCGAGATCTTGTAGCGGTCGGACAGCGTCACTTCGATCTCGCGGCGGCCATCATCCTTTATCATGACAAAGGACACCTGCCCCTCCCCATGCGCCTTCAGATGGGTCGAAACCGAATTGAGCGGACGGGCGTCGCGCATATAGACCCTGAGCGCCGACTGGCCGCGGGAAGCGCGGTCCTCGAGCGAATCCGCGGTCTGGATCCTGAGCCCGATGCCTTCAGGCCGCTCCTCGGCAGTGACCGTGATGACGATCGACTTGCCCGGTTCGAGCAGTTCCCGGTAGAGCGCCAGGCCTTCGGAAAACAGCACCGCTTCATACTGGCCGGAGCTGTCGGAAAAGGCCACGATCCCCATCTTGTTGCCGGTGCGCGTCTTGCGCTCCTGCTTGCTGGTCACCGTGCCGGCTAGCCGTCCGGCGGTGGCGCCGGCCTTGACCGCAAGCGAGAAATCCGCCCAGGTCTGCACCCGCATTTTCGCAAGAAGTTCGTTATAGGAATCAAGCGGATGCGCGGACAAATAAAAGCCCAGCGCCTGGTATTCGCGGTGCAGTTTTTCCGCCGGCAGCCAGGGCGGAGCGGCAGGCAGATGGATGGATTCGGCCCCCTCCTCAGAGGCCCCCGCGCCGAACATGTCGCTCTGGCCGCTGATGCGGTTTTCCTGGGCACGCTGGGCAAAGCCGAGGATCCGGTCAAGTCCGGCGCTGAGCGCCGCCCGGTCCTGGCCGAAACAATCGAGCGCGCCGGCGGCGATCAGGCTTTCGAGCACCCGGCGGTTGACCTGGCGCGGGTCGATCCGCACACAAAAATCCTCGAGCGAGGCGAAGGGCGTGTCGCCGCGCATCTCGACGATATGCTCGACGGCCGCGTCGCCCACGCCCTTGATTGCGGCGAGCGCATAATAGATCCGGTTGTCGCCGGTTTCGAAATGGCGGAAGCTGGTCTGCACCGAAGGCGCCGCAACCTCGATCCCCAGCCGCTTGGCGTCCTGGCGGAAATCATTGAGCTTGTCGGTGTTCGACATATCGTAAGTCATCGAGGCGGCGAGGAACTCGACCGGATAATGCGCTTTAAGATAGGCCGTCTGGTAGGAGACGATGCCATAGGCCGCGGCGTGGGACTTGTTGAAGCCGTAATTGGCGAATTTCGCCAGCAGATCGAAGATCATGTCGGCCTGCGGCTTGGAGACGTTGCGCTCGACTGCGCCCTCGACAAAGCGGGCGCGCTGCTGGTCCATCTCCGCCTTGATCTTCTTGCCCATGGCGCGGCGCAGCAGATCGGCTTCGCCGAGCGAGTAGCCTGCCAGGACCTGGGCGATCTGCATCACCTGTTCCTGATAGACGATCACCCCTTGGGTTTCGGCCAGCAGGTCGTCGATCTTCGGGTGGATGGAGGCCAGTTCCTCCTCGCCATGCTTGCGGGCGTTGTAGACCGGGATGTTCTCCATCGGACCCGGGCGATAGAGCGCCACGAGCGCGATGATGTCTTCGATGCGGTCGGGCCGCATGCCGATCAGCGCCTTGCGCATGCCCGCCGATTCAACCTGGAACACGCCGACGGTCTCCCCGCGCGACAGCATCTCATAGGTGAGCTTGTCATCGAGCGGCAGCGCTTCGAGGTCGATGCTGACGCCGCGCTTGGCGATGAAATCGACCGCGGTCTTGAGCACCGTCAGCGTCTTGAGGCCCAGAAAGTCGAACTTGACCAGGCCCGCCTGCTCCACCCATTTCATGTTGAACTGGGTGACCGGCATGTCGGACCGCGGATCGCGGTACATCGGTACCAGTTGCGACAAAGGCCGGTCGCCGATGACGATGCCTGCGGCGTGGGTGGAAGCGTGGCGGTAGAGCCCTTCGAGCTTCTGCGCGATGTCGAGGAGCCGGGCGACGGCGGGTTCCTTGTCGGCCTCCTCCTGGAAGCGCGGCTCCTCCTCGATCGCCTTGTTCAAGGGCGTGGGGTTGGCCGGGTTGTTGGGCACCAGCTTGCAGATCCGGTCAACCAGCCCGTAGGGCATTTCCAGAACACGGCCGACATCGCGCAAAGCCGCACGCGCCTGCAGGCTTCCGAAGGTGATGATCTGCGCCACCTGTTCACGGCCATATTTGGCGACCACATAGCGGATCACCTCGTCGCGGCGATCCTGGCAGAAATCGATGTCGAAGTCGGGCATCGAGACGCGGGCGGGATTGAGGAAGCGCTCGAACAGCAGCGAGAAGCGCAGCGGATCGACATCGGTGATGGTGAGCGCATAGGCCACCAGCGATCCGGCGCCGGAACCGCGGCCGGGACCGACCGGAATGCCCTGCCCCTTGGCCCACTGGATGAAGTCGGCCACGATCAGGAAGTAGCCGGGAAATTTCATCGACTCAATAATGTCGAGCTCAACCTGAAGCCGCTCGCGATAATCGGATTCAGTAAATCCTTCGGCCATGCCGATCCGGGCAAGCCGGCGCTCCAGCCCCTCGAGCGACTGACGCCGAAGTTCAGCGGCTTCGGCGGCGAGCGCTGCCTCCGGGTCGTCCTCGCCGCCGCCGGTAAATCGCGGCAAAATCGGCGCGCGGCTTTCGACGATGGCGCTGCAGCGCCGGGCAATCTCGACGGTGTTGGCGAGCGCTTCGGGAATGTCGGCAAACAGCGCCATCATCTCGGCGCGGGACTTGAGACAATGGTCGACGCTCAGCCGCGGCCGCCGGTCATCCGACATCACGGCGTTGCAGGCCACCGCCATCAAGGCATCATGGGCCTCGAAATCATCGGGCGTCGGGAAAAACGCTTCGTTCGCCGCCACCAGCGGCACTTCGCACTCATAGGCGAGCGCTATCAACTTGGCCTCATGGGCACGATCATAGCCGCGCTGGCGCTGCAATTCGAGATAGAGCCGGTCGCCAAACACCGATTTGAGCCGCTCCAGCCTGGCCTTGGCAAGGTCGGGATGGCCTTCGCGCATGGCCTGATCGACCGGCCCGCCGCCTGCGCCTGTGAGCGCGATCAGGCCGCCGGCGTCTTCGTCTAGCCAGGACAGTTCGATATGCGGCCGGTCGGACGTGTCACCGCCGAGGTAGGCCTGGCTGACGATCGCCACCAATCGGTCATAGCCCGCAGGGGTCGCGGCATACACTACAATATGCGGCGCCTTCTGCAGGTGATCCCGGTGCGAGCGGCGATCGCCGGTCTGGCCGTCCTGCATGTCGATATCGAGCTGACATCCGATCAGCGGCTGAATTCCCGCTTCCATGGCCTTGACCGAAAATTCGAGCGCCCCGAACAGATTGTTGGTGTCGGTGATAGCAAGCGCCGGCTGATCATCGGAGACGGCCCGCTTGATCAGGGTCTTGATCGGCAGCGCGCCCTCAAGCAGCGAATAGGCCGAATGCACGCGCAGATGCACGAAACCCGGCCAGGCGCCCGGCCCGCGGTCATCACCATGCCTGTCACGCCCGCGTGCCTGCTCGGTGCCCGCCGCCAGATTGGCCAGCAGTTTGGCTGACTTGTTGTCCCGCGCCATGGAAATCCTCTGCCGATTGCTCCGCGGTCAGGTCGATTGGCGTGACCGCAGACTCAAACGTCAATTGTGAGGACCAGGACCGCAAAGTCCAGAGGCAGGGAACGAAAATACGGCGGCTACACAACCAAGCAAGAGGCGGGCAGGAAGACCCGCCCATGGAGAGTCCGCCAGGCCGAGCGGCGGCTTCTCCGCTTCATCAGGCAGATATCAGCGGTTGACGCAAAACTCAGAACGCGAGCGCCAGAACGGCGAAGCTCGCCACGAACAGCGACATGGAGACGAATGCGGCAAGGTCACGGGCAAATGCAGTCATGATCAACTCCTCAATTCACTCTGTGTTTCTTTTATGTTCACTTATTGTTCTTTTGTCAAGCGCATTTGACCCAAATTCTCATCGTCCCATGTGGAGCACCGGATCCCCCACCCACGGCATAAAAAAAACCCGGACGCTAACGCCCGGGTTCGATGTGTTGAATGTTTCAAACGGACAGCTTAGTTGCAAGCGTCCTTGAGGCCCTTGCCGGCAGAGAACTTCGGCACGTTGCGGGCAGGAATATCAACTTCCTTGCCGGTCTGCGGATTGCGGCCCTTCGAGGCTTCGCGACGCGACACGGTGAAATTGCCAAAACCGATGAGGCGAACGTCGCCACCATTCTTCAGCTCACCTGTGATGGTTTCAAAAACCGCCTCGACAGCCGATGTAGCGTCTCCCTTGCTGATGCCCGATTTCTCGGCCACAGCGGCCACGAGTTCATTTTTATTCATTTTCGTCCCTTTCCTGGCGTTATGTCGACTCAGTCTGTTCGATGCGGTGATCCTACGCATCTCGCGGTTCGGTGCAACCAAACTCCCCGGATTACCGCGCTTTTTACGCGGTTTACACAGCGAGACTCGCGAAAACGGGCGGGAAATTTCCCCGCCCGTCCAATTCATGGCTTTTGATCGGCCAAATGCTGGTGGTCTGGCCGAAACAGATGGTTCCCATCTGTTTCGAGAGGTCAGCCCGCAAGCTATTTGACTGGTTGGGCGATTTGTCCAGACAGATGGCAACCATCTGCCTGGATCGCACCACTAGTGCGCGATTGCTGCACCGGCCTCATCGCCTGCCTCGGCCGCGATGGCGGCTTCCGGCTTGGCATCAGGATCCCAGGTGATGGCCTCGGGCATCCGGACCAGCGCATGGCGCAGCACGTCACCCATCTTCGCCACCGGAATGATTTCCAGTCCATTCTTCACATTGTCCGGAATCTCGGGGAGATCCTTGGCATTGTCTTCCGGAATCATCACGGTCTTGATGCCGCCGCGGAGCGCAGCGAGCAGCTTCTCCTTGAGCCCACCGATCGGCAGGATCCGGCCACGCAGGGTTATCTCGCCGGTCATGGCGACATCACGGCGCACCGGAATGCCGGTCATGGTCGACACGATCGCCGTCGCCATGGCGACGCCGGCCGACGGGCCGTCCTTCGGGGTGGCGCCTTCAGGCACGTGGACGTGGATGTCGCGCTTGTCGAACATCGGCGGCTCGATGCCGAAATCGACCGCACGCGAGCGGACATAGGATGCCGCCGCCGAAATCGATTCCTTCATCACGTCGCGCAGATTGCCGGTCACCGTCATCTTGCCCTTGCCGGGCATCATGACGCCTTCGATGGTCAGCAATTCGCCGCCCACTTCGGTCCAGGCAAGTCCTGTGACCACGCCGACCTGGTCGTCGAACTCGGCTTCGCCATAACGGAACCGCGGCACGCCCAGGTAATCAGCCAGGTTTTCAGCATCGATGCTGACCGATTTCACCCCGGTCTTGAGGATCTCGGTCACGGCCTTGCGCGACAGTTTCATCAACTCCCGCTCGAAGTTGCGCACACCGGCTTCGCGCGTGTAGGTGCGGACCACCTGCAACAGCGCCTCGTCGGTGATCTCGAACTCCTCCGGACGCAACGCGTGGTCGCGCACGGCCTTGGGCAGCAGATGCCTGCGGGCGATCTGCAGCTTCTCGTCCTCGGTGTAGCCGGCGATGCGGATGATCTCCATCCGGTCCATCAGCGGTGCCGGGATGTTGAGCGTGTTGGCCGTGGTGATGAACATCACGTTGGACAGATCGTACTCAACCTCAAGATAATGGTCCATGAAGGTCGAATTCTGTTCCGGATCCAGCACCTCAAGCAAGGCCGACGACGGATCGCCGCGGAAATCCTGACCCATCTTGTCGATCTCGTCGAGAAGGAACAGCGGGTTGGTCTTCTTGGCCTTCTTCATCGACTGGACGACCTTGCCGGGCATCGAGCCGATATAGGTACGGCGGTGACCACGGATCTCGGCCTCGTCACGCACGCCGCCAAGCGCCATGCGCACATATTCGCGGCCGGTCGCCTTGGCGATCGACTTGGCGAGCGAGGTTTTGCCGACGCCGGGAGGGCCGACGAGGCAGAGGATCGGTCCCTTGATCTTGGAGGACCGGGCCTGGACCGCCAGATATTCGATGATCCGCTCCTTGACCTTCTCCAGGCCGAAGTGATCGATCTCGAGCACCTGTTCGGCGGCATTGAGGTCGATCCGGATGCGGGATTTCTTGCCCCAGGGCAGACCCAGAAGCCAGTCGAGATAGTTGCGCACGACGGTGGCCTCGGCCGACATCGGGCTCATCTGCTTGAGCTTCTTGAATTCGCCATCAGCCTTTTCACGGGCTTCCTTGGACAGCTTGGTCTTGGCGATGCGGCTTTCGATCTCGGCCATCTCGTCGCGGCCGTCCTCGCCGTCGCCAAGTTCCTTCTGGATCGCCTTCATCTGCTCGTTCAGATAATATTCGCGCTGGGTCTTCTCCATCTGCCGCTTGACGCGGGAGCGGATGCGCTTTTCGACCTGCAGCACCGAAATCTCGCCTTCCATGAAGCCGAGCGCCTTTTCAAGGCGGCCCTTCACGGAAATCGTCGAGAGCATGTCCTGCTTCTCGGGGATCTTGATCGACAGATGCGATGCCACCGTGTCGGCGAGCTTGGAATAATCGTCAATCTGGCTTGCGGCGCCCACAACCTCCGGAGAGATCTTCTTGTTGAGCTTGACGTAGTTTTCAAACTCGGAGACCACCGAGCGCGACAGCGCTTCGATTTCGACCGGATCTTCCTCTGGCTCCGCCAGTTCCACCGCGCGGGCTTCGTAGTACTCCTCGCGGTCGGTGTAGGCGATGACTTCGGCGCGCGCACGACCTTCGACCAGCACCTTGACGGTGCCATCGGGCAGTTTCAGCAGTTGCAGCACATTGGCAATGGTGCCGATGTCGTAGATGCCCGACGGCTCGGGATCGTCATCGCTGGCGTTGATCTGGGTGGCAAGCATGATCTGCTTGTCCGAGCCCATGACTTCCTCCAGCGCATGGATCGACTTTTCACGGCCGACAAACAGCGGCACGATCATGTGCGGGAATACGACAATGTCGCGCAGCGGGAGGACGGGGTAGATACCTGCCTCTTCGGGCGAGCGTGATGAACTCACTTTTTTATCCGGCATATGATTTCCTTTCCTGGCCCCACCGGGCCGATTGGCAACGCGGGGCGCGGCCCCGGCTCATCCAGCAACCGCCATTCGCGTCCTTATAGGGCATGTACCCTGTTCATTCTAATTGGAGAACCAGCAGCCCGGTTTCAAGACAGACCAGCACGGCATTTGCTCCATCACCGATTCGTGACGATATTAGAGAATGAAAGTGGCGGGAAGCTGGAGCCAAGCGAAAAGCGGGCAAAACACCAGCCGTTACGTTTCTGGAAAATCAGCCCCTGGTCGCAGCAGCCGAGCCAGTTCCGATTATCAGATCCTCACGCCCCATGAAGGCTGTCCGTTAGGGTTAATGTCTCATTGCGTTGGGATCCGGCGTCCAGAAATGCTCTTACTCCCCTTTCAATACCGGAGCATCAGCATGACGCTGCTACAGAAGACGTCAAAACTTGTCCTCAATCCCATTGCCGTTGTTGTGGCGACGCTCCTGTGTATGGCTCTCCTTTACCGGCTCGAACAGCAGGCCGGGCACATGCCCTTCGTCATGCTCTGTGTGGCGGGGATTGCGGCTGTGCTGTTTCTGGCAAGCCGGCGGTGGAAATTCTCTATCTACGCAGCGCTGACATTCGTCACGCTGATCGCCATCGCCTCAACGCTGAAATATCGGACCAAAGGTTTCGACCTTCATATCTATGACGTCGTCTTCACCGGCGCCGATCCGAAGGCCTTCGCCTTTCTGCTCAATGAATTTACACTCTATGTCGTCCCCTTTGCCGGGCTCCTGCTGTGCGGGCTTGCCGGGCTGTCGGTCATTTTTTCCCGCGATCGCACCAGCGCCGTCTCTACTCCACGGCGGATCGGGCTGCTGGTGTTCACATTTGCAGCGATCCCGATCAGTTATCCGCTGAAAGCGGATGAACCGCGATATTTTCACTATCTGGGCGGGTACAACGCATCGGCGTTTTTCATTTCCTTTCTGGATATCCGGGATGCGGCACTGGGCCATGGAATTGCCGATCGCTTCGCCAACACCTTGGCGGCCGAACCATTCGCACCGTCTCAGACGTGCGAAGCGACGGGACAGAAACCGGATCTTTTTATCGTCCTCTCGGAAAGCCAGACAGATCTCAGCCGGCTAAACCGGTACGGACTTGACGAGAAATTCTCTGGCAACTTCAAATCCGACGATGGAAAGAGGCGCGCATTGCAGGTGGAAACTTTCGGCGGCGGCACATGGATCACCAACTTCTCGCTGATGACAGGGATGTCCAGCCTCGATTTCGGCTGGCGCGCTCCGTATCTGACCACGGCCATGGAAGGCAAGATCCATCGGTCGCTCGCAACGGAACTCGCGCGGTGCGGCTACCGGACAGCTGTGCTGATGCCGATGGAACACGGGTTCGTCAATGAGGGACCGTTTCTCGAATCCATCGGCTTTGATGAGGTCCTTGACTACAATCGCATCGGCGCCAGCAAATACGCCCATCGCGACCGGTTCTATTTTGAGGCCGCCCGGGAGTTCATTTCCGAGCACCGGAGAACTGATGGACGGCCGCTTTTCCTGCAGGTGCAAACGATGTTCGCACATTCGCCTTATTCGGAGAAACTGGCGGAAACTGGCTCCGATAAAATCGGAACAAGCGGTATCCGCGACCTCGACGAGTATGTCCGGCGCGTTGCCCAGTCACAAAGAGACTTTGACTGGTTTCTCGACCAGATCAGGGTCAATGAAAACTCCCATCCCTCCATTGTCCTGGAATTCGGCGATCATCAATCCTTCGCGACAAGTGATCTGATTGAACGCCTTTACCCGGACTTTGCCATCGATGATCTCTCGTCCTCGGCCTACCGCAGCTATTTCACGCTTCACGGAATCGGAACTTCGGTGGACATGCGCCCGTTCGATTTCCCCAAGCTCGACATTGGCTATCTCGGTGCGTCCCTGCTTGAAGCCGCGGGCCTGGCCAAGTCGTCGCCCATGCTCGCCGATCTCGTGGCGCTGAGGAACCATTGCAACGGCCGCCTGCACGCTTGCGACGATCGCGCAGCGGTCGACCGGCATCTCCAACGCCGTATCGCATCGGGCTATCTGGACATCAACTGAAAGGCGCCGGGCGCAAGCCCAGGTGCCTGACAACGAAAAACCCTCCGGGCTGAACTGAGCCCGGAGGGTTTTGATGCGTCAGGCCTGCGGTTTGCCGCCGGCTATCAGGCCGAAGCCGAGCCCTTGGTGTCGCCGTCACGCTCGGCATAGATGTAGAGCGGACGGGCATTGCCGATCACCACGTCGTCGGAAATCACCACTTCGCGCACGCCCTCGAGTTCCGGCAGCTCGAACATGGTGTCGAGCAGGATCTTCTCCATGATCGAGCGCAGGCCGCGGGCGCCGGTCTTGCGGATGATGCCGCGCTTGGCGATTTCGATCAGCGCGCTTTCGTGGAAGGTGAGTTCCACATCCTCCATCTCGAACAGGCGCTGATACTGCTTGACCAGAGCGTTCTTGGGCTCGGTCAGGATCTGGATCAGCGCTGCCTCGTCAAGGTCTTCGAGCGTGGCAAGCACCGGCAGACGGCCGATGAATTCGGGGATCAGGCCGAACTTGACCAGATCCTCGGGCTCGAGTTCACGCAGCACTTCGCCGACGCGACGTTCGTCTTGGGCGCGGACATTGGCGCCGAAGCCGATCGAGGTCTTTTCGCCGCGCGCCGAGATGATCTTGTCGAGACCGGCGAAAGCGCCGCCGCAGACGAACAGGATGTTGGTGGTGTCGACCTGCAGGAATTCCTGCTGCGGATGCTTGCGGCCGCCCTGCGGGGGAACCGAGGCCACAGTGCCTTCCATGATCTTCAAGAGCGCCTGCTGCACGCCCTCGCCCGAAACGTCACGCGTGATTGACGGATTGTCCGACTTGCGGCTGATCTTGTCGACCTCGTCGATGTAGACGATGCCGCGCTGGGCGCGTTCGACGTTGTAGTCCGCCGACTGCAGGAGCTTGAGGATGATGTTTTCCACATCCTCGCCGACATAACCGGCTTCGGTCAGCGTCGTGGCGTCGGCCATGGTGAAAGGCACATCGATGATGCGCGCCAGGGTCTGGGCCAGATAGGTCTTGCCGCAGCCGGTGGGGCCGACGAGCAGGATGTTGGACTTGGCCAGTTCCACTTCGCCGGACTTCGACGAGTGGTTGAGACGCTTGTAGTGATTGTGAACCGCCACCGAGAGGATCTTCTTGGCCTGTCTCTGGCCGATCACATACTCATCGAGCGTGGCGATGATTTCCTGCGGGGTGGGGACGCCATCGCGCGACTTCACCATCGAGGATTTGTTTTCCTCGCGGATGATGTCCATGCACAATTCCACGCATTCATCGCAGATGAACACCGTGGGACCGGCGATGAGTTTGCGCACTTCATGCTGGCTCTTGCCGCAGAAAGAGCAATATAGGGTATTCTTGGAATCGCCGCCGTTGCTGCCGCTGACCTTGCTCATTTCACTTTCCTTCCCGCAATCCCGGCTTCAAGCCCGGATGTATGGCGCCTCTCACCTTACAACGCCGTGACGTTGAGGCATACAGGCAATCTCGGGGTACAAATCCGAACCTCAGGTAAACACCCTCAAGGCTCGGGGCAACGAATCCCCGTCATTCTGACGATGCTACGCCAGAGAATTTGAACATAGACTTAACATCCATCTTAGCGCGCTCAAGCGCGCACGCCACCCCAACCACACGAAAACGTGTTGCAGGAGTAGCGCAATGGCCGTGAAAAGCCGCTTCGTTCAAGACAAAAACCCGAAGCCTGAGCCTATGCCGGGGCTTCGATGTACTCACGCTTGTCGATAACCCGGTCGATCAGGCCGAAGCCGAGCGCCTCGTCCGCCGTCAAGAAATGATCGCGGTCGAGCGTCTTCTCGACGGTCTCGTAATCCTGGCCGGTGTGCTTGACATAGATTTCATTGAGCCGGCGCTTCATCTTGATGATGTCAAGCGCATGGCGCTCGATGTCGGAGGCCTGGCCCTGGAAGCCGCCCGAGGGCTGGTGAACCATCACGCGGGCATTGGGCGTGGCAAACCGCATGCCCTTTTCACCGGCGCACAACAGCAGCGATCCCATCGAAGCGGCCTGACCGACGCAGAGTGTCGACACCGCGGGTCGGATGAACTGCATGGTGTCGTAGATCGCCATGCCGGCGGTGACGACGCCACCGGGCGAATTGATGTAGAGCGCGATTTCCTTCTTCGGATTCTCGGCTTCAAGAAACAGAAGCTGGGCGCAGACCAGCGTCGCCATCTGGTCCTCGACCGGACCCGTGATGAAAATGATCCGCTCCTTGAGAAGCCGCGAAAAGATGTCGTAGGACCGTTCGCCTCGGTTTGTCTGCTCAACGACCATGGGCACCAGGGCCATGGCGGTATCGACTGTATTTTTCATTGCGCTTCCCTTGTCAAACGGCCCGGCAGACGCATGGCCCGCAGGGAATCAGTCTTATTGAACCCACTACATAGAGTGTGCCCCCCCGCCGCTTCAAGACGCAAGGCGGCGAAAGGGCTTGGGCGTGTTGTTCACCAGTCGCGTTAAATTGAGGTTACGGTTTCGGATTTGTCTGCAATCCGCCGTCGTTTCCTGTGGATGCGCACCGGCCGCGTGCCGAATCTGGAACCGATCGAGCTTCCTTGATCATCATGCAGCGCCAGCCCATGCTTATTGCATTGACGGCTGATTAAGGCTTTACTTGATTGGTTACATGGTGCGGCACACTTGTTTCAACAAGACGCGAAGGCGATGGTTCAAACATCGCGCGCGCTGCCGGGGAGCGTATCATGTTCGAGTTCTTGCCCTTTCGACGGGGAATCCTTGCCGCCGTTCTCGCCTTTTCCGTTGCCTCTCCAGCCATTGCCGGCGGTAAGACGCTCGCCTGCTATCAGCAGGTGCATCAGCCAGCGGTTTACAAGACGGTGCATCAGCAGGTCGTAGTCAGACCCGGCGGCGTGATGCACGAGACGATTCCGGCACGCTACGGAAAAGTGACCGAAAAAGTTCTTGTCGAACCCGAGCGGCTCATTGCCCGGCACATCCCGGCGGTGGTCAAGACCGTGCATCAGACGGTCATGGTGCGGCCAAAATCGATCGGCTGGGAATGGCGCCACGTCCATGGCGTCAAGACGCTGTGCAAGGTGGTGCATCCTGCCCAGTACGCCACCCAGGCCCGGACCGTGGTCGTGCACCCGGCTCGCACCGTGCATGAACGGGTGCCTGCCCGCTATGCGCACCGGACCCGCACGGTGATTGTCGAACCCGCCCGCACCATCTCGCGGCAGGTGCCGCCGGTGATCAAGACCGTTGCGCGCCAGGTCGAAACCCGACCTGCTACCTCCGGCTGGATACAGGTTTCCGGCAAGTCGCGCTGTCATTGAAGACAGGCTGAGCGCGCTTTAGCTCTCGCGCTGTGCCGGGAGATACCGAAGCAGGGCTTGCAAAAGCAACCCGACCATAACGCCGTTCAGGATATGCCACATGAAATGCGTGCCAATTCCGGTTGCCGCACAGGTCATCAGGTCGATGGTTCGAAACCCGAGCGACACCAGGAAGATGATCGCGGCGGCGGTTACGTAAACACGCGCCGGGTGGCGATGCACCCACGTTGCAGCCGCAAAGACCATTAAGGCCAACAGGGCCGGCAGGTATTGCAGAGACCCGTTCAGATATCCCGGTCCTGACGCCTCACCGGTTGTGACATCGCCCGATGTGAACCAGAAAACGACGCCGATGCTTCCAACCACAATCAACGCGATACGGGCGGTCGCCCAGATGTTCTCGCCCGTCAGGCGATGGATCGTCACCAGGACGAAGATCGACACGAACGTCCAGATCGGGATCACATCCGCCATTTCCGACCACCCGTTTGCGAAAGTATGGAACAGAAACGAGCCGATTCCGATCGCTGCGGCCAGAATGATCACGATCAGATCCGGCGCATCGTGCCTGCCCCTGCGCGCATAGACACGCCATGCAAGCCAGGCGGCGACCAGAAAGGCCGCATTGCTGAGCGCATTGATCGGCTCGTTCCAGAGCCCGGGCGCCGTGCGTTCGCAATAAAGGTCAATGTAGTCAGGCAGGGTCATATCAAGTCTTCATCGAAAGCAATTCACGGCGTCGCTGGCATGTAAATTTGGGTGGTCGTGCCAATTATCCCCCGTGAAATCAAGCTGCAGGCACGCGCCGGATTTTCCTTAAGCCCGATCCACGATACACCTCAGCCATGACACTCAAGCAACTCTCCGTTTCGCAAGACCCACATGATCCCGGCTTCGTCCAGGACCCCTACCGGTTCTACGCCGAAAGGCATCATGCCTCGTCCGTTTTCTTCTGGGAGGACTACGGCCTGTGGTGCGTTGCGGGCTATGACCAGGTCAATGCGCTCCTGCGCGACCGGCGGCTCGGCCGCGAGAACCGCTGGGGCGCGCCGCTCAATCCGGTCGAGCGACGCGGGCATCTCACGGATTTTGACCGGATCGAAAGCGGCTCGCTGCTTGAACGCGAACCGCCGGCGCATACGCGTTTGAGAACGCTGGTCAACCGCGCCTTCGTTTCGCGTTCGGTCGAAAGGCTCAGGCCGCGTATCAGCGCGCTTGCAGATGACCTTATTGACGCCCTGCCCGCTGGTGAAGCTTTCGATCTGCTGCCGGCGTTCGCCACACCGATCCCGCTGACGGTGATCTGCGAATTGCTCGGCGTTCCGGTGGGCCGCGCCGATGATCTGCTCGCCTGGTCGCATGCCATGTGCGAGATGTATGTGCCGCACCGGTCGCGGGACACCGAGGAGCGGGCCAACCGCGCCTCGGCCGAGTTCGGTGCGTTCCTGACCGCCCATATTGAAGATCACCGTCACAACGGCGCAGACGATCTGCTCTCGGCGCTGATTGCGGTGCGCGACACCGGTGAAAAGCTCTCGGACGCCGAGCTGATCTCGACCTGCGTGCTGCTGCTCAATGCCGGGCACGAGGCCACCGTGCACCAGACCGGCAATGCAGTGAAGACCATCCTTGACCAGGGCGGCGATCCGCGGCGGTTCTTTCAAACGCCGGAGCTTGCGGCTGCGAGCGTCGAGGAGGCGCTGAGGTTTGACGCGCCGCTGCACATGTTCACGCGCTATGCCTATGAAGCCGTCGACCTGGGCCCCGTCACGCTGAAGCCGGGCGAACAGGTGGCGCTCCTGCTGGGCGCCGCCAATCGCGACCCGTCCGCCTTCGAGGCGCCGCACGAGTTTCGCCCGGGACGGGCCGACCAAAAGAATGTGAGCTTCGGCGCGGGCCTGCATTTCTGCATCGGCGCGCCGCTGGCCCGGCTCGAAATGCAGCAATCGCTGACGGTACTGTTTTCGCGTCGTCCGGAACTCCACCTTGAGCAAGCGCCGCGCTATCGCGACAGCTACCATTTTCATGGGCTCGAAAGCCTGATCGTTCGGTAGCCATTTGACGGCTCAGAACACCGCGTGATCGCCGCGCTCCACCTTGGCTTCGCCGCGGATCAGCTCTCCATAGAAGTCAAACAGCGTGTCGGACCCGGTGGACGGCGTGGCGGCGGCGTCATAACGGCCGGTCTCGGGATTGAGCACCAGCATGGATTCGGTGGCGTAGTAGCGCCCGATCCGCGCGAGTTCCGCCTTGGCCCGAAGCCGCGGCGACAGGCGCCCCAAGAGTCCGAGCGTGAGAATGATGGTGTCCAGCAGCGCCACCGGCACGTGCTTGAATTTCGGCTCGCGCCCGAGAAGGCGGAACAGGCATTCGCCCTGCTCGCGCGGCGTGATCGCCTCTCCCGGTCCGCCGATCGGCAGGATCCGGTTCTGACAGTCGGGATCATCGAGACATTTGGCAATGAACGCGCCAAGATCGCGATCGCTGATCGGCTTGCAGGCGGTCAGTTCGCCATTGCCGAAGATCAGAAACGGCTTGCCGCGCCTGACCCGGTCGACCTGGCCCGAGAGCGACTTGAAGAAGGCGGTCGGCCGGACGATGGAATAGGTCATCCCCGATGCGATCAACTCCGCCTCGAAGGCGAGCTTGGCTTTCTGGAATTCGAGCAGCGGCTTCTGCACGCAGATCGCCGAGAGCAGCACCATATGCTCGACGCCGTCGGCCCTGGCCGCCTTCAACGCATGGCAATGCGCCTGGTAGTCGATGGCCCAGGCATCGGCCGGCGCGCCGGTGCGCGATGCCAGGCACGACACCAGGACGTCAAACTTCTCGCCGTGGAAACCATCCGCGTCGATCGACGCAGGATCGGTCACATCGCCGAACCGAAGGGCCGCGCCGTGAAGCAGCCTGGACCTCTCGTCGGGTTCATGGTCGACGCCAAATCCGGCTTTGGTGCGCAGAAAACACACCACCTCATGGCCGCGATCGACCAGCGCCTTGACGGTTGCGCGGCCTATGGTTCCGGTCGCCCCGAGAACCAGGACGCGCTTGGAATGAGGTGATTTTTCGGAAGGCGGGATCAGTGACACAGATAACACTCTACACTTTGATGACATAGTCCTTGCGAGTCGTTTCAAGGACTTCCCAGCTTCCCTTGAAGCCGGGCCTGAGAACAAAGCTGTCGCCGGCCTTTACCGTCACGGCGTCGCCGCCGTCCTCCGAGATCACCGAGACGCCTTCGAGGATCCGGCAATATTCCCATTCGTCGTAGGCAATGCTCCATTTACCCGGGGTCGATTGCCAGATGCCGCAATAGAGCCCGTCGCGCTCTTCCAGGTTCCAGGTGGTGTGCACCGGATCTCCGGAGATCACCTTGCCGGCGTCCGGTCTGGAGACCTCCGGTTCGACCGAGGGGGCGACGGGAAGGATATTCTTGTTGGCCATGATAACTCGCACTCGCTGGAATTGATCTGTAGAATGGACAATGCGCATCGACAAGGCAATTGAAAGCTCGATGAGCATGGATGACGCCACCTGGGCGCGCCATGCCAATCCCTGGAGCGTCTGGACCCGGGTTCCTTTGCTGGCCCTGCTGGCGCTCGCCATCTGGAGCCGGGTGTGGATCGGGTGGTGGTGCCTCATTCCCATCGCCGCTTTGATCGCCTGGGCGCTTTACAATCCGCGCGCCTTCCCGCCGCCCGCCTCGCTCGACAATTGGGCGTCCCGGGCGGTGCTGGGTGAGCGCCACTGGCTGGCCCGCAAGACCAGGCCCATCCCCGCACATCACGCGCGCTGGGCCATGATCCTGTCGATCCTGTCGGCTGCATCCATCCTGCCGCTCGCCTATGGCCTTTGGGTGCTCGATCCCTGGGCGGCCTTCGCAGGCGCCATGCTGGCTTCGGTTTTCAAGCTGTGGTTCTGCGACCGGATGGCGTGGCTGGCGACTGACATGGCCACCCGGACAGACCCATGATCTCTCAACAGACCTGGACGCCGCATTCGCTGATGGTGAATTCTTCGGCAGGCTCGATCCGCGAACCGTCGAACTGACGGCCATCGGCGCATTGTGCGCGCGCCTCGAATGTCAGCCGTCCGGCAAGCTGGCCCTCCCGGATGTTGAGATAATACTCGACCGCGCAATCCTCCTGGAGGGCCAGTTGATCCGACAGCCGGTCAAGCCAGGCCGGATCGGCTGATTGGGCGAACGATGCCTGAACCATGCCAAGCAGAAGGGCTGCAGACAGGGTAATGGATCTCGAATAGGCTCGGAACATGGGGGCCTCCAACAGATGAGTTATGCCAGAGCCTAGCGTGTCGCGATCCGGTGTTCGTTGCGGCAGATCAAATGAGGCCGAAGTCAGAAGCCCAGAACGACTTGAGGCCCGGCAGCGTATACCGGGCCTCAATCGATGATCAGCGGGTTTTAGCGATCAGGCCTTGGCCAGCGCCTGTTCGAGATCGGCGATGATGTCCTTGACGTCCTCGATGCCGACCGACAGGCGCACCACGTCCGGGCCTGCGCCGGCGGCCACCTGCTGCTCGGGGGTGAGCTGGCGGTGGGTGGTCGAAGCCGGGTGGATGACCAGCGAACGGGTGTCGCCGATATTGGCCAGATGGGAGAACATCTCCAGTCCTTCGACGAACTTGACGCCGGACTCGTACCCGCCCTTCAAGCCGAAGGTGAAGACCGCGCCGCCGCCCTTCGGGGCGTAGCGCTGCTGCAGCGCATGGTTTTCGTGCTCGGGACGCCCGGCATAGGACACCCAGCTGACCTTGTCGTGCTTGGCCAGCCAATTGGCGACCTCAAGCGCGTTGTCGGAATGGCGCTGCATGCGAAGCGCCAGGGTCTCGACGCCGGTCAGGATCATGAAGGCGTTGAACGGCGAGATCGCCGGGCCGAAATCGCGCAAGCCCAGCACCCGGCAGGCGATGGCGAAGGCGAAATTGCCAAAAGTTTCATGCAGCACCATGCCGCCATATTCCGGGCGCGGCTCGGACAGCATCGGATACTTGCCGGACTTGGACCAGTCGAACGAGCCGCCGTCGACGATCACGCCGCCCATCGAATTGCCGTGGCCGCCGATGAACTTGGTCAGCGAATGCACGACGATGTCGGCGCCATGGTCGATCGGCTTGGTCAGGTAGGGCGAGGCCATGGTGTTATCGACGATCAGCGGCAGGCCGTGCTTGCGGGCGACTTCGGCGATGGCATTGATGTCGACGAAGGTGCCGCCCGGATTGGCGAGGCTCTCGATGAAGATCGCCTTGGTGCGGTCGTCGATCTGGCTCTCGATGCTTGCCATGTCGGCGGGATCTGCCCAGCGCACGTGCCAGTCGAAGGATTTGAAGGATTGGCCGAACTGGTTGATCGAGCCGCCGTAGAGCCGGTTGGCGGCAACGAAATTGTCACCCGGGCTCATGATCGTGTGGAACACCAGAAGCTGGGCGGCGTGGCCGGACGCCACGGCAAGCGCCGCGGTGCCGCCCTCAAGCGCTGCCAAACGCTCCTCGAGCACGGCCTGTGTCGGGTTCATGATGCGGGTGTAGATGTTGCCGAAGGCTTTCAGGCCGAACAGCGAGGCCGCATGATCGGCATCGTCAAACACGAAGCTGGTGGTCTGGTAGATCGGCGTGGCGCGGGCGCCCGTTGCCGGATCCGGCTTGGCCCCCGCATGAATCGCAAGCGTATCAAAACCTGGCTGATTGTTCGGCATGGACCTCTCCCCTTGTGCCCGACATGAATGTGGAAGCGGTTATCCCGCATGTCTGCGCCAGGGTCAAAGAAGAATTTTGCGCGCAAGGCGCTCGCAAGGCTTGAGGCGAGCTTCTCTGAGACAATGCCGAGGAAGAATTTTCCGCCGATGACAGAAATCGGATTGCCAGCGAACCCCGCCCTCAGCGCATGGGCGCGAAGGCCTCCGCTCCGGTGCATCAGCCTCGCTCCTCCGGGATCTCCAGACCCGGATCGATCGTATCGCACCTCGGCATGCGCGCCAGCAGCCAGTCCTTCGAGGGACGCACCTGCTCGGGCAGATCCTGCAGGACATCGTCGATCACCTCGGCGGAGATCTGGCTGACCTCGCAGCTGTAATCCTCAACATCGCCCTCCGGGTTTTCCTCTTTCCATTCGAGATAATCCTCCCGCTCAAAGGCAACGGCAGCGGCCACACCGGCAATCGGCAATATGACCAATGCCCGGCGCAGCCTCGCCTTCGCCTTGGTTCGGGCGACGGCGGCGGCAATCGCCTTGCGATTTGCGATGGCCGTAGCGGCGGCGCTCGCCGTCATGGTCGTGACCTGGGCGGTGAGCGATATCGCCCAGATCCCCATGCTGACTGCCGTGGTCGCCAGGGACACGATCAGCACCGCGACGAAGGCGGTGGTGCGCATAAGCCTGAATAATCCGATCATGCGGGTTCACCGGAAGGTTTCATTGAATGGCTCCCGACCATTGCAAGGGCGATCCGCCCCGAAAGGAGATCTGCGCTATGCACCGGAAGTGTGGCGTCAAATCGGCGCGCCACGTCGGCGGAAACGAAATGCCGTGATGCGAAGCTCGCGCCTCAGTCGCTGTCGTCTTTCGGGTTTGCGCGCAAGCCGTAACTCTGAAACCCGGCCCGCATTACCGGCTTGCGCGACGACAGCACGCCCGAATTGACCCCGTTCCAGCCGATTTCGCCCGACAGCCGCGCATATTCGATCTTCGGGCAGCGGTTCATCACCACCTTGATCCCGGCGGCCTCCGCACGCGCCGCCGCCTCGTCATGGCGCACCGTCAGCTGCATCCAGATCACGTTGGGCAGAGGATCGAGCGCCAGCACTTCCTCGACGATGGCCGGCACGGCGTCGGGCGCGCGAAAGATGTCAACCATGTCGATAGCGACAGGAATATCGCTCAGCCGCGCATAGGTCATCTGGCCAAGGATCTCGCGACCGGCCTGCCCGGGATTGACCGGAATGACCGTGTAGCCCTTGTCGAGCATGTATTTCATCACGAAATAGCTTGGCCGCACATCATTGGCCGAGGCTCCGACCACCGCGATGGTCTTGACCGAGTGCAGAATGCCGGAAATGTAGGAATTGTCGTACTGGTCGTGGTTCATCGGCGGCTCACTCGATTTTGCTGGACCGGTTGTCGCAATGGCGGGTGGTCGCGTCAAGCCGCGGGTCTTGCCGTTGATCAAACCTGCGACACATTGCGGGGTTAGTCTCTTCATTCAATGTTTGCCAGAGGAACCTGCCATGTCCACAATTCTCAAATTCAGCACAGCGCTCCCTGTCGCAGCGCTTCTCGGTGTCATGCTGGCTGCAACAAGCGGCCCGGCGAACGCCATCAGCCGCATCGAGACCACGAAAACCCAGTGCAGCGCCATTCGCGCCGCCCTGATTCGCGAGGGCGCTGCGATCCTGCGCCACACGTCCAAGCGAGGCCTGCCGATATATGACCGCTATGTCAGCTCGTCGCGCCTGTGCCCGGGCAATACGGTTGGCGTCTGGGCCACAGTGCCAGCGCGCGACACCAATGCCTGCCGGGTGATCGCCTGCGATGCCACTCCCATCGACGACGATGATGATATATTCCGGTTTCGACCGCTGCTCAGGATCACGCAGTAGCCAAAAGAACGGAACTGTTCTCCAATCATGGCTGCGGCTGACGCATGTAAGTATAGTCGAACAACTCAGTCGAGAACCCGAGCGAGCGGTAGAGTGCGCGCGCCGGCTCATTTTCGGTTACAACCTGCAGCACCACCGCATCGACACCTTGCGACGCTGCCCAATTCAGCAGGGATTTCACGGTATTGCGGGCAAGGCCCCTGCTCCTATGGGCCGCGTCAGTGGCAACGGCTTCAATGACCAGAAGTCCATCGACGATAACCCCATAGGCGACCGACTGGATTGTCCCATCAACTTCAACGCCGGAAAACAGTTTCGGGCCTTCGATCATTTCGAGCATCGAGCGAAATATGGCTGGATCGGAAGCCGCAATCCGGTTCCGGGCGGTGAGCCAGTCCTGATTTGGCTCCGGCCAGACGCTCACACCCTGTTCGGACGCGCGTCCGGTGCTGTCGATTTCCGCGTGGAGCGTCGTGGTGGCGCCTTCCTGGCTGTAACCGCGTTTGGACAGCGCCGTGGAGGAAGCGCCTGCAAACGACATGACGCGCACCAGCGCAGGCTGCCCGAAGCCAGCATAATGCTCCTCGACCTGATCGATCAGCCTGTCGTCGATCGCCTGAGAGTCCGGCAACTGGTTGAGTGAATTGACGCGCCGGATCGAGCCGCCGCTGCGGCGCGCGACCCAGCCGCGGACGTCTGACTCCTGTTCTGCCGGCCATGCAGCGCGGCAGGCCATTTCCGCACGCCAGAGCAGATCGAGATCCATCGTCACACCCCTCCTCACCGCTTGATCCTGATCCTAGTCCGGCAGCATCATGTGGCCATCCTCGCCCAGCGGCATGAACGGATTGTGCGCCAGTTCCCACAGATGCCCGTCGGGATCGGCGAAATAGCCAGAGTAGCCGCCCCAGAACACCTCGTGCGGCTTCTTGACCGGGTTCGCTCCGCACTGAACCGCAAAGTCCCAGGCCGCATCGACTTCGTCGCGCGAAGCCAGATTCTGGGCCAGCGCCATGCCCTCGAAAGCCTGCGGACGGGTGGGGGCAAGCCCCGCATCGGCCGCCAGAGAGTCACGGCCGAACAGCCCCAGCACGGTGCCGCTCATGTGAAAGAAGCTGGCGCTGTCATTGGAGGCGGAGGATCGCTTGAACCCCAGCTTTTCATAGAATGCCGTGGACACTGCGACGTCAGCGACGCCGAGCGTGATCAGGGTGATGCGCGCGGCAAGAGCCATGAAATCTCCTTGTCTGACCGGTCGCGGGGCAGCGGCGCGGTTGTCAGGTGAAACGGATTGAAGAACATATCACGAACATAATGGGCGACCTGGCGCCTGTCAATCAGCGGATCATTGCGTCGCCCGCTCGAATTCGGGCGCTTACTCCCCGGTCCATTCCGGCTTGCGCTTGCCGATGAAGGCGCCGATGCCTTCCTCGGCGTCGCGGGCCATCATGTTCTCGACCATCACGGCTGCGGTGTATTCATAGGCGTCCTGAAGCGACATCTCGGCCTGGCGGTAAAACGCCTCCTTGCCGATCTTCACCGTCAAAGGCGATTTGGAAGCAATGACTTCGGCGTATTTCATGACAATCTGATTCAGGTACTGGCGCGGCATGATGCGGTTGATCAGCCCGAATTCCCGCGCCGTCGACGCATCGATGGTCTCGCCGGTGAGCAGCATCTCCATCGCCTGCTTGCGGTGGACATTGCGGGAGAGCGCCACCATCGGCGTCGAGCAGAACAGGCCGATATTGACGCCGGGCGTGCAGAAGGTGGAGGTGTCGGTGCACATCGCCAGATCACAGGAGGCGACGAGCTGGCAGCCGGCGGCGGTGGCCAGTCCATCGACCTCGGCGATGACTGGCACCGGCAAATGCACGATCGTCTGCATCAGTTCGGCGCAGAGCTTCATGGTGCGCGCGAAGAACGCCCTGCCCCGGTCCTCATCGGCGCGGTGCAGCGTGAGTTCCTTGAGATCGTGGCCGGCGGAGAACAATTTGCCAGGGGTCGCCGAGGCGATGATCACCACACGGATGGTCGGGTCCTCGCGGGTGGCGTCCAGCGCTTCCTTGAGCGCCTGCATCATGGCGACCGACAAGGCGTTGGCGGGCGGATTGTTCATCTCCAGGCGCAAGACATTGCCCAGCCTTTGCGTCTTGACCAAACCGCCCGATGCTTCCTGCTTCAACTCAACCACGTTCATCAGTTCACACCCTTTCATGTTTGCACACAGTCTAGCGCGAGAGCCGGGTCGCGGGAAGCCCGGGACGGCGTTGACCCGCCCGTCAATTTCCGCAACGTTGCCGTCAGAACGAGTCTGGAGGGGAGCGCCTGCGGATGGCGGCACTGCCATCAGAAGCGTGCGGGCTGTTTCCCGCCCCTTTACCCCAGGCTCACGCAGCAGACCTAGCCAGGAACCATGCCCATGCCCGCACCGGCCACACCCGTGATGACCGCCCCCGAGGTCTCCGCCTATCTCCAGGAGGTGTTTCCGCAGATCAAGGCCAATGGCGATGACATCAGGGTGCTTGATGTCACGCCCGGACTGGCGCGCGTCAGCCTTCATGCCGACGAGAAGCATCTCCGGCCCGGCGGAACGGTCAGCGGGCCGACGATGTTCACGCTGGCCGATGTCGCCGCCTATGCGGTGATCCTCGCCCATATCGGGCGCGTGGCGCTGGCGGTCACGACAAACCTCAACATCAATTTCCTGATGAAGCCGCAACCGGGGCCGCTCGAAGCGTCAGCGACGATCCTCAAGCTGGGGAAACGATTGGTGGTGACCGATATCGCCATCTCGGATTCGGGCGGAGAACTGGTGGCTCACGCCACCGCCACCTACTCGATTCCGCCCCGCAGCTGACGCGCTCGCGAGCCGATTTATACGGTGTTATAATACCTCATTGTCAAGCCATTGTTTTCCCTTGCCTATTTCGAGCTGCATCCGATCTCTGCTGCTTGACGGCATTTTGCGCCTCGCCTATAAGCACGCAGCGTCGCAATCCGTAAGAAAACGGCGCGTCCGTTGGTTCGGGATTATCTTCCGGAACAACCCAAGCAACAAGAAACGTCCGGCTTTGGCCTTCTGGCGATCCCGGATCCTGAATGAAGAGAGAACTCCATGAAAACCTTTACGCAGAAGCCTGCAGAGGTTGATAAGAAGTGGGTGATTATCGACGCGACAGATCTCGTCGTCGGCCGTCTCGCCACCATTATCGCCAACATCCTGCGCGGCAAGAACAAAGTCACCTACACCCCTCACGTCGATGACGGCGACAATGTCGTGGTCATCAACGCCGAGAAGGCTGTCCTGACCGGCAACAAATATGCCGACAAGAAATATTACTGGCACACCGGCTATCCCGGCGGCATCAAGGAGCGCACCGCGCGCCAGATTTTCGAAGGCCGCTTTCCCGAGCGGATCATCGAGAAGGCTGTCGAGCGCATGGTTCCCCGCGGTCCGCTCGGCCGTCGCCAGATGAAGAACCTGCGCGTTTACGCCGGGTCCACGCATCCGCACGAAGCTCAGCAGCCGACCGTTCTCGACGTCGCTTCGCTGAACACCAAGAACAAAAGGAGCGCCTGATCATGGCTGAACTCAATTCGCTTGAGGAGCTCGGCGCATCCGTGACCGCAGCAGCCGAGCCGGCAGCACCGGTGCACGTGCGCAAGGTCGATGACCTTGGCCGCTCCTACGCAACCGGCAAGCGCAAGAACGCAATCGCCCGCGTCTGGATCAAGCCGGGCACCGGCAAGGTCACCGTCAACGGCCGTGATTTCGTCACCTACTTCGCCCGCCCCGTGCTGCAGATGGTTGTCCAGCAGCCGGTCATCGCGGCTGCCCGCCAGGGTCAGTTCGACGTCGTCTGCACCGTCACCGGCGGCGGCCTTTCGGGCCAGGCCGGCGCTGTGCGCCACGGCATCTCCAAGGCGCTGACCTATTACGAGCCGGGCCTGCGCGCGGTTCTCAAGAAGGGTGGCTTCCTGACCCGCGACAGCCGCGTTGTCGAACGCAAGAAATACGGCAAGGCCAAGGCCCGCCGCTCGTTCCAGTTCTCCAAGCGTTAATTCGCCCGGACGGCACTGCGAACCACTTTGGACGGGGCTTCGGCCCCGTCTTTTTTGCCTGCTTGTCTCTCCGGCTTGAAGTCCGGGTCCCGGCCGCTATCTCCCGGCACATTACGATGCCGTCCTTTCAGGAGAACAGCGATGCAGGGACACATAACGCGACGCGGGCTTCTGGCGGCTGCGGCCCTGATGGTCCTCGCCCCCGGCCAGTCATTGGCCGCCGGCGGATTGCGGGACGTCACACCGCAGGACGCCTTTGGCGCGCTCCAGACCGATCCCTCGATCCTCGTTCTCGATATCCGAACGCTGCGGGAATTCGCCGCCGGCCATCTCGAGGGAGCGATCCACATCAATTACTACGACAGGGATTTCGCCCATAGGATCCGGGCGCTGGATTCGACGCGAACCTATGTGATGTATTGTCAGGCAGGCGGCCGGAGCCATGCCCTGATGCGCGCGTTCTCGCAGTCGCCGTTCCGCAATGTGATGCACATCCCCGCGGGTTTCTCCGGCTGGCGGCGCCAGGGCCTGCCATTCGTCAAGTGAAAGCCGTCTATTCCGCGGGATCCCTGGCTGCGCCATGTGTACCCACGGCGTGCGGCGGGCGGCGCAGCTTGTCCAGAACCCAGGCTGACAGCGGCCTTTCGACAAGCCTGTTGTAGATCCCTGCCGTGGCAAACACGGCCACCGTAATGATCAGGTAGTGCGCCGGCCAGGGCAATTCTATCATGGCGTCCGAAGGGATCACATGCTTGATGTACAAGGTGATCACAAACAGGTGCGTGAGGTAAAGCGCATAGGACCAATCGCCCAGACGCGCCAGCCACGCGGACCTGAAGGTCAAGGTGCCGAGCCCGCCATACAACACCGCAGTGGCCGGCACGCCCCAGTAGAACGCCCGCCAGTCGACCAGCGGCCTTTCCCACTGCAGGACAAGCAGCAGGGCGCCAAGGGAAAAGACCGCCACCGGCGCGAAACTCAGCCCCTCGCTTCCGGTCCGTCTCCAGGTCCGGAAGACCAGGATGCCGAAGACGAATTCCAGCAGGATCGGGTTGGTGTAGAAGTTCAGGCTCGGATGGGTGGGGTTGAACACAATGCCGGCCAGCACGAGAGCGATGATCACGCCTGATGTACCAAGCAACCGCCGGTCGGAAAACAGCCCGGCGGTCACGGCGACGATGGCGTAGAAGAAGACCTCGTAGTTCAGCGTCCAGCCGACAACCAGCAGTGGCACTGTCGAGCCGTTGCCGGTGTCGACCGCGAGGAAGAGCAGCGATGTCGCAAGCGCCGGGATATCGGCGGTCGTTGAGTTGAACAGGCTCGGCGCCGCCGCCGCCAGGGCGAAGACAAAGCAGGAGATGACCCAATAGGCCGGTGCGACCCGCGCGATCCGCCTTATCCAGAAGTCCCGGCCATCAAATCTGCCGGGGCGGTCGACGATCATCGCCATGATGAAACCGGAAATCACGAAGAACAGGTCAACGCCCGCGGCGCCGACATAGTCCACCCGTCGCGGATCAAGCCCCCAGGTTTCCTGGGAGAGGACCGAGACATGGAACAGCATCACCACAAGGGCCGCCGCCGCACGCAGATATTGCACGGGGTAGAGTGTTTCGGGATGAGGCGCAGGCACCGGTGAAGTCCTCAAGATCCATCTGTAGTCGGTCCCTGATATCACCCTGCCGCCGCCCTGCGGCTTTAATCCCCATTTAACCTTAATGGCGGCCCCGGGCGGGCCACGCGGCTTTATCATGCCAGGCCAATGCGCTAGAAGGTCTGGCAGTCAAATCTCGCGTCGGGAACCAGATCATGGCCAACCACTCCATCGACCACGCCTTCACCACCCGTTCGTTGACGGACCGGGCCACCGACCCGACCCATGCAGGCGCGCTGTCGTTCATGCGGCGCAAATACACCAAGTCACTTAAGGGCGTTGATGCCGTGGTCTGGGGCATTCCGTTCGACGCGGCAGTCTCCAACCGGCCCGGCGCCCGCTTCGGCCCGCAGGCAATCCGCCGGGCCTCGGCGATCATGGACAACGACCCGCAATATCCGTTCGAGCGCGACCTGTTCGAGGCGATGGCGGTGATCGATTACGGCGACTGCCTGCTCGACTATGGCAACCACCAGAAGACGCCGGCGACGATTGAACGCGAAGCGGCGAAGATCCTGGCGTCCGGCGCGTTCCTCTTGAGCCTGGGCGGCGACCATTACGTCACCTGGCCGCTGCTCAAGGCCCATGCGGCGAAACACGGGCCGCTGGCGCTGGTCCAGTTCGACGCGCACCAGGACACCTGGTTCGATGACGGCAAGCGCATCGATCACGGCTCCTTCGTCGGCCGCGCGGTGCGCGACGGTGTGATTGATCCGACCCGGTCGATCCAGGTCGGGATCCGAACCCATGCGCCCGAGGATTGCGGCATCCGCATCATCTATGGCCATGAGGTCGAGGACATGACCGCAACCCAGATTGCGCAAACGATTCTCGATCATGTTGGCGATATGCCCTGCTACGTCACCTTCGACATCGACTGTCTCGACCCGGCATTTGCGCCTGGCACCGGCACTCCGGTCGCGGGCGGCCCGTCCAGCGCCCGGATGCTGTCGGTGCTGCAGAAGCTCGGGGCACTTGATATCAAGGGCGCAGATATTGTAGAAGTCGCTCCAGCCTATGATCACGCGGACATCACCGCGATAGCCGGAGCCGCCGTCGCCATGCATTATCTGGGACTCCTCGCAGAACGCCGCTCGCGACGATAGACGCCCGAGCATCTTCTCAAGCTTCAGCGATTGAGTCCGAAGCTCTGCGCAAGTCCCTGATATTCAAGCACACACGGAGAAGCCCGATGGCTCCCAAGATTTTCATTGACGGCGAACACGGCACCACCGGCCTGCAGATCGTCTCGCGGCTGCAGGACCGGAGCGACATCGACCTGATGTCGATGCCGGCCGAACAGCGGCGGGACCCGGAGGTGCGGACGAAGTTTCTGCGCGAGGCCGATGTCGCCATTCTGTGCCTGCCCGATGATGCGGCGCGCGGAGCCGTGGCGCTCGCATCAGACGCCGGCACCCGCTTCATCGACGCGTCCACCGCACACCGGACCGATCCCGCCTGGGCCTTCGGCTTTGCCGAGCTGTCGGACGGCCAGGCAGCGCGTATTGCTGCCGCGCAATTCGTTTCCAACCCAGGCTGCTATTCGACCGGCGCCATCGCGCTGATCGCTCCCCTGATCGCGGCCGGACTGCTGCCGACGGATTACCCTGTGACGATCAACGCCGTCTCGGGCTATACCGGCGGCGGCAAGCAGATGATCGCCCAGATGGAAGACGCATCGCGGGACGACGCCATCACCGCCGCCTACTTCGCCTATGCGCTGACGCTTGCGCACAAGCATGTGCCGGAAATCATGCGTCACGCAGGAATCACGCGGCGGCCGGTCTTCACCCCCGCTGTTGGCCGCTTCGCGCAAGGCATGCTGGTCAATGTGCCGCTGCATCTCGATCTGACGGACGCTTCGTCGGTCGCGGAGATCCATGCGGCGCTGGACATCCACTATGGCGGCAGCGAGATCGTCAACGTGGTTTCGCTTGCGGATGGAGCCCCGCCCCGGCTTGACCCTGAGGAATTGGCGGGGACGGACCGGATGAAACTCTATGTCTGCGGGCTCGAAGGCTCGGGCCAGGTCAATCTGGTGGCGTCGCTCGACAATCTCGGCAAGGGCGCCTCGGGGGCTGCGGTGCAGAACCTCGATCTGATGATCGGCGGCTGATCCGGACGCAAAGCTCCCCGGCAACCTTTGCCCATCCTGTCGGATGCGCGGCGCTTGTCAGGTCCTGACTTCCACTGCGGTCTGCAAGGGATAGGCCCCGTAAAAGCCGCGCCAGTGGGCAACCGCGAAGCCAAGCACGATCACGGCCCAGCCCTGATGGGCAAGCGCCCAGCCAACGGGGACCTGGGTCAGGATCGTAACAATCCCGATCAGCGCCTGAATGGTGACAAGCGCAAACAGAATAATGGCGCGGCGGCAATGGGTGCTGCCCGCGCCGTGCTGGATCGAGGCCGCCATGTGCCACAGCGCCACCACGAAGATCAGATAGCCGCCAATACGGTGGACGAACTGCACGGTGAGTTCGTTTTCGAAGAGATTCCGCCAGGCAGGCATCAGTTCCAGCAATCCCGATGGAACCAGAGCGCCGTTCATCAGCGGCCAGGTGCTTGAGGCCAGTCCGGCATTGAGCCCGGCGACGAGGCCACCCAGATAGATCTGCACCAGCACCAGCACCGTGAGAACCCCTGCCCCGCGCTTGAGCCCCGGGCTTGGGACCGGATCGGCGGAATGCGGCGCGAGCCCGCGCATCACCCAGACAATCGCGGCAAAGATCACACAGGCAAGTGTCAGGTGCGCGGCGAGCCGGTACTGGCTCACATCGACACGGTCGACAAGGCCGGACGCCACCATCCACCAGCCGAGCGCGCCCTGCAGCCCGCCCAGCACCAGAAGCCCGAAGAGAGGCCAGCGCAGGCGTTTTTCGATGCGGCCGGTCGCCAGGAAAAACAGAAACGGCACGCCGAACAGGACGCCCACTCCGCGGGCCAGCACCCGGTGCGCCCATTCCCACCAGTAGATCGTCTTGAACTCGTCGAGACTCATGCCCTTGTTGATCAATTGATATTGCGGGATCTGGCGGTAGAGCTCGAGTTCCTCCTGCCATTCTGCCTCGCTCAACGGCGGGATAACGCCGTGGATCGGCTTCCATTCGGTGATCGACAGACCGGAATCGGTAAGTCGCGTCGCACCGCCGACGATGATCAGGGCAAAGATGGCGAGAAGCACCACGGCAAGCCAGCTGCGCTGCGCCGTGCGATTGCGATGAACAGTCTGCACAGCCGCAATCACAGAGCCCATGTCCGAAGACGCCTTGCCTTCGGCTTCGATGGTCTGATCAGGGGAGCGCGTCAGGGATGAGCTGGCAGTCATCGGCGGTTTCTTCCTTTGGACTTCTGCGGACATGTGCACCACACCTCACTGCAAGGCAAGAGCTGTGGCTTTGCGGCATGCGGTCGCGGCGGCGGACGCAACTGCCGCCTGCCCTTGCGTTCGGCGGCAAAGCAGCTATTCAGGATCCGAACCTGAAAAGAAGATCCGATCATGCCTGTCCGCCTGAGAAAATTCATCGGCACGTTCATCATCCTGGCTTTGGTGGTGCTCTATGCGCTTGTCGCGACAACAGTCGCGACCTATCAACTGGCCGAGTCCGCCTGGTATGTGCATCTGCTCTATTTTCTGTTCACCGGACTGCTCTGGGTGGTGCCGGCCATGTTCGTCATCCGGTGGATGGAAGGCCCAGCCAAGAAAAAGCCCTTGTAAAAGCCAGCTTCCGGCGATGCCTTCCAACCCTCTATTCACGCTGCATTAACCGCGTGATTGGCTTTTTGTCGCCAAAGCGGCGGATTTACCTTGATATTGACAGACCCACGTCATGCTGCCCGCCACAGACATGAAATCCCGCGGGCATCGATACCATGGCGAACACGCACGACATCACAGTTCCGATCGTACGGCCCACCGCTTCAAGACGCCCAAGTCCGATATCAATCCGATTGACGGCGCATTCGACCCCGGATCTGAAGGCTGTCAAGGCGCTGTGGCAGCGGCTTGAAGCCGAGCCTGCGATGTCGTTTCATCAAAGCCGCGCCTGGGTCGATTCATGGACGAAGGGAACGAGCACGCCGCTCGCCGTCGTCACGCTCGAGCAGGATGGCGTTGCCTACGCGCTGCTGCCGCTCGAAATCAAACGCATCGGCGGCTTGAGGATCGCTCAATTTGCCGGAACCGCATTTTCCAACGAGAACACCGGATTGATCGATCTTGGCGTGCTGGAGGGCGTTGCCGCGGCCTCACCCGCAGACCTTGCCGCAGCCCTGTCGCAGGCGGGCCTCGATGCCGACATCGTGCTTTTCGACAAGATGACGCCGGAAGCAGCCGCTCGGCCGCCATTTTCCGCCCTGCCACGCGTGTATCACCAGAATCCAAGCTTTCAGCTGCCGCTCGGCACCGATTTCAATGCGGTACTGGCGCAGGTCAATGGCAAGCGCCGCCGCAAGAAATTCCGGGTCTCAGAACGCCGGCTTGAAGCCATCGGCGGCTATCGGCACATCACCGGCGAGGATGACGCGCAAGCGCTGCGCCTGCTCGACATCTTCCTGGCGCAAAAGCCGGCCCGGCTTGCGTCCCAGGGCCTTCCGAATGTATTTGCCGGTCGCGAGATCCGCGCCTTTCTGGCCGAACTCGCCACGACACGGAATGCTGCAGGCTGCCCGGCGCTTGAGCTTCACGGCATCGAGCTGACCGGCGGCGACCATGCGGGAGCGATCATCGCGGTCGCCGCACTCACCATCAAGGACCGGCACGTCACCTGCCAGTTCGGCTCCATCGATGAAAACATCGCCGGAGATGCGAGCGCCGGGGAATTGCTGTTTTACCGGATGATCGAACGGGCATCGGCCGCTGGCCACGAAGTCTTCGATTTCGGTGTCGGCGACCAGCCCTACAAGCGCTCGTGGTGCCCGCAGCGCACCGAACTGGTCGATTGCTATGCGCCCCTCAATCTCAAGGGACGGCTTGCCGCGCCGCTGATTTCCGGCATGATCCGCCTGAAGCGGGCCATCAAGACCTCACCGACGCTGCACAGGAGCGTGGCCTGGCTGCGCGGGTTGATGGTGCGCAAACCCGTGGCGCCTGAGCGCGACTGATGGCGTCAATCGATCGTGTTGACGCGCCATCTGTTAGGCTGCGGAACTGCGTTGTCCAAACGGGCTCGACGGCTGGCCGGGGGTCATCAGCAATACGTTCTCAAACCCCTGCGCGTTGAATTCCGCGAGGAATCCTGCCACTTCGGCCTCACCCGACCGCAGGATCGACAGCACGATCTCGCCTCCGTCAGCGCGGGCGATGCGGGCAACAGAGGCAGCGTCGGCCGCCCCGCATTCAACGATCACCAGATCATAGGCCTCGGTCAGCGCGTCAATGACCATTGGCAGACGGTCGATGGCGCGCATGGCGCGGCGTGCATTGGCATTGCCGCGCGGAATGATATGGGCCGATGACAGCCGATCAGGGTGGATCGAATCCGCGATGGCGATGTCGCCGCACATCAGGTCGGTCAGACCTGGCAATCGCCTGGATTCCGCCATCAGTTCGGTCGGACAGGCCGACCCGGTGAGATCGATCAGCAAGGTCTGAAAACCGTCGCCGGCCACGGTGCGCGCCAGCATGACCGCTGCCGCCGACCCTTCGTCGCCCTCCGGCGAGATGCAGACCGCCACCGGCGTTCCATCGGTGACGAGTTGTTCGGCGACCGCTTCAACGCTGAAATCATCGGCGTCATTGGCAATGGCCGGCATCGCTGCCACCACTTCGGGGGCGATGGCCGGGGTTGCCGCAACAGTTTCGGGCTGTTCGGCGGATGGTTCGCGGATCAACCCGGATGACGGCCGCAGAGCCCGCCCGGAGAACAGTTCCCCCAGCATCACGCCGATCGACGCCAACAGGAAGGTCGCCAGCGCCGAAACAACGATGATCGGAATAGTTTTCGGGTAAAACGATTCGGACGCGGGGACGGCACGGGAAATCACCCGAGCATCAGCGGGCAGCGCCTTGGGTTCGGAGCGCGATGCGGCTTCGCGGTAGCGGCCCAGATAGGTCTCCAGAAGATCGCGCTGGGCGGCGGCTTCGCGTTCCAGCGAGCGCAGTTCGACCGCTTCCTCGCCTTCGCGGCCCGACCCGACCTTGAGTGCATTGAGCTGGGCTGTGAGTTCCTGTTCCCGAAGTCCCGCAACCCGAGCATTGCTTTCGAGGCTCGACAGCACCTTGCGGATTTCGCCGCGGATCTGGATTTCAACATCGCTCAATTGCGCCCGCAGGCCCTTCATGCGCGGGTGCGCCTCAAGCAGGGTCGTCGACAGATCGGCGATCTGGGCGCGGATATTGCCTTCGCTTTCGCGCAGGCGCTGAACCACCGGCGAACTCAACACATCCGAGACCGCATCAACGGCCTGCCCGTTCTCGAGCGCGTTGCGCACCGACTGGGCGCGGGCTTCCGCATCGGCGCGTTCGGCGCGCACGCGGCTCAGTTCCGTCGAAATATCGGACAATTGCTTGGCGGCGATCGTATCCTGCTGATTGACCAGCAGCAAACCCGATTGAGAGCGGTACTCCGCAACCTTTGCTTCCGATTCACGGACCTTCTCACGCAGCCTGGCGATTTCAGGTTCAAGCCAGGCGCTGGCATCGGTGTTGGTCTCCCGTTTCGCCCCTGACTGGAAGGCAAGATAGGCATTGACCAGCGCATTGGGCACCGCGGCGGCAAGGCTTGCGTCTTCGGACGAAAATTCGATGCCGATGACCCGCGATCCGGGCACGGCGTAGACTTCGAGCTTGCTGTAGAACTCCTTGAGCACGCGCTCCTCGGCGGGCACCTCCAACGGGTTCTTCTTGAGGCCGAGCATCACCAGCACATCGCCAATGGCGGAGGGATTGGCGGCCGGGTCAAACTCGCCGCGCGACGAAAGGTCGAGCTCGCGGGCTACCTGTTTGATCAGATCCGTCGACCGGAGGATTTCCACCTGGCTGGTCACCGCGCGTTCATCAAGCACGGAACCATCCGTTTGTGACGTCTGGTCGCTCGAATAGACCGGCTCCCGGGTTTCGATCAGCAGCCGGGTTTCCGACTTGTAGAGGGGGTTGATGAGACCTGTCACAACGAAGGCCAGACCCGCCGCTGCGGCGGTCAGACCTGCGACGAGCGCTTTCTTCTCCCACACTGCTGTGAGCAGGCGGCCGAGATCAATATCCACATCCGGTTGCGGCATCGGTGAGACAGACATGCGCGGGTTACTCCATACTTGCACTCGCATGGAAGAGTAAACGAACATGGTAACGCAAGGGTTAAGGCCCCGGTGACACATCCTTTACCTTTTGACATCCCTGCCCCGAACAATCTCATTCAAGCTCCGCACAGAATAATTCTCAGGAGTTTTACCGCCCGTTAACCCTAATGGATCGATAACGGTCAGCGAATTTGCACGTTTCGCGTGGAGCAGGAAAAAGCATGACACCCGCCAAGTCCAAAGCGTCACTTCTGCTGGCGGCCGCCATGACCTCGGTCATGCTGGCGGGCTGTTCGGGATATCATCCGGCGCCCAAGGCATTTCATGAAGCCGTGATGCAGCCCTACAGGGTTGATGCCGGTGACAGACTTCGCATCACCGTTTTCGAACAGACCGGACTGACCGGAACCTACGCGATCGACCAGGCAGGCTATATCGCCTTCCCGCTGATTGGCGCCGTGGCGGCGCGCGGACGCACCCTGCAGGAACTGGAAGGCAGTATTGCCGCAAGCCTCAGACAGGGCTATCTGCGTGATCCGGACGTGTCGATTGAAATTGACCGGTACCGCTCGTTCTTCATCATGGGTGAAGTCGGCCAGGCCGGGCAATACTCCTACGTTGCGGGCATGACCGTACAAAAGGCCATCGCCATTGCCGGCGGATATTCGCCAAGGGCGCATCAGCGCGATGTCGACATCACCCGCACGATCAACGGCGAGATCCTGACAGGCAGGGTCCGGATCACCGATCCGATCCTTGCGGGCGACACGATCTATGTCCGCGAGCGGCTGTTCTAACCTCATGGCTAAATCACCCCCCCTGCGGATCATTCATTGTTTCCGGTCGCCGGTCGGCGGGATTTTCCGCCATGTCCGGGATCTGGCGGAAGAACACGCCAAGGCGGGCCACCAGGTCGGAATCCTGTGCGATTCCACAACCGGCGGCGCCTATGAGGACGCCCTGTTCGACAGCATCACGCCGCATCTGGCGCTGGGGCTCACGCGGCTGCCCATGCAGCGGTCGCTGGGTCCTGCCGATATCACTACAGCGATCAGAACCTTTCGCGAAATCAAGAGTTTGCAGCCGGATGTCTTGCACGGACACGGCGCCAAGGGTGGCGCTTTCGTGCGGCTTGTCGGCTCACAGTTACGGGTATCCCGGTCTTGCGTTGCCCGTTTATATTCACCCCATGGCGGAAGCCTGCACTACGATGAGAGGACCCTGCGCGGTCAGGCCTATTTCGCCATCGAGCGTCTGCTCGAGCGCTGGACCGACAATCTCGTGTTTGTCTCCGATTACGAGCGACGGGCCTATACGGACAAGATCGGCGAACCGCGCGCACCCTGGCGGCTGATCCACAATGGTCTGCGCGATCATGAATTCGAGCCGGTCGGCACCGCGCCCGATGCCGTCGATTTTCTCTATATCGGCATGATGCGCGATCTCAAGGGACCAGACGTGTTCATCGAGGCACTGCGCCGGGCCGAACAACTGGCCGGGCGGCCGCTGCACTCCGTCATGGTCGGCGATGGAGATGACAAGCCGCGCTATCAGGCGCGCCTCGATGCGCTCGGCATGGGCGGCAGGGTCGCCATGCACGACGCCATGCCCGCACGGCAGGCCTTCGCGATGGCCCACACAGTGGTGATCCCGTCGCGCGCGGAATCGATGCCCTACATCGTCCTGGAAGCGGTGGCAGCGGGCAAGCCGGTGATCTCGACACGGGTCGGCGGCATTCCCGAGATCCTTGGATCGGACTTTACCGGTTTTGTCCCGCCTGGAGATTCCGAAGCGCTGGCCGAAGCCATGTCCAAGGATATCCTTGAGCCGAACTGGCTGCGTGCCGCGATGCCCGACATGGATGCTTTCCGCAGCCATTTTTCTGCCCGAACCATGGCCGAGCGCATGGCGTCGCTCTACCAGGACTGCCTCGCCCGCAAGATGCGGGACACTTCGCCCCGCACGGTGTCAAGCCTTTCTTAGGGTGCACGTGATATCCCGGGAACAAGAGTTTCCGGGGAGATTTGCCGTGAACAAGATGGACCGCGACAGCGCATTCAATCCAAAGGCCATTCGCAAGGCCATGGCGGAGATTGACGTCAAACCAAGCCTCAAGGGCCAGGACGGGGAGACCGCCGTGGAGTTGAGCCGTCTGGCACACCAGACAGCCAACCGCCTGTCGGAGGAAAACCTGTCTCCAACAATGATCATCGGCACGTTGCGGATCACCGAATTCGCCCTGCTGGCGCTCACCGGTTTCCTGGTCTACGCGCTCTATGTCGGCATGAGCTGGGAACTCACGGCGCTCTACTACGGTCCGGCCATTCTCTCCGGATCGGCGCTGACGGTGTTGCTGATCCAGATTGCCGACGGCTATCAGGTTCCCGCTCTCAGAAGCGCGCTCAGAACCCTGCCCAAGGTGCTGACGGCCTGGGCCGTGGCCTTCGCGCTGATCGCGCTCGCGGCATTCTTCCTGCAATACGGCCTGGCGTTTTCGCGGGTATGGTTCGCCGCCTGGTTCGTCACAGGCGCGGTTTCCCTTGCGGTTGGCCGCAACATTGTCGCCTATGGCATTCGCCGCTGGGCGCGCAACGGTGTCATGGAACGCCGTGCAGTGATCGTCGGCGGCGGCGACATCGCCAAGGCGCTGATCCGCTCCATCGAGCAGGATCCCAACAACGATATCCGCATCTGCGGTATCTTCGATGATCGCGACGAGCGCCGCTCGCCGGCGATGGTGGCCGGTTACCCCAAGCTCGGCAATGTCGATGCGCTGGTGAAATTCGCCCGCATGGCGCGGATCGACATGCTGATCATCGCCATGCCGCTGAATGCGGAATCGCGGGTTCTGCAACTCCTGAAAAAGCTCTGGATCCTGCCGCTGGACATCCGCCTTGCGGCGCATGCCAACAAGCTCCGCTTCCGGCCGCGCGCCTATTCCTATGTCGGCGCGGTGCCGATGCTCGACATTTTCGACCGGCCGATCACTGACTGGGATTCCGTCGCCAAGCGGATCTTCGATGTCTTCTTTTCACTGCTGGCGATCGCGCTGCTGTGGCCGGTCATGATTGCCACCGCCATCGCCATCAAACTCGATTCCAAGGGGCCGGTCCTGTTCATGCAGAAGCGTCACGGCTTCAACAACGAGGTCATCGAGGTCTTCAAGTTCCGCTCGATGTACACCGACCAGTGCGACCCCGCCGCCCGCGTCGTCGTGACCAAGGGTGATCCGCGCGTGACCAAGGTCGGAAGGTTCATCCGCAAGACCTCGATCGACGAACTGCCGCAGTTCTTCAATGTGCTGCGCGGCGACCTGTCCCTGGTCGGCCCCCGCCCGCATGCGGTTGTCGCCGTGGCGCAGGACCGGCTTTTTGCGGAAGTCGTCGACGGCTATTTCGCCCGGCACCGGGTCAAGCCGGGCGTCACCGGCTGGGCGCAGATCAATGGCTGGCGCGGCGAGATCGACAATGACGAGAAGATCAAGCAGCGCACCGCCTGCGATCTCTACTATATCGAGAACTGGTCGCTGCTGTTTGATCTCAAGATCCTGTTTCTCACGCCGATTCGGCTTTTGAATACGGAACATGCCTATTGACCAGCGCCGCCCTCCCCGGATCCGTCATTTTTCAGCCGCAACGCGCGGCGATTTCCATGCTGGCCTCGCTGTGCGTGGCCTTTGGCGTTTTCCTGTCGGGGTTTGTCATCAACGAGCCGGCGCCCTATGAGCTGTTCCTGGTGGTTCTGATTGGCGTCTGGGCCGTTTTCGGGCTGAAGCTGTCCCGGCATATCGCGCCCCTCATAGCCCTGTACGTGATCTTCAACATTGGCGGCATGTTCTCGATCCTGACCATGGACGAGGTCAAGGGTACGCCGATGTATATCGCTGTGTCGCTGTTTCTGGCGTTCACATCGATGTTCTTCGCCGCCATCATCGAAGCTGACCAGCGCCGGTTGCGCCTGATCTTCCATGCCTATCTGGCGGCCGCGATCATCACTGCGCTGCTCGGAATCCTGGGCTATCTCGGCCTCCTGCCAGGAGGCGAAATCTTCACCCGTTATGGCCGAGCGAAAGGCGCGTTTCAGGATCCAAATGTGTTCGGGCCCTATCTGGTCCTGCCCGCGCTCTATCTCATGCACGGGCTTCTGACCGGCACGCTCAAGGCGGCGCCACTCAGGATCGCCGGATTGCTCATCCTGGCTCTGGGCGTGTTCTTCTCCTTCTCCCGCGCCGCCTGGGGCCTTCTGGCAATCTGCATGATGATGCTTGTCATGATCATGCTCATCAAGGAACGCACCGGCGCCTTCCGGCTGAAGATCCTGGTCATGACCCTGATTGGCGCGCTTCTGCTCGTCGGGGCGATTGTCGTGGCGCTGCAGTTCGACCAGATCGCCGATCTGTTCTCGGACCGGGCCAAGCTGGTCCAGGCCTACGACGGCGCCCGGCACGGCCGGTTCGAGCGGCATGCGATCGGATTCCTGATGGCGATGGAGCATCCGCTGGGCATCGGCCCACTGGAATTCGGTCTGATGTGGGGCGAAGACACCCACAATATCTGGCTCAAGGCGCTGATGGACTATGGCTGGCTGGGCTTTGTCAGCTACGTCGCGCTGATCATCTGGACGCTGGTGCTGGGCTTCCGCTTCCTGTTGCGTGACCGGCCGTGGCAACCCTATCTGATGCTGTCCTACATCGTTCTGCTCGGGCACACGATCATCGGCGGTGTGATCGACACCGACCACTGGCGGCATTTCTATCTGCTGATGGGCATTGTCTGGGGATGCATCGCGCTCGAAATGCGCTGGCAATCCAGCCTTCGCAGCCAGGCCCATGCGCGCGCTCACGCGAGTTCCGCCGTCGCGCCGCAGGCCCGACACGGGCGTCAAACTGGCGCCGCCCGCGGGCATTGAGCCAACGGCTTCTGAAAACCTGATTTTTACTGAAATGGTCGGAGCGGCCGGATTCGAACCGACGACCCCTTGTCCCCCAGACAAGTGCGCTACCGGGCTGCGCTACGCTCCGACTTGGGACAAGGCCTTAGAACATCAGGATTTTGCGGGCAAGGGCAAAATGGCCGGACTGGGAGAAAAACAGGAGAAAGCCAGGCCGGTGGGGAATTGGCGGTGAAAAGTCCCACGAGATGGTCACGCTTGAGGCAGCGTGGCCACAGCTTCCCCATACGGCTCAATTGCCGCGTAAAGGCTCAATTCCAGGGAATATATGGCGATAGATACATATGTTCAGGTATTAGCAACATATAATTTATGATTGCAGCGTAAATTCCGTTGATAATCAGGAGCAATCCGTGGCGAAAAAGGTCAAATCAAGAGCCGGGCATCGTCACTCGGGAATAAACCAAAACAAGTCAGGATCGGGATCCATGCGTCAGTCAGTTGACATTTTCAAAGACACATCCGGGAATTTCGGAGTTATGTTTGGGATTCTCGCCGTGCCCGTGATGCTCGCGGGTGGGCTTGCCGTCGATTATATCGGGTTGAGTGTTCAGAAAAGCGAACTGCAGAACGCGACCGATGCGGCGGCACTGGCGGTCGCCCGCGAGGGAAAGATCACGGGCGCCGAAGCGCTGGAACTCGCACGGCAAACCATTGCAGCCAATTATGGCTTCACCGCCGCGCAGGTGAGCGTCACCATGAATGACGGCGTTGCGAGCGTGAATGCCGTCATCGACAAGCCACTGGTGTTTGGCGGCTTCATGGGCAAGAAATCCTCGCCCGTCTCCGTCAACGCGGAAGCCACGTTCGCCTATACCAAATATGAGATCGCGCTGGTGCTCGACACCACCGGCTCCATGGCAGGTGGCAAGCTGGTGTCGCTGCAGAATGCGGTGATCGGGCTTGTCGACGGCATGGAGGCGCTGGGACTGGAAAAGGAACAGATCAAGTTCTCCCTGATTCCCTATGCCGGCTTTGTCAATGTCGGCCCAGAATACGGCCCAAATATTAGCGGCACGGGCCTGATAACAAAGCCCGGCGCCGCGTGGCTAGATCAGGACGCCAAGGCTTCTGTGCCGCAGTCGGATCTTCCGTCGCAGTTCAGCCGGTTCGCCCTGTACAAACACCTCAACGCCAAATGGCCCGGCTGCGTGGAAACCCGCATACCGACCGGCAAGGCCCTGCATGACGTGAACGATACCGTGCCGGATCCCACCGATCCGAACTCGCTGTTCACGCCGTTCTTCGCCGTCGATGAGCCGGATACCGCCTGGAAATACCCTAATTCCTACCTGCCTGACGGCGGAACGCCGTTGAAAGGCAAAGGAGCAACGGAGGCAGACAAGGAAGGCCAGCTCGCGCGCTACGGGCAGACCGGGAAATACAAGACACCATCGGGAGCGGCTGACGCGATTCTCCAGACCTTGACCTGGAAGAAGCCCAAAATGGACAATTCCCCTTCCCGCTTCTATTCCAACAAGAATGATCCCAAAGGGCCGGGCTTCGGCTGTGAAGTCGAGCCTCTGGTGCCGCTGACGACAGACTTCAAGGATATCAAGAAAACAGTAAAGAAACTCGAGGCGAATGGCTCGACCAACATGCTCGAAGGCGTGATGTGGGGTTGGCGGGTTCTGTCGAGCCGCGAGCCTTTCACCGATGGCGCCAGCGAAAGCGACAGCTCGGTCGAGAAGATCATGATCTTCCTGACTGACGGCCAGAACTCCTTTGGAAATCTCAACAATGCTCTCGGTTCGGGCTACACCAGCATGGGCTACCTTGTGGACGGTCGTCTCGACAATTTGACCGCGGCGTCGAGCGGCCAGACCAACAAGGCGCTCGACAAGAAAACCCTGGCGGCCTGCACCAACGCCAAGGATGACGGCATCGAGATCTATACAATCCGCCTCGAAGAGCCGGACATGGCCACCGGAAACCTGCTTTCGCAGTGCGCTTCGAGCAAGAGCCACTATTTTGACGCGCCGTCGCGCAATCAGCTGGCGCCGATCTTTGACGCGATCAAGAAGGGCGTCGTGAAACTGCGGCTGACATCCTAAAGCGTGTCGCATCTATTGTGCCTCATAGCCTGCAGCCTTGAAGAAGTTTCGGCATTCGGTGACAGAGAAGAGGTCCACGATTTCGCCGAGCGCCGTGCTGATGGCGTCGAAGCTGCGGGCAGCGTGCTTTCGC
>JAHRFE010000002.1 GCA_019084245.1 Hoeflea sp.
AAGGCCGGCTATGATCGCTTCGAAGTGCTGCGCCAGCCCCCTCGGATTCAGTTCTGCGAGGGCCGCTACCGGTTCGGCGAACCCGTCAACGGCGAAGCGCCTGCCGACCCGCTTGGACGATGCCCGGCCTTTGAGCCGGAGGTTCAGCAAGTGGCCGCGAAATCGACGGGCGACATCGAGAAGATGAAAAGCCTGCTCAATGAGGTCCCAAGTCTCGGCCTTGCCTATTCGGATGGCGGTATGAACCCCGTTTTCCGCAAGATCCTGGCCAAGAAAGGCCCGCAGTATTTGTCAGAAATCACATCATCGACTGCTGTCCCGGTCAGCCGGCCGCAAGCAGCGCTCGCCGATCCCTTCGTCGCCCGACGGCAACCCGTCAAAACAGGCGCGACAAGGGAACAATGATTGCCAGCATCATGGGCTGATGAAGCAAATAGATTGTCAGGCTGTGGCGGCCCAACCAGCCGAGCCTGGCTAAGAAACGGCAATCCGCACCCGCACTGATCATCCGGTTCTTGCCAATGTCCACGGCTTTGGCGAATGCGATGCCAAGAAGTGTCACGCCCGCCCAGGGAAACACCGGCACGAAATCATTGCTGAGCGGCGGATTGGCTGAAAGGCCGATCCACGCCAGCCAGCGGGGATCGAAGGCCGGCAGCGAGATAAACCATGGAAGCGCCATCATCGCCAAGCCGGCCAACAGACTGGCTGAAGTCGGGAGCTTGAGAAAAACAACCCCGATAAGACTTGCTATGGCGATCGAATGCAGGATGCCGAAGTACACAAACGCGCTGGGAAACGCCAGCAAAGTGACGATTGTTATGGCCACGGCGGCAACAACAATGACGGTGAGCCGGCGAAAATATGTCCTTGTCCTGAACTGGACCCCATGCGCCAGAACCAGACTTACTCCCGCAAGAAACATGAAGCTTCCAGCCAGCGAACGCCCGAATGCGAGCCAAAGCGGATGAAAGGCCACGCCCGATATGAATCCCGTGAATTCCAGATCCCAGACGAGATGGAAAAGGACCACGCCAGCGATCGCCGCTCCTCGTGCAGCGTCAACGGCCAGTAGTCTGCTTTTTTTCATTCTGTTCACAAGAACCTTATCCGCTGGCGGTCAACAGGCAACAGTTTCTCAACTCCCCAGCGTCCGGGGCGCGAACAGGATGATGCCAGCCCCGAGAACACAGATCGCGGCGCCAGTCAGATCCCAGGTGTCAGGTCGCTGTCCTTCCACTGTCAGAAGCCAGAAAAGCGAGGCCGCAATGTAGACGCCGCCATAGGCCGCATAGGCGCGGCCGGCAAAGTCGGACGGGGCAAGCGTCAACAGCCAGGCGAAGGCCGCAACGCTCACAAGGCCGGGGGCAAGCCAGAGGGCGCTGGCCCCCTGCCGCATCCAGGCCCAGAAGGCAAAACAGCCTGCGATTTCGGCCAGAGCCGCGCCCGCATAGATGGCAAGCGTTCCAAACGAGGTCACGAAGCGCCCTCGCCTTCCCGGTGACTGTGGTCGGTTGAGCAGTGCGAATGATCACCCAGCACTTCAATCACCCGGCAGTCGGCGATGCTGCCGCCCGCGCATTGCGCCACCATGCGCTTCAATTCGACCTTCAGCGAGGCAAGACGCGCGAGCCGCTTCTCGATTTCCGCCAATTGAGCCTTTGCAATAGCGTCCGCTGCCGCGCACGGCTGATCAGGATGGTCAGAGAGGCTGAGCAGATCACGGATCGCGTCGAGCGTGAAACCAAGTTCCCGCGCATGCCGGACGAAGGTCAGCCGATCAAGCGCCTTGCGGCTATAGAGCCTCTGGTTGCCACCGCTGCGCTCAGCCTCCGGTAACAAGCCGATCTGCTCATAATAGCGGATGGTCGGCACCTTGACCCCTGCCGCCTGTCCAAGTTTTCCGATGGTCATCATAAAATATCTCTTGAAGCTACAGCAGCTAGAGACATTAAAGAGAGTGCCTGACGATGACAATGCCCCGGAGAACTCCCTGTTGGGCAAAGGACAAACGATGACGGAAATGGATGTAAACAAGGAAATCAGTCGCGACTGGACGGTGTCTGGCATGGACTGCGGGTCTTGTGCGACGAAGATCAAGGATGCGGTGGCGCGGCTGCCTGGAGTTGCCGGTGTCGAGGTCGGCATCATGTCCGAACGTCTTCGCCTGACTCTGGACGAAGACAAGACTGGCCGCGACAAGATTGAGAAGACCGTTCGTGCACTTGGTTATGAAATCACGCCGCGCGAGGCGACGGCGGAACCGGTCGATGCTAATGACCATGACGGAAATGGTACGGGCCACTCCCAGGCGGGCGGCAAGGCAAACGGCGATTCCGATCACGGCAGCCCCGGCCACGTTCATGACGACCCTGCCGATCGGGGCAAGAGCTGGTATCAGACTGGCAAGGGCAGACTGGTGATCTTTACCGCCCTGCTTCTTGTGGCTGCCTGGGGTGTGGAACTGATTGTTCCTGAAGTCGGCAATTGGGCCTTCGTAGCAGCCTGTCTGATCGGGGTTGCTCCCGTCGCCCGCCGCGCGTTTGCAGCCTTACGCATGGGACAGCCCTTTACCATCGAAAGCCTGATGACAATTGCCGCCATCGGCGCGCTGTTCATCAATGCCGCGGAAGAAGCGGCTCTGGTTGTTTTCCTTTTCGCAGTGGGGGAAGTGCTGGAAGGCGTGGCCGCAGGCAAGGCGCGAGACGGGATTCGCGCGCTTGCCAATCTCGTTCCGAAGACAGCACTTCTGGAGATCAACGGCGCCACGCGCGAAGTGTCGGCGGCAAGTCTTGCCGTGGGACAGACCGTGCTCGTCCGTCCCGGCGATCGCATCCCGGCGGATGGCGAGATCAAGGAAGGCAACTCGGGCGTGGACGACAGCCCCGTGACGGGCGAAAGTGTCCCGGTGAACAAGGGGCCTGGCGATCCGGTCTTTGCGGGGTCGATCAACACCGAAGCCGTGCTGCGGGTCACGGTGACAAAGACTGCAGAAGACAACACCATCTCGCGCATCATTCGCCTTGTGGAAGAGGCCGAAGAGGCACGCGCGCCGACCGAACGGTTCATTGATCGCTTCAGCCGCTGGTATATGCCTGCCATCGTTGCCCTTGCGGCGCTGGTCGTGCTGGTGCCGCCCCTAGCCTTTGGGCAACCTTGGGACACATGGGTTTACCGCGGGCTGGCGCTGCTGCTGATCGGCTGCCCCTGTGCGCTCGTGATCTCGGTTCCCGCCTCCATCGCTTCGGCGCTGTCGACAGGTGCGCGACGAGGCCTTCTGATAAAGGGCGGCGCAGTGATCGAGGCGTCAGCCAAGGTATCTCGCGTTGCCTTTGACAAAACCGGGACGCTGACCCATGGGCGGCCGGTGGTGACGGATATCGTAACTTTTGGCACAACGACCGAGGACGAACTTCTGGCTGTCGCGGCGGGCGTCGAAAGCGGCTCCAGCCATCCGTTGGCCATCGCCATTCTGAACAAGGCCGAGGAGGCAGGCATAGCAGTCCCGCCGTCACGCGATGCAAAGGCGCTGATGGGCAAGGGTGTGATTGCCACGGTCGGTGATGCCTCGGCCTGGGTGACTTCACCCGGATATGCCAAGGATAATGTTGGGATTGAAGATGCGGGCCTCGCCCAGACGATAATATTCGAGGAACAGGGCAAGACCGCCGTTGTGGTGTTCCGGGAAAAGACCTCGCTTGGCATCATCGCCATGCGTGACGAACCGCGCGCGGATGCGCCCGAAGCGGTGCGCCAGTTGAAAGCCATGGGTATTACCCCCGTCATCTTGACCGGGGACAACCCCCGGACGGCGGCGGCGATCGCAGAGAGCCTGGGCATGGAGTACCAGGCAGACATGATGCCGGAGGATAAGATCAACGCTGTCCGCGACATGAGCGAGCATGGCGGCGTGATGATGATCGGCGATGGCATCAACGACGCGCCGGCGCTGAAACAGGCTAGCGTTGGTGTGGCCATGGGATCGGGCACAGATGTCGCGCTCGAAACGGCCGATGCAGCCATCCTGCGCGACCGGGTGATCGACATCCCGGCCACTATCCGCCTCACCCGCGCGGCGATGACCAACATCCGCCAGAATGTCACCATCGCGCTGGGCCTGAAGGCAGTGTTTCTGCTGACCACTGTTCTGGGGCTGACCGGCCTCTGGATCGCGATCATGGCCGACACGGGGGCGACGGTTCTCGTCACGCTGAACGCATTGCGGCTGCTGCGCTTCAACCCGGAACGCGAGGGCTGACACATGATTTCCAGCTTCGGTTGGGCCGCCGGCGCGCTGGATGCTCGTTGCCACCACATGCCGCACCTCGCCTCGGGAATGATGACCGAGTTCGCAGTCACCGCTTCGACCTGACCTCAGACGGGGCGCTTGTTTTGGGCGCCCCGTTTGGCACCCTCTCGATCACTCATGCGTTCTTGCTCCGAGTGTCCGCAGGGTACAAACAACAGGAAGCTGCGGGAACACTTATGATTGGAGAACGTTATGATGAATGGAAGCGGAATGGGCTTTGGCTGGATCGCATGGATCCTGATCCTTGTTCTCCTGGTCTTAACCATCGCTGCTTTGACGAAATATCTTCGGAAAGAAATGAAAGAACTTCACTATGACCTATACAATCAATCGAATGATCACCGGCGCGGGAATCGATGACATTGACACCCGTACGCGTGAAGCTCTGGCGAATCATGGCTTCGGCGTACTGACCGAGATCGACGTCAAGGCGACGATGAAGAAAAAGCTCGATATCGAGTTGCCTGGCTACCGCATTCTCGGAGCCTGCAATCCGAAGATGGCGCATCAGGCGATCGGTATCGAGCCGCGGGTTGGCGCTATGCTGCCCTGCAACGTCATTCTGCGCGAGGTCGAGGGTGGCGTGGAAGTCAGCGCAATTGATCCGGTGGCGTCGATGCAGGCGATAGAGGATAATGACTTGACGGCCGTCGCAGGCCAGGTGCGCGAGATGCTGGCCCAAGTCGTGAAGGATGTCTGAGCCTCAAGGCGCCCCGATCTGCATCAAGGATGGGCTCGTCAGCCTATGTGTCGACACGCCCGATGGTGCTGTTGAAATCGCCCGCGTCCCAGACGCGGACCATCGACTGACGGCCGAATGGGCACGCACGTCCCGGCCCGCGCCGCCGGCAGTGCTGCAACCGCTCGTACCGGTTGCGGGTGTCGTGCCGCTTGGTGAGCTCGAACTGATAGAGGCGCTGAGCGCGCCGGATATCGTAGTTGCTGATGCGCGCAAGCCCGACCAATATGTGAGATATACAATTCCGGGCGCGGTCAACCTGCCCTTTACCGAGACCGAACTCGCGCTGGAGCATCTCGGGTGCCGCCGCGAGTCGGAGGGGTGGGATTGCCGCGATGCCGCCCGCGTCGCCCTGTTCTGCAACGGCGTCTGGTGCGGGCAGTCGCCGTCGGCGATCCGCAAGATGGTGGAGGCAGGTTTTCCGCCGGAGCGCATCCTCTACTATCACAACGGTCTTCAGGGGTGGCTCTTGCAGGGGTTGAGCGTCTGGACTCCAGGTCAGGCAGCAAGCTTTCATTTGTAGCGAGTATGCCTCATGACACAGTTCTGGGCAGATGGTGCAGCGCAACCGGGTTCGGTATCAGCGCTTGCTTCGGCGGAACATCTGGCACCTAATTCTGCGCCGTATCACTGCCTTCAACGCCCGACGATCGTGCACTAGGTGCTGTTCGCGCTCTTCGTCCTCTGATGGCTGGGTGGGATGCCCGCGCCCGACCGCTCGACGAGCCAGGATTTGATTTGACCGGGTCAGGGCCTGGCGCTGGTATACCTTTCGTGCGGGTGTCCCTAGCGCGCAATCCGGCCAGAGAAGGCGATCACGACCACTATTGAAAAGGACTTGAGCCTCCAGTGACTGGAAGCTCTAAGAGGAATCAAGGCAACAGAAGGCAGGCAGGAAATGGACTACGATCATCATCGCTGGATCCGACATTCCTGAAGGTACCTATACGGCGAAAGACCCGAGCTGGAGTTCACTGTGCGATCGATTTCGCTGAGCTGCTGCTAATGCTGCGAAGCGTTGGCGACCGACAGTCCGACGCGTTCGGCCAGAGCTTTCACGCCATGTTCGCCCGGGCCAGATGTTCGAGCATTTCCAGACGGTGCGGTGCTCATACCGACGCGCCTCCGGCCGGTTTCTCGCCATCTTGTCCAGACCGTTCCTCCGGCGTGAAGAAACCGTCGGCGTGCAGGTCCGACTTGCGCAGTCCGGCGGCAAGGGCAGTTTCGGTGAGTGCGTCGATCATCGCCGGCGGCCCGGCGGTGTAGCAGCTCCAGCCTTTCAGTACGGGAAGATCGGCGCGCACCGCCTCGTGCACGAAGCCGGTGCGATGGCCGCTGCCTGGCTGGCCCATCGACAAGACCGGCGTCACCCGCATGTTGTCATGGCGACGGGCAAGCGCCTGAAGCGCTTCGAGGCCATAGAGGTCGCGCTCCTCCCTAACGCCGAGATAGACCCGCACTGGCTGACGCATGCCAAGATCGACGAGGCTGGCGAGGATCGCCTGAACCGGCGCCAGTCCCGAGCCGCCGGCAACGGCGAGTATCGGCCCGGTATGCCCGGGCCGCAGATGGGCCGAGCCGCGCGGCCCCTCGATCTCAAGCAGGTCACCGGGAACGAGCCGGTGAACGGCGGCCGATACCCTCCCCTTCGGCACGAGGCGAACATGGAATTCGAGGATGTCTTCACCTGGACGGCTGGCCATCGAATAGTCTCGCGGCGGCAGGCCGGGCAGAGCAAGCGTTGCATACTGACCGGCGGAGAACATCATCGGACCGCGCATCGGGCGCAGCCGCAAGATGCGGATATCGTGCGTCGCCTCTTCGACGGACACCACCTCGGCCTCGGTTCGGACGAGCGGGTGGTCGGGCAAAGTCTCCTCGTCGCCAAGCCAGGCGACCGTGACGTCGGATTTCGGCAACGTGCGACAGGCCAGGATCAGACCTGCTACACGCTCGTCGTCCGAGAGCGCGAAACGGGTATGCTCAAGCAGATCGACCTCGCCGGAGACGAGGCGCGACTTGCAGTTGCCGCACCGCCCCGCCTTGCAGCCATGCGGATAGTCAATGCCGGCATCAAGCGCTGCGGCAAGAAGCGTTTGCCCGGAGGCGACTGCAATTTTGCGCAGCCCGGGCACGAGTGTTGCCATCGCGGCACCCGGGATGCCGGCTTCTTCGTTGGGCGCCTTGGCCAGCGCTGCGGTTTGAGTTCGATCGATCGGCATTGAAAAGTCTCTCCTGGTCCGGGTCTTTGGCGGGTGTCACTCGGCGGGCGCAAGGCGAGGTTCGGCGGCTGTTCGCCCCGACCGCCCCTCATGGCGCATCGGCGGCGCGAAGCGGCGCAGCCGCAGCGCATTGCCGAGCACAAAGACCGAAGACAGCGCCATGGCGGCGGCGGCGAGAACCGGCGAAAGCAGGATGCCGAAGGCGGGCCACAGGGCACCGGCCGCGATCGGGATCAGCGCAGTGTTGTAGGCGAAGGCCCAGAACAGATTCTGCCGGATGTTTCCGATCGTGGCCTTCGACAATGCGATGGCGTTGGGCACTCCGGTGAGCGACCCCGACATCAGCACCACGTCCGCCGCCTCGATGGCCACGTCGGTGCCTGTGCCGATGGCCAGACCGATATCGGCCTCGGCGAGCGCCGGCGCGTCGTTGATGCCGTCGCCGACAAAGGCGAGCCGCCCATATTGGGCCTTGAGCGCCTTGACCGCCGCGACCTTGCCGTCCGGCAGGACCTCCGACACTACCTCGTCGATCCCGAGTTGCCGTGCGATGGCTGCGGCGGTGCGGGCGTTGTCGCCAGTGATCATCGCCACCTTGAGGCCAAGATCATGCAGCGCGGCGATGGCCGCAGGCGTCGTCGCCTTGATCGGGTCGGCGACCGCCACGATGGCCGCAAGACGACCGTCAATGGCGGCGTAGAGCGGCGATTTGCCTTCGTCGGCGAGCCGCGCGGCGGTGTCGGCGAACCGAGCCGTGTCATGCCCGAGGCGTTGCATGTAGCGGTCGGCCCCGATCTCCACCCGGACGCCGCCGGCATCGGCCGCCACGCCAAGGCCCGTCACGCTGTCGAAGTCGGTGACCGGCGGCAGCGCCAGTCCTTCGGCCTCGGCCGCCCCGACGATGGCGCGCGCGATGGGGTGCTCGGATTTGTCCTCGACCGCGGCAATCCGCGCCAGCACGTCGGACCGCTCGAACCCGTCAACCACCTCAAGGTCGGTCAGTCGCGGCTTGCCTTCGGTCAGCGTGCCGGTCTTGTCGAGCGCGACCACCCTCGCCTCCTTGAGAAGTTGAAGCGCCTCGCCCTTGCGGAACAAGACCCCCATTTCGGCTCCCCGCCCGGTGCCCACCATGATCGAGGTCGGGGTGGCGAGGCCCATGGCACAGGGGCAGGCGATGATCAGCACAGCAACCGCGTTGACAAGTCCGAAGGTCAGCGCCGGATCCGGGCCGAAGAGGAACCAGACAGCGAAGGTCACGGCGGCCAGCGCCATGACCGCCGGCACGAACCACATCGTCACCCGATCCACCAGGGCCTGGATCGGCAGCTTGCCGCCCTGCGCCTCTTCCACCATGCGGATGATCTGGGCGAGCATGGTGTCGGCGCCCACGGCCGTTGCGCGGAAGGCGAAGGCGCCGGTCTGGTTGATCGTGCCGCCGACAACTGTCGTGCCCGCGCCTTTTCCGACCGGCACAGGCTCACCGGTGATCATGCTTTCGTCGATATAGCTCTGGCCCTCAACGACTTCGCCGTCGACCGGCACACGCTCGCCCGGACGCACCTCGACAATGTCGCCCAGGACCACATCCGACACATCCATCTCGACCGACTTGCCGTCGCGACGCACCCGCGCCGTCCTGGCCTGAAGGCCGACCAGACGCTTGATCGCCTCGGAGGTGCGGCCCTTTGCCTTGGCCTCAAGGAACCGCCCCAGCAGGATCAGCGTCACAATCACCGCCGCCGCCTCGTAGTAGACGTTCATCGTTCCGGGGGGCAACAGGCCTGGGGCGAAGGTCGCCACCACCGAATAGCCGAAGGCTGCGGCAGTGCCGACGGCGACGAGGCTATTCATGTCCGGCGCGCCCTTGAGCAGCGCCGGAACCCCCTTGAGGTAGAACCGCCGCCCGGGCCCGGACAGCACCAGCACGGTCAGGGCGAACTGGATCAACCAGCTGTTGCGCATGCCGATCGTTTCCATGACCGCCATGTGAACCCAGTCGAACACATGGCTGCCCATCTCGAGACCGAACACCGGCAGCGTCAGCACGGCCGCAATCAGCACATCGCGTTTGAGCGTCGCCGCCTCTGCGGCCTTCTTCGTCTCGGTCTCGGCTCGGTCGCCAGCGTCCTTATCCGTGGCCTTGGCGTCGTAGCCGACGTTTTCTACGGCCCGGATCAGCGTGGCCGCATCGGCGGTTCCCCGCACCGTCGCGCGTTCGGTGGCGAGATTGACCACCGCTTCGCTGACGCCCGGCACCGCCTTCAGCGCTTGCTCCACTCGGCCAACGCAGGAGGCGCAGGTCATGCCTTCGACCGCCAGTTCCACCGTGACTGCGGGGACGTCATAGCCCGTGTCCTCCACGGCCTTGACCAGCAACGCCCGATCGACCGGCGCCGACAATTGCACGTCGGCCCGCTCGGCGGCGAGGTTGACGCTGGCCGCGGCCACGCCCGGCACGGCCTTGAGAGCGCGCTCCACCCGGCCCACGCAGGAGGCGCAGCTCATGCCTTCGACCTTCAGGGTGACGGTTTCGTTTGTATGTCTGATTGCTGCGGTCATCGGCGTTCGGCTCCTTGGCGACTTTGGATGACCACCCTTGTAAGGCTTCCAACCGCTGGAAGGTCAAGGGCCCGAAGAATGTTTTTTCGGGCGCGCGAAAATTCGCTTGACCTTCCAACGCTGGGAAGCCTCATCATATAAGTCGAGAACAAAAAGGAGGCTCTCATGCAGTTCCATATCGAAAAAATGCATTGCGGCGGTTGCGCGCGGACCGTGACCAAGGCAATCCAATCGGTCGATCCCGAGGCCACGATCGAAGCAAACCCGGACGCACGTCTCGCCGAGGTCACGACGTCCATGCCGCGCGAGGCGTTTCTGCCGGTGCTGGCCGAAGCCGGCTATCCCGCCACCTGACCGCAAAAATCGGTTTTCCAACAAATATCGGACCACGGGGCGCACGCCCCGTGGTTTTTTCCGCCTACCGATCAGTATTGCACCTGCGCCAGGAAGGCGCGCGCGCGTTCGGTCTCGGGTTCGGCAAAGAAGCGCTCCGGTGGACAGCATTCCGCCACTCGACCAGCGCACATGAAGACCACTTCGTGGCAGACCCGGCGGGCAAAGCCCATCTCGTGGGTGACGACGACCATCGTCCTTCCGGCGTCGGCCAGGCTGATCATCACGTCCAGCACTTCGCCGATCGATTCGGGGTCGAGCGCGGATGTGGGCTCGTCGAACAACAGCACCTCGGGCTGCATCGCAAGCGCGCGGGCGATGGCGACGCGCTGCTTCTGGCCGCCCGACAATTGCGCCGGATATTTTCGCGCGAAATCGGCAAGCCCGACCTGCGCAAGCAGCATCTCGGCCTCAGCCTCGGCCTCGGCACGCGCAAGGCCGAGGTTCACCCGCGGCGGCAACGCCACGTTCGACAATGCGTCGAGATGCGGAAACAGGTTGAAATCCTGAAACACCATCCCGACGCGGCGACGCAGCGCCACGAGGTCCCGTGGACGATGTCCGACCGGTCGGCCCGACATAACCACCTCGCCTTCCTCCCAGCTTTCCAGCCCGTTCAGGCAGCGCAGCAGCGTCGACTTGCCCGAGCCCGACGGTCCGCAGAGCACCGTGCTGCATCCACGCGGCACCGTAAGCGCGATGTCGTCCAGAGCCAGAAAATCGCCGAACCATTTCGACAGTCCGACAACGTTGATCGCAGCGGCGGTCATGTCCTTGCCTCCCGCGCGGCGCCGCGCGCCATGTCCCATTCTATCCGCGCGCTGACGCGCGAGAGAAGGAAACAGAAGCTCCAGTAGACGATTCCAACGAAGATATACCCCTCGTTGGCCAGTCCCAGCCAGTGCGGATCGGCCACGGCCGCGTTGACGATGTTGAGAAAATCGAAGAGCCCGACGACGAGGACATAGGTCGTGTCCTTAAACAGCGCGACGACGGTATTGAGAATGCCGGGGATCACCGCCCGGATCGCTTGCGGGATCAGGATGTAACCCTGCGCGGTCCAGTAGGTGAAGCCAAGCGCGGCGGCGGCCTCGGCCTGGCCCTTACCCAGGCTTTGCAGCCCGCCGCGAAACACCTCGGCTAGGTAGGACGAGGTGTAGAGCGTGATGCCCACCAGCGCGAGCGCCAGGCGCGGCAGCTCAGTGCCTGGCGGCAGCAGGAACGGCACCATGACCACCGAAATGAACAGCACGGCGATCAGCGGCAGGCCGCGCCAAACCTCGATGAAGACTGTGGACAGAACCCGCAGCGCCGGCAGGGACGAACGGCGGCCCAGCGCCAGGACAAGCCCGACCGGAAAGGCCAGCACGAAGGCGACCGTTCCGACATAGACCGTCATCGTCATGCCGCCCCATTGCGCCGTGCCGACGCCGGGCAAGCCGAGGGGCTCGCCCCACAGAACAAGCGTCGCGCCAACGGGATAGGCCGCCAGTGCGCCGGCGACAAGGCCCGAGCGCCCGCGAAAGGCGGGACCGAGCGCAATGGCCAGCGCCACCACCGGCCAGGCCAGGGCGACTGCCGCGCGCCAACGCTCCTGGGGCGGGAAAAAGCCGAAGCCGAATTGCGGCAGGCGGTTGACGATGAAGGCCCAGCAGGCGCCGGACGGATCGCATCCGCTTCTGTCCTCGGCCACCCAGGTGGCATCGAGCAGCGCCCAACTGACGAGGCCCGGCAGGATCCAGGCGGCGCCCAGCGCCAGGGCAAGCCAAAGGATCAGGCTCACCGGGCTTTCCGACGCCATGCCGCGCAGGCCCGACGAAATGCCGGTGCGGGAGGCCTCGGGTGGCAGGCGGGACGGAATGGTGGACAGGGTCATGTTCAGCGCCCCTTCAGGCTAACGCGGGCGTTCCAGGCCGCCGAGAGCGCGCCAAGCCAGAGACAGAGCGTCAGATAGACCGCCGCGGTCATCATCACGATTTCGATCGCGCGCCCGGTCTGGTTCAGCGAAGTGCCGAGAAAAACGGCGACCAGATCCGGAAAGCCTACGACGGTGGCCAGTGAGGACGCCTTGATCAGGTGGACGTATTGATTGGTAAGCGGCGGCACCATGAGACGCAGCGCCTGAGGCAATACGATGCGGCGCTGGATAAAGCCATCGCGCAGGCCCAGAGCGCGAGCGGCTTCGATCTGGCCGCGATCGACGCTTTGGAGTCCGGCGCGAACGATCTCGGCGATGAAGGCGGCGTTGTAGAGGGTCAACGCCAGCAGAAGGGCTGCGAATTCAGGCATCATCTTTGCGCCTCCCCGGAAGTCGAAACCCTGGAAGTCCGGACGCTGCCAGTCGACCTGTGCAACTGCGGCGCCTAACAGGATCACGCCCAGGAGCATCCCTGCAAACACCCCCGCCAGATCACGCCGCTTGAGCACGGGGGTGCGCGGCCTAAGAACCCAGGCGGCCGCGAGGCACAGGCACCCGGCCGACGCCGCACCAAACGCGAGCCGAAGGTCCTGCCCCGCCTCAGGCCATGGAAAATAGACGCCCCGGTTGCTGACATAGACCGCATCGCCGATGGAAATGGCTTCACGCACGACAGGCAGCGACCGGAGCACCACCGTTTGCACGAAAATCAGGATCAGAAGCATCGGCACGTTGCGCAGCGCCTCGACATAGACCGTCGCCGCCAGGCTCAGCGGCCGGGCGGCGGAGACGCGCGCGAAGCCGACGATAAGCCCGAGAATCGTCGCGGTGACGAGACTGAGACCGGCGATGAACAGCGTGTTGAGCACGCCGGCCAGGAACACCCGCCCGTAGGTCGAGGACTCGCTCATGTCGATGAGGCTGAAGCTCATGGCAAAACCCGCCTCCTGCCAAAGGAAGCCGAACCCGCCTGTCATCCCGTTCGCAGCGAGGTTGCGCGTGATGTTGGCGCCGAGATAAGTGATAGCAACCGCCACAAGCGCGATGGCCGCCGCCTGCTGCGCAAGCGCCGCCCACGGCCATTGCCTCCGGGGAGGATGGCGCGTTCCGGACGGCCTTTGCGAGGGCATACCGCTATCGGTCACATTAGATACCACGTCGGCCATCGCAATCGCCTTATCGCACCGGAGGCGCGTACAGCAGTCCGCCCTGGGACCACAACGTGTTCACGCCGCGGCCGATGTTGGCCTTGCTCTTCGAGCCCAGGGTGCGCTCCCACAGCTCGCCGTAGTTGCCGGTTGTCTGGATCACTTTCACGGCCCAGTCGTTTGGGATGCTCAATTTGGCGCCGAATTCACCCTCGGCGCCCAGAAAGCGTCGAAGTTCGGGCTTTTCGGTCGTCGCCGCCATCTCGGCCACATTCGCCTGCGTGACGCCGAACTCCTCCGCGATGACAAGGGCATGGCGCGTCCATTCCACCACATCCTCGAACTGCTGGTCGTCCTCGCGGACAACCGGACCGAGCGGCTCTTTCGATATCACGTCGGCAAGGATCGTGTAGGCGTCTGGATCCGAGAGACCCAACCGGTAGGAGGCGAGCCCGCCCACTTCGTTGGTATAGGCGTCACAGCGACCGGATTCCAGGTTGGCGATGCTCTGGTCGGGCGAGCTTACGGTGATCGGAGTGTAGTCCATCCCATTGGCTCGGAAATAGTCGGCGAGATTCAACTCGGTCGTGGTGCCGGACGTCACGCAGATCGAGGCTCCGGCAAGTTCCCGGGCCGAAGTGATGCCGCTCGCCTTGCTGACCAGGAAACCCTGGCCGTCATAGATGTAGATGCCGGCCCATTCCAACGCGAACTCGGTATCACGCGACAACGTCCATGTGGCCGACCGCGCCAGCATGTCGACGCTGCCCGACTGCAGCGAGGTGAACGCATTCTTGAACTCAAGCGGCACGAAATTGACCTTGGTACCGTCGCCCAGGATGGCCGCCGCGACGGCACGGCAGAAATCGGCCTCGAATCCGGTCCAATTGCCCTGATCGTCGAGCGTGCTCTTGCCGATCGACGTGCCAGTGCTGACGCCGCAGTTCAACTCGCCCCTGTCCTTGATCGCATCGAGCGTCGGTCCCGCCACTGCTGCGGCCGGCAGCAAAAACGCCGATCCGGCGGCAAGCAGCGCAATCTTTGTCCTGTTCAGTCGCATCTCAATCATCTCCTTTGGCGCCGTGTTCATTATAGCCCCGACCTGGCGCATCGCCCGGGCGCAATCATCATTCCGCCGCGTCGCGCGCAGCACCTCTGTAGCGTCCGAGCCCCCGCTCCAGATCCCGTTGCAGATCCTCAAGCGCCTCAAGGCCGACGCCGATACGCACCAGCCGGCCGGCATCGGCCCACTGGTGCGTATCGCGCAGAACCGACATGTCGGCAGGCGCGAGCAGGCTGTGAAGTCCACCCCAGCTCGCGCCGATGCGAAAGATGTCGCAGTTTTCCAGGAAGGCGGGCAGGTTCGCCGCGTAGCCCGGGTCAAGCAACATCGAAAAGACCGCGCCCGCGCCGGTGAAATCGCGCGCCCAAAGGGCGTGACCCGGATCGCCCGGAAGCGCGGGATGCAGCACGCGCGTCACCCCCGTCTGGGTGCTCAGCCATTCCGCCAGCGCCAGCGCCGTCGCCGCCTGCCGGTCCAGCCGCACCGCCAGCGTGCCCAGACCACGCAGGGTGAGCGCGCAGTCGTCGGGGGATACACCATAGCCCAAAGTGCGCGACCGGTCCTTCAAGGCGCGGAACCGGGCCTCGTCGGCGACGGCGACCGACCCCATCAGCACGTCCGAATGGCCGCTTATGTATTTCGACAGCGCCTGCACCGCGAAATCCACTCCGTGCGACAGTGCCCTAAAACCGAGCGGCGAGGCCCATGTGCCGTCCGAGGCTACGGCCGCGCCGGCCCGGTGGGCAGCGGCGACGATGGCCGGAACGTCCTGCATCTCCATGCCAAAGCTGCCCGGCGCCTCAACCCAGACAAGGCGCGTCCGCGGCGACAAGAGGTTGCTGATGTCGGCATCGGGCGCATAATCGCGCGCCGCTATCCCGAGCTGCCCGAGAAGATGCAGCGCCGCCTGCCGCGACGGCCCATAGGCGCTTTTCGGGATCAGCACCTCATCGCCCGACGACAGCACGGTCAGATTGACCAGCGTGATCGCTGCCATCCCCGAAGGCGCCAGCACCGCTCGCGCGCCTCCCTCGAGAGCGGCCATCGCTTTCTCAAGCGCCCGGGCCGCGGGATGGCTGTAGAGCCCGTAGGAGTAGCCGTCATAGAATTGCCGGTGACGATCGAAGAACTCCGCGACCGTGTCGAACAGAACGGTCGAGCCGCGATGCGGCGGAACCGTGAGCGCGCGAAACGGCAGATCGTCGCCCCAGTTCTTCAGCAGTTCGGTTTCGGCCTTCATCGGCTACCCCAAGTGGTTACCCCAATTTCTCTTGCACATGGTGTAAATTCCATTCCATAAATACAAATACTAAATTGTTCATAGTCTATGCAGAAACTTGATAGGATTCGCCCCATGAATTTCCGCCAGGTAGAAGCCTTTCGGGCTCTGATGCTCTCGGGTACAGCAAGCCGCGCGGCCGATATGCTGCGCATCTCGCAGCCCGCCGTCAGTCGCCACATCGCCGAGTTCGAAGCCGCCACACGCCTCTGTCTGTTCGAGCGTGAAAAGGGCCGACTGAAACCGACGGCAGAGGCAAACGCCCTTTTCGAAGAGGTGCAGCGCGTCTTCACAGGACTGGAGCGGCTGCGGTTTGCCGCCGAGAATATTCGCAGCTTTACGCGGGCACGCTTGAGGGTGGTCAGCCTGCCGGCGCTGGGCCATGCATTCCTGCCGCTTGTTATTGGACGTTTTGCGCAGGCGTTTCCGGAGGCTTCGGTCCTGCTCCAGGTGCGCAGTTCGGAATATGTGCGGGAAGAGGTTGCGACGGGCAATTTCGATCTCGGCTTCGCCGCCGACGAAATCAGCCTGGCCGGGGTGGCGGCGGAGCCCTTCTCCGCCGTACCTGCCGTCTGCATCCTGCCTTGGGACCATGAGCTGGCCAAATGCGCCGAGATCCGGCCGGAGATGCTCGACGGCGTGCGTTTCGTGACACTTGCCAGCGGTGACGCCGCCCGAGCCCGGTTCGATCGTCTGTTCGCCGAAGCCGGCGTTCAGCCGCTGATCGTCGTTGAGACGCAGTATTCGCTCACGGTCTGCAACCTGGTGCGGCACCGTGTCGGTATCGGACTCGTCAATCCGTTCTCACTTGACGGCCTCGACCTTGCCGGGCTCGTTACGCGGCCATTCAAGCCGGCGATACAATTCCGATCGCTTCTCGTCCGGCCCTCGGACGCCCCGGCCTCCCGACTCAGCGACGCGTTCGTTGGCTTCGCGACGGAGGCCCGCGACGCCGTCGCCAATGTCAGCCGCTGTCCACCCAGCGACTATGTCGACAGCACACCTTAGGACGTCGACACACTTACCTCGCGAGCCTGTCGGCAGGGAAACATCAAAGGAGGCTGCCTCCTTGGTTTCTATTCATAATTCCGAGTTATGTGAATTTCAGTTCTCGCAATAGTTACGGGTTGCCGCAGAAGTTGCAACTGAAAAGTACGGTGGCCGCGACTGTCGCAAGACCGCCGGATCGACCGCCGGACACTTCCACACCTTCGTCTGTTTCCCGCACAATCACGTTGCACGGAAGCATGGCCCCGACCTTCGGCTCCATGCCGATAGCCTGCCAGGCCATGTTCGGATTGCAGGTGCCAAGGATGCGGTAGCCAGGCATGTCCTTGTCAATTTTCTTCTTCATTGTTGCCTTGACGTCGATTTCGGTCAGGACTCCGAAGCCGGCTGCAGCCAGGGCAGCACGAGTGCGGGCGTCGATATCGTCGATGCCGGCCCCGCGAAACATTGGCGGTGGCAGGATCGAATTGACGGGCCGCCCCCAACGCACCGCGCAGGGCATCGACGGCAGCCGCAATTGGGACTTCAAGCGCAAAATCGCACAGGCCAATCGCCGCGGGGTTAATGTTACGATGCCGCCAGTGTCTCTACGTTCACATTCTCGGAGGATATGCCCGATGCCTGCATAGCATCGAGAATGCGCCCGAGAACGCCGCCATCGTCCCACGTAAATACTGTTTTCGCGAACGCCACCGTACGGCCAATGCCTTTGCTTGTCCCATCGAAGAATCGCCGCCCAGTCGGGGCGGCGGGCATCAACTAGTCTAATGTTCGACGGCCTTTGTACCATCCAAATGTAAGATCAAAAGCCTTGACGGGTCAAATCGTCTGCGATCCGCGACCTGGAAGCGGTGTCGCGGGTGGGAAAGGCGGTGAAGTAATGCGCGGCACTTGCGTCTGGCTTCAGACGACGGACCGTTTGCCGCCAGCGCTTCGCCTGTTCGTCCCGCCCGTCCAGACCGTTCGCCACCATCGCAATCATGGCGATCAGGTAGTGAGCGCCGGGCGTGGTGGCCGCTCTGTCGCCCCAGCGGGCAGCAGTTGCATAGTCACCGGTCTGCATGAATAACTGCGACCGGACGCCGTGGATGCCATAGAGCAACGGGTCAAGCGGGCTCAGTTGAAACGCCATGTCCAGCCCGGTTTCGGTGGCTGTCACATTGCCTGTCAGCATCGAGGTCAGGGCAGAGGAATAGAACCCCTGCGCATAATTGGGATTGAGCCGGGTCGCCCGGTCAAGCCATTCCGCTGCCGCATCAAGATCGTGGGTCAGCCAATGCGAGCGGCCCATGGTGAAATTCGCGAACGGGTCGAGCGGGTCAAGCTCCAGCCCGCGTTCGGCGTGGCGGCGGGCTGCGCGCCGAGCTTGTGCGACATCGGGGCCGAGGTGAAGAAATGCCTCGAGAAAGCTTGTGAAGGACAGCCCCGCGTGGGCGCGGACAAAGCCCGGATCCAGCGTGAGCGCTCGCTCAAAGCACCCCTTTGCGCGCAGATTGTCCGGGGCCGTAAAGCGGTATAGGTGCTGCAAACCAAGATGGTAATTGGCCCAGGCATCCAGCGTTTCGATTGGGGCCATCTTTGCAATCCTCGCCTCGTTCAGCGGAATATAGACCTCCAGCGCGGTGACAAGATGCGCCACGATGCGGCTGCGCAGATCGTCGATGGCATCAAGAGGTGCCGCAATCCGATCTCCCCAGATTACCTCATTGCAGCTGCAGTCCGAAAGTTCGAGCGTGACAGCAAGCCCGCGCAGATTGGCTTCGATGACCCCGGACAACACATAGCGCGCACCAAGCGCGGTTGCGACAAGGTCAAGGTCCGGGTCAGGTTTGCGGAACCGGAAGGACGACCCGCGCGCAATCACCGCCAGCCAGCGCAGGCGCGACAGTGCCTGAATGATTTCGTAGGGAATTGCATCTGCGAGGATCGCAAGGTCTGGTTCCAAGGCCAGCGGACGAAACGGCATAATGGCAATCGAGGGCCTGCCTGTCAGAACGCCGTCCGCCTCTGCACGAGGAGGGGCTGCGGTGACCTGCGCAGGGACGGTTTCCACGACATCAGCCACGAACCGAAAGCCTCTGCCATGCACGGTGCGGATCGTCCTCTGCTTCTGGCCATCGTCGCCCACCGCCATCCGTGCTGACCGCATGCGGCTGGAAATGCTGGCATCCGACGCGAAGCGCCCTTGCCAGATCGTTTCGGAGATCTCGTCCTTGGTCACCAGGCGATCGCGATGGCGAACCAGATGCACAAGAAGCGCAAGTACCTGCGGCTCCAACGACACTGGATCTGTGCCGTGCCGCAGTTCGAAGCGTTCCGGGTCAAGGTGAAAGTCACCAAAAATCCATGCCATAAGGCAGAATACCGCAAAATCGAGATTTTCTTCAGGAAATCTTCAGGCGTCCATCAAGCCCTCCAGATGCGAAGGACGTAAGCTTGTTGGGCACACTTCCTCTGCAACTGAAAACTGTAACCATGCAACGGAGAATGCCATGCAAACGAATACCATAGAAACACGTCGGTTCGAGACGCCCGACGAACGGCTTGACATGAAGGAACGCGGCGGCATCTCCATCGTCAAGATGGCCGACGGTAGCATGGGAATGCACGCGATTTTCGAGCCGGGCTGGACCTGGGAGGCGGATGAAAAGCCGCTTCTGGGTTCGCCTGACGTCTGTCCAATGCGGCACACCGGCTACTGCATCTCGGGCAAGCTGGTTGTCCGGATGATCGCCAGCGGTATCGAGACGAGGCTCGGCCGCGGCGATTTCTTTGATATTCCGCCGGGGCATGATGCCTATGTCGACGGTGACGCGCGGGTTGAACTCATCCTGTTCGCGCCGCCTGAACATCAGCACTGACGGGCCGGTCATCTCGGACAGATGCGGACGATTGAAAATCCTGGAGACCTGATGGAGGAAACCAATGCACGCGATTGCTATACGGACGACCAAAGGGCGCGGCATGCTCTACGACAGCATTCTGGACACTGTTGGAGACACCCCCGTCGTGCGGATCAACAACCTCGCGCCCGATGGTGTGCGGATGTATATCAAGGTCGAGTCGTTCAATCCGGCAGCCTCGGTCAAGGACCGGCTGGCGCTGAACATTATCGAAGCCGCAGAGCGTGCGGGCACACTGAAGCCGGGACAAACCGTGGTAGAGGCCACCAGCGGCAACACCGGCATCGGGCTGGCGATGGTCTGTGCGCAAAAGGGCTATCCTTTGGTCGTGACGATGGCCGACAGCTTTTCGGTCGAGCGGCGGCGGCTGATGCGGATGATGGGCGCAAAGGTGGTGCTGACCCCCCGTGCGCAAAAAGGCACTGGTATGTATATGAAGGCGGTTGAGTTGGCCGAAAAACACGGCTGGTTCCTCGCTCGCCAGTTCGAGACATCCGCCAATGCCGACATTCACGAGGCTACCACCGCGCGCGAGATCATCGGCGATTTTGCCGGGGACCGGCTGGATTACGTGGTGACCGGTTACGGCACTGGCGGCACGGTGACCGGGCTGGCACGGGTGTTGCGCCGTGAACGCCCCGAGACGCGGATCATCCTGACCGAGCCTGCAAACGCGCAACTGGTCGGCAGCGGCGTGGCGCAAGCGCGCGGCATGGGCGGTGCGCCCGCCGCTAGCCACCCAAGCTTCGAGCCGCATCCTATTCAGGGCTGGACACCGGATTTCATCCCCAACGTCTTGCAGGAATGTCTGGACAGCGGCGGCTATGACGAGCTGATCCCTGTCGCGGGGGCCGACGGCGTCGCCTGGGCAAAAAAGCTGGCGCAGCGCGAAGGGATTCTGACCGGCATTTCGGGGGGCGCGAGCTTTGCCGTGGCGATGGGCATCGCGGAACGGGCGGAGCCAGGCTCCGTGATCCTTGCGATGCTGCCCGACACTGGCGAGCGCTATCTGACGACGCCGCTTTTTGCCGACATTCCCGAAGCCATGGATGCGGATGAAGCGGCGCTGTCGGCGTCGACGCCCGGATTTCAGATGGGGTGAACCAGCCCGGGCAGTGACAGGGAGCACAACATGACAGCGCAGAATATGATTGTTGCGGAAGAAACCCTCGACCCGGCGGACTGGTCCGAGGCCAGGGCGGTGGCGCACCGGATGGTGGATGATGCCATCGACCATGTCTCTGGGGTGCGTGCCCGCCCAGTCTGGCAAGAAATGCCGACAGACGTGCGCGGCACTTTTGCAGGCCCGGCACCGGAGAATGCGCAGCCGCTTGAGGCGGTTTACGCCGAAATCAGGAAAAATCTGATGCCGTACCCCATGGGCAACGTCCATCCGCGATTCTGGATGTGGTACATGGGAGCGGGCAATTTCACCGGTGCGCTGGCCGATTTTCTGGCTGCGATCGACGGGTCGAACCTTGGCGGCGGCAATATGTCTGCGGCACAGGTGGACCGTCAGGTGACGAACTGGATTCGCGACATGATGAGCTTTCCGGAAGGCTCCAGCGGCACTTTGGTCAACGGCGGATCGATGGCCAACATCATCGGCCTGATGGCAGCTCGCAACGCGATGGCCGGGGTCGATCTGCGTCAGCAGGGGGTGGACGCCATGCCGCGACCTCTGCGTTTCTACGCCTCTGATCAGGTTCACAACTGTCATCAGAAAGCGATGAACCTGCTGGGGTTGGGCAAGCGGTCGCTGTGCAAGGTGCCATCGGATGACGCCTTCCGCATGGACCTGCGGGCGTTGAAAGCCATGGTCCGGGCGGACCTCGATTATGGGGAACGGCCAGCCTGCGTGATTGCGACCGCAGGCACCACCAACACTGGGTCGATTGACGATCTGCCTGCCATGGCCGATCTATGTGCAGAGGAAGGGTTGTGGCTGCATGTTGACGGTTGCATCGGCGCCCTGATCGCGATTGCCCCATACCACAGCCATCTGGTTGCCGGTATCGAGCGGGCGGACTCCCTTGCACTCGACCTGCACAAGGGGCTGCAGGCCCCGTTCGATGTCGGCTGCGCCCTCGTGCGGGACCGTAAGACCCATCGGCAAACTTTTGCGGAAGATGCCGAATACCTTCAGAAAATGTCACGCGGTATCGCTGCCGCCGAATTCCTGCACGACTACAATCTGGACACGACGCGCGGGTTCCGGGCGCTCAAGATATGGATGATGCTCAAGGAACACGGGGTCGCCAAGTTTGGACGGCTGATCGATCAGGGCATCGCGCAGGCGCAGTATCTGACCGGACTGATTGCGCGCGAAGCTGCCCTGGAGTTGATGGCGCCGACCGTGACGGATGTGGTGTGCTTTCGCTTCAATCCTGGCTGGCTGGAGGACGGCGCACTGCGCGACCTCAACATCGAAATCATGCTGCAGCTACAAGAGGCGGGAATCGCCGCCGTGTCGGATACCACCGTGAAGGGGCATCACTGCCTGCGTGTGGCCATCTGCAACCACCGGACCAGGTGTGCCGATCTGGATCTGCTGGTGACCGAGGTGCTGCGATTGGGGACAAGCGCAACATGATCTACCCCGGCAAAACCCTTCCGAAGAGATGCCGCGTACAGTATTGCGCGGCTCCGGGTGCGTGTTTCCGCATTTGCCCACAGTTGGTGGTGGCGGTATCGCTTTTCGAGATCTCATGCTGACGGTCGTTCGTAGATCGTCAGAAAATGCGCCTCCGTTACTCACAACTCTCCCGTGGTGTCCGCGGTCTTGGCCGCATAGCACAGAGCGATCTTACACTCGCTGCGCGTCCCGGCTGGACGCATTCCGTTGCGTTGAGGATCAACGTCGTATTGATTTCTGGGCCTATGCCATGGCCCTCCGATTTGCCCGCTATCTTTGAGTCCAAGAACGAAAAGATTTACCATATCCATGGGGCTAACCGAAGCGCCGAAGCCGGAACGCGCCGTGCGCGGAGATGCGTCGAGTACCTAACCATCCCAGCGTGTGGGCGCCTTCTTCCCGATCCCGCATACTAAAGCGCGTCGCAGCTTTTGAGATTCGGGATTCCCTGACTGATTGATTTGTGATTCACTTTGCCCATGGAAGGAGAACCGCCATGGGCAAGCCGCATCCGGTCGAGTTGCGTGCGCGTGTCGTTGGGTTTGTAGAGGA
>JAHRFE010000006.1 GCA_019084245.1 Hoeflea sp.
TGTCGCTTAGCAGTTAACCGCAAGAATGCGTCGGTTTGGTTCTGGTTGACCATTTGATCATGAGAATCTGGGCTGCTGGATTCTCAAATTAACTGCATTTGCAGGGACCTCGGCCATTGGGCATGTGCTATTATGCGCTCGGTGGCTTCGATGAATCGGAACTTGTTGTCGCCCATCATGTGACGACGCAGCATTCGGAGCATTTCAGGTCCGGCGCGCTCGACAATGGCTATCCCGGCCAGCAATGCCGGCCGCATGTGAAGCCGAAGGATCGGACTTGCGGGTGTGGGCAGGTTCTCCTGTTCCGCGGCAATGATGCCATCGAGATTGGGAATAATGGCGCCGAGCACCCTGAAGCGCCAAAGATCCTTTGCGCGGGGAACAGGTCTTGGAATGCGTCGCATCAGGAGAAGCCGAGCGATTTCGGCAGGCGATGCCCAAGTTGCGATACCACGTTCGGCCTCGTTGTCGAGCAGTTGTTCGCCCAGAATAGCCGTGTCGCGATATTGCCAGAAAGGGGAGGGGAGCTCGCGCCCGTCGGCATCCCGGAACAGATCTCCGCAGATAGGACAGGTGAGGCGCCAGCCAACCAGCTGACTTCTCAAGGTTGGCCCCGGTTCCGTGCGATGGGCGTTGCAATTCGGGCAGGATTGCTGTGGCCTGACGGCGATCAACCGGCGTGATGACTGCGCGACATTGGTGAAAGTCATTCGACGCACGACAGCCGGCTCGGTGGCGAACACCTTGGCCAGCCGGATTGTCTGATCGTCACCCAAATGGAGATCGGCGGCTCGCAGCGAGCGAGCCTCCGGCAGGCAATGCCGCAGCATGACGAGCGGCGGGACAGCGTAGAAGGCGGCGTGTCGGCCTATCCAGGAGGATAGAAGTTCGCCAGCGACTGGCAGTAGATTTACTGGCAGCTTCTGTCGTGCCACCTCTTGCATCATGCGAATGCCGCCTCGGCATCAAACTCCGGTTCCCAGTTCTCAACGGCCTCGTTCATGATCTGCTCGTTACCGTTTCTGATGGCGTCGACTGCGAGGCTGTTGATCATATGGAAGATGTTGGCGGTGATACCCTCGGTGATCTGAAGAATCCGTCGCAGCGATTTCGCGGTCAGCACAGAGGGTTTTCGCAGTGGTGTATTTCGCAGGATTGATACCACCAGGGTTTCGAACTGTTCGTTGGCCGCCCACCGGCTCAAGGTAAACTGCTCGAAACGGCGTGCGAGCTGGACATCGCCGCTAATCGCCTCGCGCGCTTCGTTGACGCCGAAGCAAACCAGTGAGATCTGCAGGCGATTGCTGATGAACCGCAGCGTGTTCAGAACGATGCGCTGTTCGCGGTAAGATCCAGCGAGAATATTATGCACCTCATCGATGACCAACACCTGCACGCCGATGGCTTCCATGATGCGCAATGCCGCCTGCTCCATCTGGGCTATGTCGGCGCGCGGCCGCTGAGGCGCACCAAGAAGCGTAAGCAGTTCGGCGTAGAACCGGCGTTCGCCCGGGCGACTGGTCATCTCTATGGCAAGGACGGGCGTCTTCAGCGTTCCCGTTACCTGATTGAAGCTTGGCGGATGCTCGTCGCGAAACCGCTTCATGATCATGGTCTTGCCCATGCCGCTGTCGCCGTAGATCGCGACCGATGGCATGCGCGTCCCTCGCGGATGATCGAGCAATGTACTCAACCGGTTGAGCGCCTGTTTGGCGCGTGGATAAAGCACCCAGCGACGAGATCGTATCGCGCGAATGCGTCGCTCGTCCGTTTCGGCAAGCAGCGCCGCAGCGCCGGCGGTCAGGTGGGAGACTTCATCGTTCATCTTCACTCCAGCTCAATCTGTGTCCTCAACAAAGGGTACAGGTTTGCTGGAGTCGACACCGCGAAGCGAGCCCCATTCGCGATCTTCCACTCTTGGCTTGCGGCCGGCTGCCTTGCCCTGTCGCACCGTAGTCGTCATCCGCTTCGCGTCTTCCACCAATTGGCGCCGAGCTATGGCGGTCCGAACGATTGTTCCCATATCGATTTCGCGCTTTCCCTTCGCCAAGAGCCATTCTCGCGACGACTTGGCTTCAGCGAGCGTGATCGAAGGCAAGGTGATGTCTGCATATCGGGCTTCCACGAAGTTGCCCGACAGACGCCGGACGAATATGCGTGACAGATCTCGCGGGTCGTATTTGATCAACAGCCGCCGCTTGCCGGTCCTTCCGACATCCGCAGCCAAGGCGGCGGACCAGTATCGCAGTCCGAAGATGTGGATGCCGTTTGGCCGCAGCGTCCGTTCGTCTTCAGGCAGGAAGGTGAGCCAGAAATGCATTCGGTCCTGTGGAAGCCGTAGCGGGATTGTACCTTCGTGCTCGCGCCATACAGCGATCGGCGGTCGTTTGAGGCTGCTGTGGATCGATTGATGATAGTCGCCGACAATATCGAGAGCGATGTAGCGCTCGAGTTCGCGCAACGTGAATGCCGAATGTCGACGAGAATTGTACTCTCCCAATTCGTCAGGATTGCTGAATGTCGTGCCGGGAAGCAAGTGAAGCTTGCCCATTTGTGTGCCTATCAGGCGCTCAATGTGGCCGCCATAGCGAGGTACGCCGGGAGGCCGCCAGTCAATCTCGATACCAGCATCCTCGCAACCGCGCTGGAATGCACGGCTGCGAAAGTCGCGGCCATTATCCACGTGGAGCCGATCCGGCAGGCCCGCGACGGGCCATGGGTCCGTTATCTCGCGCTCGCGAAGCCACGCAGTCTTGTCAAAGACCGAATGCAGCAAGCACAAGCTTGTCGATAGCCGAGATGGCGCTGCCATGGTGAGATAGAAGCCGGTGATCATTCTGCTGTGGACATCCATAGCCAGTGTCAGCCACGGGCGCCCGAGCGGTCGACGATCCTCTTCATCAACGACGAAGATATCCGCCTTGGTATGGTCGATCTGGACAACCTGCAGCGGTCTCGAGACTTCGAACTTGCCCGGAATGGCAATGGTTGATTTCTCAATCTTCAGTTCTCCGCGCGACTTGGCGCGCTTGGCAAGATCGATGTCTTCAATTCGTGCGGCGATCGTTCTCCGATGAGGTGGCGCCAAGCCTGCAGCGCGACAACTCGCGTTCACTTCACGCACCAGGGCTGATACGGATGGGCGGTTTTTCTTCAGATAGAAGCGCTTGATCTCGGCCCGGATGATTTCTTCGCGCGCTTCGTCGAGAACCCTGTGTCCGACGGGACGGCCGGCCTTGCGTCCGACGAGGGATAGAACGGTCCCGCCTGCTCGGAACAGCTTCAGCAGGCGGTAGGCCGATGCTTGGCTTAGCCGAAGTTCGTCCGCAAGTTCTCGTATCTGGCCTGTCGTTGTGGGACCAGACACTCGACGCAAAAACTCACGGATCACATCCGCCTTACGGCAAGCCTCATCCCAATCGGTGTCATCGATTTCTTCGGCAAACGGCTCGGACACCTCGCGACTCCTGACGCAAAAATATGAGATCGATCATCCTCACATTAAGTGCCAAGATCAAGTGGCATTTATCATGATTAACTGCTAAATATCAAATTAGCTGCCCGCGCAACGCCTTGATATCATTGGATTCCAATTCTTTCGGTTTAATGGAAAGTCACA
>JAHRFE010000005.1 GCA_019084245.1 Hoeflea sp.
GCCGAAGAACGACATCACCCGCACTTGGCCTACCCTCTGCAACCCCGGCCAGCGCCGGGCAGGCCAAGTGCTGATCCGCAAAATGTGGGGGGTCAAAATTGGACGCCGACAAGGGGTCAATATTCAATGCCGTTTGACAGCCGGGAGATTGATGAGCGTACCATCAGCAATTGATGGGTCGTTGTGAATAGACAGAATAAGCCGCATTCTCTCAATGTTCTTGGTGTGTACAGCCACCCATCGATCTGACCCGTCGTATCCGTCGCCCATCGCCTGAAGGGCCTCATCTAGCTGACGTTCGGCTAAGGGCAGACGCGTCTCGATCTTCCGAATATGTATAGCATTTCCCTTGATGAAAACATTTTCGGAGCAGCCGAGGCAGTTTCCATGTATCTGGCAAGGCAAAAGCGAGTAATCATGGACACAAATGCCGGAATCGGTGATGTGAGCTGAGCCAATCTGAGCATCCATGAAGTCTCTTTGGTCAACTGGCTTATTGATGCCCTGCATTTTGGGCGGCTCAAACATTGGTCCAATTGCCAACCCGTCATCCAAGGCCTCGCGCATCTGTGACAATATCTCTTCTGGTGTAACGTGATTGTAAGCCTTGTTTTGAGCAGCATCTCGACCGCTCCACTTGGCAATGTCCAGCTCGCTCATACCCGTCAGCTGAGCTACTGTGTTTAGCCAATGACGAAACGCATGCGTCGTAATTTCTAAATCGCTGCCATCGCGTTCCGTTATATTCCAGCGGTTGAAAACACTTGGTTTTGCTCCGCCATCATGGCCAGACAGCCAATGCTCGAAAGCGGTGACAGTGGCTTTCTCGACCAGGCACCGGTAGGTGCCGCGTTGTATGTGTCCTTGATTATACAGAAGCACAACAAGGCAATCAGAATACCTTTGATCATTTGCTCCGTTGAAAAAAGGAAACTCTTTCGGAAGCAAGCCCAGCAAGTGGGTTTCCAGAGACAAGTGATGTACCTCCTTGACCTTCTTGCCTAAGTGCTTTTGCGTCCGGACCTCTATACCCTTTGTCTTTGCCCAATTGGTCAACGCATACAGATTACGTGCTGGCACGATCTCATTTACCAAGTCGAGGGGCAACCATCCAGAAGATCGCCAGTGGGCCAATTCTATTGGCAGCCATAATTGCCCTGGGTTTTCCTCATACCATTTCGACACCTTCCGAGCGTCTGTACAAATTTCCCGCAAGCGAGCAACTGCACCTTTCACTACCGAGACCATAGGCGTCGGCACCCATTTGACCTGGGGTGGGTTGCCCTTACCCGGCCATACTCGGATTCCGTAGGCTTCTGTTGTGTCGGCGCTGTCGGGAGTCCGGATTAACTCATGGACCTCGCAATCTTCACGCAATTGCAGAACCTCGTGAGCGCGTATCGGCACTGCACAGCATATTGCACTCACGGCGGAATAGAGACGATCAATGAACGTCTCGGCATTGCAATAGATGTATGCTAACCCGTGGTAGGCCTCAGGACTGGGCAGCTTTTTTTCGCGCCACTTTCGGGCTTCCTCGCCTATAGCCTCTGTCTTGTCCTTTGGTTTCCGCACTCCATGCCGCCATTGGAATGGGCCATTGAAGAAACCCCGGCTCATACAAAATTGGTGTATCTGTTGAATGTAGAGCGCGAACTGGTAGTGGCGAGCAATGCTGACACCCTGCTTTGCGAGCTCTACGGCTGAATTCAAAACGCTCACCGTGCATTTCTCAATCGCAGGATGAATGGCTAACTTACGGAATCCTGCTTCGATAAACTGCAAGGCGGCAAGACGTTTCCGTTGGTTCTCAAATGCCACGGGAGAAGTCGAGTGGGTGTACCGACAGTAGGCCTTTGCGAAGTCGACGAAGTCTGGGTGAAGACATTCACCTGTGATGACTTGCCTATTTGAGAGCGAGGAATCTGCGGTGATGAAGGCCAACACACGGTTGTTGCGGTTTTGTCCCTTGGTGATGAACGAGTCGCCGACGGACCAGACGTTCTCTTTCCAATCTTCGTTGGTAACCAGCACCTCAATTTCAAATTTTGCGAGAGCAATGAACTCCTGAACGCGCTGCCGCGGAACGATTGTACCGGGTGGCCTGATGTCCGTAACAACTGAAGTCATAGACCTTTTCCATCAGCTTGACCCCGTTCTGCTGTACACAGCTGGATAACCTCCGCTACGGCAAAAATGGTCCTATCTTTGATGGCGTAAATCTTTGGGGAGTACTGAGCCTCAATCATCCTTTCTCTGTCATCCATCAGCGCTTCAAGGAAAGCCTCATGAGGCCCGTCAATCCAGGGTTGGAAGTGACGGCAAGTGTAGCAAGCAAAAGGGACCGTCAGCCCGCAGAAGCTCATTTGACCGCAATATCCCAAGGGTTCTCTGACGTTATCTCGGAGTGTTCGGTCATAGATTCTATTGTCCCCATGTGTGCCGCGTAAAACTTCGCTTTCCGACATCACAACCACCCCTGCAAATGCCTGAGCGAGCGGAGCCATCTCCATTGCCAGATGGCGATCCAACCGAAGAACCATGGAAGGGCTGGCTTCATAGTAGACGCCGACGTTTTGGGTGTCGGAATGATCCAGAAGTTCCGCGACCGTATACTTATCTCGGCCGTCATCAACGGCTCGCTGGGCCATGGTAATGCGGAACCGCTTGGTATTTGCCTTCAATACAATGACTTTTTCAAATGTAGCCTTTAGCCGACGTGCTAAGCTGGCAGAGGACAGATGATATCGAAATCCGGGCAGATCACCTTCTTCAACACCCATGAACATTGGCCATTCGTCCCCGGCCAAAAGCATTTCTGCCCGTCGTTGACTATTTTGCTCAATTAGGAGCTCTAGGAGTAGGCCTATCTGTTTGCTGCAATATCGGGTCTTGAAAGCTGCCCTGACATCAGAGCCGCGTTGTTTGGCGCGCGGCATTCGTAATGCGTAGTTACGACCCCCTTCGCCCTCTGAGACGATCAGATCGGATTCCTTTAGTGCTGCGATTTGAATTGGTCTGACGCCAAAACCGAGCAGTAGCCAAGCCAACGCATAATCCATAAGGCAAATTACACCACGAGCGAAACCGTCGTTAAGAGCAGCCTGAATGGCAAAAAGTTCGGTGTCGTTAAAAGCTCCAGTATTTGGATCGCGAGTCCGAATGGAGGTCCCTTTGATATTACCCCTGATGGTCGCTGACCCGAGATAACTAAGTACTTCAGCGGAAGCAATTCCGTAACCTTTACGCTCCATAGTGGAGAGCAGTATTCTTAGAATCCCGAGTTTCCATTCGGTCTTTGTGTCAAGTCCCTCTTTAAATCTCAGTATTTGCCCGAGACCAATCTCGGTGCAAGCTATTGGTGTTATTTCTCTAGTTTCTTCATAAAAATTCCTGAATACTTTGAAAAGATTTTGTGAACTCGCAAATGAATTATTTTCAAGTTGCCAAATTAAAGCCAACTTTAGACGTAAAATGATACGCTCGTCCAACGCTTCTAAAGTATCAAATCTGAATGTGTAACTACCAATAAGGCCTCCCAAAGGCCAAATATTTAATCGCGGATTGAACACATTACCTTCTTTCGTCTCCGCTGTTTTTGGTATCCTTGGGAGTTCAATGGGCAATTTCTGAACCGTTTTCTGGCTTTTCATCGTATATTCTCCAAATCAGCGATCTTCAGGCCATCGTGCATTTCTCGAATTACTTCATTGGCCCGACGCCGCACTGTCCGGCGGAGGTAAGTAAGTGCCGATTTCTCACTACGCCAACCCATCTGGTTCATTCGCCATTGCGTCTCTTGAGCTTCCGGTATGCCCTTTCTGTCCATGTATTCAGAGAAGGTGTCGTTCCATGAATGCCTCAGCAAATGGGGGGTAAGGTTATCAGGCATACCCGGAACTTTTTTCGGATTTTGCGCAGGATTTTGTTCACGCTGGAAAGCGACAATGGCAAGCCAGTCGTGACATCCACGAACAAGAACGGATGGCCGCGTGCTCCGGGGATTTTTGATCGATGACGCACGACATACTCATGGAGCAACTCCGAAGTGCGTCCACTTAAGGCAAGCAATCGGGCGGCCGTTTTGGTGGAAGGCTTGTAGAGTCGTGGATCATCCGGATCGTCCGGTCTGCGGTGAATCGCGATCGTTGCATCACGACCGAGGGAACAATCGGAAACGCGAATGCCAAGCAGTTCTCCTCGCCTGAGACCAGCCTCAATGAGCATTCTGATCAACAGGTAATTGCGAAAGCGCACATTGGGTGAAAACGGATTCTCTGGATGGTTGGGTTCAATGACAGAACGTAATCGCGCAAGAGTGTCCGGATTCAGTCCCTCCGGCATCCCCATATCGTTGCTGTGCTTTGGCGCAGGTCCCGTCTGGGCCTCGATGAATCCGAGGCACTGGTCTCTAACATCGTTGTAGAAATTCCAACGGTGTGGCCATGGTGATAGCTGAGAGAGAATGTCCGCGCTCGTAAATTCCACGAACGAACGAACTGCCGCCAAGCGATTTCTTTTTTCGCTAGATTTAATGGATGCTCTCTTCTTACGCGATTTACCAATACATTTAAGCGAATGCACGGCATCAACATTCACTTTTGAGAGAATGTGATCGATGTATTGCCCGCATACATTCGCCAAATCGATGACTTCTGTAAGCGTGAAGAAGGTTCCTTCCCTCAACCGCTCTTCAACATCTATTCCTCGGGCATCTGCCCACAGAAATAGAAACATTAGCGCACGAAGTTCATTACAAAGTGTGTTTGGCTGGCGTCCACCTGCTCTTCGATGAGCAATAATCCAATACATTGCTGACGAAATTGGAATTCCCGTGCTGATCCGAACAAGAAATGGCATTCGTTCACCCGAACTGAACTTTATCCACCTAACTTGAAAAATATTTTTTCTCGATTCACTCAATATCTCGCCCTCTTTGGCGATGAAAAAGCCAGATTGATTTTGATATGTCAATGTTTAAATCAAATGACAACCATTTAGTAAATGAACATTGTTCATTTATTTGATAACTATAGATTGTACAAATATATAAATAAATATAAAATAGCAACGATAGGTTATAATACTTTAAAAGCGATGATAAAAATATGTTTTATTTATTTGAACAAAACATAGAAAAGTTTTTTAGTATTTTTAGGTGGAATTAGAGGTCCGCTGAATTAATAAATCATAACATTTCATTATCAATATCGATACGATTTATATCGCTTAATCGATGATTGGTTGAGATTTAATGTGAGAATTTCTAGGAGCAACTTAAGGCGAAAATGCCACCGGGTCTTGGCCCAAGGCATCAGAAGCAGCATCACCGAGATGGAGGAATATCGGAGTAATGTCCGGCCACACTCGAAATAGAGCCTGTCACTTTTGCTGCGACATTAGTGTGCTCCGATTGTTTGGGCTGACCCCAAGCAAAAATTGCTAGAGTATGACCAACGACACCCATGCGCCGTGCGACGCACAAATGTGTTTCAAAAAATTCAATAGGAGTACAACAGATAAGAACAACAGCTGCTCGGCCGTCGCCGAAAAATGCAGGTTGCAAGCCACCCGTCTGCCCGCCTACATCCTTGAGCCAGATCGTTTAGTTTATCTCGCCGTACCGCACTTAAGGGATTCCTGAACAAGAACCCGACGGAATCGATCCAAATGTTGCAAATAGCTTTACAAAAAGGAGTTCTATCCTAAAAGCAACGCGCTGACACCCCACGACGCGATTGTGCAAACCGAATATGCTGTAATCTCAATGACTAAACGGCAGCTATTTTACATAATCAGAAACGTTCGTCCCTAGAACGGAATGTCGTCGTCGAGATCCCGCGACGATCCGCCGCCAAAGCCGCCGCCCTGGTCGCTCGAGCCGCCACGACCGCCGCCCGAGGATCCGCCGCCGCCGAAGTCGCCGCCACGGCTGCTGCCGCCGCCGCCATAATCGCCGCCGCCGCCACCACCGCCTTCGCTGCGGCCGTCAAGCATGGTCAGGTTGCCGTTGAAGCCCTGCAGCACCACTTCGGTGGAATACTTGTCCTGGCCCGACTGGTCTGTCCATTTGCGGGTCTGCAGCTGGCCCTCGATATAGACCTTGGAGCCCTTCTTCAGATAGCTCTCGGCGATCTTGCACAGGCCTTCGTTGAAGATCACCACGCGGTGCCATTCGGTCTTTTCGCGCCGCTCGCCGGTGTTCTTGTCGCGCCAGCTTTCCGATGTCGCCACCGACAGATTGGCAATCGGACGGCCGTCCTGGGTGCGCTTGATGTCCGGATCGGCGCCCAGATTGCCGATGAGAATGACCTTGTTGACGCTGCCCGCCATGATGTTTCACCTTCCAACACTTCAGGCGGCCTTGCGCCGCCCCGTCCAAATCGAGTTTCACCTTACAGGATCGACCGGCGGCCTGCTGCCCGGGCCGGGACAATCCACAAGCCTTTTTTGTTCTTTATTTGTTCTAAGGCTTGTGTCAGTTTCTGTCAAGAGATTCGGCTGGACCCACAGCAACGGCAGTGAGCGTGGCTCGACATTGTGAATGGGGTGCTTATGTATGATGCTGGCTTGCCCCCGGAACAATCGCCATACTGCGGTGTTGAGGGGGCAGTGTCTTCTGCAGGATGTGGTCGGATGCCTTCACCGGACAGCCGGACCTGCATGGCTTTTGAACAGGTGAGCGGTCTTCGCGCGTTCGACGGAACGCCAGCTGCTCCATGACAAATCGGCGGCGTTATGACGGAACTGAAATCGATCACCATTCGCGGAGCCCGCGAACACAACCTCAAGAATGTCGACCTCGACCTGCCGCGCAACAGCCTGATCGTCATGACCGGGCTGTCGGGATCGGGCAAGTCGTCGCTCGCCTTCGACACCATCTATGCCGAAGGCCAGCGCCGCTATGTCGAGAGCCTGTCGGCCTATGCGCGGCAGTTCCTGGAGATGATGCAGAAGCCCGATGTCGACCAGATCGACGGGCTGTCGCCGGCGATCTCCATCGAGCAGAAGACCACCAGCCGCAACCCGCGCTCGACCGTGGGCACGGTCACGGAAATCTATGACTACATGCGGCTGCTGTTCGCCCGCGTCGGCGTGCCCTATTCGCCCGCCACCGGCCTGCCGATCGAAAGCCAGACCATCAGCCAGATGGTCGACCGGGTGCTGGCGCTGGAGGAAGGCACGCGGCTTTACGTGCTTGCCCCGGTGGTGCGCGGACGCAAGGGCGAGTACCGCAAGGAACTCGCCGACTTCATGAAAAAGGGGTTTCAGCGGGTCAAGGTCGACGGCCAGTATTACGAGATCGCCGATGTGCCGGCGCTCGACAAGAAATACAAGCACGACATCGACATCGTGGTTGACCGCATCGTGGTCCGACCGGACATCTCGGCCCGCCTGGCCGACAGCCTGGAGACCTGCCTGAAACTCGCCGACGGCCTTGCCATTGCCGAATTCGCCGACAAGCCGCTGCCCGAAGGCGAAACCTCGGCCGGCGGCTCGGCCAACAAGTCCTTGAACGAAACCCATGAGCGCATGCTGTTTTCGGAGAAATTCGCCTGCCCGGTCTCGGGCTTCACCATTTCCGAGATCGAGCCGCGGCTGTTTTCCTTCAACAATCCCCATGGCGCCTGCCCGTCCTGCGACGGGCTTGGCACCCAGAAGACCATCGACGAGGCGCTGATCGTGCCCGAGCCGAACCTCACGCTGCGCGGCGGCGCTGTCGCCCCCTGGGCCAAGTCCAGTTCGCCCTATTACACCCAGACGCTGGAGGCGCTGGGCAAGCATTTCGGCTTCAAGCTCGGCGATCGCTGGGCCGACCTTCCGGTCAAGGCGCAGGATGCGATCCTGCGCGGGACTGAGGAGAAGATCGCCTTTAAATATGATGACGGGCTGAGGTCCTACACGACGTCGAAGACATTCGAGGGCATCATCACCAATCTCGAGCGCCGCTGGAAGGAAACCGACAGCGCCTGGGCGCGCGAGGAAATCGAGCGCTACATGTCGAATGCGCCCTGCCCGGCCTGCAACGGCTATCGGCTCAAGCCGGAGGCGCGCGCGGTCAAGATCGCCGGACGCCACATCGGCGAAGTCACCGAACTGTCGATCCGGATTGCGGGCGACTGGTTCGAGCAGCTTCCCGCCCAGCTCAATGACCAGCAGAACCAGATCGCCGTGCGCATCCTCAAGGAAATCCGCGACCGGCTGAAGTTTTTGAACGATGTCGGGCTTGATTATCTCACCCTGTCGCGCAATTCGGGCTCGCTGTCGGGCGGCGAAAGCCAGCGCATCAGGCTCGCCTCGCAGATCGGCTCGGGGCTGACTGGTGTGCTCTATGTGCTTGACGAGCCCTCGATCGGCCTGCACCAGCGCGACAATGCCCGCCTGCTCGACACGCTCAAGCATCTCAGAGACATCGGCAACACGGTGATCGTGGTCGAGCATGACGAGGACGCGATCCTGACCGCCGACTACGTGGTCGACATCGGGCCGCATGCCGGCATCCATGGCGGCGAGATCATCGCGCAAGGGTCGCCCGCCGACATCATGGCCAATCCGCGCTCGATCACCGGCAAGTACCTGTCGGGCGAACTCGAGGTGGCGGTGCCTGCCGAGCGGCGAAAGCCCAAGAAAAAGAAGGAATTGCGCGTCATCGGCGCACGCGGCAACAATTTGAAGAATGTCTCCGCGTCGATCCCGCTCGGCCTGTTCACCGCCGTCACCGGCGTGTCTGGCGGCGGCAAGTCGACCTTCCTGATCGAGACGCTCTACAAGGCGGCGGCGCGCCGGGTGATGGGCGCGCGTGAAAACCCCGCCGACCACGACCGCATCGACGGCTTCGAGCACATCGACAAGGTGATCGACATCGACCAGTCGCCGATCGGCCGTACGCCGCGCTCCAACCCCGCGACCTACACCGGCGCCTTCACCCCGATCCGCGACTGGTTTGCGGGCCTGCCCGAGGCCAAGGCGCGCGGCTACCAGCCCGGCCGGTTCTCGTTCAACGTCAAGGGCGGCCGCTGCGAGGCCTGCCAGGGCGACGGCGTCATCAAGATCGAGATGCACTTTCTGCCCGATGTCTATGTCACCTGCGACGTCTGCCACGGCAAGCGCTACAACCGCGAAACGCTGGACGTGACCTTCAAGCACAAGTCGATCGCCGACGTGCTCGACATGACGGTAGAGGAAGGCGTCGAGTTCTTCGCAGCCGTCCCCGCCGTGCGCGACAAGCTGCAGGCGCTGCAGGGCGTGGGGCTCGGCTACATCAAGGTCGGCCAGCAGGCGACAACATTGTCGGGCGGCGAGGCGCAGCGGGTGAAGCTCGCCAAGGAACTGTCGAAACGCTCGACCGGCCGCACGCTCTACATTCTCGACGAGCCGACCACGGGGCTGCATTTCCACGACGTCGCCAAACTTCTGGAAGTGCTGCACGAGCTGGTCGACCAGGGCAATTCGGTGGTCGTCATCGAGCACAATCTCGAAGTCATCAAGACCGCCGACTGGGTGATCGACCTCGGCCCCGAAGGCGGCGACGGCGGCGGCGAGATCGTCGCCGAAGGCACGCCCGAGGACATCGTCAAGGTGGAGCGCAGCTACACCGGGCAATTCTTGAAAGAACTGCTGGAGCGGCGCCCGGGGAAACGGGTGGAAGCGGCGGAGTGAGGGATGGGCGATCTTGCCGACCAGCTAAGCCTGCGTATCGAAAGCGGCAGGTTCAGGGTCTCGGATCATGCTCAGGGGCGAATGGATGAACGGGGTATATTGCTGTCGGACGTCTTGGCCAGCGTTCCGTCGTGGTCGATTGTCGAGACTTATGAAGTTAACCGGATGGGACTGTCGCTGCTTGCGAAGCACGAATTGCGGACTGGCCCGGTCCACGCTGTTTGGGGTATGATCGAAGAATGTGCAGTCCATGCCGTCCTCGTGACGGTGGATCTGCCTGACAAGGAGACGTGGGATGAGCAGTTCACAATCCGACGCAAGGTTTGAACAGGTGACGCGGCTCGTCGAAGAAGGCGGCTATATCGCCAAGGTTCCCGTCACGTTGATCTACGAGTCCGACGATCCGACCAATTGGGGCCCTATCTCTCGGCTGAGGATGCGGTGAAGCTCGATGAGGTGCGCATCGCCCTGAGGCGTCGCGACATCCCGGCAGCAGCCCGCTACGGGGAGATTTTCGAGTTGACCAAGGTGGCATAAGTGACGGCAAGGGAAGCGTGTAATTGATGTGCAACTCCCTCTCGGCCCGTCATGCTCGGGCCTGTCCCACTGCTGTCCGGTTAAGCTCGGCACTCATAACAGCACCATCTGATGCTGGTGCGCGCTGGGCCTTCGTTCGGGTTGCCTGAGTTCGGTGATGGGGCGTCGGTGCATCAGGTTGAGGCGGACCAGGCGGGTGAAGGCGAGCGGTTGGCTGACCGTGTCCTGGCAGGCCTGCGCCAGGCGCAGCAGCAGATAGGCGATCAGCGCCACGAAGACCTGGATACGGACGGCGTTTTCGGAAGTTCCGAGGAAGTGGCGGATCCTGAGGTTCTGCTTGATCCATTTGAAGAACAGCTCGATCTGCCAGCGCTGCTTGTAGAGATCGGCGATCTCGCCCGCCGGGGCATCGAGGTCATTGGTCAGGATGCGGATGGTCTTGCCGGTGGAGATGCGCACTTCGATCTCGCGCACCGGGTCGGCCATCGGGTTCTTGCGCGACCGCGCCATGCGCTGCGGCAGCAGGCCGATGCGGTCCGCGAGAATGGCGCGATTGCCCTCTGGCAGCGGCTGCTCGGCCGTCACCTCAAGCCGTGTATGGCTCTTCAATCGCGTGACGAAGCGGCAGCCCTTTGCATGGAGCTCAGCCCACCAGCCAAAATCATAGTAAGCCAGATCAAAGACATAGGTCATGCCCGGCTCGATGCGCATGGCCTTGGCCGGGGTGATGTCATTGGTTTTCTGGCCGGTGACGTTGACCGTGAGAGGGGCTTGCGCCTGCGCATCGTAGCACACATGCAGCTTGATGGCCCGGTGGGAGCTGACCATGTCGGCCCATCCCGAGCGCAGCGACGAGAGCTCGATGCGGGTGGCGTCGAGGATGCGCACGGCGTCCTTGATGTGGCGGCGGGTGCGGCGGCTGGCGCTTACGGCGATATGGGCGAACAGGCCTGAATACACCGCCGAAGGCCGGTTCGCATTGGCCTCGGCCAGCGTGGTGCGCGCCACGCTGCGCCCGCCCACATGATAGAGCCGCGATTGCTGGCTCGAAAGCCCCGCCTCGATCTCGCGCAGGCTGACCGCACCCGAAAGCTGGCCAAACAGGAGCGCCAGGAACTGGCTCTTGGTGGTGAGCCGGCGCACCCGGTAGTCGGCCTTGTGCTCATCCACAAGCTGGTCGAACACGCTCCACGGAACATGCTTTTGTATCTGGTGAAAAACGCTATTGTGGTGCCGCATGACATTGACCTCCTGTTCGTGTCCAGACCGTCGCGAAACGCCTGAATACGAGTAGAATCAATGTCATGCGCCTAGTCCAGCTTTTTTAACCGGACAGCAGTGGGCCTGTCCCGAGCATCTGCTGGCCCCTCGGTTTTCCCGCTGGACCGGCTGTTCCGGGGCGGGCGTCTGTAGATCCTCGCCACAGGGGCGAGGATGACGGCGGTGGGGCTTTTGGAGCCTGTGAGCGCCGGTTGACGATGCTGTTGGAGGGTTGGCGACGCTGCTTGAAAGCGTGTGCCTCTGGCTGCTCCGTGTTTTCTCCGGAACCGCCGCGGAGCTCAAGGGTTACCTCTTCATGATCGCACGACTGACGCTGCTTCTCGCTCTCCTGCTGCCCGCTCCGGCCCTGGCGCAGGCGCCCGACACTATCCAGGACCTGCGCGAGCGCAGCCTTGCGCTGGTCAACGAAGCGCGGCGCGCCGAGGGTCTCGCAAAGCTCGAACTTGAGGACGAGCTCGGCGAGGCCGCCCTCGCCCATGCGCGCGACATGCTGGCGCGGGATTATTTTTCGCACACGTCGCCCGAGGGCGGCACCGTGCTTGAGCGCTATCTCGAGGCCGGCGGCAGTGACGGCCGGGTCGTGCGGGAGAACATTTCCACCTGCAGCGGCTGCCGCGACCGGCCCGACCTGTCTGCGGTGGAGGGCATGCACGAAGGCTGGATGAACAGTCCCGGCCATCGCGCCAACATCCTGGCGCAAGGACTGAATGGTTTCGGCTTCGCCGTGGTGCAGGATGACGATGGCAACCGCTACGGTGTCCAGACCTTTGCCGGGCCCGGCACGCCGCGCGGCGAGGCGCCGGACGGTTCGGTCGAGGCGATCGGCGCGGAGGCGCAAACGCAGCTTGCCGGCGAGATCATCAATGGCCTGCGTTCAGGAAACAGATCTGTGGAACCCGACGACCGCTTGCGCCGCCATGTCGAGGCAAAGCTTGCCTCGGACAATCTCGCCGGCATCAGTCTCTCGGATATCGGCTTGCTCAAGGGTATACCGGCGGATTTTCCCTGGCTCGGCTACCAGGTGCTTTATGCCGAATGCGGCGGCTGCGGCGAAGAGCCCACCAACGCCGATGTCCATTACTTTCTTGACAATTGGAGTGAGAGAAGCCGGTCCCGCGCGATCCTGACGGACGGGTCGCTGACCAGCATCGGCTTTGTCATCGTCGCCGACGGCCAGGGCCGCAAGATCGCCGTCCTTGTGCTGGCGGGAGACTAGGCCGGAATTTGAGATCGCTGCTGACAGGAACCGGCTTGTGCTCGGTCGTCTGGCATTCCCTACCCCCACACCGGCATCACGCCCAGCGCCTTTAGGCCGGTATCGCTCGAAAGGATGAAAAGGCCTTCGATCTCGGCCTGCGCCGCCAGCATCCGGTCGAACGGGTCGCGGTGCATTGCCGGATAGGATCCAGCGCGCGCGGCATGGCGAGCCGTCAGCGGCAGCAGGTCGAACCCTTCCGCCGAGACAATCTCCTCGAAGGCGCCGACCAGAGGCTCCACCTCCGGCCATCTGCCGCGATGGCGTTTGTAGGACATCTCATAGGCCGAGACCGCACTGGCAAAGACCCGCACATCCGGATCGGTAAGTTTTTCGCGCACGGTCGGCGGCAAGAGCTCAGGAAAATAGAGCCACCAGAAGAGTGCATGCGTATCGAGGAGGTAGCTCACTTGCCCCCGTCGAACGAATGCTTGCCTTCCCATGACTGCAGTTCAGTCTCGGACAGGGGGTGATCGAACACGTCGGAAGGCAGGTTGCCACTCAGATGCGCAAAGCGTCCCGGCTTTCGCGGCTCCCTGGCTACAGGGACAACCTTCGCCACCACCTTGCCATCGCGCAGGATCGGAAACTCCCTGCCCGCCCGCATCGCCGCTGCCAGTCCATCCACGTCGTATTCCGACTGTTCGCTCTTGGCGAACCCAACCGTCGCCCGGGCTTCCGCCCCTTCGTTCGTGTACTTTTGGGAGTGAGCCGCGACATCTTCTTTGCTGATCTCATCGGCAGGTGCATGAAGCAAGGGATCGGGGCTTGAAACGGGTTGCGCCGGCCGGCCCGTATCGGAAATGTCAGCAGCGGTCAGCGGCGTGAGTTTCACCACTGGCCTATTGCGGCGCGCAATGACAATCTCCTCGCCAGATTCTGCGCGAGCGACAAGTTCCGACAAATTGGTCTTGGCGTGGTGCATGTTGAAGACCGTCATGGTTGAAATATAGCTAGGAACCTGGCTAGAAACAAGGAGCGCATTTCGATGACCACTTCCGGAACCATCCGCACCGGCATCGGCGGCTGGGTGTTCGACCCGTGGAACGAGAGTTTCTATCCCCCGAAACTGCCCAAGACCAAGCAGTTGCGGCATGCCGCATCGGAGCTTCGGGCGATCGAGGTGAATGGCACCTATTATGGCAGCCAGAAACCGACGACCTTCGCCAAATGGGCGTCCGAGGTGCCGGATGGCTTCATGTTTTCGCTGAAGGCCAGCCGTTATTGCACCAATCGCAAGGTGCTGGCAGAGGCGAGCCCGTCGATCGAGAAATTCCTGACCCAGGGCATCACCGAATTGGGCGACCGGCTCGGGCCGATCCTCTGGCAGTTCATGGCCACCAAGCAATTCGAGCCCGACGATTTCGAGGCGTTCCTGCAGTTGCTGCCGAAGAGTCAGGACGGGATTGCGCTCAGGCATGTTGTCGAGCCGCGCCATGCCTCGTTCCTGGTTCCGGAGTTCATCGAACTCTTGTCCAGATACGGGGTCGCCGCGGTGCTGGCCGACCATGACGACTATCCGATGTTCGCCGATGTGACTGGCGATCTTCTCTATACAAGGCTGCAGAGGGGCTCCGACGAGATCCCGACCTGCTATCCGCCGGAAAATATCAGCGCGTGGGCGGAGCGACTGAGGACCTATGCCGGCGGCGCGGTTCCCGAGGATCTGCCGCTGGTCGCGCCGGACCGGACGGTGGAGAAAAAGCCGCGCGATGTGTTTGCCTTTTTCATCACCGGCGGCAAGGTCAACGCCCCGCATGGCGCCAGGGCGTTGCAGGCAGAGGTTTAGCCGTTCAGGCTTCAGGGCCCCTTGCGAGACAGGCTCGAAGCCGCGCGTCGGACTTGTGCGGTCGCCTATCCTGGTCGGACGCAAAGGCGTCGGGTCAGAGTCTGGATGCCAGCATCGCCGCTTCTTCGACCCGGCGGAGATCATGGGGATAGGTGAGCGCCGCGCGCGCGCGGTCCAGGGCCCGCGCCGATTGCTCGCGCAGGGCCACCTCCCATATCGCCGGAACACAGCACGCGATCGCGCTCAGCGCATGCTGGAGATGGACGGCAACCTCGACAGAGCCAGCCCCGTCGCGCGCAATCTGTTCGAAGGCGGCGGTGAGAATGATCTCCGGCTCGACGATCGGCACCAACACCCTCGGATGCTGGGTGGCGGTGCCGGTCCCGTTGCTGGACTTGGCGGCGTTGGCGAAAACCTGCACGAGCGCATCGAGAATGTCATTGGCCGTTCCGGGGTCATTGATACCGGGCGACAGGGCGCGATCGCCGATTTCAGACAGGGTCTTCAGGGCCAGCACCGGATCCTCGCTGCGATGCCGGCTTTCGCCGATCCGGATGGCCCCGCTGATCCGTCGGGTGGCGGCATCATCGACCGGCTTGCCGTCCCCGCCATAGACCCAGGCCACCTCCCTGCCCTGGCCGACAAGGTCTCCCATCCGCACAGCGACATGAATGGTGACGCCGATCTCGTCGGCTAGGTCCGAAAGAGCATCGACATCGATGAACTGAACGGTTCCTGTATGCATGGAGAGGATCGCCATTGCCCCGTCCGGCGGCGCGGTGTTGGCGAAGATCGGCGTTCCGCCGTGACCGGGATGGGTCAGGTGGCGGGCGAGCATGTTCGTGGCGCGGGTCGACACCTTGTCGATGGTTGAGGTGACGGTGCTGATCCGGGCCACATGATCGATCCAGTAGATCAATGTCACCACCACAATCGTGAACACAGAGAGTGTCGCGAAGAACAAGAGGATCCGTCCGGTGGCCTGGATGAAGCCGACGTTCAGGCCGATGAGGCCGACCACCGAGAATGTGAACGCACTGATGAAGGTGGAGATCGCCTGTTTCGAGGTCGAATCCGCCACGACGATGGAGAAGGCGCGCGGTGTGCTGGCCGACACCGCCGCCACATAGGCCGACAGCATGACCGAGGCCGCGAAGGTCGCCACCGTGAGCATGGCTGTCGCCATGATCGTCAGAAGATTGTCGATGGTCTCCTTCTTGATATCGAAGGAGAAGGGTTGGCCGAACACCTGGTCGACCGCCGTCGCGGCGGCCACGACGAGCACCGCCATCAGCCCGAAGAGAGCCGGCCGCAGCCAGAGCCGTTCGGCCAGGTAATCATTCAGCGAATTGTAGAAAAATCTCAAATCCGTCGCTCCAGTTGCCTTGCCGCGGAAGCGGACTTCGCTTTGCGTTCAGATGCTCATGCAAGCCTTGCGCAAAGCAGGCCGCTGCAACTGATTTTCATCCCCGCTTGATATCCATCAAAGCACCGCCGCACCACAGTCTCCATGATCAGACCAGCACTATCACAGTGACGGGAGAGCGGAATGGCAATGTTTGATGGAAAATGCGCACTTGTTACAGGATCGGGCGCCGGTATCGGCCGCGCGACAGCGCTCAAATTCGCCGCGGAAGGCGCCAATGTCGTGGTTTCCGACATTCACGTTTCCGCGGGCGAGGAAACGGTTTCGATGATCCACAAGGCGGGCGGATCAGCCATGTTCCAGCGCGCCGATGTATCCAAGCCAGATGATGTTGCGGCACTGGTGGCCGGTGCCGTGGATCAGTACGGACGGCTTGACTGCGCCGTCAACAATGCGGGTATCGAAGGCGGCATCGCTCCCTTCACCGATCAGCCGGAAGCCAACTACGATACCATCATGAAGGTCAACGCCAAGGGCACCTTCCTGTGCATGCAGGCTGAAATCCGGCATATGCTGAAATCGGGCGGCGGCTCGATCGTCAACCTGTCCTCGATCGCCGGACTGATCGGGTTTCCGGGCCTGTCGCCCTATGTCGCCTCCAAGCATGCCGTCATCGGCATGACCAAGAATGCAGCGCTGGAATATGGCAAGGACGGGATCAGGACCAACGCCGTCTGTCCCGGCGGGATCGACACACGGATGCTCGACTCGCTGGCGGACCAGGCAACTGCGGGCGCCCAGTCCAGCAAGGAGATGATGGACCCGCTGCATCCGATGGGCCGCATCGGAACACCGGAAGAAGTGGCCAACCTGATCGTCTGGCTCTCATCGCCTGAAGCCGGATTCATGCTTGGCGCCATTATCCCGGTCGATGGCGGTTACGTCGCGCAATAGGCTTGCGCATCGCGTTGACGCTGGCGCGCGGGCATCTCGGAATCCGCGCGCCACACAGTTTGGCCTGACACGACTCATGTGCCTGACGGACCGTTTGTTGATCGTCGTCAATGGTTGCGCGTCAGGCTGCTGGTATCTTTGCCCTCGCCCTCGAATTGCAGGTTTGAAAAGGAGACCATCATGACCGACGGAAAGCAAAACCTCCCTGCCACCCGATCATCCGGACTGTTTGATGACTTCCGCAGGGAAATGGACACGATTGTGGAACGCTTCTTCGGAACAGCGGAAACCTCGGCTTCCAAGACCGGCTTTCCGTCCTTGATGACCGCGGGCGCGGTGCGCCCGGCGATCGATATCACCGAAAATGACGCGGCGATCACGCTGACCGCCGAGCTTCCCGGCATGAGCGAGGAGGAGGTCGACCTTTCGATCTCCGATGGCATGCTGACACTGAAGGGTGAGAAGACCGTCTCGCACGAGTCCCGGCAGGATGAGAGCGTTGTCATCGAGCGCAATTACGGCTCCTTCCAACGCTCGTTTCCGATTCCGGACCGGGTTGACCAGGACGCGATCGATGCAAGCTTTGAAAAGGGCGTGCTCAAGGTGACCATGCCCAAGAAGCCCGGGCAGCAATCAGGCGAGCGCAAGATCAAGATCGGCGGCTGACAAGCAGATCCGACGACCGTGTGCGACGGCCGCCGGGCACGGCCGGCCGGAACGGAACTGCCCTGTTGTTCCGGCCGGCTGGTAGTGTTGGCAAATTGCGGGCCACCATAGCGCCGTGCGTTTAACTGCACGCACAAAGGTCGCTGTAGCACTTACAGATGCTGCATAATGCACTCAGCGCCGCGCATCCTTCCGGATTCGCAAAGGTCGCTGCAAGTCTTTGAATTGTGCATGTACGTTATCGCTCAAATGATTCCATTTGAGCGCGACATGCACTAGGCCGCCCGTCTTTCCTTCGGCAGGAATATTGTCAACAACCCAAGGAACGGCAGGTAGGAACAGATCGCATAGACGTAGACGATACCCTTGATGTCGGCGATCTGTCCCAGCACCGCAGCCGCTATGCCGCCCATGCCGAAGGCAAAGCCGAAGAACAGGCCGGCGATCAACCCGACCCGGCCGGGAACCAACTCCTGGGCGAAGACGACGATGGCCGGAAACGCCGAGGCCAGCACCATGCCGATGATCACGGTCAGCACCGAAGTCCAGAACAGATCCGCATAGGGCAGCATGAGGGTGAACGGCAGCACGCCCAGGATCGAAACCCAGATCACAGATTTGGTGCCGATGCGGTCGCCGATCGGCCCGCCGGCGATCGTCCCCACGGCGGCGGCGCCCAGGAACAGGAACAGCAGCAGTTGCGAATTCTGTATGGAAACGTCAAAGCGTTCGATGACGTAGAAGGTGTAGTAGCTTGAGAAACTCGCCATGTAGATGTTCTTGGTGAATACCAGAAGCGCGAGAATACCGAGTGTGAAGATCACGCGGCCGCGGCTGTGCTGGAGCAGGGTCGAGAGTGCGGGACGACCGGCGGCGGCGCGGCGATAGCTGCCATACCAGCGGCTGACCCAGCTCAGGATCACCATGCCGAAAAGCGCCGCCAGGCAGAACCAGGCCACGCTGCCCTGCCCGCCCGGCACCACGATGAAGGCCGCCAGCAGCGGGCCGGCGGCGGTGCCGAAATTGCCGCCAAGCTGAAAGATAGACTGCGCCGTGCCATGCTTGCCGCCCGAGGCCAGCCGGGCAATGCGCGAGGATTCGGGGTGGAACACGGCTGATCCCAGCCCCACCAGCGAGGCGGCGGCGAGCAGCAGCCAGTAGTGACCGGCGACCGCCAGCAGCATCAGGCCAAGCATGGAGAACCCCATGCCGACCGGCAGCGCGTAGCCGATCGGCCGCTTGTCGGTATAGGCGCCGATCAGCGGCTGCAGAAGCGACGCAGTGAACTGGAAGGTGAAGGTCAAAAGCCCGATCTGGCCGAAGGTGAGCGCATAATTGTCCTTCAGCATCGGGTAGATGGCCGAGAGCATGGATTGCATTGTGTCATTGAGAAAATGGCACAGGCTGAGCGCCAGGATGACCGACATGGCCGCGGGTGTCGCGGCAGCACCGGCTGCAGGCGCGGGACTTGCCGCCGCACCCGTCGAAATCGGCTGCGCCGCGCCTGTGGTCTCACCCATCGTGTCCATGATTTCGTCCCAATCTCCGGCCTTGAGCCAGCCCACTCGGGCCTGCCCCGCATCTCAGGCGCAGTGATACATGGCTTGCCCACAGCCCGCTTACGTGCTGTGGTCTAATTCTTACGCATGTGGGCCAATGAAATGATCAGTGACAATCCGGTTTTGAACACACCCGTTCGGCAGATCGAAACCGCTGACCACCGTGCGTCGCGGCTTGCCTATGTCGAGGCCGCGACCGGTCCGGCGGTGGCATTCTCGCATTTTTATGACGATGACGAGCACGTCGCCGAGCACAAGCACCGCCGGGCGCAGCTGCTGCATCCCTCCGCGGGCGTTGTGACGGTGACCACCAGCGCTGGCCGCTGGATGGTGCCGCCCGGCCACGCGCTGTGGATTCCGGCGGGCATCCTGCATGCAGTCGATACTTTCGGGCGGGTGGAGATGCACTCGGTCTATGTGCTTCCCGACGCCATTGACGGCTTGCCGCGGCATCTGCACGTCACCGGGATGACATCGCTGATGCGCAGCCTCGTCATCGAAGCGATCAGCCTGCGCGATGAGGCGGAAACGCCGCGCGCCCGGTTCATCCTTGGCGCGATGCTGCATGAAATCCTGGAATTGCCGGAACGGCCGCTGGGCCTGCCGTTTCCGTCCCAGCGGAAGCTGGCGGATTTGTGCCGCGAATTCATGGCGCGGCCGTCGGCGCATCTCAATATCGATCACTGGGCCGATGCCGCGGGCCTGAGCCGGCGCAGTTTCACCCGGATCTTCCGCCGCGAGACCGGATTGAGCCTGTCGACCTGGCGCCAGCAGGCCTGTCTGATGGCGGCGCTGCCACGGCTGTCCGCGGGAGAGGCGGTGACCGCCGTGGCGCTCGATCTCGGCTATGACAGCGTGCCGGCCTTCACCACCATGTTCTGCCGGATGATGGGGACGCCGCCAAAAACCTATCTGCGCAACCAGACGCCGGGATGAAGCCCGGGGTCAGGACTGGCGATCAATCCTGACACAGGTCACCAGGTCTTCCGCGGTCATTCCCCTGCCCGCGCCGAGCGCCGCCTCGCCGTGCATCGCAACGCCGGCGCAGGCTGCCTCGAACGGCGGTATGTCCTGCGCCAGCAGACCGCCGACAATTCCCGACAGCACATCGCCAGATCCTGCGGTCGCAAGCCATGGCGGCGCATCTGCGTTGACCGCGCAGCGTCCGTCGGGGCTCGCGATGACGGTGTCGGCGCCCTTGTCGACCACCACGGCGTTGAGCGCGGCCGCGGCCAGGCGCGCCCGGTCGATCTTGGACAGAGCCTCGTCCTCGGCGAGCGCCGGGAACAGCCGCCGGAACTCGCCCGCATGCGGGGTGATCACCAGCCGCGTCCGGCCGCCAAACAGGCCGGAAAGCTCCGTGCTGTCACCTTCGAAGGCGGTGAGTGCGTCTGCATCGAGCACCACCGGACGTCCGGTCTTGGCCAGATGCCTGATAAGAGCACGCGCCTTTTCCAGATCGCCAAAGCCGGGGCCGATGACGAAGGCCGACAGCCTCCTGTCCGCGAGCCAGCCGGCGAGATCAGCCTCGGTGGCGATGGCGCGCTGCATGATGGCGGTGAGATGGGTGGCCTGAACTAGGACGGCGCCCGGAGGGGATGCCATGGTCACAAGGCCCGCCCCTGCCCTGAGCCCGGCCATCGCCGACAGGCGCGCCGCGCCACCGGAAATCAACGGTCCGGAAAACACAGCCAGATGGCCGCGGGTGTATTTGTGCGCGGCCGCATCCGGCCGGGGCAGATGAGTCTGGTAGAGACCCGGATGATTGCGCCATATTGGGTCATCGCTCGTGATCAGCCGTGCCGGGATGCCGATATCGCAAAGATGCATCTGCCCGCACAGTTGCCTGCCCGGCATCAACAGATGGCCGGGCTTGAGAGCCGCGAACGTCACCGTGTGCGCGGCGGAAAAACAGGCGCCGGTCGGAACGCCTGTCCTGCCCGACAGGCCGGACGGAAGATCGACGGCGATGACAGAAGTCTTGGTCTCCCGCACCAGATCGATGACGGCGGCGACCTCCGCGCCAACCGGCCGGTCGAGGCCGGCGCCGAACAGCGCATCGATGATAACGTCGCCCGCTCTCGGCTGCCAGTCGAGCAGGCCCAGGAGTGGTCCCGGACAGACGGCATAGGCTCGCGCTGCGTCGCCGCCGGGTTTCGGTTCGGATCCAAAGCGGCGCACATCGACGCCACTCTCCAGCAACAGTCGGGCGGCGACATGGCCGTCGCCACCATTGTTGCCCGGACCGCACAGCACGACCGCGCGCAAGGCATCAGGATAATGATGAAGAAACACCGCCGCCACATGGGCGCCGGCAGCCTGCATCAGGCCGAAGCCGTCAATCCCGCTTTCGATCGCGGCTTTGTCGATTTCGCCCATGGCGGCAGGTGTGACGAGCAATGTGTCGTTGGTGGCCATGAGAGTTGGTGACATGGGGCTGGCTTGACGGTCAAGCCGGTATCGCGGCTTGCGGTGCGAAGAAGCGCCGATGGCATCATATGCCGGTTAAATATGCAAAACGATGAAATTTCATGCAGCCCTTGGCGCATAAAAATTCATCATTTACAGTGAAGGGCTGCAGGCTTTGCGCACGCAATTGGCATAAAACCGGTTGCGGCACTCCAAGCCGGTGGATTGGCAGCCGGATTTCTCCGGATTCTGACGGTGAAATGAAATTTTTCGGCCGGATGCCATGATTTTCGAACAAAGTGGCACAGTGTGTGCTTTGATACACGCGAGTGGGTTTTTGGCGTCTGCCTTGCTACCCGCTTTCACAGGACAGAGCGGAGAATTGGTTCTCATGAAAAAGATCGAAGCGATCATCAAGCCCTTCAAGCTTGATGAAGTGAAGGAAGCCCTTCAGGAAGTTGGTCTCCAGGGCATCACCGTCACCGAGGCCAAGGGCTTCGGTCGCCAGAAGGGCCATACCGAGCTGTATCGAGGCGCGGAATATGTCGTTGATTTTCTCCCCAAGGTGAAGGTCGAGATCGTGCTCGCCGACGAAACGGCGGAAGCCGCGATCGAGGCGATCCGAAATGCGGCCCAGACCGGGCGCATCGGCGACGGCAAGATCTTCGTATCCAACATCGAGGAAGTCATCCGCATCCGCACCGGTGAAACGGGCAACGACGCCATTTGACCACTGTGTCCGGCGGGGCGCTGGACACCCATTGTCTTACTAAACAGGGAATATCGCACATGACGACTGCCACTGAACTTCTCAAGCAAATCAAGGATAACGACGTCAAGTTTGTCGATCTGCGCTTCACGGACCCCAAGGGCAAGATGCAGCATGTGACGATGGATGTCTCCTGTGTCGACGAAGACATGTTCGCCGATGGCGTCATGTTCGACGGCTCCTCGATTGCCGGCTGGAAAGCCATCAACGAGTCCGACATGGTGCTGATGCCCGACACCGGCACCGCGCACATGGACCCGTTCTTCGCCCAGTCGACCATGGCCGTCTTCTGCGACGTTCTCGACCCGATCACCGGCGAAGCCTACAGCCGCGACCCGCGCACCACCGCCAAGAAGGCCGAAGCCTATCTGCAGGCCTCCGGCCTCGGCGACACCATCTATATCGGTCCCGAGCCGGAATTCTTCATCTTCGACGACGTCAAGTACAAGGCCGACCCCTACAACACCGGCTTCAAGCTCGATTCGACCGAACTGCCGTCCAACGACGACACCGATTATGAAACCGGCAACATGGGCCACCGTCCGCGCACCAAGGGCGGCTATTTCCCGCTGCCTCCGATCGACAGCTGCCAGGACATGCGCTCGGAAATGCTCACCGTGCTCGCCGAAATGGGCCTGACGGTTGAGAAGCACCACCACGAGGTGGCTTCGGCCCAGCACGAATTGTGCATGGTGTTCGACACCCTGACCCGCATGGCCGACAAGACCCAGATCTACAAGTACGGCGTCCACCAGGTGGCCCATGCCTATGGCAAGACCGCGACCTTCATGCCCAAGCCCGTCTTTGGCGACAACGGCTCGGGCATGCATGTGCACCAGTCGATCTGGAAGGGCGGCAAGCCGACCTTCGCCGGCGACGAATATGCGGGCCTGTCGGAAACCTGCCTGTTCTACATCGGCGGCATCATCAAGCACGCCAAGGCCATCAACGCCTTCACCAACCCCTCGACCAACTCCTACAAGCGCCTGGTCCCGGGCTATGAAGCACCGGTGCTGCTCGCCTACTCGGCGCGCAACCGTTCGGCCTCCTGCCGTATTCCGTTCGGCTCCTCGCCGAAGTCCAAGCGCGTCGAAGTGCGCTTCCCGGATCCGACAGCCAACCCGTATCTCGCCTTCTCCGCCATGCTGATGGCCGGCATCGACGGCATCAAGAACAAGATCCATCCCGGCAAGGCCATGGACAAGGATCTCTACGATCTGCCGGCCAAGGAACTCAAGAAGATCCCGACCGTCTGCGGTTCGTTGCGTGAAGCACTCGAGAGCCTCGACAAGGATCGCAAGTTCCTCACCGCCGGCGGCGTGTTCGACGACGACCAGATCGATGCCTTCATCGAACTGAAGATGGTCGAGGTCATGCGCTATGAAATGACCCCGCACCCTGTCGAATTCGACATGTACTATTCTTCGTAATCGACCATGATCCGGGCCGCGCAAGTGGCCCGGACATGAAATGCACGCAAAAACACCGGCGCAACCAACTGGTTTCGCCGGTGTTTTCTTTAGATAAAACTAATATGTAGCGTCAGTTCTTCAAGCGCTGCTTGAGAAGATTGAGATACTCCTCATTGGCGTCAGTAGGCGCTGTCTCGGCCGGTGTGGTGCAGGCGGGCGCGTAATCGAGCGCCATGCCGGCCTTGACGCAGGAGCCAACCTGCCAACCCGGTGGCAGCGCGGTCAGGTCCACCGATTGCCATTTCGGGTGGCCGCTCTCGCGCAGCTCATCCATGCCATTGAGAACGAGGCTCGAAAAATCCGACACCGTCGTGCAGCTCTGGCGATGATAGGCATTGCGCGCCGGATCATAGTCATAGGTCATCAGCACCGCCTTGACTGCAACGAGATCGACCGTCTCGCTCTGGAACGCATAGGTTCCCGCGGCGATGCTGGCCTCGGTGTAGGTCGCCAATAGCGGCGCCTCGGTGATCGGCAGCAGATGGAACTTGGCCGGATCGATGTCGGCATTGGCAAACAGCGATGCGGGCGCACCGGCGACATAGAAAAACGCGTCGATTTCGCCTGCCTGCAGCCTGGGCAGCGCCTGATCCGGATTGAGCAACACCCGCTCCTCGGCCTCGACCTGCAGGATGTCGAGGATCAGCGAGGCGGTCAGGAACGTGCCGCTGTCCTTGACCCCGACGGCGACCTTTTTGCCATCGAGATCCTTGAGCGTGGCGATGTCCGTGCGCGCCAGCACATGCACCTCCTCATTGTAGAGCGGGAACATGATCTTGACGCCGCGCACCGCATTCTGGATCTCCGCGTCATTGGCCTCGAAGGTCTTGAGATATTCGAGCAGATCGCTCTGGACGATGCCGAACTGGGTGTTGCGCCGGTTGCGCACGCCGACGAAATTTTCGAGTGAGCCGGCGCTCTCGACCACATTCAGCGTCAGCCCGCATTGGGCGCCAAGCGACGCAATGTCCTGGCCTATGCGGATATAGGTGCCGGTAGGGCCACCCGTCATGATGTTGCGCTCGAACTCGGCCGCCTGGCTGGCGCCGGCATGGAGCATCACGGCGCCAGCCGCCAGACACAGGGTTCGGAACAGGGGTGCAACGGTTTTCAAGGGCAGTCTCCTCTTGTCAGCAGTCGCTGTTCAGGTCTCGGATCAGATTGCGCAATGTCAGGATCGGCACCCGGTCGAACACCGATTCCAGCGCCGTGGTCACGCACTCGCCGGCAACCAGTTGATCCGTCAGCAACTGCCGGTCTTGCGTGGAGAGGAATCCGAGACCCGGCGCGGCCCGCAGGGCAGTGGCCACCATATCGGGATCGCGCGGTGTCAATATCGGTGTCGTGCCGGCCTCTGCGGCAGCAGTTGGCCGGGCAGGATCGGCATTTATGTCGGGATTCGCGACGGCGGGGCTCTCCGTCTGTCCCGCCTCGCGCGCTGCAAGCTCAGCCCGGGCGGCTGCCAGTTCGCGCGCGCTATCGGCAAGCTGCGCTTCCAGTTCGAGAATTCGCCGTACATCCGCGGTATTGCTCCCCGCCGCCGCATCAACCTCAGCCTTGAGAGCATCCCGGTCCGCCAGCAAAGCGAGAACCCTGCCCTGCAACCGATCGCGTTCGGCGGTCAGGTCCGGCACCACCTGGTCGTTGACGCGCGCCAGTTCGGCTTCAAGGCGCGATCGAGCCTCGGCTGCCTCCTGCCTCAGGGACCCGCGATCGGCGTCGAGTGCCGCCAGATCGGACTTGAGGGATTCATTTTCGGCGGTGAGCGCATCACGTTCCCGGCTCAGGACTTCGAGAGCTGCTGTATTATCCTCGGGCGGCTGAGTCTCGCTGGAGACCGCCGCCAGCTTCTCGGCCATTGCATCGAGATCAGCTGCCTGGCGGGCTGTTTGCGCCTTCAACTCCTCCACCTCCGCGGCACTTGCGGCCTGAGCGGCGCGGGCGTCTTCCAGATCGTTCATCGCGACACTCAAAGCGTCATTGAGGCGGGTGATTTCCGCGTTCGCGTCTTCATGCGGCGCGCTGCTGTCCTGTTGGGTCAACAGACCTGGCTGGGTGAACCGGAACGCCGCATAACCACCCGCGACCCCGATCACCAGAGACAGGATCATGACAACAATAACCAGCCCGGCGCTTCCTCGTCTGCCGCCAGACTGAAAACTGCTGTCCCTGCCCCACTGATTGGCCAATTTCGTGCCTTTCGAAGCCGCGCTTGCCTCGGCCCAGTGCCGCGCGGGCAACCTGGTCGAGGCACCTGGCGATGATCACCTGCCCGCACTTGCCAGATAAATGCCAGCACCTGAGTGGAAAGAGGTACCGTTAAAAAACCAGTCACGCAAGCAGACCAGGAACCGTGTTCCGGTGGCCTCGGCATGGGTACCGGGCAAATCGACGCCCCCCAAATGGGACGGGGCGGATCATCGACCCGCCCCACCTTTTCTAGCTCACTGGAGGTGAGAGGCTTATTTCTTGGTCTGGCTGCCGATGAAATCGCGCACGATGCGGACTATGCCGCGACCGAGCACCGTATCGAGCGCGGTGATGAATTCATCGACATGCTCGCGGCCGCAGATCAGCGGCGGCTCGAGCCGGATGACGTTGCGGTTGTACTCGGTGAAGGCCACCAGCACATTGTGGTCGCGCAGCAGTTCCGCCCCGACGAAGCCTGACAGCGAGCCCTTGAGCTTGTCGTCGAGCAGCCCCACCATCGGACGCAGAAGCGCCGGGAGCGTCTGGCTGAAATCCTGGAACTCGAGCCCGACCATGAAGCCGCGGCCGCGCACATCCTTGATGATCTGCGGGTACTTGTCCTTGAGCTCGTTGAGCCGCTTGATCAGGTAATCGCCGGTCCGCTCGGCATTGCCGATCAGATCCTCGTCATACATCACGTTGAGGCCTTCGATCGCGGTGACGCAGGCTTCGCCGATGCCGCCGAAGGTGGCCTGGGCGTGGATCATCGCGGTCTTGGGCGTGCCATAGGCCTTCATGTAGACCTTGCGCGAGGCGATCATCGCCGCCATCGCGGTCTTGCCGCCGCCCAATGATTTGGCAAGCGCGGTGACATCGGGAACGACGCCCGCCTTCTCGAATGCGAAGAAATGGCCCGAGCGGCCCATGCCGCACTGGACCTCGTCCGCGATCCACAGCACACCATGCTTGTCGCAGAGCGCGCGCAGCTCGCGCCAGAATTCGACCGGGGCCTCGATGATGCCGCCGCCACCCTGAATGGTTTCGAGCACGATCACGCCGATTTCCGGATCGCTTTCAAATGCCTTGCGGATCGCCTCGATGTCGCCGAACGGCACCTTGACGGTGTTGCCGGTGAGCTGGAACTCGCCGCGATAGAGCTCGGAGTCGGTCAGCGAAAGAACGCCCTTGGTCTTGCCGTGGAACGAATTCTGGGCATAGACGATCTTCGGACGCTTCGGTCCTGCGGCGCGTTCGGCCACCTTGATCGCCGCTTCCATGGCTTCCGAGCCGGAGGAGCCCAGGAAGACCATGTCGAGGTCGCCCGGCGCGATCGCCGCCAGGTTCTTCGCCAGCGCCGAGGCGTACTGGCTCATGAAGGCGATGGCGATCTCGTGCCGGTCCTCGTCCTGGAAATCCTTGCGCGCCTTGATGATGCGCGGATGGTTGTGGCCAAAGGCGAGCGAACCGAAGCCGCCGAAGAAATCGAGGATTTTCCGGCCGTTCTGGTCGGTGTAATACATGCCCGACGCGGTCTCGATCTTGACCTTGTGGAAGCCCAGGAGCTTCATGAAATGCAGCTGTCCGGGATTGATGTGATCCTTGAACATGTCCGTCATGTCGGTGAGCGACATCGCCTTGGCGTCGGCAACGGTCAGCAGATCGGGACGGCGCACGGCGTGGCTGGCGGTCATGGTCTCTGCTCCGGTGTCGAGTTCGGACATGGGCGGCGCTTCGACTGTGACGCGGTTGGGTGTATCAAGCATGGTTCTGGCTCCCTCGAAGCAATTATTCGGCCGGTGCGACCTGGGCGGAAGCGGACGAGCCGCCGCGTGCCTTTGTGGCGTGATATTCGTCATAGGCGGCAATCAGCATGTCCTCGTCGCGGTACTGCGGCACCCAGCCAAGCTGGCGTTCTCCCTTGGAGACATCGAGCACGCATTCCTCGTCGGCGATGAGATACTGTTCCGGATCCATGATCGGCATGTTGATCAGGTCGAACAGGTCGAGCGTGCGCTTGACCGCCCAGCCCGGGGTCGGGATCAGGATTGATTTTGAACCCGCATGCTTGATCAGATCACCCAGCAGCCGGCGGACGGGCGGCGGGTTGATCGAACCGAGATTGTAGGCCTCGTTCGGCACGCCAGCCTTCCAGGCAAGGCGCGCAGCTTCGGCGCAATCGAAGACCGAGATGAACTGATACGGGTTCTTTCCCGATCCGATCATCGGAACCGGAAGGTTCAGATCGACCAGCTTGAACAGTTTCTCCAGAATGCCGAGCCGGCCCGGTCCGATGATCAGGCGCGGACGGAACAGCGAAATCGACATGCCGCGGGTGCGCCATTCGGCGGAGAGGATCTCGGTGTCGAGTTTCGACTGGCCGTATTCGCCGAGCGGTGACACCGGATGCTCCTCGGTCATCGGATAGGTGACCGTGTGGCCATAGATCATGTCGGTGGTGAAGTGCACGAGCTTGTCGAGCCCGGCCTTGTCCATCGCTTCGATGATGTTCTTCGTGCCGTCATAATTGACCGGATAGAAGAAATCGTGGCGCTTGGCCCGGACCTGCAGCGGCGACAGCATCTTGGCCGAGAGATTGTAGACCATGTCGCCTTGCGCCATCGGAACATTGGCAACCTCGGCTGGACGGGTCACGTCGCACTTGACGATCCCGGCATCCCGGTAGAAGGCCTTGTTGTCGTTGACGATGTCCGCAATCACCACCTCTTCGCCGTCAGCGAGAAGCTTCTGGGCGAGATGGCGGCCGACAAAACCGTCGCCTCCGAAAATGATGTGTTTCATCGAGTAATCTCACTTGCTGCTACGTTGATCTTGGAAAGCTGCGCGGTTTCCGGGCTGTCGGTGGCATGACCGTCGCGTCCGGACTGGGCTATCAGAACCGTGCCGACGCAGATGAAGGCGATGCCTGCGATGCGCCAGCTGTTCAAATCTTCCTTGAACAGGAAGAAGGCAAACACCGCCACCGCCACATAAGCCAGGCTCAGGAACGGATAGGCGAAGGACAGTTCCACCTTGGACAGCACATAAAGATGCGAGGCCATGGAAATGACGAAGGTCGTCAATCCGGCAAAGACCCAAGGGTTGAACAATATCTGGAAAATCCGCGCGATCATCGTGTCGGCGGTAAAGCTCATCGGGCCAAGTGACAGCATGCCCTGCTTGAGCATCAATTGCGCCGCTGCATTGGTCAGCACGGTGAACAGTATGAAGACGATGTATTTCATGTCCCGCTCCGAATGAGGATGAGGACGTTTCTAGTCCTATTTCGCAAACATCCGGTTGACCGGCGCGGTCAATATTTCCTTAAATTGTATCTATTCCCGAAATGATGCGGCCAGACCTCCTGCCGATCAGCGGGCCAGCAGAAACTCGAGCGTCTGCTTCCAGTCGGTCATGCGGATCGGGGTGCCGTGCGATCCGGTGTCAAACAGCACGAACCGCGCCGGATAGGGTTGGGCGGTGAGACGCACCGCGTCAAACACCGCCTTCTGGTCCTGCCATGGATACACCGTGTCGAGGCTGCCATGGGTAAAGACGATCGGCAATTTGGCCTTCACCGCCGCACTCCGGACGAGGCCCATGTCGGGCGCGCCTCCGAGCAGAGCGATGCCCGCAAGCCGCGGCACCACGGCTGGATCATTGGCGAGTTTCGAGCAGATGATCGAACCCATCGAGGCGCAGGCCAGCACCACCGGCGCCCGCCCGGCCATGATCAGTTCCTTGACATCGCCCGCCCCGCGATCGTCAAACGTCTCCACCGTTGGCGCCAGATAGGCGCCGCCATTGACCAGCATCAGGTTCTTGAGCCGGTTGAAATTGCCGCCGAAGCTGTGATCGTTCATGCCGAGCCGTTGATCGCCGCCCCGTCCATGAACGAAAATCACCGCCAAACGCGCAGACGCGTACTCCCCGGTCAAGCCGGTTTCGATCTTGCGTCCATTGGCTTCGTGCAACGCGACGCGGCTGTACTGTTTTACCCCGAGCGAGACATAGTTGGAGCGCACACGTCGTTCGGGCTCGCTGTCGCGGCCGTGGATATCGCGCTGCTTGTCGTAATTGACAATGATGAAGGCGTTGTCTTCGCTGGTCGCCATGATGCCGGGATAGGCGAAAAGCCGGTCCTTGTGGCCCTTGAGCTCAAAGGATTGCGCAGGCGCTGCCAGGCAGGCCGATATCAACAGGGCAAGATATAATGCGCCCTGCCCGGCAAGAACGCCGCGCACAGCCCCAATCCAGATGATACACAGTCGATTGAAAGAACGGATTCTGGCACACTCCGGGTGATTCGTTTTCCCCAATTTACATCAGGCATCACGGCAATATGGACGACTCCAACGATCTTTTTTCCACAATCGGCGCACCGGTCGAAAAACCGGAACCGGCTGCGGGAAACACTGCACCCAAACAGCAGGCGCCGGCGCCCGCAAAACCTGCGCGCGCGGCAGCCTCGAAGAACGGAGCGCCCGCCAGTGGCGATGACTACGACGCCTCCACGATCGAGGTGCTCGAGGGGCTCGAGCCGGTGCGCCGCAGGCCGGGCATGTATATCGGCGGCACCGACGAACGCGCCCTGCACCATCTGTTTGCCGAGGTCATCGACAACTCGATGGACGAGGCCGTGGCCGGACATGCGAATTTCATCGAGGTCGAGCTCGATACCGAGGGCTATCTGACCGTCACCGACAATGGTCGCGGCATCCCGGTGGAGAACCATCCGAAATTTCCGGGCAAATCCACGCTTGAAGTGATCATGACCGTGCTGCACGCCGGCGGCAAGTTCGACAGCAAGGTCTATGAGACCTCGGGCGGCCTGCACGGCGTCGGCATCTCGGTTGTCAATGCGCTGTCCGATGATCTCGAAGTCGAGGTCGCGCGCAACCGGCGGCTATACCGACAGCGCTTTTCCAAGGGCCTGCCGGTGGGCGGGCTTGAGGAACTGGGCGACGTCCACAACCGCCGCGGAACGAAAGTGCGCTTTCATCCCGATCCCCTGATCTTTGGCCCGGCGCTGAAATTCGATCCAGGCCGGCTTTACCGCATGGCGCGATCCAAGGCCTATCTGTTTGGCGGCGTCGAGATCCGCTGGTCCTGCGACGCCTCGCTGGTCGAGGGAACCGACATCCCGGAAAAGGCCGTGTTTCACTTTCCCGGCGGTCTCAAGGATTACCTCGAAGCCTCGCTCGGCAAGGAGCACCGCGTCACCCGCGATATCTTTGCCGGCAAGACCGCGCGCACCGGCGGGCACGGCTCGATGGAATGGGCGGTGACCTGGTATGGCGGCGATTCCTCGATCAGTTCCTACTGCAACACCATCCCTACCCCCGATGGCGGCACCCACGAGGCTGGCCTCCGGATCGCGCTGACCAAGGGGCTCAAGGCCTATGCCGAACTGACCGGCAACAAGCGTGCGGCGGCGATCACCACCGACGATGTGATGATTTCCTCCATCGGCATGCTGTCGGTGTTCATCCGCGAACCCGAATTTGTCGGCCAGACCAAGGACAAGCTCGCGACCGTCGAGGCCCAGCGGATCGTCGAAAATGCGCTGCGCGATCCGTTCGACCATTTTCTGGCCGATTCGCCGGCCGAGGCCGACAAGCTTCTGGAATGGGTGATCGACCGGGCCGACGAACGGGTGCGGCGGCGCAAGGAGAAGGAAGTCAACCGCAAGACAGCGGTCCGCAAGCTGAGGCTTCCCGGCAAGCTGTCGGACTGCAGCCAGACTTCGGCCGCGGGGGCTGAGTTGTTCATCGTCGAGGGGGATTCCGCCGGCGGCTCGGCCAAGCAGGCACGCGATCGCTCCAACCAGGCGATCCTGCCGCTGCGCGGCAAGATCCTCAACGTCGCCAGCGCCGGCCGCGAAAAACTCGGCGCCAACCAGCAGATCGCCGATCTGGTGCAGGCGCTCGGCTGCGGCACGCGGTCAAAATACCGCGAAGAGGATCTGCGCTATGAGCGCATCATCATCATGACCGATGCCGATGTCGACGGCGCCCACATCGCCTCGCTACTGATCACCTTCTTCTACCAGGAGATGCCGGACCTGATCCGCGAGGGCCATCTCTACCTGGCGGTGCCGCCGCTCTACAAGCTGACCCAGGGCGCCAAATCACTCTATGCGCGGGACGACGAGCACAGGCTAGAGCTGCTCGAGACCGAATTCACCGGTCGCGGCAAGGTCGAGATCAACCGGTTCAAGGGTCTGGGCGAAATGATGGCGGCGCAGCTCAAGGAGACGACCATGGATCCCGCCAAGCGGACGCTGCTCAAGGTGGCGATCGACGCGACGGACCCGGAATCGACCCGCGATGCCGTCGACAATCTGATGGGAACAAAGGCCGACGCCCGCTTCCGCTTTATCCAGGAACACGCTGCCTTCGCCGACAATCTGGATATCTGAGCCTGTCACTCCGGACGCACGGAATATCTGGCGCGCTGGCAGCGCCGCCCCTATGAAACGGGCCTGAACCGTGTCAGCTTCTTCAGACCCCGGTCACGGCTTTCATTGCTGGGAAACGGGTGTGTTGCGAGGCTGCAGAGGGGGCGATACATGGGCATGTTGCGGAGAGGTCGTGGTTTCTTCAAACGGATGACTTTGGCGTTGGCGGTCATGCTCGTAGCGTCCGGCGCCGCGTCCGCCGAATATTTCGGCGCCATCGCCTACTCCCCGACATCCGGGGTCTACGGTTTTTCCTACGACCACGGGTCGCGCCGGGACGCCGAAGCCCGGGCCATCTCCGAATGCAGAATGCGCGGCCGCGGCTGCAAGGTCGCGATCTGGTTCAAGAACGCCTGCGGATCGGTCGCTGTCGGCGCGAATGGCTGGGGGACTGCATGGGCAGGCACCCGCCGGGATGCGGAGCGCGCAGCCATTCGCAACTGTTCAAGATACACAGGTGGATGCAGGACGCTCGCCTGGAGCTGCACGTCAAAATGAAGATGGCGCCGGATCAGGCCGCTTCAGCGGCCAGCGCATGGGCATAGTCGCGTGACGCCTGGCGATGCCAGTTGAAATGAAGCGTTTCGACCAGGCGAAGCAGCTCGCCCACTGCAGGCTGGCGTTCGGCGTCACGCGCATGGCGCTGGATCAGTTCCTGGGTCACCCGGCCGGTGTCGATGCTCGCCTGGTTAAGCGAGGCAGCGCGCCAGATCAGGGTCGCCGACACGAAGACAGGCGCAAGGTCGCCGCTCAAGCCGATGGCGCGGTAGAGCGCGCGCATCGCCGTTTCCCGGCCGTCAACCAGAATGCCGCGGACGCGGGTATCGCTCATGCCCGACAATGACACCACGGCGCTCGCGAAGAAGTCGACATTGCCGGCGCACAGCGCATGGATCAGGAAGGCAGGAGTCAGCCGGCCCGATATCCGCAGATGCTCGACCAGCGCCGGGATCTCGTCGGTATAGACGGTCTCGGCCATCCGGAGCGTGGCGTTCATGCAGGCCTCTTCAGTGACCTTGCGGCCACGGCTGCCGCCTATCGCCGATCGGACAAAGTCGGAACCGGCCAAAGCCGCGCCAAGCCGCTCGACAAGCGACTGGCGGACGTCGCAGGGCAGATCGGACCGCTCGAACAACCGGGCGCGGATTTCGGAATGGTCGCCGAACCGTTCGGCGATCCGGCGCAGCGAGATCCGCGCGATTGACACATGCACATTGTCCAGCATGTCGGCCACGGCCTGTGCCTCGCCCACTTCGGCGAGCGCGGCAGCGACCGAGACAGAGAGCGGTCGCCGGAAGGCAACAAATTGCTGGAGGGCCGAGCGTCCGCTGGCAACGATTTCAACAAGGTCATTGTCGGCAAGAACCGGGGAAAGCGCGATGACCCGTCCGGCTACCTCGATCTGGTCATTGGCGAGCCCGAGCATGATGCCGCGTGGCGCATGCTCGACAGACGCCAGTCCTTCGGCAAGGGCAAGACGGACTTTCGGAGAAGGATCCTCAAGCAAAAGCGCCAGCGCAGCTTCTGCGGCCTGACGGTCGGACTGATTCATTTGCCCAATTGCGTAAGCACGGGCTAACGCAGAGGCGGCCTTGCACCTGTCTCCTGTCTTTGCTGTTTCCGACCACTTCAGGAAGGACTTAATAATCATGTGAACGCAGACCCCACTCGATACCCATGAGGCGATCCTAGGGCCAAATGGTTTACGATCGGTTCACCATGCTTGTTAAGGGTTTGAACAGGGCATTTCCCGGTCTTGCATCGGTGCCGTGAACGCGGCATCAATGAAACCGGCAAGCATCGGGAGACAAATATGCGCGGCATGTATCTTGAGGAATTCGTTCCAGGAGAAGTGATTGTCCACACGCTCCGGCGCACCGTCACCGAGATGGACAACATGCTGTTTTCCAACATGACGCTCAATCCGCAGCCGCTGCACATTGATTTCGAGTTCTGCAAGACCACCGAATTCGGCCAGCCTCTGGTCAATTCGCTGTTTACCCTCGGGTTGATGATAGGGATTTCGGTCAACGACACGACGGTCGGCACCACCATCGCCAATCTCGGCATGAGCGAGGTTACATTTCCAAATCCGCTGTTTCACGGCGACACGGTCCGGGTCGAAACGACCATCATCTCGGTGCGCGGCTCGAAATCCAAGCCCGATCGCGGCATCGTCGAACTGGAGCATCGGGCTTTCAATCAACATGACCAACTCGTCGCCCGCTGCGTGCGCCAGGCGATGATGCGCAAGAGGGAAACGTCATGATGCGCTCGCTTCTCTTCGTTCCGGGTGATTCGGAACACAAGATGCAAAAGGCCGCGGCTTGCGGCGCGGACGCCCTGATCCTCGATCTGGAGGATTCCGTAGCCCCTTCCCGCAAGGCGATTGCAAGGAAGATGGTGGCATCGTTTCTCGCCAATGCCCCGAGGGGGGAACAGTCCCCGAAGCTGATCGTCAGGGTCAACGCGCTTGATACCTGGTTGACCGAGGACGACCTCACTGCGGTTGTTCCGGGAGCGCCTGATGCCATCTTGCTGCCCAAGGCCAATTCCGGTGCGGACCTCCAGGACCTTGGCGTCCGCATTGCCGTGGAAGAAGCCGAGGCCGGATTGCCGGATGGCGGGATCCGCATTCACGCGCTGATGACCGAAAACGCCGCCGGCATGCTTGCAGCGGCGTCGTTTGCGGCCAAATCGGCGCGGCTGTCGGCTCTTGCCTGGGGCGCAGAAGATCTCGCCGCCGATGTTGGCGCCTCCTCCAACAAGGACGATTCGGGCGGCTACACCGATATGTTCCGGATGGCCCGCAGCCTGACCATCCTGGCGGCAGCGCATGCAGGCGTCGACGCCATCGATACGGTGTTTACCGACTTCCGCGACATGGAAGGACTTGACGCCGAGTGCCGGGCGGCCGTGCGCGACGGGTTTTCCGGCAAGATGGCGATCCACCCGGATCAGGTCAGCGTCATCAATGCCGCCTTCACGCCGGCTCCGCAGGATGTCGAACGCGCAGTGCGCATTCTTGCGCTGTTTGCCGCTGCCGGCCCCGACGCCGGCGTCCTGTCGCTTGATGGCAAGATGATCGACAAGCCGCATTTGCGCCAGGCCGAACGGGTGGCGCGACGGGCCGGGCTGGATCCGGACGCCCTGCCCCGCCGCAGCTGATCAGGCTTCGGTCAGGCCTTGGGCCAGGTGGGCCGCCGCATCTGGAATGGCTGGGATCCCTCGCAATAATCCATGTAGCCCATGCGGGCCACAGGGGCCGCGATGGCCATGTCGAGCATGCCGTCGGTCAAGGCCGCCTCGTCGAGATGAATACCCATCACCTGCCCGATGACGACAAACGAACCGCTGGGCAGCCCCGCCAGGCTGCTGATCTCAAGAATGTTCGTCACCCGGCACTCCAGCGCGGCATAGGCTTGGGCGACAAAGGGCGCGTTGACCATGCGGCCCTCGGCCATGGCGAGTTCGGCTATATCAAACTCGCTCTCGCCGTAGGGTGCGTCGATCGAGGTCAGGTTCATTTTCTCTGCCAGCACCCTACTTACCATGCTTGCCGTGAACTCGCCGGTCTCCTCGGCATTGCGCAGGCTGTCCTTGCGACCAGACGAGGAGAACATCACCGTCTTGGGGTGGTCCGAAATCGCATTGAAATAGGAATAGGGCGCCAAATTGACCGAACCGCCCTTGCCGCGCGTGCCGATCCAGCCGATCGGCCGCGGTGACACGATGGCCTTGAAGGGGTCGTGCGGAAGTCCGTGCGCATTGTCTTTGGTTTCGTAGAACAAGGTCGATCACTCTCCGGCGAAGGTGACGATATCCGCAAGCGCCGGCCGCGGCCGCTCGCCCGGATGCAGCTTTTCCGTACCGATGTGGATGAGACCGGCGATTCTCTCGTGGCTTTCCACGCCGAGCAGCGGATAGACGCTCTGGTCAAAGGCGAACCATTCCGTGAGCCAGTTCGAGGCATAGCCGAGCGCATTGGCGGCGATCAGGAGGTTGAGGCAGACAGCGCCGGCGCTCATCACCTGCTCCCATTCCGGGATCTTCACATGGGGGGCAGCACGCGAAACCACGGCGATGACCACCGGCGCGCGGGTCAGCCGGGTCTTTTCCACCTTGATCATGTCTTCGGCCATGTCGGGCTTGTTGGCCATGGCGACTTTGGCCAGTTCCAGCGAGAGCTGTTCCCGTTCCGCGCCCGAATAGACAATGAAGCGCCAGGGCGCGAGCTTTCCATGATCGGGAACCCGGCTCGCGAGCTTCAACATCTCCTCGATTTCCGTCCGCGACGGTCCCGGCTCGCTCATCTGGAAGGCGGGGATCGAACGGCGGGTTTCAAGATAGGCCTTCAGGGCAGCATTGACCGGCATGACTTCCTCGTGCAATCAGGTTTAACCGGGCAGGTTTGACCGGGCTCGGCCATGAATTCGCCATGGCTTTGGTTTTCAAGTGACCCTTCACAACCCGGAAGTCAACCGGACGGGAGCGCATGAACAGACTGTCGATTTATCTGCTTGGCCTTTTTGCTCTCCTGCTATCGGTGACTGGCGCCAGCGCGCAGGACGCTTTCGGCGTTGAGCCGGATGCCGGACTCAAGCTTCCCGGATTGAACCAGTATGCGCCCGCCAATGCAGTCGGCTCAAGTGCTGCCGCCGGACGTACCGTTCAGCTGGAAGCAGCGCTGACCGAAGCGGGCGATCCGCTCAAATACGGTCTGACCTGGCGTGTGTTTCACCCAATTCCCGGTCCCGATGGCAAATTGCCGTTGCTTGCCACCGCCGAAGGCGGTTCGGCGCAGTTCGAATTCGAACCCGGCGCCTATTTCATCCATGTGGCCTTCGGTCGCGCCGGCGTCACAAAGAAGCTCACCGTGCCAAGAGATGGACCGGTGGAAAAGCAGCGCATGGTGCTGGAGGCCGGCGGTCTGGTGCTCAACGCGGTGTCAGGCATTGACGCGCGCATTCCCGCAAGCCAGCTGCGCTTCAACATCTACAAGGCCGACGACGGAATTGATGACGACCAGCAACTGGTGGTCGCCGACGTCAAGCCCGACACCATCGTCAGGCTCAATGCGGGAACCTATCATATCGTGTCCGAATATGGCGCGGTCAACGCCGTCATCCGCTCCGACATCAGGGTCGAAGCCGGCAAATTGACCGAAGCCGTGATCCAGCATCGCGCAGCACAACTCACCCTCAAGCTGGTGTCCGAACCCGGCGGCGAAGCCATCGCCGACACGGCCTGGTCAATTCTCACTTCGGGCGGTGATGTGGTGTCCGAAAGCGTCGGAGCCTTTCCGACCATCGTGCTGGCCGAGGGCGAATACACAGCCATCGCCCGCAACAAGAGCACGGTGCTGCAGCGCGAATTCACCGTGCTTGCCGGCCAGAATTCCGATGTGGAAGTGCTGCTGAACTGATCAGTTGAGCCATTTCCTGATCGGTCTCGCCGGATCACCGAGTTCAAAGACTGCGGTGTAGAGCTTTTCCAGAAGCTGCTTGCGGTCGGTGATGGCTGCCAGTTCATCGGCGCCGAGCACTCTGCCGGCCCTCGCCACGATCGCCGTTCCCGACAGGCGGCGGAATTCGCGGATCAGCAGCGAAATCCTGAGCGTCATCGACACCCGGCTGGCGAGGTGGAACAGCCGCCCGTTCTGACCGCTGAAATGCACCGGAATGACCGAGGCGCGCGCCGCCTGAACCAGGCGTGCGGGAAACATCTTCCAGGGAAGGTCGATGGCGCGGCCAAACCCTTTTGGCGCCGTGGCGACGCCACCTGCCGGAAACACCACTATGGTGACGCCGGTCTTGAGCAGCCTCACCGCCTCGTGCCGCGTCTCCATGTTCATGGCCAGCGCCTCCCGCGTCTCGTCAAACGAGATCGGTAGGGAATAGGGAATGATCTCGGGGATCTTCATCAGGTCATTGTGGATGAGCACGCGGAACGGACGTCCCAGCGCCTCGGCCATTGCCAGCACCGCGATGCCATCGCCAATGCCGAAGGGATGGTTGGCGACGATGACCAGCGGACCGTCCGGCAGATCGCGCGGCGGCCATTCGGAACGGATATCGAGCCGGATGTTGATCAGTTCCAGCATTCTGGCGAAGACCTGATCTCCCGTGGGCACAATGTCGCGGCTCCAGATCTGGTAGAGCCTGAGGTAACGGTCCCGCCCTGACAGGCCTTCGATCGAGCGGATGAGCCAGCGCTTGAAGCGCGGCTGGTTTTCGTTGGCGTAACTCAGTTGATGAAGCTGCATGGGGCGACTCGCAAACCGAAGATAATCAGTTCGCTTGACACGCCTGGATGAAACCCGTGTGACACAAGGCGCGACGCGGCGAACCGCGCCGCGCCTTGTATGTTTCAGGCCCGCGCGGCCCTCTCGGCGTCCTTGCGCAAGACGTCGGGCGGGGTCGCCTCCTTGACCAGTTGCGCAAGCGCCTCGTCGAGCGTCATCGCCACCTGATCGCGGCTGCCGAGACGGCGCACATTGACTGCGTTTTCTTCAGCTTCGCGCATTCCGCAGACGAGGATCACCGGCACCTTGGCCAGCGAATGCTCGCGGACCTTGTAGTTGATCTTCTCGTTGCGGAAGTCGGTCTCGACCTGAAGGCCAGCGTCGCGGAGCTTCTGGGCGACGCTTGCGCCATAGTCGTCGGCCTCCGAGGTGATCGTGGCGACCACCACCTGAAGCGGCGCGAACCACAGAGGCATGTGGCCGGCATGGCTTTCGATGAGAATACCGAGGAACCGCTCCAGCGACCCGCAGATCGCGCGGTGCACCATGACCGGCTGCTTCTTTTCCGAATCCGAGCCGATATAGAAGGCGCCGAAGCGCTCCGGCAGGTTGAAATCGACCTGAGTCGTGCCGCATTGCCATTCCCGGCCGATCGCATCGCGCAGGGTGTATTCGAACTTCGGCCCGTAGAACGTGCCCTCGCCTTCATTGATGCCGGTCTTGATGCGCCCGCCGGAATCGGCGGCCATCTTGTCGAGCACCTTCCTGAGAATGTCCTCGGCGTGGTCCCACATGGCGTCCGTGCCGACCCGCTTTTCGGGCCTGGTGGCAAGCTTCACCACCACTTCCTCGAAGCCGAAGTCGCGGTAGACCGACATCATCAGATCGTTGATCTTGAGACACTCCGCCTCAAGCTGCTCCTCGGTGCAGAAGATATGCGCGTCATCCTGGGTGAAGGCGCGGACCCGCATCAACCCGTGCAGGGCGCCAGACGGCTCGTAGCGGTGCACATTGCCGAACTCCGCGAGCCGGATCGGCAGGTCGCGATAGGATTTGAGCCCGTGCTTGAAGATCTGCACATGGCCGGGGCAGTTCATCGGCTTAAGCGCGAAAATCCGGTTGTCGGCATTCAAGTCGTCGGGATTGGTGAAGGCATGGGCGGATTTCACCGCGAACATGTTCTCCTGGTACCAGCCCCAGTGGCCCGAGGTTTCCCACAGGCTCTTGTCGAGGATCTGCGGCGCGTTGACTTCTTCATAGTCACGATCGAGCCGGCGGCGCATATAGGCCACCAGGTTCTGGAACATGCGCCAGCCCTTGGAGTGCCAGAATACGACGCCCGGCCCCTCGTCTTGGAAATGGAACAGGTCCATCTCGCGGCCGAGCCTGCGGTGGTCGCGCTTTTCGGCTTCTTCCAGCATGTGCAGATAGGCATCGAGCTCGGCCTGCTCGGCCCAGGCGGTGCCGTAGATGCGGGTCAGCATCGGGTTGTTGGAATCGCCACGCCAATAGGCGCCCGCCACCTTCATCAGCTTGAAGGCGGTGCCGATCTGGCCGGTCGACGCCATGTGCGGGCCGCGGCAGAGGTCGAACCAGTCGCCCTGGCGGTAGATCTTGAGATCCTGGTCGGCGGGAATGGCCTCGATCAGCTCGACCTTGTAGCCCTCGCCCTTTTCCTCGAACACACGTCTCGCCTCGTCGCGCGACCAGACCTCCTTGGTGAAGGGCTTGTTGCGGGCGATGATCTCCTTCATCTTCTTCTCGATCACCGGCAGGTCTTCGGGCGTGAACGGCGCATTGCGGGCGAAATCGTAGTAGAAGCCGTTCTCGATCACCGGGCCGATGGTGACCTGGGTGCCGGGAAACAGCTCCTGCACGGCCTCGGCCATGACATGGGCGGTATCGTGCCGGATCAATTCGAGCGCGCGCGGGTCGGTGCGGGTGACGATTTCAAGCGCGCCGTCTCGAACGGGATCGCTCAGATCGGTGAGTTCACCGTCGAGCGCGATCGCCACCGCCTTCTTTGCGAGCGACTTGGAAATCGATTCGGCGACGTCGCGGCCGGTCGTTCCGGCGGGGTACTCGCGCTTCGAGCCATCGGGAAATGTGAGGGAAACGGCTGACGCCATCTTGGTCTCTCCTTGGTCCAGTCCCGCCTACGAACGCGGGTGGTTGAGTGGATAATGTGTGCGCGGAGGCGTTTACGCGATTTGGATAGAGCGGGCAAGGTTTTCTGCCTAATGCTATACCGCTCTCCGCTTCCATAAGAGATGTGGCGGAGAGGCCTATTTCGCTGCCGCGCAATGGCGTCCGACCGCAACAAACCGCCAGGGCGCCCACCACACAAGCCGCGCGTCAAGGATCTCGGGCACATTGTCGATGCCGTGGGTGCCGCCCGGGCCGCAGCGACCGACCCGGAACAGCGCCATCCATCCGCCTTTCCACAACCCATGGCGGGCAATCGCCTCATAGGCATATTCCGAACAGGTCGGCAGATGCCGGCAGGAATTGCCGATGAAGCCGGACAATGTCAGCTGATAGAGCCGCACGAAACCGGTGCCGAACAGCCGCCCGGGTGTTTTCGGCCAGGGGCCGGAGTAGTTACGACCGGCTGCAGACGAACTCATCAGGCGGCGTCTTCTTTCGATCGCCGGGCGTCGATCTGGTCGAGGCAGTCGACCACGGCGTCGAAGGTCAGGAGCGTCGAGGCGTGCCGGGCGCGGTAGTCGCGCACCGGCTCCAGGAACTTGAGGTCGGCGAAGCGGCCTTCGGGCGCCGGGCCGTTTTCCTTGAGCATCCGGCGCATGGTGTCGCGGACGTCGCGCAATTCCTGAGCGCTCGCGCCGATGATGTTGCGCGCCATGATTGACGAGGATGCCTGGCCGAGCGCGCAGGCCTTCACGTCATGGGCGAAGTCGGCGACCCGGTCGCCATCCATCTTGAGCCAGACCTTGACCTTTGAGCCGCAGAGCTTCGAATGGGCAGACGCTTCCGCATCCGCGTCTTCCAGCGTACCAATTCGTGGAATATTGCCGGCGAAATCCAGAATCCGGGCGTTGTAGACATCGTCAATCATCAGTTCGGACCTTTTTGCGCGTTCTGGCCTGACATTTCCGCCCGTTCCATCGGGGCTGCGACACGAGATGACGGCGCCCCACCTCGACGCGCGCCTTTCAATCATTATATAGTGTTTGTCAGGCGTTCGGCAAAACCTGTTTGCTCAAGCGCGCCTGATGGGAAACCGTGCCGGAAGGTTGATCACCTGAAAGCCCCGGAACCCGCAGGGCAAGACGTGCGAAGTGATCCCGCACAATTGTCCGTGAGCGTGGTCCGTTTGAAAACGAAACGCGTAAAGGGTGCATCACCCTACGGAGACTGCGAACATGGATGCCATCGTCAACAATCTGTCCGTCACGGACAACGACAACCGCCCCACCCAGGCCGAAGCCGAGGCTGCGGTGCTGACCCTGCTGCGCTGGATTGGCGACGATGTGGCCCGCGAAGGCCTGATCGACACGCCCATGCGCGTGGCCAAGGCCTACAAGGAGCTGTTCTCCGGCTATGATCAGGACGCCGAGGAAGCGCTGGGCCGTACCTTCGAGGAAGTCGCGGGCTATGACGATATCGTTCTGATCAAGGACATTCCGTTCTTCTCCCACTGCGAGCACCACATGGTGCCGATCATCGGCAAGGCGCATGTCGCCTATCTGCCGGACGGCAAGGTCGTGGGCCTGTCCAAGATCGCCCGCGTCGTCGATATCTTCGGCCGCCGCCTGCAGACCCAGGAAACCATGACGGCGCAGGTCGCCCATGCCATCGACGACACCTTGCGTCCGCGCGGCGTGGCGGTGATGATCGAGGCTGAACACATGTGCATGGCGATGCGCGGCATTCAGAAGCAGGGCTCGACAACCATCACCACGACCTTTACAGGCGCGTTCAAGACGGATCCGCATGAACAGGTCCGCTTCATGACATTGATCCGGGGTTGATGGACAGCCCCTGACATCAGGGGGTCCCATGACCGGCAGCGGAACACAAACCAGCGAGACCAAGGCGGCGCTTGAGGAAGGCGCCGTTCTTTCACCGCGTTTTGACTCGAACGGGCTGATCACCGCCGTTGTCACCGACAGCGGCGACAACGCGGTGCTGATGCTGGCGCACATGAACGCTGAAGCGCTGCGGCTGACCATCGAGACCGGAATCGCCCATTACTGGAGCCGGTCGCGCCAGAGCCTTTGGAAGAAGGGCGAAACCTCCGGCAATGTCCAGATGGTCGAAGAGATCCGGATCGACTGCGATCAGGACGCGGTGCTGCTCAAGGTGCGCGTTGGCGGTTCGGATACCACCTGCCACACCGGACGCCGGTCGTGCTTTTATCGCAAGATTGTCAGCGGTGACGGCGGACCGCAACTCGTAACCGATTCGAGCCCGCTGTTCGATCCCGCAACAGTCTACACCGATCATTAGCCAGATTGCTCCATTTTGAGGCAGATTCGACATCCTTCATCAATTTGAAACCCATTGCTGGTGTCATTACATCAAACACTGGGGGAGTGTTCGGCGGGAAGGACTGAGTTGATGCTGAACTGGAACATGAACCGAACAACCGAGCCTGCCCTTGCGGCGCAGGCAATCCCTGTCAAGGCGGCGACGCCTGTGAGCGCCATGCACCAGAAGCTGCCAGAGAAACCACGTATTGCGCTCGCGCTCGGCGGCGGCGCCGCGCGTGGATGGGCTCATATAGGGGTTCTGCGCGCTCTGGACGAAGCCGGCGTCGAGGTCTCGATGATTGCCGGAACCTCGATCGGCGCGCTGGTTGGCGGCTGTTACCTTGCCGGGCGGCTCGATGAACTCGAAACCTTTGCCCGCAGCCTGACCATGCGCCGCATAGCCGGCCTTCTCGATTTCGCCATAGGCGGCGGCGGCCTGTTCGGCGGCATGCGCTTGAATGACCGCATGCAGGAGCACCTCATCGGCGTCAATATCGAGGATCTCGACCGCACCTTTGTCGCGGTCGCAGCCGAACTCAACACCGGCCACGAAGTCTGGATCTCGTCCGGCTCGCTCATCACCGGCATTCGCGCATCCTATGCCCTGCCCGGAATTTTCGAACCGGTCCGCTGCAACAACCGCACGCTGCTTGATGGCGCGCTGGTCAATCCGGTGCCGGTATCGGTCTGCCGGGCGCATGAGCAGCCGCTCGTCGTCGCTGTGAACCTGCATTATGATCTCTATGGCCGCTCGGCGGTGATCAAACACACGGCAAGCGAGCCGGTCTTGGACGAGACCAGCCAGGACAAACGCAAGAGGCCGCGTGAAAGCCGCCTCGGCATGACAGCCGTCATGGTTCAGGCCTTCAACATCATCCAGGACCGGATTTCGCGGGCCCGTCTCGCAGGCGATCCACCGGATATGTCGCTGCACCCGCGGCTGGCGGATATCGGCCTGTCGGAGTTTCACCGCGCCAGCGAAGCCATAGATCGTGGCTACCAGGAAGCTTCCGCCAAGCTCGGCGAAATCACCCGGATGCAGGCCGCCATCGGTCCGCTCTGACACGGGCCTCGAGCAGGACAGCGCGGCGCATCAGCTCGCGATATAGGCCTTGATTTCCGCGGCTTCGCGCTCGACATCCTCGATCCGGCGGCGCACCACGTCGCCGATCGATATGATCCCGACAAGCTTCCCATCCTCTTCCACCGGCAAATGCCGGAAGCGGCCGTTGGTCATCAACTCCATGACCTGATTGACGGAGTGCGACTGGCCGCAGGTTGTGACCTTTGATGTCATGATAGCCGAAATCGGCGCAGTCAAAGCCTTGGCGCCTTTGGTGGCGACGGCGCGGACAATGTCGCGCTCCGAGAGAATGCCTGCAATCCTGCCACCAGGGCCGGTGACCACCACCGCGCCGATCTTGTTCTCCGCAAGGAAGCGGACCGCCTCCTCCGTGCCCATCGACGGGCTGACGGTAACGACGTCACGGCCCTTCTGGTCGAGTATCTGTTTGACAGTCATGCAGTCCTCCTTCCGCAAGAATGCTTCGAATACCCCATGTCTTTGGCGCATCCGCATAGGAGCAGCATGGTGCGCCCGATGCCACCTGTTTGCAAGCCTTTGGATGCTGGGCCATTCCGGCCGCTGCCCAGCCCGGACCGGTCCCTGTGTCACCCGATTGCGGGCCGAGACGGCTGGCGTTAGCGGCGGTCGATTGGATCAAACAGGGAAAACGCGAGAAAGCCGAACAGGAACCCGCCGACATGGGCTTCCCAGGCAATCGCTGAATCCACCATTCCGAAGGAGAAGCCGACGGCGGTCAGCAGATTGATCCCGAACCAGACGGCGAGGAAGGCAACCACCGTGCGGTTGCTCAACGAGTGAACGATGGATGTCCGTGGATTGAGATGCGCCCGGTCCCGGCGAAAGCCGCTGTTTCCGAAGGCGAACCGCGCGGCCGCGCCCATCAAGGCCGAGACGACGCCGGAGGCGCCGACCATGACGCTCTGATCGCCCCAGTGAAAGACAAGAAAAAGCGCCGCAGACGCGATCGCGCCCGCAAACCAGAACACCAGGAACCGGACCCATCCGATGCGTCGGGCGATGATCGAGCCAAAGGCTGCCAGCCAGAAGGAATTCAGCGCCAGATGCGCATAGCCGCCATGCAGCAGGGAATAGGTGAAAGGTGACCACAGATACGGCCCGACCTGGCCGGAGATCAGAACCGAATAGCGCTGCGGAATGAAGGCCCCCTGCAAAATGATTTCCAGCACGGCCCGCTCAGGCAAAAAGGAATCGAGTGCAACCTGAATGGCCACCATCACCAGGAGGATGGCCAGGACAACATTGGGAATGTTGAAAATCGGTTCGTGACCCGGACGGTCCGGTTCGGCATATCGTGGGTCAGGATCTTGTCGATCGGGTTCGTGGGTCATCGTGCAGGCGCATCCTTCTACGGACATATCCGTCAAAGCGAGGAGTAGAGCCCGCGTCGCACACTGGCAACGCCATCAGCGCAAAAAAAAGCCGCTCGCCAGAAGCGAACGGCCGGTCGAGTCCCCTCGTCCAAAATTGTGCTGAAGGACATTCCCTTCTGAAGTGATGACCCAAGATGGCACGGCACAGGTCGGGCGGCAATCGAAAGCAAAAATTAACCTTAATGGCGTCGCCGTGGCATGGTTCTCGCTTTGCTAACGTCACAACCGCTTTGCGGATCCGGTGTGTGCCAGAATGGCGCAGATCCGGTCCGAAATTCGAATTCCGGCTACAGGGTGCCAGCGAAATGAAACACAAGAACAGCCTTCAGCTCTTTGAGTACTGGATGGCCAAACGCGGCAAGCGGGTGGCGCCAAACCGTACCGACATCGAACCGGCCGATATCCGCGAGGTGCTGCCTCATGTCTTCATCTGCGACCTCAATGCAGACCTTCAACTCAGCTTCAGGCTCGCCGGCACCGCGTTGTGTTCGCTGTGCTGCCGTGAACTGAAGGGATCGACCTTCGGCGCGCTGTGGCTTGCCGACGGTGTCCGAAACGCCTCGCGGACAGGTGCAGCGGTGGCAACCCGCGCCACACCGGCGGTGCTGTCGCTCGACGTCCTGAGCACCGGCGGTCGCGTGACGCAAGCCGAGATGCTGTTGCTGCCGATCACCGGCCCCACCGGGGAACATGACCGGCTGATCGGCTTGCTGTCGCTGTTCAAGCCGCCCTATTGGGTCGGCCATGATCCCCTCGCCGGATTTTCCACCACCGGCATCCGCTTCATCGATCCGTCGCGGGATCCGGTGTTCCTGGCAAATCGTCCGGAAGTCGGCCTGTCTTCGGCTGCGAATGTCATGCGAACCCAGGCCCTTGAAAGCCGGAAAGTGGCGCATCTGGTGGTGCTGGATGGTGGACGGCGCGATTAACGTGTGTTGGCCAGCGGATGCTTACCCAATGTTAACAATGGGCGGCATAGGATGCTTCAAAGAAATCATCCGGAATCGACAAGGCTGCTATGTTGACCGTGAACTCCACATCGCACTACTACGCTCCACCCGAAGCGCCCGAACGGAAATATAGCCGGGTTTCCATCTCGGTTCAGGGCCGTTTCATGCGTGCCGATCATTCCGAACATGACTGCATCGTCGACACCATGTCGCCCTTCGACGCGGTGATATCGACCGGAAACCGCCCGGAAGTGGGCGAGCGCATCGTTGCCTATCTCGATTACATTGGCCGTATTGAAGGCAAGGTGACGGAGACATCGATCCGCTCCTTCACGATTTCGCTCAATGCAACGGACCGCAAGCGCGACAAGCTGTCGGCGCAGCTGACCTGGCTTGCCAACAAGCACGAGCTCGGGCTGCCCGAGGATCGCAGGCACGAGCGCGTGGCGCCAAGCAATCCGATGTCCGAAATCCGCCTCGATGACGGACGGCGCTACCCTTGCCGCATCATCGACCTGTCCGTGTCAGGCGCTGCCGTGGAAATCGATGTGCGTCCCGCCTTCGGCACGATGGTTGTGCTTGGAAACATGCGCGGCCGCGTTGTCCGGCATTTCCAGGAAGGCATCGCCATGGAATTCATGACGTTCCAGCCTGAAGACGCGATTAACAAGCTGTCCTGACGCCTGACGGAAAAGTTGAACCCGTTTCACGGTGTTCTTTTGTCTACGCCGTCGCAAATCACGCACGGACAACCAAACCGGCCTCCAGGAGCCGGTTTTTTTGTGCCTGCCGTAACCTGGCTTGACGACAGCCGAACTCCCACGTCCAATACCCCGAAACGGCACCGACATCCGGCGGCTGCGCGGGAGAGCCTGCTTATGGTTGCCAAAAGCTTGCAGCAATATTCAGTATTTTATACTTGTTTTGTTATATTTTTCATTTCATTTGAATAGTATTGATCTCACATTTGAACTTACTTATACTGTTATTTTTTGGCTGATCTCAAATATTGAATGTCATTGTTTCCTCATAACGGGGAGACGCAAAAATGAACACACACATTCAAGTACTGGGGAAGTTTGCCGCAGCCTGTGGCCTGGTTTTCACCTTCACAACCGCCAGCATGGCAACGCCGACCAATCTGGTTCCGGTCGGCAAGACCAGTCCGCCAATCGGTCATTACGAGTTCTGCAAGACCTATTCGAGCGAATGCGGGGCACTGGGCCGAGACCAGGGGCCGATGCAACTGACGCGCAAGCGCTGGGCGCAGATGCTTGAGATCAACACGCGTGTCAACCAGGCGATCACGCCCGACACCGATCTCAACATCTATGGCGTAGAGGAATTGTGGGCTTACCCGCGAACCGTCGGCGACTGCGAAGACTATGTTCTGCTCAAGCGGCACATGCTGATGGAAATGGGGTTTTCGGCGCAAGATCTGCTGATCACCGTCGTGTTGCAGCAAAATGGCGACGGTCACGCTGTGCTGACTGTGCGGACCGACTATGGCGACTACATTCTCGACAACATGCGCGGTGATGTCCGCCTCTGGTCTGAAACCGGCTACACATTCGTCAAGCGCCAATCGTCCGAACATGCGGCGCGATGGACCAAGCTTGGACCGGGCAATGCCGCCACCGCCGTCGGCGCTGTGAGCAACTGATCACCGGGTCCGGGCCATCGCCGCGGGGGCGGTCCGGATCTTGAGAATTGCCGGCCGCACGGTGTGCGGCCGGTTCCGAGTGGGCCTAGGTCGAGTCCCCATGCTTCCCCGCAACGGCCAGGCCTTGAGCCGATCCCAATGTCCCCTGGGATCGGCTCTTTTTTGTGCCAGGCAGGCAGCGTCAATCGAGCCGCTTGAGCCCCTTGGCAAAGCGCTTCGCATTTTCCACATAATGGCTGGCGGAAAGTTTCAACATGTCCGCCGCACCCGCATCGAGCGTCCTGACCACCCGCGCAGGGGATCCGACGACCAGCGAATTGTCGGGAATCACCTTGCCCTCGGTCACCAGCGCGCCTGCGCCGATCAGGCAATTCTCTCCGATCCTTGCGCCATTGAGCACCGTCGCCCCCATGCCCACCAGGCTGTTGTCGCCGATGGTGCAGCCATGCAGGATGGCCGAATGGCCGATGGTGCAGCCTTTGCCAACGGTGAGCGGAAAGCCCATGTCGGTGTGCAGCACGCAGTTCTCCTGAATATTGGAGCCTTCGCCTATGGTGATCGGCTCATTGTCGCCGCGCAGCACGGCGCCAAACCAGATGCCTGCCCCCTCTTCCAGAATGACATCGCCGATCACCCGGGCACTGTCCGCCACGAAATGGAAGCCGTCCGGGAGTTTCGGCTCCTTGCCGTCCAGACTGTAGACCGCCATCCCGTTACCTCTCCGTTTGCGAATACCATAAGGCTTAGGCTCGCCACCGGAGCTGAACCAGCGGCGGCGAAAGCCTTCCCACACTGTTTAGTGCCCCGCGCTTCCAAATGGAACCGGATCAGGCCAGGAAAAAACCGCTTGCGAAGGCCATCTGCAGCACGAGGACGCCCGAGCACATCGACCAGCCGGCTGCCACCAGCGCCAGAACCGCAAACAGCGGCAACGACACCATGCCATTGCGCCAGTTCCGAAATCCGTTGGCAAGCAGCAACCGCGGTCCGATCATCGCGGCAAGCGCCAGTTCCGCGGCGACTCTCACAGGCCCGCCGGAGATCCGGCCCATGGCGGGTTCGCGCCACCCTGCCCAGCGAACGAGTTCGAGCCCGGCCCAGGATGCGGCAAAGCCGGTGGCCATGACAAAAATCGCGGTGAGGATTTCGAGCGTGTAAATCATTGGTTAACCATGCCGGGGTCAAGATTGAGCTACGTCACCCCATCAAGCAAGCACTGTGCCGCAGCTGGATGATCCATTTTGGCACACACCAGACTGGTTGATCATGCCCGAACCCACGACTGCGCCAGACCACGTGCCGCTGCTGTCGCCGCGCTTTGTCTGGAAGATCACTGCTGTGGTGGCCATCATGTGCCTCGTCACCCTGGCGATCGCTGCGACCGGACGCATGGTCGGCAAGAACATTTCGCGCGCGGGCAATACGGCGGAGACGACGCTTTATGAGATTGTCATCGGCAATGATGTCCTGAGCTTGCCCGCAAATGTGATCCGGTTTCAATCCCAGAGGGTCTCCGGCGTGCAGAACGCCGTCGACACCTATTTCTCATGGCCGGGAATGCACGGCTACAGCGAAGCGACGCGGGATATCTTCAACCAGACCCGTTCGGCTGACGGGCTGATTTTCGCCCGCATCGCGCAAGCCACCATGTCGCGCGACATGTCGGGCCGTTTCACGCCGATTTACAAGAGACTGACCGATGGAGTGCCGGTGGCTGGCCCGAGCGGGCTTGATTCCTTCCGGCTCAGGTCAGGCGCCGGGTACGCCAATGAGCTGATGTATGTGGAACGCAGCTTCAGCGAACAGCCCTATGCCATTCGCTGCCTGGTCGAAGACTCCGGCACGGAACCGGATTTCAACACCAGGACCGGGTGCCAGCGGGACATTGCCATCGGCGAGGACCTGTCGGTCACCTACCGGTTCTCCATCGATCTCCTGCCGCATTGGCGCGAGATCGAGCGCGATGTCCGCAACCGCCTCGAATCAGCGCTTATTCGCTGAGATCGACGTCCAGGATGGCCATCGAGAAATTGTAGGACAGATCGCCATCCTCATCATCGCGAAACACGATGCCGAGGAATTCGTCACCCACATACACTTCCGCCGAATCATCCTTCCGCGGACGCGCTTTCACGACCATCTTTTCGTTAAAAATGCGCTTGAAATAGGCGTCCAGCTTGATGATTTCGTCGGGCTTCACGGTGCTCTCCTGGGCAATTGGCTTGGCCCGCGCTTTTGGCACGGACGGCGGGCTAAATCAAACCCGTGATCATGATTTATGCTGAAACGGTTGCCGCCCGCCCCTGTGTCGCGAGTGCGTCAGTCGCCGGCGCCGAGCATCTGGTCCATGGCGCGCGATGGCTCCTCGCAGCCCGCGGTTCCCACGACACGCGCCGGAACGCCGGCCACGGTGGTGTTGGGCGGCACCTCCTTGAGCACCACCGATCCCGCGGCAATGCGGCTGCAATGACCGATCTCGATATTGCCCAATACCTTGGCGCCCGCGCCGATCAGCACGCCGTCGCGGATCTTGGGATGCCTGTCGCCGCTCTCCTTGCCGGTGCCGCCAAGCGTCACACCCTGGAGGATCGAGACATTGTCGCCGATGGTCGCGGTCATGCCGACGACCAGGCCGGTGGCGTGATCGAGGAAGATACCCTTGCCGATCTTCGCCGCAGGATTGATGTCGGTCTGAAAGATCTCTGATGAGCGGCTTTGCAGATAGAGCGCGAAGTCGGTGCGGCCCCGGTTCCAGAGCCAATGCGCCAGCCGGTGCGTCTGGATGGCATGAAAGCCCTTGAAGTACAGAACCGGCTGAATGAAACGCGAGCAGGCCGGATCCCGGTCATAAACGGCCTGAATGTCGACGCGCAGCACCGAGCCCCAGTCGGCCCAGTCGTTCAACATTTCCAGAAACGTCTGCCGCAGCAGGTTGGCCTTGAGGTCGGGATGATCAAGACGCTCGCAGACACGGTGGATCACCGCCTCCTCGAGCGAGGGCTGATTGAGAATGGTCGAGTACATGAACGCCGCCAGAAGCGGATCCTGTGCAATCGAGCGCTCGGCTTCCATGCGGATCGAATCCCAGATCGGATCGATCGACTTGAGGGATTCGCCTGCGCGCACGCCTGAATTCGCTGCCATTGCCGCCTCCGGGCTTGTTTGCAATCCCATTGAAGATAAGCCAGAACGCTCAAAAAACAAATGGCGGATGAAATGGACGTGAACAATTCCTTTGCGGATGGCGCAATCCTGACCGTTGCCGCAGACACTCATATCGGCCGGCTGACCATCAACCGCCCGGAAAAGCGCAATGCGCTCAACGATGCGATGTGGCGTGCCCTGCCCGCGGCGCTTGACTGGCTGGTGGACACCGTTGATGCCCGTGTGGTGATCATCGAAGGCGCGGGCGGCCGCGATTTCTCGGCCGGTGCGGATATCGGGGAGTTCGAGACCCTGCGCAAGGACGCAGCCACCGCGCGCGCGTACGAGGCTGGAAATTCAGCCGCCTTTGCCGCGATCCGGACATGCCCGGTCCCGGTCATAGCGGCCATCCGCGGCATCTGTTTTGGCGGAGGCTTCGGCATCGCGGCAGCAGCCGACATCAGGCTTGCCGATGACACGGCCAGATTTGCCATTCCCGCCGCCAGGCTCGGGCTGGCCTATCCGCTCGATGCGGTTCAGGACCTGGTGCGCGCGCTGGGCGACCAGCGGGCGCGACATGCACTCTATTCGACGCAGGAGATCTCCGCCGCGGATGCTCTGGCCTGCGGCTGCCTTCTGTCGCTGTTTCGACCGGATCAACTGGAGGCCGAAGCCTTAGGGCTGGCTGCGGACATTGCAACCGCCGCACCGCTTTCGGTTCGGGCATCAAAGTATGCTGTTTCAGCTCAAAACTCCGGATCAGACCAGGATTGGCAACGGGCAGCGGACATCGCGGCCTGACCTTCGACAGTCTCGACTACGCGGAAGGCCGGCGGGCCTTCATGGAAAAACGGCGACCGACATTCTCGGGAAGATAGTGCCGTAACCGCAATTCCCAACCGGACCCTGTTGCTTGACTTGAAGAACTCGGGCAATCACCGCCGCAGCCCACTGTCCGGAAAGTCCGCACAACCGGCGCAGTTGACTTTTCGTAGCACTTTGGCAGTCTCGTTTCTTGCGTCGGTGGGGAACATCAATGTGATCAAGAGGGTGCTCGCTGGGCCCATGTCCGGGCTGATCGTAGTCTTTGCGCGCGCGGTGACCGCCGTGCGCGCCATCTGGCCGGAAAGCGGGCCGCCGCAGGGCCAGAACATCTATTTCGCCAACCATTCGAGCCATGGCGATTTCATTCTCGTCTGGGCGGTGCTGCCGCCCTGGATGCGGGTCCGCACAAGGCCGGTGGCGGCGGCTGAATACTGGCTGAAATCGAAACTGAACCGCTTCATCGGCTGCGATGTCTTTAACGCGGTGCTGATCGAACGCGACCGGGAGAAGCGCACCCGTGATCCGATCGAGGAAATGTCCGGCGCGCTCGACGCCGGTTCCTCGCTGATCCTGTTCCCCGAAGGCACGCGCAACGAAACCGAGGCGCGGCTGCTGCCGTTCAAGAGCGGGCTCTACAACCTGGCAAAGGCCAGGCCGACGATCGATCTGGTTCCGGTCTGGATCGACAACCTGAACCGGGTCATGCCCAAGGGCGAGTTCCTGCCCATTCCCCTGATCTGCACCGTCAGCTTTGGCGATGCCCTGCATGTAGGCCCTGACGAGACGCGGGAAGCATTTACAGCGCGGGCGGAAGCGGCACTTCTGGCGCTGTCGCCGAAGCAGGAAGGGACAAGCCAATGAGTGCTGCTGCATCAGACCTCATCCTGCTTCTCATCGGTGTCGGCGGCGTGCTGGTGTTTGCCTCGACCATCGGCTTCATCCTGCAGCGGCGGCTGTCCCCTGACGGATCGAACGCCGTGATCGAGAACCTCAATGCCCGCATCAATGCCTGGTGGGTCATGGTCATCCTGATCGGCCTTGCCTTCATCGCCGGGCGCATCGGCGTCGTCGTGCTCTTTGCCTTCTGCTCGTTTGCGGCGCTGCGCGAATTCATCACGCTCACCAACACGCGGCGCGCCGATCACTGGGCGCTGGCAGCCGCCTTTTTCGTCGTTCTGCCGGTGCAATATTACCTGATCGCCATCGAATGGTACGGGCTCTATTCGATCTTCATTCCGGTCTACGCCTTTCTGTTCATGCCGATTCTCGCGACATTGCGCGGCGATACGGAACGCTTTCTAATCCGCATCGCCGAGGTGCAATGGGCGCTGATGATCTGCGTCTTCTGCGCCAGCCATGTGCCCGCCCTGCTCAGCCTTGACATTGCGGGCTACGAGGGACGCAACGTACTGCTCATCGCCTTCCTGATCATTGTCGTCCAATTGAGCGACGTGCTGCAATATGTCTGGGGCAAGCTGTTCGGCAAGACCAAGATCGCGCCACGCCTGTCGCCGTCGAAGACCGTCGAGGGCTTTGTCGGCGGCGTCGCCAGCGCTACGCTGATCGGCGCATCACTGTGGTGGATCACGCCGTTCACGCCATTGCAGGCAGGCCTTCTTGCCTTCGTCATCGCCATCATGGGCTTCTTCGGCGGGCTGGTCATGTCGGCCATCAAGCGAGACCGTGGCGTCAAGGACTGGGGTTATCTGATCGGCGGCCATGGCGGGCTGATCGATCGTCTCGATTCGGTCGTCTTCTCGGCGCCTGTGTTCTTCCACATCGTCCGCTTCTGGTGGTCAGCGACATGACCAGCCAGCTTCGGGCGGTCGCAAGCAGCAGCGTGGTGCATGTGCTCTTCGCCTTCATGGCGATGGGCTCCTGGGCGGTTTTCGCCAACCGCGCCCACCCCATGCCGCAGCCGCTCGTGGCTGGCGCCGTTCAAGGCGCACTGTCGGCTCTCATCACGCTGTTCCTGAAGTCCGGGATCGACCATTTGTCGAAGCGCGTCAGTGGGTCTGCCGCCTACTGGGCCCCGCCGGTCATCGTCCTCATTGTTTCGATCAGCCTGCTGACCGCCTTTCACTGGCTGAGTGGCACGCCGGAGATCGCGAGCACCATCGCCGTGCCCCTGGCTGTCTCCACCAGCTATGCCGCGCTCTACAATTTCTCGCTTGCCCGCAACAGGAGGCAACCATGACGGAAGCAGCCGGAGACCGCCGCCCGCTCACGAGCCGCGACAGCCGCTGGGCGCAAGTGATCGCCCGCCGCATGGCGGGAATGTCGATCACGCCAAACCAGATCTCGCAGGCGAGCATGCTTGCCGCCGCCCTTGCAGGAGTGTGCTTCTGGTGGGCCGGGCAGGAGACGGGTGCTGCCCGCATCATCCTGCTGCTGCTGGCGGCGCTCTTTTGCCAGCTCCGCCTGCTCTGCAACCTGTTTGATGGGATGGTCGCCGTCGAGGGCGGCAAGGCGGCGGCCGACGGTCCTTTCTGGAACGAGTTTCCCGACCGCGTCGCCGATCTGCTGATCTTTGCCGGCGCGGGTTATGGCGTCGGAATGCCCGAAATCGGCTTTGCAGCCGGGGCTTTTGCCGTGCTGACGGCCTATGTGCGTGAACTCGGCCGCGCCAACGGTTTGGCCAGCGATTTTTCAGGTCCGATGGCCAAGCAACACCGCATGGCAACGATCACGGCGGCAGCCGTGCTGTCGACTTTTGCGCCTTTGTGGAACGGCCGGGACGAAATCCTTGTGGCAGCCCTGCTTGTGATCGCCCTGGGCGCGGCCTTCACCGCGCTGCGCCGGGGAATCCGGATCGTGGCTGGACTGAAAGCAGGCACCGGAAATTCCTAGGCTGACTCGCGATCACGCCCCTCGAGTTTGTCGAGGAACCCTAGGACTGCGTCGTTGAAGGCGTCATTGCGATCACCCGCCACCATGTGGCCGGCGCCCGACACATCGACATAATCGGCATGCGGCGCCATTTCGCGAAAGGCTTGAACCGCTTCTTCGGTGACAAGCTCGGACTGCTGACCGCGGACGAGCAACACCGGAATTGTCAGGCTGCGGACGGCTGCGATCAGGTTTTTCTGCACGGTCTCGCCGCCGGTGTTTATGGTGCGCGGTCCGGCGATGAAGGCCGGGTCCCAGTGCCAGCGATAGCGGCCATCCGGGCCCTTCCGCAGGTTCTTGGCGAGGCCCTCGAGCGACCGCGGCGGCGGCCGGTTCGGCAGATAGGCGGCGATTGCCCCCGCGGCCTCTTCCAGCGTTGCGAAACCCTCGCGCATGCGCTCCGCCATGAAGCCCTGGATCTTGCTCACTCCCTCGGCGTCCATGTGCGGGGTGATATCGACCAGAACCAGACCCGCGAGCAGATCCGGTCCACCCATGTGACCGGCCAGCATGCCGGAAATGCCGCCAAGCGACGCCCCCACCAGCACCGGCGCCCTGCCGGAATTCACCGCGATTTCGCGGCAGATCGCGACAGCATCCGCGGCGTAATCCTCGGACGAATAGGCCAGGTCCTCGACCCAGGCGCTGTCGCCGTGGCCGCGCTGATCAACCGTAAACGCCGCATGCCCCGCATCGGCGATGCGCCTCGCGGCCCCGCCCCAGGCGTGCCTTGTCTGTCCCCCGCCATGTAGCAGAAGCACAGGATTTCCATGCTGATGGCCCCTCGGCTCGTGTATATCGCCAACGATCCGGTTGCCGGAATGGCCTTGAAAAACCACCGGGCTCTCGAGGTCCTTCATGCAAACGCTCCGGCTTCGACATCGGCAAAGAACTCAAGCACCGTGGCCTTGAAGGTCTTGTCTCCAACGGCGAGCATGTGGTCGCGATTGGGAATATCGAGAAACCTCGAATGCGGGATCAGCCGCGCCAGTTCTTCGGCGGAGCCTGCGATCTCGTCCCTTGTGCCGACGCCGACCAGCGCCGGCATCGCAAGCCGCGCCACGTCCTCACGGCTAACAAGCGTCCGCGACGTGCTTATGCAGGCGGCGAGCGCCAGCCGGTCGCTCTTTGTCTGATCGGCAAAGGCGCGGAACATCCGGCCCATCTTGTCGCTGACATCATCAATGGAGTCTGCCCGCAAAGCCCTGGCGATCGGATCCCAATCGCCCACGCCTTCGACCATGCCGATACCGAGACCGCCAAACACCACCGAGCGGACCAGGTCGGGCCGGGAAATCGCCAGGAACGCCGAAATCCGGGCGCCCATGGAATAACCCATCACATGGGCCGAATCGATACCCAGATCCTCAAGCAATCCGGCCGCATCGGCTGCCATGGTTTCCGGATGATACGCCTCGGGATCATGCGGCTTGTCGGATTCCCCGTGACCGCGATTGTCGAGTCCAATCACCCGGAAGCCGGCCTGATCCAGCGTCTTGAACCAGCCGGGAAACACCCAGTTGACATGCGCGGTCGAGGCGAAGCCATGGATCAGCAGAACCGGAAAACCATCGGGGTTTCCCGCTTCATACCAGGCGATATCCAGAGTGCCGGAAGTGAAGCGTCCAGCCTGCAAACGATCGAGATTCATGTGATGTCCCTTCACGCCATACCTAACCCAATCGGAGCGTCTTGCAAATGTCGCACGCCATGGCTCGCAATTGCAGCGGACGAGATCAGGAAAGCAGCCAATTACCCGCTACACATTTGCCGGTCCAGCGTATATGGTCCGCCAAAATCGAGTTCGCCGCGACGGAGACATGCATGGCCGACCACCAGATTCCCCATTTCCAGAATGATGCGGGCCATCCAGCCATTGAGATCGGCGTGAAGGAATTCATGTGCGTGGGCGCCACCCCGCCCTTCGACCATCCCCATGAATTCCTCGACATGGGCGCCGATGTGGAAAAGGTTTGCCCCTATTGTTCGACCCTCTACAGGTTCAATCCGGCGCTCAGTGCTGACGTCACCGTCCCTTCCGGGTGCACCTTGAATCACAAGGTGGCTTGAAGCAGGTCTTCTCCAAGACCTGGCCGGGAGGGCGCGATGTCTGCCCAGAACATCACCATCGTCGGCGCTGGCATAGCCGGGCTCGTGACCGCGCTTTCCTTCGCCCGCAAAGGCCATGAGGTCGACATCATCGAACAGGCGCAAGCGCTGAGCGAAGTCGGCGCGGGCTTGCAGATCTCGCCCAATGCCAGCCGCATCCTGATTGATCTCGGCCTCGGCAATTCGTTGTCGAAGGCCATGATCTGCCCGCATCAGATTACTCTGGTCTCTGGCCTGTCGCTGCGAAAGATAGCCCATGTGCCCTGCGGAACCTTCGCCGCGGCGCGATGGGGCGCCCCATACGGCGTCATGCACCGCGCCGATCTTCAGGCGATGCTGATCGAGGCCGTCAAGTCCCAGTCCCGCTGCCGATTGCATCTCAACCAGCGGGTCGAATCCGCGACGATCCCGACCCTTCCTGAGCGCCTTGGCCGACCGGCGCCTTTGTTGACCGTCGGCGCGGACGGGGTCTGGTCCCAGACCCGCCATCTGGTTCCGGGAGCCAATTCCCCGCGTTTTTCCGGGCAAGTGGCCTGGCGGTTCAAGATGCCGGCCGACGGCGTGCGGGCGATCCTCAATCCCGGCAACGTCACGGCGTTCCTGGGAACGAACACTCATCTGGTCGCCTACCCCATCGAAAACAGCACGGCCATCAACATGGTTGCAATCGCCAGGGGCGCAGACCCCGGTCAGACCTGGGCGGAACGCGAGAACCCGACGGACCGCGTCAACCTGCTCGAAGCCTTCAGGGAGTCGCATCCGGACCTGCTTTCGATCCTTCGCGATGCGCCGCAGATGACCTGGTGGCCGCTGTTTGAAGTGCCGGATGGCCGCTGGAGCAATGATGCCGGCACGGTGCTGATCGGCGACGCCGCCCACGCCATGACGCCTTTTGCCGCGCAGGGCGCGGCCATGGCGATCGAGGACGGCTATGAACTGGCGCAGGCTGTCTCGGATGCGGCGGAAGACGAGGTGCGCCAGGCGGTGACGCAGTACGAGACCCGTCGCCGGATCCGCATCGGCCGCGCCCGTAAACGCGCCGCCTTCAATCGGTTCGCCTATCATGCCCGCGGGCCGGTCAGGCTCGGACGCGATTTGCTGCTCGCAGTCAAAAGCCCTGAAAGCCTGGCAAGCGATCTCGACTGGCTTTATGGCTACCGTGCCGCGGGACTATAGACCCAGCCGCGGATTGTGCAGCTTCAGGCTCAAGCTCAGCAGCCCGGGCAAAGGCGTCCACCACCCGGTCCTCAGTCCCGCCTGCCTGAGCGTCGCCGCGGTCCACACGTTGCAGCCTGCAAGCGCATTGAACAGACCCTCGGCCTCGTAGAAGAGATCATACTCTCCATATTGCGCGCCCGGCACGACGATCCGCTCCCCGGCGCTGTCCAATGTGAAACTTGCCAGAACCCCTTGCAAGACACGTTCAAACGATGCCTCATCAAGTTCGATTTCCGTTACCGTCGGGTGATTTTGGTCAATGCCGCCGCCAAGCGCCATGTGCATGACCGAGCGGTCATAGGTCAGCGCGTTGAATACCGGGCCCGGCTTGAGATCGGCCCACCTGGGCGTTTCGATGTAGAAACTCCGGCCACCCCATCCGGCGATGATATAGGAGACGCCTGGCTGGGAGGGATCGAGCCCGTCGGCTGCCATGAAGGAGAATCGCGCCACCACATCAGGACTGGCCGGCAGGGCCAGGTCGGTATGGATTTCCGTCGACAGAAGCAGAACCGTGCGGGTGCTCTCGGGTGATGGCGAACCAGCCGCGGCTGCCACAGGACCCGGAGTTGAAGCCAGAAACGGCCTCGGGATCAGGACCCCGAGGCCGAGTGCAAAGATGCTGAGCAGTACGACGCCAAGCACATAACGCATGGCTCGACACAAGGGCCTGGAAGCTCCGAAAGCCGGGATTCCCAATGCCTAATGCAGGATCTGGCTCAGGAACATTTTGGTCCGCTCATGCTGCGGATTGTCGAAGAATTCGCCGGGCTCGTTCTGCTCCACGATCTGGCCCTGGTCCATGAAGATCACCCGGTTGGCGACCTGACGCGCAAAGCCCATCTCGTGGGTGACGCACAGCATGGTCATGCCTTCTTCGGCAAGCCCGACCATGGTGTCGAGCACTTCCTTGATCATTTCCGGATCGAGCGCCGACGTCGGCTCGTCAAACAGCATGATCCGCGGGTTCATGCACAGCGACCGGGCGATGGCCACACGCTGCTGCTGGCCGCCTGAGAGCTGACCGGGGTATTTGTTGGCCTGTTCAGGAATTTTCACCCGCTCCAGGAAGTGCATGGCGACTTCCTCGGCCTTCTTCTTCGGCATCTTGCGGACCCAGATCGGCGCGAGCGTGCAGTTTTCGAGGATGGTCAGGTGCGGGAACAGGTTGAAGTGCTGAAACACCATGCCGACCTCGCGCCGGACTTCATCGATCTTCTTGAGATCGTTGGTCAGCTCGATGCCGTCGACAATGATCTTGCCCTTCTGGTGCTCTTCCAGCCGGTTGATGCAGCGGATCATGGTTGATTTGCCGGACCCGGAAGGACCGGCGATGACGATCCGTTCTCCGCGCATCACCTTGAGATTGATGTCGCGAAGCACGTGAAAATCGCCGTACCACTTGTTCATGCCGATCAGCTCGATGGCGACATCGGTTTCCGACACCGTCATTTTCGATGGGCCGGCGCCCTCTACTGCTGCTGCGTTACCATCAGACATGGTTGTATTCCCCTGTTATCGTTTGTGACCGGTGTCGAGACGCCGTTCCATATAGGCGGAGTAGCGCGACATGCCGAAGCAGAAGATGAAGAAGACAAACGCGGCGAAGACAAAGCCCGTCGCCGGCGTTTGGGGTGAGATCCAGTTCGGGTCGTTCATGTTCTGCTGGACGATACCGAGCAGATCGAAAAGACCGATGATGAGAACCAGGCTGGTATCCTTGAACAGGCCGATGAAGGTGTTGACGATGCCGGGAATGACCAGCTTGAGCGCCTGCGGCATGGTGACCAGCCGTGTGCCCTGCCAGAAAGTCAGGGCCATCGCATTGGCGGCTTCATACTGGCCCTTGGGAATGGCCTGCAGGCCGCCGCGGATCACTTCCGCCATATAAGCCGAAGCGAACAAGGCCACACCGATCAGTGCGCGCAGCAATTTGTCGAAGGACACGCCATCGGGAAGGAATAAGGGCAGCATGACCGACGACATGAACAAGACCGTGATCAGCGGAACGCCGCGCCAGAACTCGATGAAGATGACGCAGAACATCTTGACGATCGGCATCTCCGACCTTCGCCCCAGAGCCAGCAGGATGCCGAGCGGGAACGAGACGACGATGCCCACGATCGCAACAACCAGCGTGACCAGCAGACCGCCCCAAAGCGCCGTTTCGACCGGACGCAACCCGAACTGGCCGGTCAAAAGGATGAAAGCCAGAACCGGAAAGACGAAGAGCAGGTAGAGCGCATTCTCGCGCTTGTAGGGAACCGACGGGATGGCGATCGGCACCAGGCCCAAGATCAGAAGCAGACCCGACAGGTCCACCCGCCAGCGCTCTTCAAGCGGATAGCGACCATACATGAACTGACCGAACTTGGCCTCAACGAAGGCCCAGCAGGCGCCTGCGCCCGGAACAATGCAATCTTCCCGGCTTTCCCCGGTCCAGACTGCGCTGATGAAGGCCCAATCGACAATCGGCGGGATGATCCAGACGAGAAACAGGAAGGTCAGGATCGTCAGCACCGTGTCGCGCGGTGTGGCGAACAGGTTTTCCTTGAGCCAGCCCCCGACTCCACCGGTCGAAACAGGCGGGGCCGTGGCCGGGCTTTCCTGGGTGCGCACATAAGCAATTGAATTGGTAGTGTTGTCCATGGCTTAGCGCTCCACCAGTGCGACGCTGGAATTGAACCAGTTCATGAAGGCCGACGTCAACAGTGACAGCGTGAGGTAGACAAGCATGGTGATCGAGATCACCTCCACCGCCTGACCGGTCTGATTGAGAACGGTTCCCGTCACCGAGACCAGATCCGGATAGCCAATGGCCACCGCCAGAGACGAGTTCTTCGTAAGGTTGAGGAACTGGCTGGTCAGCGGTGGAATGATCACTCGCATCGCCTGCGGCACGATCACCAGCCTGCTGGTCAGATTGGGGCGAATTCCAAGCGCAAAGGCCGCCTCGGTCTGACCGTGCGACACCGCAAGAATGCCTGCGCGGACAATTTCGGCGATGAACGACGCCGTATAGAGTGCCAGGCCCAGGAGCAACGCCATGAATTCAGGCTGGACAATCCAGCCGCCCACCATGTTGAAACCTTGCAGGCTTGCATATTCGAGCGAGAGCGGCATGCCGGTGACGAGGAACGCCAGCAGCGGCAGGGCGATCAACAATCCAAGCCCGGTCAGGAACACCGGAAATTGCCGGCCGGTGGCCATTTGCCGCTTCTTGGCCCATCTGCCAATAAAGAACCAGGCCGCTATCGCAATCACCAGCGCATAGAAGATCAGAGAGGATCCATCTTCAGGAATCACCCGAGGCAGATAAAGCCCGCGATTGTTGATGCTGAACGCAACTTCGACGCCCGTCTCCCGGGCTGCCTCGCGCGGCGATGGCAGGATCGACAGAACCGCCTTGTACCAGAACAGAAGTTGGAGCAGCAATGGAATGTTGCGCAACGTTTCCACGTAAACGGTGGCGAATTTCTGCACCAGATAGTTCTTCGACAGGCGCGCAAGACCGACGATGAAGCCGATGATGGTGGCGAAGAAAATCCCGATCACCGCGACGACCAGAGTGTTGACCAGACCCACATAGAAGGCCTGCAGGTAGTTGCTGTCATTGGTGTAGGGAATGATCGTCTGGCCGATATCGAAGCCGGCGCGATCGCCAAAAAAGCCGAACCCGGACGCGATTCCCGCGCGCGCCAGATTAGCGATCGCATTGGAAATGCCCATATAAACCATCGCAATCACGGCGATGATCAGAAGTCCCTGAAAGAAAAGGCCGCGCGCCTTTGGATCATTCATCAACGATACGCGGCCGGAATCATCAGCGTCCGACGAGACGCCTGCTTGATGAGCCATGTCTGTCCCCAACTCTATTCGTCCGGACCTTCTGGCCGGATCGTTCGTTAACCTGTCGCCGTTCCGTCAGGCTTTCGGCCCCTTTCAGAAAGGCCATAGAAGCGGGCTCCCGTAGGAGCCCGCCTTGATGTTGCGCCAGATCTTAGCGGATCGGCGGTGCGTACTGGAATCCACCCTTCGACCACAGCGCATTCACGCCGCGATCAATGGCGAGCGGAGTCGAGGCGCCAACATTGCGCTCGAACACTTCACCGTAATTGCCAACCTGCTTGATCACCTGGTAGGCCCAGTCGTTGCTGACGCCGATGGCTTCGCCAAAAGCGCCTTCCTTGCCGAGCAGACGCATGATGTTGGGGTCTGTCGATTCGAGCATCTCGTCTGCATTTGCCGAGGTGATGCCAAGTTCTTCAGCATTCAGCATGGCAAAGTGAACCCACTTGACGACGGAGAACCACTGATCGTCGCCCTGACGAACGGCAGGTCCAAGCGGCTCTTTCGAAATCACTTCCGGCAGAACCATGTGCTCATCCGGCGCCGACAGGCCGAGGCGGATCGAATACAGGCCCGACTGATCGGTTGTGTAAACGTCGCAACGGTTGGCGTCATAGGCAGCGTTCACTTCTTCGAGCTTTTCGAACACGACCGGATTGTAGGTCATGTCGTTGGCCTTGAAGTAATCGGTGAGGTTGAGCTCGGTGGTGGTGCCGGTCTGCACGCAGACCGATGCGCCCGAGAGCTGCAGCGCGGAGTTCACGCCAAGCGACTTGCGCACCATGAAGCCCTGGCCATCATAGTAGTTGACGCCAGCGAAGTTGAGACCCAGCTGGGTATCACGGCTCATGGTCCAGGTGGTGTTGCGTGACAACACGTCAACTTCACCAGACTGAAGCGCGGTAAAGCGTTCCTTGGCCGACAGCGGGCTGTACTTCACAGCCGTGGCATCGCCGAAAACTGCAGCAGCTACGCCGCGGCACAGATCGACATCGAGACCAGACCAGTCGCCTGCGTCATTCGGAGCGGAAAAACCGGCGAGGCCGGTGGACACGCCGCACTGGACGAATCCCTTTGCCTTGACATCGTCCAGCGTTGCAGCGGATGCCCCTGTGGCTCCCATGCCTGCAACGGCGGCGACGCCAACGACAGCCGACAAAATCTTTTTGTTCATTTGATACAACCTTTTTTTCTGTTGCCCTGTTTGAGGTGCGACAAAAGCGGCATGGGCGATGTTCTCGCTCCTCTGCCGATGCCTTTTGCACCCCATCATACCATGCTGAAATCACCCGAGGGTCAAGTCTTGAATGTTCTAAAATCGTCAAGATAGCCAAATTGGGCGCTAAAACGACAGCCCTGTCAGGTCTCGGGCTCAGCTTGCCGAACCATCAGATCGTTCCCCTCCTGTATCGCGGGGCCGCATACCAAGTACACGCCGCCCGTTCTTGTGATAGCAAGGAACTCGCGATAAGCCTGCCTGAATACCAATCCAGCCAACAGACCGGACCAGAGATGAGCAAGACCACAAAACCCTCGCGCAACGGTATCAACACCCGCCTGGCCCATGCTGGCCATGACCCGCGGAGTTTCTTCGGCTTTGTCAATCCGCCGGTCGTCCACGCCTCGACCGTCCTCTTCCCCGATGCGGCAACGATGGTCTCGCGCGACCAGAAATACACCTATGGCACACACGGAACGCCAACCACGGATGCGCTCACATCGGCGATTGACGAGCTGGAAGGATCCGAGGGAACCGTTGCGGTTCCTTCAGGTCTAGCGGCGGTGACCTTGCCGTTCATGGCAGCGCTCAGCGCCGGCGATCACCTGCTGGTCGTCGATTCCGTCTATTCGCCCACCCGCAATTTTTGCGCGGGCATGCTGGCGCGTTTCGGAATCGAGACCACCTATTATGATCCCCTGATCGGCGCGGGCATCGAGCGTCTGATGCGGCCCAACACCAAGCTTGTACACACCGAGGCGCCGGGCTCGAACACCTTCGAGATGCAGGATATCCCGGCCATCGCCGAGGTTGCGCACGCGCACGGGGCGCTGGTCTCGATGGACAACACCTGGGCGACCCCTCTCTATTTCAGGCCGCTCGATCATGGCGTCGATATCTCCATCCACGCGGCCACCAAATACCCCGCGGGGCATTCGGACATCCTGATCGGCACGGTGTCGGCCAACAAGACCGCCTGGCCCGCCATCAAGAAGACCTTCTCCATGCTCGGCATTTGCGCCGCGCCGGATGATTCCTACATGACCCTTCGCGGATTGCGCACCATGGGCATAAGGCTGGCCCGACACCAGGAGAGCACGCTCGCAATTGCCCGGGCACTCGAGGACATGCAAGGCGTTGCCCGCGTGTTGCACCCTGCCCTTGAGAGCTTTCCCGGTCACGACATCTGGAAGCGCGATTTCTGCGGGTCGAGCGGCATCTTCTCGATCGTGCTCGACGTTGCCGATGTTCAGCGACAGCAGGCAAAGGCACACGCCTTTCTCGATGCGCTTGAGGTGTTCGGCCTCGGCTATTCCTGGGGCGGGTATGAAAGCCTCGCCGTACATGCCAATCTCTCCGATCGCACCATAGCGCTGCCACCGAAGGAAGGGCCGGTAATCAGGCTTCAGATCGGCCTGGAAGACGTCGAGGACCTGATGGCCGACATCGAGCGCGGCCTGGCGGCGGCCCATTCTGCCTGACGGTGGCACGATGTTCGCGTCGAGGCAGCCGGGGTATTGCATGGCGCCTGCCCCGGCGTGATCGCAGCCAGTTCAGAGACCGCGTTTTGGCAGTGTGATGACGAACCGCGCGCCGCGCTGAAACGAAGCATCAAGAGCAATCGAGCCGCCATGGCTTTCCGCGATCCTCCGGCACAAGGCCAGACCCAGCCCTGAACCGGAATATTGCAGCTCATCGCGGTGCAGGCGTTGAAACACGCCGAATATTCTTTCTGCCTGTGCGGGATCTATGCCGATGCCATTGTCCGCAACGGCAATGGAGACCTCCGTATCACTGGTTTCAACATCAACCCGAACCACCACCGGTGTGCCCACGACACTGTACTTCATCGAATTGGCAAACAGGTTTTGCAGAAGCTGGACCATCAGATTGAAATCGGCATTGATTTCAGCGTCGGACTCGATGGTCAGGCGCGCCTTGGCTTCACTCGCATGGACGACAAGATTGCTCCATGCCTCGGCCACGGCGTCAGACAGATTGAATTGTGTCGGCTTGATCGTTCGGTAAGCCAACTGCGAATATTCCAGAAGGCTCGAAATCATCTGCTCCATCGCCTTTCCGCGATCGGAAATATGCGCCGAGAGCATTTCAAGCTCATCGGTTTTTCCAGCTCCGACATCCTCCGCGATCATGTCGGCGAAAAGCCGTATCTGCCGCAGCGGCGCCTTGAGATCATGGGAGACAATCCCGGCAAATTGCTCCAGTGCATCATTGCGCATGGCCAGTTCCTGCGTCTGGTGCGCGATCCGCTCCCTCGCCTGGTAGCTGTCCGTGACATCACGTCCGACAGACACCAATTCGACCGGTTCACCCTCCTTGAACACCATCAGGTTGGTCCATGAGTACCAGTATTTCTCCCCGGCATGGTCCTGCATCTGCCGTTCGAGCGTCTTCATCGGCCGTTCGGGAGTGAGCCCGGAGATCTTTTTCATCACATCAGGACGCATTTCCGGCGGAATGAACTCCATGAACTTGCGTCCAACCATGTCCTCCGCCTTGCACCCGGTGAAGCGGGCGTAATTCTCGTTGACATAGGTCAGAGTCGTGTCTGGATGCGCGCGGGAAATGAGGTCCGGAAGGCTGCGCACCAGCGACTCGAATTCGGTCTGCTTGCGATCGAGCGCCCGCTCGATTTCGAGGCGTTCGGTGATATCCTCGCCAAGCGACAGCATCATCGGTTCCGGCGCGTTCTCCATGCGCTGCACCCGGATTCGGCATACATAGATTGATCCATCCTTGCGTCTGTGCCGGGTGTCAAGCTGCAGCACCTTGGTCTTGCCCAGGATAAGCGGCTGCATCTTTTCGCTGATTTCTTCCGGCCGATACTCGGCATTGAGATCGCGCGCATCCATGCCGCGCAGTTCTTCCATGCTGTATTGCAGGTTGTCACGCGCCGCCTTGTTGGCGTAGATGATGGATCGATCCTTGGGCCTGACGAGATAGACTTCCTGGGCCACGCCTTCGAGAATGAAACCAAGTCGCTCGGCTTCAGACTTTGCCCGCACCAGATCGGTGACGTCAGCTCTCAATCCAACGCGATAATTATCCTCGGTGACGCGGTCCTCGATTTGAACCCACTGATCCTCGCTGATCTGGTAAACATAGGGCTCACCGGGATTGTTGTGGATGTCCAATTGTCTCAAAATCCACGCTTGGCGCACTTCAGGCGTGCTGCCGGCCTGCGGGTACCGACCCGATTCAATGGTCTCGCGCAGGATTTCCTCGAAGGTCTTGCCGAGCTCAATGGCGGCTGTGAAATCCGCGTGCATGGTGCGATAGGCCGTGTTGCAAAGCACGAGCCTGTCGGCAGGATCATAGATGGCGAAGCCGTGGGAAACTGAATCGAGGGCTGATCTGAGAAACGGCTCCGGCTCGTTTCTATCGTTCCACCCCGTCTTGAGCTCCTGGTTTAGCCGGGTGAGATCGCGAACAATCATCACCGTTCCGGCTGACGCTGCATCTGCCGCTGAAAGCGGACCCTGGCTCAGTTCGACGGCAAGAACGCGGCCATCCTTGCAGCGCAGCCGGGCGTTCCGACGGACCCACCCGGCCGCTTCCTTTTCAGTCGCGGACAGCGTCTGCCCTGGGGACAAAAGGCCCTCAGCTGACGTTTCAAGCTTCGCCTGCTCCATTCCCAGAATATCCGGTTCCGCGTAGCCAAGGAGCGTCACGGCCGCCTGGTTTGCGGCGACAATGATCCCATCGACATCGGTCACCAGAACAGGGTCCGGAAACGTGTCGTAGAGTGCTTTTGCAAGGATTTCCGCCGGGAGTTGCATGTCAGATCATGCGCCAGGTTAGCAACTCAGAGCCGTCTCATGAGAAGTCTTCCGCGCAATTGTCGGAAAGCTGATCGCGGGTATATTCCGAGATGATGAATGAAATTGCGGTTCTGTCAATTTCATCCTTGCCAATGCGGAAGTCGACGCCGAAATCGGGGAATTGCTGGAAATAACTGCCGCTGATGTCGGACGAAATGATTCCGATCGGTCCGACATAACCCGCCTCGCGCAATTGCGGCGCGGTTTCGCGGAAATCATTGTTGGGCACCAGGCGGTTGTCAAGGAAAACGATATCGATGTCACCTGCCTTGACGCACTCGACGGCGGAGTCGATGTCGCCGACATAATCAAGTTCGATCGGCGGTCCGTCGACCTTCTCAAGCGTTCGCTTGAGCAGCAGGTGCTCCGCAGGGTCATCGTCAACCAGCAGGATCTTCAACGGATGCCCGGTCCGATCAGGATTCATTGGCTGCCCCTCATGTGATCAAGCCGCTGCGCAACGCCGATGCCACCATCTGGGCCCGGTTGACAACATGCAACTTCCGCAGAACTGCGGCGATATAGGAATTCACGGTATGCTCGGACAGACCAAGAATGATGGCGATCTCGGCGGACGTCTTGCCCTCGGATGTCCAGCGGACGATCTGGATTTCGCGCTCATTGAGTCCGCTGATGGAATCCAGCGACAGGATCACTTCAAAATACCGCTGGAATATCAATGTTGCATCAAGCGCGACAACTGCCAGGCTCTCATGTTGGGGCTGTTCCGTGTCGCCGAACATCAACAGGCAGTAGCGTTTGGCGGCAAGCGTATGTAGCGGAACGCCAATCGCGGCCTGGGCTCCGCTCGCACCCGCCAGACTGGACGGATGATCCTGCAGATCCATCGAAAACGGCGCTGTCGAACGCTTCGATTGAAGGACGCTCGGGTCGTCAGAGCCCACGGATCTGCCGTTTGTTTTTCCCAGCCAGGATTCAGGCAGATTGTGCAGGGCATGAGGATGTTGAAGATTGATCCCTTCATCCTCGCCCGCCACCTCCGAAAGGATAAAATACTGACACTGTTGATGAAAGGCCAGCGCCTTGAACAGCCGGAAGAAATCCATCCTGTTGACAGCGCGGCCCAGCTCCGGGCCCAGATGATAGGCTGCTTCCGGCATCAACATGGCGCCCCTCTCGAATCAACACACATCACAAACATCCAGCATCCCACGCGAGCGGGTCGCCACACAAGATCGCCACAGATTTTCGGGCTGAGATCTGCGGAAACGCGAAGGGAATGATTGCTCGGTATGAATTCCGGTATTTCCTCAGGTTCCAGGCAGGCACACACAGCATAATGCAGAATTCTGCCCGCTTAATCATTAGATTAGCATATTCGCAAACTAGACCATGTAATTGGCAATATCAATCTCATCCGGGCCTAAGCAGGACAAATCCTCGGTCCAGGCAGACCAGCCAACGACGCAAATCATGAATCGGATGACAAGTTGTGCGATCCATTCAGATCGTCCCCATCTGTCTGGACAAATCGCCCCACCAGATCAAGTGCTCGTGGGCAGACTTTTCGAAACAGATGGGAGCCATGTTTATCGGTCAGACCGCTAGCTGCCCCGCATCATGATTTCCTGGGTCGCGGAGAAGCCATCCAGAGACAATTCGAACACAAAATCTTCGCTGCTGAGTGATTTCGCTGAGATCTTGAAAACCTTGCCTTTTCGCAGAGATTCGGAAAGATTCTGGTCCACCTTTTCCCGCCGGATTGAACCATGTCTCCCGTATAAACCGCAACCTATGTGTCCGGAACGGACATCGGAAAATTGGCGACCCCTGCTGGATTCGAACCAGCGACCGTCGGCTTAGAAGGCCGGTGCTCTATCCAGCTGAGCTAAGGGGCCGTGCGCGTGTCGCCGGCGGGGCCGGTCGACAGGGCGGATAATCTCAATGGGTCCAGGGCTGGCGGCGGTCAAAGCGGAAATTGTCGGCATAGGCCACGCGGCGGCGCTTGCTTTCCTTCGGCTCGACGACGCGATAGTCAAGTCCGTTGCGGGTTGCGTAGGTCACCGCCGCCTCGCATGTGTCGAACCGCATGCGGATCTGGCTCTTCATGTCGGCCGACGAGGTGTAGCCCATGATCGGATCGATGCTGCGGGGCTTTTCCTGCTCGAATTCGAGCACCCAGTCCTGGGTGTTTGCCTTGCCGGACTGCATCGCCGTCTTGGCGGGACGATAGATTTTCGCAGTCATGTCCCAGTTCCCCTTCATGACGATGCCCGCCTGAAAAGGCGGTTCACGGCGCCTGACGAATGGCATCCAAGGACACCCGAAAAATGGTCGGAGCGGCAGGATTCGAACCTGCGACCCTCTGGTCCCAAACCAGATGCGCTACCAGGCTGCGCTACGCTCCGATGCCCAAAGCGCCGCGCATCCAACCGGATGCGCACAACTCGCTGTAGAGCTTTGTATTGACGCACATGCTTTGTCGCTCAGAACACTGCATCCGAGCGCGACCCGCATCAAGACGTGCTCCGGATACACCGGAACGTCATGCCCCGCAACTCCAAATCGTCCCATACACGACCTTGCCGGCAAATCATTGCCGGATGGCGTGGTGGCGCGCCCTGTCGCCGACCGAAATGCTTTTTCGCCCGGCGGTACCGGCATTCAACTCGAGCACATAGCGCACCGGCCCGGGCGAAGCGATCACGTTTTCCGAAAACGGCGTCGTGTCTTCAGCAATCCCGACAATCGTGCCCGCGTCATCAATGAACAGCATGTCGAGCGGCAGGGGCGTGTTTTTCATCCACATCAGCACCTGGCGGGTCTGGTCGAAGCGGAACAGCATGCCGTGATCGGAATCCATGCTCTGCCTGTGCATCAATCCGCTGGCGCGGGTCTCCGGCGTCAACGCCAATTCGACGCTGAAGGACACCGGGCCATTGCCGGTGGTGATGACAAGCGGCTCGGAGTCCGTCGGCAGCACGTCCGCCAGTGCGGAGGCTTGATGCGAAAATGCCGCGGTCAGCGCCAGGAAGGCTGAAATGATGAGCGGGAGCAGAGCGGGAAAACGACGCATTCCGATTCAGTGCGAATTTGGAACGGGAGAATCGATATCGGGATGAATTTCCGCCGCCATAAGGCCCTTGTCGCCATCTCCATAACGCACCAGCACGACCTGCCCCGGCCGAAGTTCGGCCAGGCCGTAGCGCCTGAGCGTCTCCATGTGGATGAAGATGTCTTCGGTCCCTTCGCCCCGTGTCAGGAACCCGAACCCCTTGGTGCGGTTGAACCATTTGACAATCGCCCGCTCCAGGCCGCTCGATGGCTTGACCTGGACATGGGTGCGCACCGGCGGCAATTGCGACGGGTGAACGGCCGTCGAGGTGTCCATGGAGATGATGCGGAATGTCTGGTAGCCGCGCTCGCGCTTCTGGATCTCGCAGACGATGCGGGTTCCCTCCAGCACGGTCTGGTACCCGTCCCGGCGCAGGCAGGTCACATGCAACAGCACATCTTCCATGCCATTGTCAGGAACGATGAAGCCGAAGCCCTTGGCGACGTCAAACCACTTGATGACCCCGGTGATCTCGATCAGGTCCACCGCGTCAGCATGGGCTTCCGCCACCGCCTCGTTCTTGTCTGAGGACCTTTCCCCCATCCGGATAACTCTCCGATACGCGCCACATGGAAATCAAGTGATTCTCGATTAAAACATTAACATTGTATTGCGCTGACTGTGCAAGCCCTGCTTTAAAACTTGTTGATCCATCCACTTCTAATGCCGGTGACGCGGATGGTATTGACATTACCGCGGCCTGCCTGGGTGGCCAAACGGCGCACATGTCTCCTGCCGCGCGGAAAAAGGCCGGTCGCGGCATCGCCATGCCATTGCCTCACGGGCAAATCCGCCTATCGTTCATCCCGACAATCCCATCATCCCTCTCATTACCAATCATGGAGTAAGCCTATGCGTTATCTGCACACAATGGTCCGGGTCAGCGATGTCGACGCGTCGCTCGATTTCTATTGCAACAAGCTCGGGCTCGAGGAAATCCGCCGCCACGAGAGCGAGGCCGGCCGCTTTACGCTTATCTTTCTTGCGGCCCCGGGCGACAAGGAGCGCGCACTCACTGACAAGGCCCCGATGGTAGAACTGACCTACAACTGGGACCCGGAGGAGTACACCGGCGGCCGCAATTTCGGTCACCTCGCCTATGTCGTCGACAATATCTACGAGCTGTGCCAGCACATGCTCGACAATGGCGTGACCATCAACCGGCCGCCGCGCGACGGTCACATGGCCTTTGTCAGATCGCCGGACGGAATTTCCATCGAGCTTCTGCAGAATGGCGATCCGCTCGACCCCGCCGAACCCTGGGCCTCGATGAAAAACACCGGCGCCTGGTAATCAAGCGCTCCTGCCCGGCGTTCATCCGCACCGGGCAGGAGTCGGGGCGCGCGCCAACGCAAGGCTCACGCAACGATCGGCAACTAAGCTGGCAAATATGTCATGCTTTCGCCGTATTTACGACGCATCGCATGGCCTTGATCTACTCACCCATCTGTCCGGCCAGATCCGGATTTGTGCATTTACAACAACATTGCAAATGGGTACGCAGCTTATAGAGGCCTTCGGGTCTGCCATTGCATAAGACCGGGGGCTCCATAGATTGCCGACAGGCAGGAAACATACAGCCAGGCGCTACGCTGGCGGCCACATTGTCATGCTGGCAGGCGTGGCAATTGTCCTGACCGGATGCGTGTCGACCGGTGATCCGGCAATGTATACGAGCCAGGGCTTCGCGCCCGGAGCTTCAAGCTTTGCCACTCTCAACAGCGCTGACCAGTCTGATGCCCTGATGATGGCCTCGGTTGCCGAGGATTCGACGTCCGGAGACATCCCGCTGCCCCAGCCATCGCCGGCGACGCCGGTTGTCGCTTCCCCCGATCAGCTCGCCGGGGAGGCGCAAGGCGCAGCAGGCCAGCAACTGGTCATGGCCGAGACCGGCGTTGACGCGCTCAACCAGGGCATTACCCAGAATCAGCCGTTGCAAGCGGCCTCCAATCTCTACAGCGCGCCGCCTTCCGCAACACAGACTGCGGCTGTTGCAACTGAGCCCGCTTCCACGCCCGATGTCACAAGTGATTCGGCGCAATTGGCGCTCCGCATGGCTTCATCCGAACCCGCGCCCGCCGGCGCTGAAGCTGACGCGGATCAAGCCCCAGCCGCGCCGCAGGTGCAGCTGCAGGAACTGGCGGTCGTTGCACCGCCAGAGAAACAGTCCATTTTCGGACGCCTGTTTGCCTCGCAGCCGAAATCGACCAGGAATGCGCCTGCAGGGACGAAAGAACGTCTGGTTTCACCCAAGAAGACTCAAGTGGTCATGGCATCGGCATCACGTGGAAGTGATGAAGCGCTGCCTGGCGTGCGCGTCTCCAACGTCTTCGGCTTGAGCGAAGCAGAAGAGACAGGTGTTTCCGGCGACGGCCGAATCGAGCTGGCCTCTGCCGCCGGTCTGGCGCGGCTCGCGCCCAACGGCTTGCATGTGCAGACCGAAAAGGTGGAAGTCGGCTGTTTCAAACCCGAGCTGGTTCGGGTACTCAAAACCGTTGAGCGCCACTATGGCCGCCCGCTCGTGGTGACATCGGGCTACCGCAGCCCCAAGCACAACCGCCGCGCCGGTGGTGCGTCCGGCTCGCGCCACACCTCCTGCGAAGCCGCCGATATCCAGATCGAAGGCGTTTCGAAATGGCAACTGGCCAAGTACCTCCGCTCCATGCCGGGCCGCGGTGGCGTCGGCACCTACTGCCACACAGAATCGGTCCATATCGACGTCGGCAGCGCGCGTGACTGGAACTGGCGCTGCCGCCGCCGCAAATAGTCTCCACCTGGCGCTCACGCCGCCGCCCCTTGCGGGGCGGCAATTGCGCGCCTCAACTTCCAATTCTGCAGAGATGACATTTTTTTGTCGGCGACATCAATTAACCGCTTGCGGTCCCAAAGCGGTCTGATTATAAGACGCCCACACTGTACGCGCCCTTCGTCTATCGGTTAGGACGCCAGATTTTCATTCTGGAAAGAGGGGTTCGACTCCCCTAGGGCGTACCACAACTTTCAAGCACTTCGCTTGATCTCCTCATCCAAGATCTGAGTTTTATCCGAGCACGGCGCAAAGCCACGGGCGGGCGCTTCCGACTGTTTTATGTCACGTGCCGCAAATGCCCGGCCAACCTCTGACGGCGCCGCGGAGCGGTCCGAATCCACAAGCTTCCGCAATGCAACGAGACTTCGGCCTATCGGGCGGGGGCGACGTCCATCACCCTGATCTGAACCCTGCGGACGCCTTGCCAGTGGTCTGCCGAAATTGTTCCGGCGACATGAAACATCATCCCCCGGCCTCCGAGGAGTGCTGCCCCCATCTCGGTGTCTGCGGCGCGAAACGCAATGCCGTTCAGCCGCCCGCCATCGGCGCCTGACAGGGTCACCTTGATATGATTCTGTCCCACCACCCGGGCATCGCTGAGCGTGTGCGCAGGCACCGCGAACACCGGCTGCGGATGACCCGCGCCATAGGGCCCGGCGCGCTCGATCATGTCGACCAGGTCCAGCGTCGCCCCGGACGCTGAAATCGCCCCATCGATCTTGAGCCGGTGCGCCGCGGTCAGCCCGGCAACGGTGTCCGCTGCATTCTCTTCCAGAAACGCACGCAGGTCGCCCAGCCTTGCCTTGTCCACCGTGATTCCGGCAGCCATAGCATGGCCGCCGCCCTTGACCAGCAGGCCGAGTTCCACGGCCTTGCGTACCAGCCGCCCCAGATCGAGCCCCGGAACCGAGCGGCCCGATCCGGTGCCCTTGCCGTTGCCGTCAAAGGCGATGGCGAAAGCCGGGCGCCGGTAGCGTTCCTTGAGCCTAGCTGCCAGCAGGCCGACCACGCCGGGGTGCCACCCCTGCCGTTCGGTGACGATGATCGCCGGCCCCTCGCCGCTCGCCATTTCGACGGCTGCTTCCGCGTCGGCTTCGGCCAGCATCGCCGCCTCGATCGCCTGGCGCTCTCGGTTGAGTTCCTCGAGCCGCTCGGCGATTGCCGCGGCTTCCGCCGGGTCCTCGAGCGTCAGCAGGCGGCTGCCGAGCGCCGCATCGCCAATGCGGCCGCCCGCATTGATGCGCGGGCCGATCAGATAACCCAGATGGTAAGGCGTGATCGGACCGTTGACTCCGGCCCGCTGGGCGAGCGCCGCAAGCCCTGCATTGCCGAGCGTCCGGGCCGCGAGCAGCCCCTTGACCACGAACGCCCGATTGAGCCCCTTGAGCGGCACCACGTCGCACACCGTGGCGAGCGCCACCAGATCTAGGCAGGCGAGCAGATCGAAGGTCCCTGCCCGCGCATCACCCTTGCCGCGCAACAGTCGCAACGTTCCGGCAAGCACCATGAACACCACGCCACAGGCGCACAGATGCCCAAGGCCGGACAAATCATCCTCGCGGTTGGGATTGACCAGGGCATGGGCCACAGGCAGCTCGCTTGCCACCTGGTGGTGATCGATCACCACCACGTCGACACCGCGCCGTGCGGCTTCCTGGAGAGATTCATGGCTGGTCGAGCCGCAATCGACAGTGATGATCAAACCCGCGCCGCGGTCGATCAACTCGCCGATCGCGGTGGGGTTCGGCCCATAGCCTTCAAAGATCCGGTCCGGAATGTAAATCTCGCTCCCGAGGCCGAAATGCCTGAGGAAGCGCTGCATCAGCGCCGAGGACGTTGCGCCGTCCACGTCATAGTCGCCAAAGATTGCCACGCGCTCGCCGCGGGAAATGGCGGCCGCGATCCGTTCCGCTGCCTTGTCGCAATCGGTGAGGCTCGACGGATCAGGCATAAGCGATTTAATGGTCGGATCGAGAAAGGCCATCGCATCGCCCATGGCGACGTCACGACCGGCCAGGACGCGCGCAATGATCTCGGGCAGTCCGGTGGTCTGGGCAATGGAGATCGCCTTGTTCTCGCCTGCGAGATCAAGCCGCGCTATCCATTTTTGGCCGGAGAGCGATTGCTCCACGCCAAGGAATGCCCGGTCGGATGCGCTGCTGCCTGCCATCGAGAAATCAATCCGTCATCAAGCGCCGGGCCACCATGGCCGCGCTGGAGACATTGCTCATAGCCTAAACGAGACGGACCGGCAAAACGCATGGCCTGCAATCCGGTCAGGATCATTCAACCGCGGGTGGGACGGGCCAAAAGGCAGCGTCCGTTCAGTCGAACTTCTCGAGATCCTGATGCCGGGCCTTGATTTCACGCACGGTGCGCGACGAGGACCGCATCACGATGGTGTGGGTGATGATGGCGTCGGGCGTGAACCTGACCCCCTGCAACAGATTGCCGTCGGTCACGCCAGTAGCGGCGAACAGCACGTCGCCGCTCGCCATTTCTTCCATCGTGTAGATCTTGCGCGGGTCGGTGATGCCCATCTTGGCCGCGCGCGCGAGTTTTTCTTCGGTGTTGAGCTGTAGCCGGCCCTGCATTTGTCCGCCGATGCACCTGAGCGCCGCTGCAGCAAGCACGCCTTCGGGCGCGCCGCCGATACCGAGATAGATATGGATGCCGGTTTGTTCCGGGTCGGTGGTGTGAATGATTCCCGCAACGTCGCCATCGCCGATCAGACTGATCGCCGCGCCGGTCGCACGCACTTCCTCTATGAGACGGGCATGACGCGGCCGGTCGAGAATACAGGCTGTGACCTGGCTTACGTCCACGCCCCTGGCTCGGGCGACGGCGTGAATATTGTCGGTCGCACTCGCATCCAGCGACACCGTGTTGGGCGGATAGCCCGGCCCGATGGCAATCTTGTCCATATAGACGTCGGCCGCGTAGAGCAGGCTGCCTTTTTCGGCGATTGCGATCACCGCCAGGGAGTTGGGCAGGTTCTTGGCGCAGATGGTCGTGCCTTCGAGCGGATCGAGCGCGATGTCGACCTTGGCGCCGTCGCGGTTGCCGACTTCCTCGCCGATATAGAGCATCGGCGCCTCGTCGCGCTCGCCCTCGCCGATCACCACGACGCCGTCAATCGGCAGCCGGTTGAGTTCCGAGCGCATGGCATCGACGGCGGCCTGATCCGCCGCCTTCTCGTCACCCCGGCCGCGAAGCCGGGCCGCGGCGACGGCGGCCCGTTCGGTGACACGCGCGATCTCAAGTGTCAGAATACGGTCGAGACCGCTTGTGTCTGTCGATGTGCCTGCCATGGACCCAATTCCCCGCACGTTTTTCGTTGGCTGCTTTTACAGCCTTGAAACATACCAAGGCAATGTGAATTCCACATAAAAAACCATTGTTTTTTCAGGATTTTCACCAGATCCACGGCTAAATCGATTAGAGCGCGGGCCTGATCAGGCGCCCCCGTCTTGCGCATCAGCGGGCACGATCCGGCCTCAGCCCTCGCGGGTGCGCTCGATGCGGATCACCTGCGGTTCGCCCGACAGGTAGCCCTCGCGCTTGATCGCATCGACTGCGGCGCGCACCCTGGATTCAGTCGTTGCATGGGTGACCAGAATGACCGTCTGCGGCCCGGCTTCGGAACCCGCCGGACGCGCACGCTGGACGATCGACTCGAGCGAGATGTCGTTCTGCGCCATGCTCGTTGCGATCGAGGCGAAGACGCCGGCGCGATCGTCGACCTTGAGCGATATGAAATATCCGCCCTCATGGCTCTGGATCTGCGCTCGCGTATAGGGCTCCAGCTTGTCGGCCGGCCGTCCCAGGGCGGGGGCATGCTGATGGCCGGGTCGGCTCTTGGCGATGTCGGCGATGTCGCCAAGCACCGCCGACGCGGTGGCGTCGCCGCCCGCGCCCGGACCCGAAAGCATCAGTTCGCCGAGGATGTCGGCCTCGATCGTCACCGCATTGGTGACGCCCTCGACCTGGGCGATCATCGAGCCCTTGGGCACCATGGTCGGATGCACCCGTTGCTCGATGCCGGTGGCGGTTCTTTGGGCCACGCCCAGCAGCTTGATCCGGTAGCCGAGTTCATCGGCGGCATGGATGTCGTCGATCGAAATGTTGGTGATGCCTTCGATATAGACCTCATCGGCGGCTATCTGCGTGCCGAAGGCGAGGCTGGTGAGGATCGACAGTTTGTGCGCGGTGTCATTGCCCTCGATGTCAAAGGCCGGGTCGGCTTCGGCATATCCGAGCCGCTGCGCCTCCGCCAGGCACTCGGCGAAGCCCATGTTGTCGCGCTGCATGCGGGTCAGGATGTAATTGCAGGTCCCGTTCAGAATCCCATAGATCCGGGTGACCGAATTGCCGGTCAGCGATTCCCGCATCGCCTTGATGACCGGAATTCCGCCGGCCACCGCCGCCTCGAAATTCAATAGCACACCATTTGTCTCGGCCAGCAGCGCCAGTTCGACACCGTGCCGCGCCAGCATTGCCTTGTTGGCCGTCACCACATGGCGCCCCGCGGTCAGCGCCGCAAGCGCCGCAGCAAGCGCCGGATCGCCCTCGCCGCCGATCAGTTCGACCAGGACATCGATGTCGGCTTCACGGGCCATGACCACCGGATCATCAAACCATTTCACGCCTTCAAGACTGATTCCGCGGTCACGGTTGCGGTCGCGCGCGCTCACGGCGGTAATCAGGATCTCGCGGCCGCAAATGTCAGACAGCAGATTGTGTCGGGTCGTGATCGCGCGAAACAGCGCTGCGCCGACGGTTCCAAGTCCTGCAATGCCAATTTTGAGGGCATCAGTCATGTTTGCTATCCACTTTGTCTGAGCATTGTCAGAATGTACCCGCACTGACGGTGCGCGCTGAAGATGTTGAAGGGCGGTTTAACGGCGGGTGAGCGGGCGGTCAACGCCGGGCGGACAAAGACACCACATTGTCCCCGCCGCCGCCGTCCTTGACGGTCGAAAGGAACCGTTTGATGTTGCGCGCCGCCTGTCGGATCCGATGCTCGTTCTCGACAAGCGCAATCCGGACATGCTCATCGCCATGTTCGCCAAAGCCGATGCCCGGCGCGACGGCCACATCGGCCTTCTCGACCAGCAATTTGGAGAATTCGAGCGATCCGAGATGCTTGAATGGCTCGGGAATCGGCGCCCAGGCGAACATGGTCGCAGGCGGTGGCGGCACATTCCATCCCGCCTTGCCAAAGCTGTCGACCAGCACGTCGCGGCGGCGCTTGTAGATCGAGCGCACTTCGGCGATGTCCGAGCCGTCGCCATTGAGTGCCGCTGTGGCCGCCACCTGGATCGGCGTGAAGGCGCCGTAATCGAGATAGGACTTGACCCGGGTCAGCGCCGAGATCAGCCGCTCGTTGCCGACAGCAAACCCCATCCGCCATCCCGGCATCGAAAATGTCTTCGACATCGACGTGAACTCGACGCAGACGTCGATCGCGCCCGGCACCTGCAACACCGAGGGCGGCGGCGCATCGTCGAAGTAGATTTCGGCATAGGCGAGATCGGACAGGATGATGATCTCATGCTTCCTGGCGAAGGCCACGACCTCCTTGTAGAAATCAAGAGTGGCGACATAGCTCGTCGGATTGGACGGATAATTCAGGATCAGCGCCAAAGGCTTCGGGATCGAATGCCGCATCGAGCGTTCGAGCGCCAGGAGGAAACTGTCATCGGGCACCACATCCAGCGACCGGATCACCCCGCCCGACATGATGAAACCGAAAGCATGGATCGGATAGGTCGGATTGGGACACAGGATGACATCGCCTGGCGCGGTGATCGCCTGGGCCATGTTGGCGAAGCCTTCCTTGGAGCCAAGCGTTGCGACCACTTGGGTTTCTGGATTGAGCTTGACGCCAAAACGCCGCTGGTAGTAGCTCGCCTGAGCGCGCCTGAGACCGGGAATGCCCCGCGATGTCGAATAGCGGTGGGTGCGCGGATCTCTCACCGCTTCGCACAATTTGTCGACGATGGCCTGGGGTGTCGGCAGATCGGGGTTACCCATGCCGAGGTCGATGATATCGGCGCCGCCCGCGCGGGCCGAGGCCTTCAGCCGGTTGACCTGCTCGAACACGTAAGGCGGGAGTCTGCGGACCTTGTGAAATTCTTCCATGGAATTCCCCGGAATTGCGGGCGTTCTGCGCACGCCCCGATGGCACGGTTTGCGTCCAAACAAGCATGAACGCAAGAGTTATTTCTCGATTTGCTTCTGCGCATCGCTGCCATGATTGGCGGCAAGCGCCCGAAGCTGCCTGAGCCTTGCTTCATATTGGGCCCGCGCACCAGGCGTCGCGGCCCGCGCGCGCAGCAGTTCCGCCATTTCCGCCTCCGCAGCGCGCTTCTCGGCATCGGTCATCTGTGTGTTTGCCGCCTGCGGCATGCGACCGAATGTCGGGTACTCGCCGGTCCGGCGGGCTCCGGTGTCGACAAAGTCCTGGGTTGCGACCGGCGTGGTCTGCTCGATGGGAACGACCGACATGATGCCGGGGTTCTTCCGGATCACCGTGGGCGCTGCAGACACCGGCTCTGCAGCAGGGTCCGGTGTGCCTGCCGTACCGGTCGTCGCCGCGTCAGCCACGATCGCGGGCGCCGCCGGAACCTCCGACGTTACAACCGTCGCTGCAACTGGAGCGGCGTCTTCGAGCGAAGCTGTCTGGCACCCCGCCGCAAGAATTGCGACAAATGCAACAAACACCGGACGATGAAATGGTATCATGGCGATGTATATTCCGGTCTCCACCAGATGGTGGTCATGACATGGACAAAAAAAGCCCTTATCACTGAGAGGACTGATGTCTGGATTTACATCCAAGCATCGCAAACAAGCCGATTTAAGGCAGAAGACAGGCCGGAAGCAAGCTCCGGCACACAGGAGGAGGCGTAACATGCAGGACAAGGGCAACAGCACGGCCGGGAAAGACCCGATCGGGGACAAGGCGTCGCTGGCCGAGGCCTATGTCGTCAAGGATCCGGAAGTTTTCGCCCGCAATGTCGCTCGCATGCTCGAGGAATTGGGCAAGGCCGCCTCGGCGTGGGTCGAGCCGCGCGAAAGAGGCGAAGTCTCCGACACCGTCTCCGAACCCATGACCGATATGGTCAAGACCTTCTCGAAGGTCGGCGAATACTGGCTGTCCGACCCCAAGCGTGCCATCGAGGCTCAGACCTCGCTGCTGACCGGCTATTTCGGCATGTGGAGTGATTCCCTCAAGCGCATGTCGGGTGAAGACGACACGCCCAAGAAGAAAAACACCGACAAGCGTTTTTCCGATCCGGACTGGGACAACAATCCTTTCTTCGAGTTCCTGAAAAACGCCTATTTCATCACCTCGGACTGGGCCAACAAGCTGGTGGCCGAGAGCGAAGGGCTTGATGAGCATACGCGCCACAAGGCGGCGTTCTACATGCGGCAGGTCACCAGCGCCCTGTCGCCGGCCAATTTTCTCGCCACCAATCCAGAACTTTACAAGGAAACCGTGGCTTCAAACGGTGAAAATCTGGTCCGGGGCATGCACATGCTGGCCGAGGACATCGCCGCCGGCAAAGGCGAGTTGAAACTCCGCCAGTCCGATGCCTCCAATTTCAAGGTCGGAGAAAACATCGCTGTTTCACCCGGCAAGGTCATCGCCCAGGACGATATCTGCCAGATCATCCAGTATGAGCCCAAGACCGAAAACGTGCTCAAGCGGCCGCTGCTGATTGTCCCGCCATGGATCAACAAATTCTACATTCTCGATCTCAACCCGAAGAAATCCTTCATCAAATGGGCGGTCGAACAGGGGCACACCGTGTTCGTGATCTCCTGGGTCAATCCGGACCAGCGTCACGCCAAAAAGGACTGGGAAGCCTATTCTCGTGAAGGGATTTCGTTCGCGCTCGACACAATCGAACAGGCGACCGGCGAGCGCGAGGTCAATGCCATCGGCTATTGCGTCGGCGGCACGCTGCTGGCCGCGACCCTGGCGTTGCACGCCCAGGAAAAGGACACCCGGATCGCCTCTGCGACCTTCTTCACCACGCAAACGGATTTCACCCATGCGGGCGACCTCAAGGTTTTTGTCGACGAGGCGCAGATCGCCTCGATCGAACACGCGATGGAGAAGAACGGTTATCTTGACGGCTCGAAGATGGCCACGGCCTTCAACATGCTGCGCGCCTCCGACCTGATCTGGCCCTATGTCGTCAACAATTACCTCAAGGGCAAGGATCCCATGCCCTTTGATCTGTTGTACTGGAACTCGGATGCGACCCGCATGCCGGCGGCCAATCATTCGTTTTATCTGCGCAACTGCTACCTTGAGAACAACCTGTCCCAGGGCAAGATGAAGCTGGCCGGCAAGACCCTCAAGCTCGGCAAGGTCAAGACCCCGATCTACAATCTCGCGGCCAAGGAAGATCATATCGCCCCTGCCCGCTCCGCCTATGTCGGCGGCCAGTTGTTCGGCGGAGAAGTCACCTATGTGATGGCGGGCTCCGGACATATCGCCGGCGTCATCAATCCGCCCGAGGCCGGAAAGTACCAGTTCTGGTCAGATGGTCCGAAAGGCGCGGAGTTCGACGACTGGGTCAAGGGTGCGAAGGAAACGCCGGGTTCCTGGTGGCCGCACTGGCACGAATGGATCAAGTCCCATTCAAGCGACGAGGTTCCGGCGCGCCAGCCCGGGGGCAGCAAGCTCAACGCAATCGAGGATGCGCCAGGCTCCTATGTCCGGACCCGGGTCTGACGCAGGGGACGAAGCGTCGCGCGAGTTTGCGGCCCGTCACCAGACCTGCTACCGGCGCCTACGATGAAATTTGATCCGCCCCTGATCGCAGCGACGCTGGTCCGCCGCTACAAGCGCTTTCTGTTCGACGCGGAGCTTGAGTCCGGCGAACGGGTCACCGGCTTCTGCCCCAACACCGGGTCCATGCGCGGGCTGACGGCGCCGGGATCGCGCTGTTACCTGACGCAGCATTCTTCGGCGACTCGCAAATACCGCCACGCGCTCGAGCTCGTGGAAGCTTCAGGCACCCTGGTCGGCATCAACACAGCCCGCCCCAATCGCCTGGTCGAAGAAGCCATAAGGGCGGGCCTGCTTGGTTCTCTCGGGGAATATTGCGAACTCCGGGCGGAGCAGAAATACGGCGTCAACTCGCGCATCGACTTCCTGCTCAGCGATCCCGAAAGGGGCCTCGCCTATGTGGAGGTCAAGAACGTGCATTTTTGCCGCGTCCCGGGCCTGGCAGAGTTCCCTGACAGCGTCACCACAAGGGGCGCCAAGCATCTGCAGGAACTGGGCGACATGGCCGAGGCTGGACATCGCGCCGTCATGGTCTATCTCATCCAGCGCGATGATGTGGACCGGCTGAGTCTTTGCCGCGACCTTGATCCGGCCTATGCGGCGGCTTTTGACCGCGCCATGAAACGCGGGGTTGAAGCTTGCGCAATACGATGCAAGATCACATCTGACGAAATACGCGCTGAATCGCTTGTTGCCGTTGAGGAACCCGGCCTAAGCAGCGTATTGTAACCCTTGATCCGGCGCGAGGCCGGCTGTGACACGACAAAGCGAGCCTTCCATGGTTACCTATATCGATGCGGCTTCGGCTCCGATGAGAAACACCGGCCAGATCCGGCTTTATGGCCAGGACGGCTTTGAAGGCATGCGCAAGGCAAGCCAGGTCACAGCAAGGTGCCTCGATGAACTTGTCGCCCGGGTCGTGCCGGGCGTGACCACCAACGAGATCGACCGCTTCGTCTTTGAATTCGGCATGGACAACAACGCCCTGCCCGCCACGCTCAATTATCGCGGCTACACCAAATCCTGCTGCACCTCTATCAATCACGTCGTCTGCCACGGCATCCCCAACGACAAGCCGCTGCGCGAGGGCGATATCGTCAATATCGACGTGACCTATGTGCTTGAGGGCTGGCACGGCGATTCGAGCCGCATGTATCCGGTCGGCGAGATCAAGCGCGCCGCCGAACGTCTGCTGGAAATCACACAGAACTCGCTGATGCTCGGCATCGCAGCGGTCAAGCCGGGCGCCCGCACCGGCGCCATCGGCCACGCCATCCAGACCTATGCCGAATCCGAACGCTGCTCGGTTGTGCGCGATTTCTGCGGTCACGGGCTCGGCCGGCTGTTTCACGACGCGCCCAACATCCTGCACTACGGACGTCCGGACGAGGGTCCGGAAATGCGGCCCGGCATGATCTTCACCATCGAACCGATGATCAATCTGGGCCGTCCGCACGTCAAGGTGCTCTCCGACGGCTGGACGGCGGTGACGCGCGACCGCTCGCTCACCGCCCAGTACGAGCACACGGTCGGCGTCACCGAGGACGGATGCGAGATCTTCACCCTGTCGCCCGCCGGGCTCGACCGACCCGGCCTGCCCGCATGACAACAGGCCGTCGCCCGGGTCCGGATGCAAAAGGCCTCACCCGGGGCGGCTTGGAGGATGAAGGCGAGGACCACGCGCCCGACGACGAACGCAGCTTCTTTGCCGAAAGCCGTCAGGCAAAGACCAGGGGACAGCCGCTTGCGCCTGCTCCGGGCGACCAGCCTGGCAGCGCCGAGGAACACTATCACGGCCACCGCGACCGCCTGCGCCAGCGCTTTCGCGACAGCGGCGACCGGGCGCTGGCCGATTACGAACTGCTCGAGCTCCTGCTGTTCCGGCTGATTCCCCGCCGCGACACCAAGCCGATCGCCAAGGCGCTGCTCGCCCGCTTCGGCTCGCTGCCGGAGGTGCTGGGCGCGCCCACCCACCTGCTCACCGAGGTCAAGGGCGTCGGCGACAGCGTGGCCACCGACCTCAAGCTGGTGGCAAGCATCGCGCACCGCATGCTCAAGGGTGATCTCAAGGGCAGGCAGGTTCTGGCGTCCTGGTCATCCGTGATTGAATATTGCCGCGCCGCGATGGCTTTCGAGGCACGCGAGCAGTTCCGGGTGCTGTTTCTCGACAAGAAGAACGCGCTCATCGCCGACGAGGTGCAGCAGACCGGAACCGTCGATCACACCCCGGTCTATCCGCGCGAAGTGGTCAAGCGCGCGCTGGAACTCTCCGCCACCGCAATCATCCTGGTGCACAATCATCCCTCAGGCGATCCGACGCCCTCGCGCGCCGATATCGAGATGACCAAGCTGATCATCGACACGGCGCGGCCTTTGGGGATCACCGTGCATGATCATATCATCATCGGCAAGGATGGCCACGCCAGCCTGAAGGGGCTGAAGCTGATCTAAACATGTGTCCAGCCGGTCCGCATTTCCGGGCCTTCGAGAAAACGGCTGGAATCCGCCTTGATCTCCTCAAGCCGCTCTGGCGCCATCTTGCCGAGCGAGCCCATGATCAGGCCCATGCGGTGATTCTGTCTCAGGGTGCCTTCGTTCGCTGACAGAAAATTCCAGTACAGATAATTGAACGGGCAGGCTTTCTCGCCTGCCTTCTGCTTCACATCGAACCGGCAGCCCGCGCAGTAATCGCTCATCCTGTTGATATAGGCGCCCGACGCCGCATAGGGCTTGGAGGCGAGGAAGCCGCCATCGGCATAGAGCGCCATGCCCACCACATTGGGCATCTCCACCCATTCATAGGCGTCCCAGTAGACAATCAGGAACCATTCCTGAACCTGTTTCGGGTCAATTCCTGCGAGCAGGCAGAAATTTCCCAGGACCATCAATCGCTGGATGTGATGCGCATAGGCATTGGCCTTTGTCTCCGTTACCGCCTGCCTGAGGCAGTTCATCTCGGTGTCGCCGGTCCAGAAGAAGCCGGGCAGTTGCCGGGTTGCATCGAGCGCATTGGCGTCCGCGTAGTCCGGCATCTTCAGCCAGTAGACGCCGCGGATGAACTCGCGCCAGCCGATGATCTGCCGCACGAACCCCTCGACAGCATTGAGCGGGGCTTGGCCCTCGCGCCAGGCCGCCACCGCCCTGTCGCAGCATTCGCGCGGACCCAGAAGGCCGCAATTGATCATGGCGGAGAGATGACTGTGAAACAGCAGCGGCTCGCTCTGCTTCATCGCGTCCTGCCAGTCGCCGAACCCCGGCAGGGCCTCGGCGATGAACCATTCAAGATAGGCAAGCGCATCGGCTCGCGTCACCGGATGATCGAACGGCTCGAGATCGCCGAAATGGCTGGCGAAGCGCCGGGCCACCAGATCCATGACCGCGCGCGTCGTCCCGTCCGGCTCAAAGCCGGGACGGACCGGAATCCGGATCTTGTCCGGCAGTGCCTTGCGGTTGTCCGAATCGAAATTCCACTGCCCGCCTTCCGGCCCACCGTCGACCATCAGATAGCCGGTACGCCGCCGCATCTCGCGGTAGAAATACTCCATCCGTAGGGTTTTCGGCTGCTGCCCCTTGTCGTTCACGGCCCAACTGACAAAATCCTCATGGCTGGCCAGGAATCGCGTGTCCGTGCGAATTTCCAGATCCACGCTGAGTTCTTCCCGCCAGGTCTGGGCATCATTGAGCACGCGAAATTCCGACGGCTCGGTCATGACAACGCGGTGGGCGTCGTTTCGTCTGACAGCATCCGCGAGCGCCGCGCCGAAGGTTCCGGGATTGCCGGCATCGTCCAGAGCCAGATAATCGATGTCAAAGCCGTCCGCGCGCAGATCATTCGCGAAGTGCCGCATTGCCGAGAACAGGAACGCGATCTTCTTCTTGTGATGCCGGACCGACGTCGCCTCGCCCATCACCTCTGCGATGAAGATCACATCGCGGCCGGGCACGGCATCGGAAAGGCTCGACAGGTCCCGCGACAACTGATCCCCGAGGATGAAACGCAAGACTTTCTCCTCGGACATAGAGACTCCCAACATTGATAGGATGCCGGCGCCTGACGACGGAACCGATCGAGGCTGTTTACGTGGAAAGCTTGGCTGTGGATTGCCGGTCCAAAGCCCGCTTCGGTGTGGGTCGCAGGAAGCCAAACGCAAAACGCCGGAGCTATGCCCCGGCGTTTGATGCAGTCGAAACGAGCAAGTCTTATTCAGACGCTGCGTCGTCCTTCTTGGCGGCCTTCTTCTTGGCCGGCGCCTTTTTCTTGGCGGCAGGCTTTTCCTCAGCCCCAGCCTCGGCCTCGTCGTCGGCCATCAGCTCTTCCTTGGTCACGGACTTGTCGGTCACGTCGATGACGGTGAGCATGTGGTCGATGGTCTTCTCTTCAAAGATCGGCGCGCGCAATGAGGCGACGGCACCAGGGGTCTTCTGGAAATATTCGTAGATTTCCTGTTCCTGACCCGGGAACTTGCGAACCTGCTCGAACAGCGAGCGCTGCAGTTCCTCATCGGAAACCTGGATACCGGCTTCTTCGCCGATCTTGGACAGCACCAGGCCAAGACGGACCCGGCGCTCGGCCAGCTTGCGGTATTCCTCGCGGGCTGCCTCTTCGGTCGTGTCCTCGTCCTCGAAGGTCTTGCCGTTGTCGGTCAGTTCCTGGTTGATCTGTCGCCAGATGCTCTCGAACTCGGCATCGACCAGTTTTGAGGGAGAATCGAACTTGTGGGCTTCGTCGAGCTGATCGAGGATCTGCCGCTTCAGCTTCTGGCGGGTCACCTGGCCATACTGGCTTTCGATCTGCGAGCGGACGATGTCGCGCAGCTTGTCGGCCGATTCGAGGCCGAGGGTCTTGGCCAGGTCATCATTGACTTCCAGCGCGCCCGGAGCCGCAACCGCCTTGACGGTGATGTCGAACTTGGCTTCCTTGCCGGCGAGATGGGCTGCCTGGTAGTCAGCCGGGAACGTGACCGAGATTTCCTTTTCGTCGCCGGCCTTGAGGCCGATGAGCTGCTCTTCAAAGCCCGGAATGAAGCGGTTCGAGCCGATGACCAGCTCGGCGTCCTGATCGGCGCCACCTTCGAAGGGCTCGCCCTCAAGCTTGCCGAGGTAATCGATCGTCACCTTGTCGCCGTCAGCGGCCTTGCCGTCCTTGGGCTCATAGGTGCGGCTGTTTTCGGCAACGCGCAGCACCTGCTCTTCAACTTCGTCTGCGGGCACGTCGATGACTTCGCGCACAACCTTGATGCCTGTCATGTCCGCCACGTCGAATGCGGGAATGACTTCATAGGCCATTGTGAATTCGAAATCGGCTGCGCCGCTGAGGATCTGGTCGGCTTCCTTCTCGTCCTCGGTCATGGAGATCTCGGGCTGCGTTGCAGCCCGCTCTCCACGCTCGGAAAGGATCGCGGTCGGCTTTTCCTGGATCATTTCATTGACCAGTTGAGCCATGATCGACTTTCCATAGACCTTTTTCAGGTGCGAGATCGGCACCTTGCCCGGACGGAAACCCTTGATCTGCATCTTGCTTTTTGCTTCAGCAAGCTTTTCGTTCATCTGCGATGCCATGTCCGCGGCGGGAACGACAATTTTCAATTCGCGCTTCAGCCCTTCGGCAAGCGTTTCGGTAACCTGCATGTTCAAACCTTCATTTCCTCGCGACTGCGACCGTTCGGGTTGGCCCCGCGACTGGGCCGGTTTTTCCGGCGTCGCTTGTGGCATTTTTCATTTCAGACTCCGAACCGGATCAACCGGCAGGTCGCCTCTTCGTGTTTGCCCGCTCGTCCTGCGCCACATGGGCTGCCGGACTGGACACTAATCTGGTGCGGGTAGAGAGACTTGAACTCCCACGCCTTACGGCACCAGAACCTAAATCTGGCGTGTCTACCAATTTCACCATACCCGCTCTTGGGGCCGCAAAACACCGCTCGCGCGAGGCGACCCTGAACGCGTGCGCTCTATATCACCCGTTTGGCGGCGATCAAAGGAAAAATGACCGTGGCCATAAGGGTTTTTGCCCCGAAGCAGGCCTCGATGCGAATTATAGCCGGCTTTTCAGTAGAGCGGCTCCTGGTAAAGTGTCTCGCCATCGATCATCAACCGCGCAATTTGCGGCTCGCCATTGCCCGAAACACGAACCGCAACAGTCGTCCGGCCCTCATTCTGGGCCTTCTCGATCTCAAGCCCCTCGCCTTCGGGAACATAATAGCGTTCGATCCCGAAGCTCAGCGGCCCGATCAGATTGGTTCCGCCTGTCCGCTTGGCGATCATGATCCGGGTTGGCAGCGATTTGAGAAATACTTCGTCCGCGGCAACGCTAGCGGGCTTGGAAAAACCTGCCGATTTGGCGGCGTATGTGCCATCATTGCCCGGAGCAAGTGTCAGCCAAACCGGCGCGGTCGTATCTTCAGCGGGCCAGGCGTCGTTGACCAGGCTATTGTCTATTGTCGAAACATCCACGTAGCTGAGCCAGACATAATCGCCCCGCATCAGGTCACGCGGATCCACCGGTTCGGTCTTGAGCACGATTTCGCGGCCTTCCCTCAGGATCGAGGCCCTGCCCTCAATTGCCAGCGCCAGAGTGCTGACGAGAACCGCGGCGGAAACCAGGCCGGCGAGATAGGGATTGAGCGGACGCCGCAGGAATTGCCCGAGATCCGTCATGGCAGCACCTCCCTGTTCTTGAAGCGTTTCTCAATCTTCATCACCGCGAAAGCGATAACGGCGAGCGCAATTCCGCCCAGAAACAGGAACCCGGAACTACCAAGCAGCGATCCGAGCGTTTCGCTGACCACGTAGATCGTCTCGCAAGCGAAGGCGAAATAGGCAAACCGCCGCACCAGCCTGTTTTCACCGCCTGCGACAGCCAGAACCGCAACGCTGATCAGCAGGATGAACGCCGCAAGCGCCATCTCCAGCGCCAACCCCGGGTTGACGAGAGTAACCTGAATCAGCCCGAGCCCTGACAGCAACATCACCGCGCCATAAGACGACACCGCTCCATGCCGGGAAATGGCGCTGCCGAGCAAGCCAGGCGCAAACGAGCCGATGCCGAACACAACAGCGCCCATCACGGCCAGCGGATAGCCGGGCTCAAGATCGGTTGTCTCCTTGATGATCCACATGGCCCAGCAGATGAGCAGCAGCGCAGCAAGATGGCCGGCGATCGCCGAGCGGGATCGCCAGGCCGACAGACCGACGGCAAAGGCCAGCGCCAGAACGATCAGGTACCCTGTCAGGTGAACATCCGACCGGGAGTCGAAAAACGAAGCCTCGGCAAACATGTATCCAAACCCCAGCAGGCCGGCACTGACTGCCGCCATGGCCGAGGAAAAGCAAAGCGACACCACAAGCGCTCCGACTGCCCATGTCAGCATGAACGCGGCCTCGTCGCCGCTCAGATGATACATCTGCCCGACAAGTGCGATGCCCGCCCCGTAACAGAGCAGCGTGAACACCAGAGCTGCCTCAGAGAGCCCGCCAGAGCCCCGCTTCAGCGCTAGTGAAGCGACGGAAAGACCGCATATTATAAAGACAAAGATTGTGACCACCCGCATCAGCCGCGGGATGAATTCCCAGTTTGCCGCAATCAGCGCAATCACCGCTGCGCCAAACAGCACCGCGGCCAGCACCGCCAGAACGCCAGAAAGACTGAAACCGGTGTGACGCCGGTCATGATCAGCCAGCAGAATTTCACCCTGGCCAGGCGGTAATAGCCCGCTGCGGGTCCACTGATCAATTTCGCGGGACAGATACCTTCGAAACATGTGGCGATTCTCTCGTTCGGGAGCCAGCGATTCTTTGGCCGCGGGCCTTGGCGCAAGAGTACACCAATCTGCAGGCGCCGGACAATGACAGGATAAAGAGCACTCTGCCCTCAAATATTACAGCCTTGCACAGCTTTGAGGCATATATCCGTGAAATCCCCCTTAGCCATGCAAATACGGAATAGCTTCCATGAAAATATTGCACTGCACAAATCGATTGAATGCCCCTATATTCAAAACATCGGAACGCCACGGTGGTGAGCCGAAAACAGCAGGACAGAAGGAGATAGACCATGAAACTGATCCGCTCCTACGCCAGCTGGCGGAAGTACCGCGAAACCTGCGTCGAGCTCAACAGGCTTTCGGAACGCGAGTTGAGCGACATCGGCATGTCACGGGGCGATATTCCCTTCGCCGCACGGCGCGCCTTGTAAGAGTTTTACGAATTCGGAGCGGCCTCCTCCTCCTCCCATAAAGCCGCTTCGATGTGACTGGTGTTCATCCTCCTCCCGAGCATCAGTCTCCCAAAATGGCGCCCACCGGATCCTCCTCCCCCGGTGGGCGTTATTTGTTTTGGCAGCCTGTCCTGCCCGCGCGCCTGGCCGCGCACCGCGCTTCACCCCTTCGCTTCAAGACTTTGCCTCTGTTCGCCAGATCGCGGCAAAGACGTGGCGAGACTGAATCTTAATCTTTGTTAACAAGGTTTTGTTAAGGCGGATTGCAGAAACCGCATGGCACCTTTGCATTATTTTGCACTGCACAAATCGGACGGTCGCTCCTATATCAAGGTCAACAAACACGGAGCTGATTTCCAGCCGAACCCGAAAGGACCAAGACCATGAACTTCCGCAAGGCCTACAAAGACTGGCGCGACTATCGCAACACCGTCAACGAACTGTCCCGCATGTCTGAACGCGAACTCAACGACCTCGGCATCTCCCGCGGCGATATCCCCTTCGTCGCTCGCCGTCCGGGCAACTAAGCTTACAAAAATACTGCCCGGTTTTGGCCGGTCAATCCAAACGGCGCCCTGGAGACAGGGCGCTGTTTCTGTTTGTGCGGCTCACTTTCCCCGGCGAATACTGAGCATTTCGGACCACACTGCCACCGGCAGTCTCTGCCTAATTTATCAGCAACATCGAATACTGACCCGCCCGTTAACCAGCCATTCCGGCCTTGCATAACAGGCTTGCTTATATTGCTCTGCACAATTGGACGGCAATCGCCTATATGAAGGGCATCAGATTGATCACACCGTAATCACCGCCCTCCCTGAAGGGCGCGCACCCGAGGAGACCGCCATGAACATTCTTAGCAGAGCACGCAGCTGGATGAAAACCCGCCAGACCGCACAGGAACTCGCCAACCTGTCCAACGAGACCCTCGCCGACATCGGCCTGACCCGTTTCGACATCGACAACGTGGCACGCGGCATTCGCACCCGCTAATCGCATATGAAATGACCGTTCGTTACGGCGTCCCTTGGGACGCCGTTTTCGTTTGAGCCGAGCCCTGCAAAACATCTTTGAGACGGGGCCGCGCCCGTGGTAAACGGACGCCATGACCAAGAGCACTTCTCCTTCTCCCTCTCCCATTCATGTGATCGGCGGCGGTCTCGCCGGCTCCGAAGCCGCCTGGCAGATCGCCCGGCGCGGCCTTCCCGTGGTTTTGCACGAGATGCGGCCGGTGCGCGGCACCGATGCCCACAAGACCGACAGCCTGGCCGAACTCGTCTGTTCCAATTCCTTCCGCTCCGATGACGCGGAAAACAACGCCGTCGGCGTCATCCATGCGGAAATGCGCATGGCAGGCTCACTGATCATGTCTTGCGCTGACAAGAATCAGGTCCCCGCAGGCGGCGCGCTGGCTGTTGACCGGGAAGGTTTTGCTCAAGCCGTCACCGACGCCATCGAAGCCGAGCCTTTGATCGAGGTTGCGCGCGAGGAAATCACCGGCCTGCCGCCCCACGATTGGGACCAGACGATCATCGCCACTGGCCCGCTGACGGCCCCCGGCCTTGCCGAGGCCATCAGCGCCGAGACCGGCCAGGACGCGCTCGCGTTCTTCGACGCCATCGCGCCGATCATCCACACCGATTCGATCGACATGTCCGTGTGCTGGTTCCAGTCGCGCTACGACAAGGTCGGACCCGGCGGCACCGGCAAGGACTATATCAACTGCCCGATGGACAAGGATCAGTACGACGCCTTTGTCGACGCGCTGATCACCGGCGACACCACGGGCTTCAAGGAATGGGAGGGCACGCCCTATTTCGACGGCTGCCTGCCGATCGAGATCATGGCCGAGCGCGGCCGGGAGACCCTGCGCCACGGCCCGATGAAGCCGATGGGCCTCACCAATGCCCACAAGCCCGACATCAAGGCCTATGCCGTGGTCCAGTTGCGCCAGGACAATGCGCTGGGCACGCTTTACAACATGGTCGGATTCCAGACCAAGCTGAAGTATGGCGCCCAGGCCGAGATCTTCCGGCTGATCCCGGGGCTCGAGAACGCCGAGTTTGCCCGCCTTGGCGGCCTGCACCGCAACACCTACCTCAACTCGCCGCGCCTGCTCGATGGAACCTTGCAGCTCAAGGGTCGTCCGGGGCTGCGCTTTGCCGGCCAGATCACCGGCTGCGAAGGCTATGTCGAAAGTGCCGCGATGGGACTGCTGGCAGGCCGCTTCGCCGCGGCCGAGCGTCTTGGGGAACCGCTCGCGCCGCCGCCGCTGACCAGCGCCTTCGGCGCGCTGCTCAACCATATCACCGGCGGCCACATCGAAAGCAACGACGAGCCCGGCAAGCGGTCGTTCCAGCCGATGAATGTCAATTTCGGGCTGTTTCCGCCGCTCGATCCCGGCGCGATCCTCCGCCCCGAAGGTGGCGGTCGGTTCCGCGGCAAGGACAAGGCCAAGGCCAAGAAACAGGCCATGGCCCGCCGCGCGCTGACTGATTTCGCCGCATGGCTCGAAAACACCGGCATCCGACAAGCCGCCGAATAGCTTACATCCGTTATTCAGCTGCGACAGGCGTGCTGCCCTGGGTTCGCGCGCCCGCGCCCGGCAGACCGGGCATTCCTGCTGCCTCCGGGTGCTGCGCCACGTAATCCGCCTTCAGCTCTTCCGATCCCTTGCGTGATCCGTCATGGCTCCAGCCGGGCGGCGCGAACAGATAGGCAAGTCTTTCCGTAATTGTCAGTCCCGGCTGGAACGCATCGCGGAACATGTCTATCCATTCGTGAAACGCGACTTTAAGCGGATTGAAGGTGCCGACATTCTTGACGATGCCGTAGCGCGGCATGTCCTCGTCGAGTTCGGGCACGAAGCTGCCGAACATCCGGTCCCAGATGATCAGCGTGCCGGCGTAGTTCGAATCGAGATAGCGCGGATTGGTGGCGTGATGCACCCGATGGTGCGACGGGGTGTTGAAGATCCATTCGATCGGCTTCCACATCCGGCCGATCGCCTCGGTGTGGATCCAGAACTGGTAGACCAGGTTGAGGCCGCCGACAAACAGCAGCAGAACGGGATGAAAGCCGATCAGCGCCAGCGGAATACGCAGGATGAACATGCCGGTGAAGGTCCCGGTCCAGCTCTGCCTGAGCGCAGTCGACAGATTGTAGTGCTGCGACGAGTGGTGGTTCACATGCTCCGCCCACACCCAGCGGCACCGGTGGGCAATGCGGTGGTACCAGTAGTATCGCAGATCATCGAGAATGAAGCACAGGGCGATGGCCCACCAGGCTGTGCCGAAATCATAGATCCGAAACTCCCAGGCCCACATCAGCACAAAGAACGCGACAAACCCCAGAAGCAGCCCGGACACCACGTTGCCGACGCCCATCATCAGCGACGTCAGCGTGTCGCGGGTCTCATAGTCTCCCCGGCGCTTGAAATAGCGGATGACAAACAGCTCGAGCAGGATGGCGATCACAAAAAACGGGATCGCCAGCTGCGTCACATCCGGAAAATCCTTCAAATCAGGCATTGTGGTCCCCCTCCGGATCCGCAAATTTCGGGCTCGCCAGCACAAAACTGCCGCAGAGCCAAAGCGACACTTCCGCCGCATCTTCGTTGCTGAAGAACACATATTCCCCACCCTTGAGGGTCGAATCATGAAAGGTGATTCTGAGCCCCGCCTGGCCTTCCAACGGCGCCACTGCGACCGAGCCGGGCAGGATCAGCCTGGCGACATAATGACGCCCCATGGTCTGCAGAAAACCGACTTTTCCGTCCGCGAGTCGCAGGAAGCAGGCCTTTCCATCCGCGGTCATCGTGACCGAGCGGATTGCCTCGCCCGGATAGGCGCGGGCAAATTCCATGATTGCTTCGCCGGTGTCGCGCGAATCCTTCTGGCGTGAACCGCCGCTGTAATGAACGGCGCCAATCACCAGCAAGACGCCGAAGGCGACCACCACTACCAAGGCTCCAAGGCTCATCTGTTCCCTCCGAATTGACGTGGCTCCCGGACGCGTCAACGCTCCGGACTATGCCTTGCAGCTTATTCCTGCGCAAGTCACCGATAATTGGGGATCAAACGCTGTTTGGGAGCGGTCAGACCCGGCCCCGCCGCGCCGCCCGCCACAGGCGCCATTGCCGCCGCCATTGCGGCAGTTGAAGCGATGCCTCCAGACTGCCTGCGCCGAGCTTTACAGCCCGTGCGAGCACCGGCTCGACCAGCGAGACCGGCAGATAGGCAGGAAAGACCGAACCCGGCAACTCTGCGAGCACCGACCTCGCCTTGTCCAGATGCTCTCGCCCGAAGTCGGCAAAGGCGCGCACGGCATTGGACAGCGCCGTCTTATCTTCGCCGCGCAGAAACCCGTCACGTTCCAGCCCGGTCGCAGCCAGGAGGTCTCCCGGAACAAACACCTGCCCCCTCGCCTGGGTCATCGGCAGCAGCATCAGATGCCCCGCCACTGCCTGCGCCACACCGGCATGGCCGCTGGCGGTCGCCGTCTGCGTTGAACATTCGGGATCAATCAGAAAGGCCGACATCTGCAGCATCGCCGAAGCCGTCTCGCCGGCATAACCTTCATAGCTCACGCGGTCGGGCATCGGGTCATCATAGAGATCGAAAATCCGTGCTTCGCACATCGCGATCAACGGCGCCACCGGCATGGCGCGGCGTTGAATTACATCGAGAAGGGTTTGGGCAACCGGATGCGCCCGCGCCTCGCCGCCCCGTTCGCCTGCCAGCACGTCGCGCCACCATTGCAGCCGAACCTCGCCAGGAAGCGCCTCACGCACCCGGTCACGGATCGAGGCGATCTCGGCGTTGAACAGCATCAAGGCCAGCAGGTCATCGCGCGCCGCTTCCGGCATCAACAACAGCGCCAGATACCGGTCGATATCCGCCCGGCGGAGATCGGAAAGCAATTGTTCGCGCAATGCTGGCGCCAAAGCGCCTGATGAACCTGGCCCAGTCACCCTCTCACACTGCGATCAGGGCGGCGGCAACCGCACGTGATTCGGCAAGCATGACATTGTAGGTCCGCACCGCAGCGCCCGTGCTCATCGGATCGGAGGAGACCTCAGCGGCCCGCAGCGCCGCCTTGAGCTCAGCCGGCAGTGGCCGGATCTCCATGCCGGTTCCCACAAGCAGAAACTCGATCTCCCGGGTCTCCGCCATAACCTTCTCAAACCGCGCCAGTGTCAGCGCCGCATCTTCTTCCACATCCCAGCCATAGATTCCTGAAGGCAGGCACAGGATCGATCCGCGATGCGACATATCGGCAAACCGGAACCCGCCATTGCCGTAGGCCTCGATCGGCGCACGTCCGGGGAAATGTGCCTCGCGGATCTCGATGCCACGCGCCATGGCTCAGGCCGTACTCTTGTCGGCGATGCCTGGTGCCGTTTCCGCTTCTTCCTCGGTGTCCATTCCGACCCGGAACGTGTCAGCCCGAAGCTTGAACAGGATCAGTACCGGAGCAGCGATGAAGATCGAGGAATAGGTGCCGATCACAACGCCGAAGATCATGGCGAAGGTGAAGGAGCGAATGACTTCACCGCCAAACACGAACAGCGCTGTCAATGCCAGAAGCGTTGTCACCGATGTCAGGATGGTGCGCGGCAGCATCTGGTTGATCGACAGGTTGAGCAGGCTCGGAAGCGGCATCTTCTTGTACCGCCTTAAATTCTCGCGGACACGATCATAGACGACCACCGTGTCATTGAGCGAATAGCCGACAATCGTCAGCACCGCCGCGATACTCGAGAGGTTGAACTCGATGCCAGAGATCACGAAGATGCCGATTGTCAGCACCACATCGTGTACCGTCGCAATGATGGCGCCGAGCGCGAACTGCCACTCGAACCGGAACCAGATATAGACCAGAATCGCCAGCAGCGACGCGATCACGGCGATTGTGCCGGCCTGCGCCAGTTCACCCGACACCGTCGGGCCGACAACCTCTACCCGCCTGATCTCGTAGCTTTCCTCCAACTCGGCGCGAACCAGGGTGATGGCTGTTTGTTCAGCGTTTTCGCCGCCGCCCTGCGCCTGCAGCCTGATCAGAACTTCGCGCGGCGATCCGAATTCCTGGGCCTGGATTTCACCGAGATTGAGTTCAGTCAGGCGGGCCCTGATGTCGCCGACATCGGCGTTCCCGTCCTTGGCTTGAACCTCGATCATCGATCCGCCCTTGAAGTCGATGCCGTAGTTCATGTTGATGGTGGCAAACAGCGCCAGCGCCGCCACCGAAGCCGCCGCCGACAGGATAAAGGTGAAGCGCCGGAGTTTCATGAAACGGAAGCTGAAATCCCGCACGATCGCATCAAGCGCGCCTCTCGGCATGACTTTCGGTCGGCTGCGCCGCACCCATTCCGCAACCAGCCAGCGCGTCAGGGTGAACGCGGTAAAGACGGTTGTGACAATACCAACTGCAAGCGTCACGGCAAACCCGCGCACCGGACCGGTGCCGAGATAGAACAGGATGATTGCGGCAATCAGCGTGGTGACATTGGCATCGAGGATCGTGGAGAAAGCCTTGCTGAAACCGGCGTCTATGGCCTGTATCAGGGATCGCCCTGACTTGTGCTCCTCTCGAATCCGCTCGTAGATCAGCACGTTGGAATCGACCGCCATACCGACGGTCAGGACAATACCGGCAATGCCCGGCAAGGTCAGCGTGGCCCCCAGCATGGTCAGGATTGCGATGATCATCACGACGTTGGCGATCAACGCCAGGTTGGCGATGAAGCCAAGCATGCCGTAGGCGACAAACATGAACGCCAGCACGAGAATCGCGCCGATGATGCCGGCGATTTCGCCGGCCGCGACCGAATCGGCGCCGAGACCCGGGCCGACAGTGCGCTCTTCTATCACTGTCAGTGTCGCCGGCAATGCGCCGGCCCGCAGCAGGATCGCCAGATCATTGGCGCTCTGCACATCGAAATTGCCTGAAATCTGCCCCGTTCCGCCGAGGATCGGTTCGCGGATCACGGGTGCTGAGATCACCTGATCGTCGAGAACGATGGCAAACGGCAGCCCGACATTGCGTGTCGTGGCCTGGCCGAAGCGTTGACCGCCCTTGGAATCAAACCGGAAGCTGACGACCGGCTCATTTGTGCGCTGGTCGTAGCCAGCCTGCGCATCGACAAGGTTCTCGCCCGAAACCAGAACCGTGCGTTCGATCAGATAGGGAATCGGCGGATCATCGGTCGAGTAAAGCACCTCGGAATTCGCCGGAGGACGGCCTTCGATCGCTTCCTGGATCGGCATTGACGAATCGACCATCCGGAAAGCAAGCTTGGCGGTCTGGTTGAGAAGGCTTTTCAGACGCTCGGGATCAGAAAGGCCCGGAACCTGAACCAGGATCCGGTCGACACCCTGGCGCTGGATCACCGGCTCCGTAGTTCCCAACTCGTCGATACGCTTGCGTACTACCTCGATCGACTGGGCCACCGCCGACGACACCCGGTAGGTGATGCCTTCATCTGTCAGAAGAACACGCAGAAGACCGGTTTGCGGTTCTTCAATGCTTGCCTCGGCCACCGTGCCGCCGCCAAACAATCCCGAATTGACCGGCAGTGTTAGCTCTTCCAGCGCGGTTTTCGCCTCTTCGATACGAGCCTCGTCGCGAATACGGACCTGCACCATCTGTCCGGTCCCCGAAAGGCCCGTGTAACCAATCCCCGCTTCGCGCAAGAGCCGCCGCACATCATCAACAGTTGTGGTCAGCCTGTCCTTGATGATGTCCTGACGGTCCACCTGCAGGAGCATGTAGGAGCCCCCCTGGAGATCGAGACCGAGGGTGAGCTTCTTGGAAGGCGCCCAATCCGGCAGGCTGTCAGCCTGCTGCTGGCTCAAGAGGTTCGGCGCGGCAAACACCACGCCGGCGAGAACCGCAAGCCAGATAAGGGTCGTTTTCCAACGGGAGAAATAAAGCATGGCGCTCTCGGTTCATCCTCGGGGATGAAATTGGTGAATGAAAGGTCCCGCGTGCGGCGGACAGGACCCCTGTCCTGTCCGCCATTTGCGGCTATTCCTTGGCAGGTTCGCCCTTGACCCGAACATCGGCAATCAGGCTGCGAATCAGCCGGACCTTCACGCCATCGGAAATCTCGACTTCGAGCTCGGTGTCGTCCACCACCTTGGTGACCTTGCCGATGACGCCGCCACCGGTGATGATCTGGTCGCCGCGGCGAACATTCTTCAGCATTTCCTCGCGTTTTTTCATCTGCGTGCGCTGCGGCCGGATGATGAGGAAATACATGATTACAAAAATCAGCAGGAAGGGCAGGATCGACATCAGGATCTCACCGCCGCCGCCCATTGAGGACTGGGCATAAGCCGGGGTCACAAACATGAAAAACTCCTTGAGGGTAAGCTTGGGGGAGAGCCCAAGGGCTCCCCGACAGTCGAGCGGAATATAGTGGCAAGATAGCCGAATGCAACGCAAACATGGGACAATCCGGCCCGAATTGCCTGCCAAAACAGCTTTTCCGTACCATCATGCCGTGCTACCGGCTTTGGTGCATGTCCCGCCCGGGTGATTTCGCCCGAACAAGGCGGAGATGCACCCATTCGGAATCAAGGACGACCATCGCGCGTTCGTCCCGATGAACGCCACGCCGGGCGCCACATCGCCACGCCAACACCAGCCTGGACACTCCCATGCAAGATGAAACCGCCCGCCAGATCCTCGCTGAACTTGCCCGCCTGTCGCGCGCCGTGGAGGCGCTGGCGCCGTCCGCGCCGGCAACGAACAATTTCGATGCGGCGGCCTGCTTTGTCTGGGATGCGGACAATCAGCATCTGGCGCCGGTGACCAGGCCGAACCGGATCGAGATCTCGTTGATCAAGGGTGTCGATCATGTCCGCGACATTCTGGTCGACAACACCCGCCGCTTCGCCATCGGGCTGCCCGCCAACAATGTGCTGCTGTGGGGCGCGCGTGGCATGGGCAAATCCTCGCTCGTCAAGTCCGTCCACGCAGCGCTTGCCGCAGAACCCGGCCTGCCGGCCCCGCTCAAGCTCATCGAGATCCATCGCGAGGACATCAACTCCCTGCCCGCGCTGATGGCGATCCTGAGACCCGCGCCGGCGCGCTTCATGCTGTTTTGCGACGATCTTTCTTTCGATCATGATGACACCGCCTACAAGTCGCTCAAGGCGGCTCTTGATGGCGGCATCGAAGGCCGGCCCGACAATGTGCTGCTCTACGCGACATCCAACCGCCGTCACCTGCTGCCGCGCGACATGATCGAAAACGAGCGCTCTACCGCCATTAATCCCAGCGAAGCGGTCGAGGAAAAGGTCTCGCTGTCAGACCGCTTTGGCCTCTGGCTCGGCTTCCACAAGTGTTCCCAGGACGACTATCTGGAAATGGTGGCCGGATATGCCGCGCATTTTGGCCTGGATGCGGATCCGGAATCGCTCAAGGCCGAGGCGCTGGAATGGTCAACCACGCGCGGCGCGCGGTCGGGGCGCGTGGCCTGGCAGTTCATCCAGGATCTGGCCGGTCGGATGGGCACATCGATCTGAACTCAGACAGCCTACACGGAACGGAAAAAGGCCAGCGCATCACAACGCTGGCCTTTCCACTATCGCCTGGAGGGCGTTTATTCGAGGTATTTGGTCGGATCGACCGGTGTTGCGTTCTTGCGAACTTCAAAGTGCAGCCGCGGCGTCTTGGCTGCTCCGGTCATGCCGGAACTGGCGATCACCTGCCCGCGAACAACCTTGTCGCCGCGCGCCACATTCAAGGTGTTTGCGTGGGCATAGACGGTCACCAGCCCATCATCATGGCGGACCAGGACGGTCTTGCCATATTCCTTCAGTCCGTCGCCGGAATAGATCACCACGCCATTCTCCGCAGCCTTGACCGGTGTGCCGGCCGGCAGGGAGATGTCGATCCCGTCATTGCGCTTGCCGTTTTCGGACTTGCCGAAGCCGGTGATGACCTGGCCCCGTGCGGGCCAGCGGAACTTGTCGATCCCGGTCGAGGCCGGAGCGACCGAGGCCGTATCGGAATTGGTCTTGGCCGCCACACTGTCCTCAGCGGCGCTGACCGGCGGCGTGTAGGGCTTGGGCGCGTTGGGAGCGGCGCCCGCATTGACCGATGCCGTCGTGGTCGATCGGTCGACACTTTCGCTTCCCGCTGCCGGAATGACGAGCGACTGGCCGATGCGGATGTTCGATCCCGTCAGATTGTTGGCCGACTTCAGCGCATCGACGCTGACGCCGTGGTTCCGGGCAATTTTGCTCAGTGTATCGCCGCTTGTGACGGTGTAGGCGCTAGCGGCCGGGCTGTTCGAGCCGGGATTGGATGCGGTTGCGGTCGACGTCTGGGATGAATCAGCTTCGGCCTTGGGGCTGCGCAAGGCTGGTGCGCTCGGCAGCACGGCCACATCCTGGTGCGGCGAGCGGACAGGCAACGGTATCCGGTCCTGCTTGGCTTCGCCGCGCAGGCCGGTGCCCGAATTGGCGGCAAGCGTGTTGGGATTGTTGTCCGGCGCTGAAACCGGCGCCTTGCGGGAATAGACATAGACCGGGATCAGCAGTTGCCGTCCGGAGGAGACCCGCGACGCATCGTCAATGCCGTTGGCCTTCATGATTTCGTTGGCCGGGACGCCATAGCGTTTGGAGAGATTGTAGATGGTCTCGCCCGGGGCAAGCGTGATGCGGGTTCCGCCGGTCGTCGTCCAGCCCGCACCCTGTGGCGCGGTGCCGGTAACGATCGGATCGGGCGCCATGACCGGATCGCTGTTGTTGGCGTAGTCCGGCTTGACCGGCACGCTGGAGTTCAACTGCTGCGGCCTCTCGGGAAACGCCTGTGTCGCCGGTGCAAGCGCGGGCTGCACCATCGGGTCCAGGTTCCGCGAGGCCGTTGCGCTTGCCTGGTTGCGGACCGGCTGAACCGTTGGCAAGACCTGACGCGCCACCGATGCGGTTTGCTGGCTTCCGCCGCCAATCAGACTGGACGAGGACGCGGACGTCCTGGCCATCGAGGGAACCGAACCGGTGGCTGTCGGATCATAACCCGGCTGGGAAGGCGACCGGTAGTCACCCGGAAATGCCTGCGAGGAAGCCGGCGCCTGGGGATAGGAATTGGCCTGCGGATAACCGCCGGACACTCCGCCTGACGAATTCAGGTTGCCGCCAACATCCGCCATCGGCGCGAGCGATGACGAGGATGGCGCGGGCACCGACGCGGTCATCAACTGATCCGTGTTCCGGTAGGAGAACCGGTCTGCATCCGAGCTGCAAGCTGCGGCTGACCCTGCCAGAAGGGCGACGCCGAGCAAACGGGTCACCGAAATACCGGGAACGACAGTCTTTGTGACACGCATAACATTACCCAATCAACGCAATACCAACTGCGATGATTAAAGCGCGTTAGTGTTACTCATCGGTTAAAGCAGCGGGAATCTGTGTTTTTTGATGTCAGACGGGCGCTCAAAGCGCCAGCGCCAGGCCTGGCGCAAAGGGAAGATACGGCACGTCGAACAGGTCCTCGCGCTCAAACCGGCTGCCGATCTTGGTCAACCGCGCCATCTGGGTCCTACCGCTTTCGCTTTTGATCGGCGCAAGCATGACACCGCCCGAGGCCAGCTGATCGATGAATTGTCGCGGCATGCCGTCAAAAGCGCAGGTTGCAATGATCCGGTCAAACCCACCCTCCCCGTTCATGCCCTTCAGGCCGTCAGCCTGCCGGGCGATAACATTGCCAATGCCAAGATGGGCGAACCGCTGCTGGGCAAGCTGGATCAGCGTCTTGTAGCGATCGATCGTCACCACCCGTTCCGCCAGGCGGGCCGCAACCGCGGCGAGGAACCCGCTGCCGGTGCCGATGTCGAGAAACCGGTGGCCCGGCTCGATCTGCAGCAGTGCAATCATCCGCGCCACCAGATCGGCGCTTTCGGCGAAGCTGCCGCAATCGATCGGCACAAGCCGGTCCTGATAGGCTGCATCTGCGTGGGCGGCAGAGACGAACAAGGTGCGCGGCGTTTGCTCAAGGGCTGTCAGAAGCGCCTTGTCGGCTATGCCTTCGGCCCGGAGCCGCAGGAAAAGCCCGGCAAAACCTTCCTTCTCCAGAAGCCGCACATTCATCGCTCAATCTTCCAAGGCCGCGGCCAGTTTCTCCTGGACAGCGTGATTCGTCAGGTCGAGCTTCAGGGGAGTCACCGAAATGTAGCCATTGGAGATTGCCTTGATGTCGCTGTTGGCCTCCGGCGAGAAGTCGCGGCGGCCGAACTTCAGCCAGAAATAGGGAAAGCCGCGCCCGTCCTGGCGTTCTTCGATGGAAAGCGCGTGCGTCAACTGCCCCTGATCGGTGACGACAACGCCCTTGACCTCGTCGGCGGCGCAATTGGGGAAATTGACATTGAGCAAGGTGCCCTGCGGCAGGTCGATGGCGACGAGCTTCTTGAGCAGCGCCGGCGCCAGCGTCTCGGCCACAACCCACGGAACGATCCGGCCATCGGACCAATTGTAGGCCTGGCTCATGGCGATCGAGCGGACACCCAGAAGCGTGCCCTCCATGGCGCCTGCCACCGTGCCCGAGTAGGTCACGTCATCAGCCACGTTCTGGCCGGAATTCACCCCGGACAGGACAAGGTCCGGCCCCGGATCCATCAGGCTGCGGACAGCCATGATCACGCAGTCCGTCGGCGTGCCACGCAGCGCATAGGTCTTGTCTCGCACCTTGCGCAGGCGAAGCGGCTCGGACAGGGTGAGCGAATGGGCGAGCCCGCTCTGGTCGGTTTCAGGCGCAACGATCCAGACATCGTCGGAGAGCGTCCGGGCGATACGCTCCAGCACCTCAAGGCCCTCGGCGTGAATGCCGTCGTCATTGGTGATAAGAATACGCATTGCCAATATCCTTTAAATATGGATGTCTTACGCGGCCTTCTCGATCCTGGTGAGCCCGCCCATATAGGGCTGCAAGACGTCGGGCACGGTGATCGATCCGTCGGCGTTCTGGTAATTTTCCATGACCGCGATCAGGGCGCGTCCGACCGCGACGCCCGACCCATTGAGCGTATGGACAAAACGTGTGGCCTTGTCGCCCGGCTTGCGGCAGCGTGCATTCATCCGCCGCGCCTGGAAATCGCCGCAGACCGAACAGGACGAGATCTCGCGATAGGCTTCCTGCCCGGGCAGCCAGACTTCGATGTCGTAGGTCTTCTGCGCGCCAAAGCCCATGTCGCCGGTGCACAGCACGATCGTGCGGAAATGCAGGCCAAGGCGCTTGAGAACGTTTTCCGCGCTCGCCGTCATCCGCTCATGTTCTTCGAGCGAAGTTTCGGGTGTCGTCACCGAGACCAGCTCCACCTTGGTGAACTGGTGCTGGCGCAGCATGCCGCGCGTGTCGCGGCCCGCGGATCCGGCTTCCGAGCGGAAGCAGGCGGTCTGCGCGGCATAGCGCTTGGGAAGCTCGTCGTCGGCAATGATCTCGCCGGCAGCCATGTAGGTCAGAGGCACTTCGGCGGTCGGGATAAGCCAGCGCCCATCCGTGGTGCGAAACAGATCATCGCCGAACTTGGGCAGTTTGTCGGTGCCGTAGGCCGCCGCGTCATTGACCATCAGCGGCGGATTGACCTCGGTGTAGCCATGCTCGGCGGTGTGCAGGTCGAGCATGAACTGGCCCAAAGCCCGTTCCAGCCGCGCAAGCCCGCCGGTCAGGATGGTGAACCGCGCGCCCGACATCTTCGCGGCGCGCTCGAAATCCATCATGCCCAGGGCTTCGCCCAGTTCGTAATGCTCCCTGGGCTTGAACCCCAGATCCGGCTTCGCCCCAACCTTGCGCACCTCGACATTGCCGCTCTCGTCCGTGCCGACCGGCACCTCGTCGAGCGGGATGTTGGGCAGCACCGAAAGGGCATGCTTGAGCGCCTCGTCGAGGTCACGTTCCTTGGCCTCTCCGGCCTGCAGCTCGTCCTTGATGGTGGCCACTTCGGCCTTGAGGCTGTCGGCTGTCGCCTGGTCCTTGGCGGCCATCGCCTTGCCGATCTCTTTGGACGCAAGATTGCGGCGTTCCTGCAGCGCCTGGAGCAGGCCCACATGGCTGCGGCGCGCCTCATCCAGTTCGATCAGGCTCGCAGCTTGCGGCGCGGCACCGCGTTTGGCCAGTGCCGCGTCAAGAGCTGCGGGATTGTCTCGTATCCATTTGATGTCAAGCATGGCTGGTCCCGGTCGTAAATTGGCAGCGCAACGACCGCGATCATGCCGGTAAGCGGCACAATGCGGCGTTCACTCGGGAGCTCAGGCGTCCGATCTGGGTTCGGCTTCGCCGGACGAGTCTGTGTCGCCGGCTTCTGCCAAAGCCTCTCTCGCAGCGCGCTGACGCTCCACGAGTCGGGCGCAATAGATGCCAATCTCGTAAAGAAGGATGGTTGGCAGCGCAAGCCCGATCTGGGAGACCGGATCGGGTGGCGTCAGGATCGCGGCGGCGACGAAGGCCGCGACGATGGCGTATTTGCGCTTGTCGGCGAGACCTTGACTGCTGACCAGTCCGACGCGCGCCATGAGCGTCGTCACCACCGGCAACTGGAACACCAGTCCGAAGGCAAATATCAAAGTCATGATCAGCCCGAGATATTCCGACACCTTGGGCAGAAGCATGATTGAAGCTTCACCGGAGCCGCCGGTCTGCTCCATCGACAGGAAGAACCACATCACCATCGGCGTGAAGAAGAAATAGACCAGTGCCGCTCCGATAAGGAAAAGCACCGGCGAGGCGATCAGGAACGGCAGGAAGGCGCCCCGTTCATTCTTGTAGAGCCCCGGCGCCACGAACTTGTAGACCTGGGTCGCGATCATCGGAAAGGCGATCACCAGACCGCCGAACATGCCGATCTTGATCTGCGTAAAGAAGAATTCCTGCGGCGCGGTGTAGATCAACTCGATCTTGCGGTCGTCCATACCAGCCCACTCGACCGCCCAGGTGAACGGCACAACCAGGAAGTTGAACAGCGGCTTGGCAAAGGCGAAACACAGCAGGAACGCCAGGAAGAACGCGCCGATCGCCCACATCAGGCGATTACGCAGCTCCATCAAGTGTGCAAGCAGCGGCTGCGGCTTGTCGTCGATATCGTCGCTCACGCCTGGCCCTCGCCTTGCTTGGTTTTCCTGGCGCGTGGCGCCGCCTTGGCAGGAGCAGCCGCCGCAGCAGCAGCCTTTGCTTGACCCGGGGCCTTGGCGGCGGGCTTCTGCGTCGCCGGCTTCGGTGCAGCCTTGGCCTTTGACGCCGCCTTTGCGGTCTTCGATGCAGCAGGTGAGGCTGCCGTCTTTGCGGCCTTGCCACCGGCCCCGGATGCCGGCGCAGCCTTCGAAGCTGTCTTGGCTTCAGTCTGCGGGGGGGGCGACGCCGGTTTCTCGGCCTTGATTTCCGGCGCACCATCCGGAAGCTTCATTGTAGCCTCCGGAATGTCGGTCTTGGGCTTCCATGGCGGCGTTTCCGACGGCGCGTTGACGGTTTTTTCGATGTCCGAACGGATCGAATTCGCCGTGTCCTTCAGCGGGTTGACCGCGTCACGAATGGTCTGCATCGGATTGAGCTTGCGGGCTTCGTCGAAGGTCTTCTTGACGTCGTCCAGTTCAGCCTCACGTAATGCCTCATCGAACTGCCCCCGAAACTCATTGGCCATGCCCCTGAGCTTCTTGGTGGTCCGCCCGAAGGCGCGCAGCATAGGCGGCAGGTCCTTCGGACCGACCACGATGATCAGCACAATGGCGACGACCAGGAGCTCTGGCCAACCGATGTCCAACATTCAGACGTCTCCTCACCCGTCAGGGCAACGGGATTGGGGGTCAGCTGCGATCTTTGGCTTCTTCGGCCTTGGTTTCGACAGGCCTGGCTTCGACAGTCTTGGACTCGACCGTCTTCGTTTCAGGCGTGGCTTCTTCTTCGCCCATGCCCTTCTTGAAGTTCTTGATTCCCTTGGCGACGTCGCCCATCAGTTCCGGAATCTTGCCGCGGCCGAACAAAAGCAACACGACGACCAGAACGATAAGCCAATGCCAAATGCTGAATGAACCCATGATACTCTCCTGTCTGCATCCTACCCTGATTTAGGGTGTTTAGCCGTTTCTTTCAAACACCAAAATGTCACGTGCGTTCACTGTGACCGAAACATCCCGGACGCCGGCCCTTAATTGGCCAGCGCGAATGCGGGCGTCAATTGGACTTTCGCCTCCGGCAACCACCAATGTCACCAGCTCCTCCACCCCCAGGAAACGCCGCGCCACCACACGCGCTGAAACACCGCACGGCGTCTCCGTAACTTCGACGCCGGGCAGCCTTATGGCAATCGAGACCTCCGCGCCATCAGAAAAACCAAGCGCTTTCACCGGCCCCACCGGCGTTTGCGCCATTTCGCCCGACACCACCCCTTCAAACACATTGATTTCGGAAAAGAAACCGGCGGCGAAGAGATTGACCGGACGATGATAGAGATCCTCGGCCGTGCCCACCTGCACAAGCGCGCCATCCCTGAGCAGCGCGATCCGGTCACCCATGCGCATGGCTTCCTCGGCGTCATGGGTCACCACCACCGCTGTGGCGCGCGCTTCCCGCAGGATCGCCAGCGTCTCGGCCCTGACACTGTCCTTGAGGCGCGAATCGAGCCCCGAAAACGGCTCGTCCATCAACAGCACCGCAGGCCGGGGTGCGAGCGCCCGCGCCAGCGCCACGCGCTGTTGCTCGCCACCCGACAGCGCGTGCGGGTAATTGTCGGCGTAGTGCACCATGCCGACCCGGTCGAGTGCGGCCAGCGCCTCCCGCTTCGCGTCTGCCGAACTCAGCGCCGTCAGTCCGAACCGGACATTGTCAAGAATCGTCAGATGCGGAAACAGCGCGAAATCCTGAAACATCAATCCGATGCCGCGGCGCTCGGGCGGCAGGTTGACCGAAGGCCCGGCGATCTCACGGTCATTGAGCAAGAGCCGGCCCCGGCCAAGCGGCTCGATCCCCGCGGCAATGCGCAACAATGTCGTCTTTCCCGATCCCGAGGGGCCTAGCAGACATAGAACCTCGCCCGGTTCAGCCGAAAGCGACACGCCGCGGAGCGTCTGCAGGTCACCATAGGCGTGATGCACGTCTTCAAACGCCAGCCGCGCGGCAAAGGTCACCCCTGCCGTCCTGCGCGCGTTGGCCGCTCTTACTTGCTGTCTCACCTGGGTTGGACCCTTGCTGTCAGTCTCGATCTCGCCCGGGGGAAACCCCGCGACCGGAGGCTTAGTCCTCCGCTTCACCCATCGGTGTCAAGAGACCAAGCTCTTCGAGGTCCATCTGTGTCAGCGGATCCTCGTCTTCGCTCAAGTCGTCATTGGCGGGAAGGACCGGCGGCTGGAAGTTCGACGGCACCCGCCCGGAGAGCAGGCCCGCGCCCTTGAGTTCGTCCATGCCCGGCAGGTCGCGCAGGTCCTCGAGACCGAAATGATCGAGAAACGCCGCCGTCGTGCCATAGGTCACCGGACGGCCCGGCGATCGGCGGCGGCCGCGCATCCGCACCCATCCGGTTTCCAAAAGCACGTCGAGCGTGCCCTTGGAGGTGGCGACACCGCGTACATCCTCGATTTCGGCGCGCGTCACCGGCTGGTGATAGGCAATGGTCGACAGCACCTCAAGCCCGGCGCGCGAGAGTTTCTTGACTTCGGTTTCCTCCTGACGGATCAAGAATCCCAGGTCGACCGCGGTGCGGAACGCCCAGGCGTCGCCGACCCGGACCAGATTGACGCCGCGATGGGCATAGCTCTCGGCCAGACGCTGGATCACCAAGCCCACAGGCGCGCCCTCGGGTAGCTTGGCTGCGATCAGGTTCTCGGCCACCGGGCCGCTCGACGCAAAGATCAGCGCTTCGGCGATACGCTCGGCTTCGTGAAGCGCGCGGTCCCTGAGTGCATCAAGGGCATCCCTCGTCATCTCCTCATCCTCCGCATGGCCAGCCTCGCTGCCATAGGCAAAGGCAGAGCCGTAACCGGGATCCATCATCATGGCTTGCTCCCTGCGCTTGCGGCGGCCACTTGCGGGCGCCGCATGAAGATCGGTTGGAAGGCGCCGTCCTGGCGGATTTCAATCCGCCCTTCCCGCACCATTTCAAGACTTGCGGCAAACGAGCTGGCGATCGCCGTCACCCGTTCCTCGGGATCGGACAGATAGCGGATCAGGTATTGATCGAGCGCCATCCAGTCCTTGAGCTCCCCCATCAGGCGCACCAGAATGACACGGGCATCGGCCAGCGACCATACCCGCCGCCGGGCGATGGTCACCTGGGTCACGGTCTGGCGCTGTCTCTGCGCGGCATAGGCGGTCAAGAGATCATAGAGCGTTGCGTCGAAATTCGATGTCTTGTCGATCACCATCGGTTCGGGTTCACCGCGCGCGAACACATCGCGCCCCAGCCGGTTGCGATTGACCAGCCGTGTGGCCGCCTCGCGCATGGCTTCAAGCCGCTTCAGGCGGAACGCCAGCTGCGCCGCCATCTCCTCGCCGCTCGGCTCATCGCCCTTGGGGCTGTGCGGGATCAGCAGGCGGGATTTGAGATAGGCAAGCCAGGCAGCCATCACCAGGTAGTCCGCCGCCAGTTCGAGCCGCAACTCGCGAGCTTTCTCCACAAACAGCAGATATTGCTCGGCCAGCGCGAGGACCGAAATCCTGGCCAGATCGACCCGCTGGGTCCGCGCCAGATGAAGAAGAAGATCCAAAGGCCCCTCAAAGCCCTCGACATCGATCACCAGCGACGGATCGCCGATGGCCCGGTCGACCTTGACGTCTTCCCACATCGCATCCATGGGCGTCTTGCCCGATGAAGTCCTGTCAGGTCCGCCAGCGTTCTGCCGGTTGCCGTTGTTCACTTGTGCCGCCTTTCAACCTCAAGACGCCGCCATCAGCCCCTCGAATTCCTTCCGCAATGCGATTTCGTCGCTCAGATCGGGCGCCCGGAACGCCGCCATCACGGCTTTCGCGCGCCGAAGGCTGTCTCCCGACAAGACAGGCGTTATCGAGGCCACCGCCTCCATTTCCGCCCTGTTGCCATTGCAGTGCAAGGTGACATCGCATCCTGCAGCGAAAATTGCACCTGCCCTGACGGCGAAATCCCCAGAAAGCGCATTCATCGACACATCATCCGACATCAACAGGCCATCAAACCCGATTTCAGCGCGGATCACCTCGTCAATCACACGGCGCGACGTAGTGGCGGGATGCTCCGGATCGATGGCAGAGTAGACAACATGCGCCGACATCGCCATTGCCTCACCTGAAAGCGCCTTGAACGGCGCGAAATCCCGCAACGACAACTCGGCCCACGAAGCGTCAACCCGCGGCAGCTCAAAATGGGTATCGGCGCCGGCGCGGCCGTGCCCGGGAATATGCTTGATCACAGGCAGCAGCCCGCCTGCCTTCAGCCCCTCGCAGGCAGCCGCTCCCAACGCGGCCACCACGTCCGGCGTGATCCCATAAGCCCGGCTGCCGATCACCTCGTGGCCGCCGGGCGCGGGCACATCCAGCACCGGCAGGCAATCGACGGTGATCCCGAGCGAATAAAGATCGAAGGCGTGAAGACGCGACATGATCCAGGTCGCGCGCAGGCCCGCCTCGGGATTGACCTGATAGAGCGCGCCCAGATCCGCGCCTGACGGATATTGCGGCACGAGCGGCGGCTTGAACCGCTGCACCCGTCCACCCTCCTGATCGATCAGCACCGGCGCGTCCGGACGCCCGATGCAGTCCCTGAGGCTCGCGGTCAGGTCCGCGACCTGGCTCAGGCTCACGATGTTGCGGCCAAACAGGATAAAGCCCCACGGCCTGTGTTCGGCAAAGAACGCCGCCTCATCAGATGTGAGTTCCGGTCCCGCGCACCCGAATATGACTGCTTTTGATTCGCTCATCCGCCGATGGTAGCCGATTGGCCAGTCTTTGACAGGATGCGGTTACGCATCGGCCCTTCATACAGACAAGGTGCACCCGAAGGCGTGGCTTGCAGACTGCAAGAAGACGGCGTGGAATCCTACCTCGACACGAAGCAGCTTCCGCCGGCCGACTTGTAACGCTCGCACAAGGCATTGGCTTCATCGCGGGTTCCGGCGGGGATCCTCACCCGGTGGAAAACGCCCTTGCCCGGGATGTCGGCGCGCTGGATATCAACTCCGCGGCCGCCAATGACCGAATTATAGCGGCTCGACAGCGCCTGCCAGGATGCCTGAGCGCCCTCCTCGCTCGGTTGCGAGGCGATCTGCACAAAATAGCCGCCGGGATTGGCGACGGGCACCGCAGCAGCCGGCGCTGTTGCAGCGGGCGCCGCAGCAGCCGGAGCGGAGGCTACTTCCGCCGGCTGGGCCTGCGCGGCAGGAAGGCTTTGCGGATTGGCGACATCGCCACCCTGGGTAACGGTACCCACCACCGTGACCGGCTGGTCCGCCGGACGGTTTTGCGGAACCGGTGCGCGGATCGGCTGGGTGGTGACCACACGAACAGGGGCAATTGACTGTTCTGCGGCCGGTGCGTTTGCAGAACCGGGCGCCAGTGCCGGGGTCGCCGTCTCGGCGTCAGCGGCGGGCTCGGTTGCGGCCTGCTCGACCGGAGCCGCCTGTGACGCCGGTTCGGCAGGCGCTGCGGCGTCTAGCACAGCCGGCTCCGCCGTCATGGCCTCCGTTATGGTGGGTTCGGCCAATGCCGACGCAGGCTGCGCCACAGCGGCTTCAGGCTCGGGGGCAGGTTCAAGTTCTTCACGGGCGACGATCGAGCCATCCGGCTTGACGATCATCGTGCGGACGCGGCGCGGCGACACCACCGGTGCGCTCGCGGTATCGGAAGCGCCATCCGCGCCAGCACCGTCAGCGGCCAGGCGTTCTTCGGATTTTTCCGTCACATCGCCACGGCCTTCAAGCGGAAGGACTTCCGGATCGAGGGTGCGCTGAACGACATCCACCGGCTCTTCCGCCGTATTGACCAGCGACGGCTGTCCCGGCGAATTGGCATCGTCGCCGGCAACACGATCGTAAACCGCCTTGTCCTGATTGGGAACGGTCATGCCGCCCGGATTCTCGGGCAGCACTTTCACCGGCTCCGTGTCAGCCCGAATAATGCGGGGGCCGCCATCGGCAACCGTGTCATCGCCCGACAGCATGCTCCAGCCCAAGGCGCCGGCGCCGGCAAGCACCGCGATGCCCAGAACGGCAAGCGCCAGAACCGAGCCGCGGGAGCCGCGCTCGCGCTGAGCAGGCTCTTCGGCCAATTCCACGCCGTCATCATCGACATAGGCCAGATCGCCGTCGGCGTATGCCAGTTCGTCCGGGTGCGCCTGCGAACCCTGATAGGAGTGGCCCGACGGCTCAACGCCCAGCTCGCGCTCGAGCGCAATGTAATCATCGGAAGTCTCATAGCCGCGCGGAGCCGCGTCCGTGCGCCCCCATGCCTCGGTTGACGCAAAGGATGCGCTGACGGCAGCGCCGGAACCCGCATCGGAAACATCGACGATGTCTGCAAATTCCCGTTCGATATCCGTGTCGTAGTCCGGTTCGACCGGCTGAGGATCGTCATGCACCAGTTCGGGCACATCGATATCTGCCACCGCCTCGACGCCGACATCGGGTTCGGAAATCAGCTGAGGATCGAAGTAGTAGTCATTCTGTCCGGCCTGCTCCGCAGTCTCCACCGTCTCGAACCCGTCAAGCCAATCGTCCTGATCGGACGGCGTGTCCTGCCGATCGGGCAAAGCGGCAACGGTCAGCGGTACCGGAGCCGGATCGGGTTGGCTGTTCTCTTCGGCCGGCACCAGTCCGAGAAACGCTTCGGCCATCTCATCGCGCGCGCCTGTGCCCGGCGCGGCAGGTGCCACGACCTGCCATGCGTCAGGCTCCGGGCTATCGCTCTGCGCCGGATCCGCCGATGCGACAGCCTCGGGCTCGGCCCAATCATTGTCGAGGAAGACGGCGGTGTCGGCAAGCACCTGGTCAAGGTCAAGATCAAAGTCGAGATCATCGGATGCATCAGAATTTGCCTGGCCAGGCTCCTGCGCGGGATCCGGAAATCCGAACATGTCCTCGAGCTCTTCGTCGAGCTCCTCGGCTACGGCGTTTTCAATGCCGTCCTCGGACCAGCCCTCTGACGTGTCAGCCGGGACCGCGGCATGCTCCGGCATCCCCTCATCATCGGCAATATCGGCAAGCAGTTCTTCCGCGGCATCGTCAAAAACAGAACTCTCGCCGTCCGTGGAACTGTCATCCCACCCGTCCTGCTCTGCCTCAGCCTCAAATCCGGCATGGCCGGAGGCCTCAAGCGTCTCATCGGTTCCGTCGTCCTGAACGGCGGCATCCTGCGAGGCGAGAGTCTGTTCGAAGGAATCCAGTTCCGTCGACAGGAAATCCTCAAAATCCAGCACTGCGCCGTTTGGCGCCTGGGCGGGAGCCGCTTCAACAGGCGGCTCATCGAACAGCGACTGATCCGCGGCCCGGATCGGTTCCGGATCAAGACTTGGCTCAAATTCCTCCTCGGCGACATCTGCCGGGAGGTAATCATCCTGCCCTTCCGAACCGGAAGGAAAGTCTTCCATGTCGCGATCGAAGGACGCCTCAGCCGCCCACGCGGCCGCGTCCTCAGACTGCACTTCTGCAGCAGAAGCCGATGGGGTGGCCGTGGATTGACGGGCGGGTATTTCAAAGCGGAACATATCAGCCAGAACATCATCGTCCGGGATATCCGGCGGAGCAAGCTTGCTGCCATCACCGAAACCAGTCTCGGTCACCTGCGCCGGCTGATCCTCGACGGGCTCCGAATCATAGGCCGCGAATTCAGGCTCGTACTCGGCCCGCAGCTCCGGCTCGGCATCAGCTTCGGAGGCCGCCCAGGGGTCCTGCCACTCATCATGGACCTGGGCATCATTGGCCTGGTCACCATCGTCAGCGGCGTCGTTATCGGGGGCAGCATAATGGTGGGAAACGGGCTGCTCAGCGTCCATCATCTCGCGGGGATCAAGGGCAAATTCGTCCTCGTGTGCGCCCGAGAAGGTTTCGGGCGACGAACCGCCATCCGCCGCCCATTCCTGCGGGTCACTGGCCTGCTGGTCACTGGATCGGGTTTCAAGCCATGGATCTTCCGCGGCGGCCTCATCCGACTCGCTGAACTGAACAACCTCAGGATCAGAGCCTTCGTCCATCCAGGCTTCCGGGTCCGCATCATCGGCTTCGAGCACATCAATTTCGTCGACGGCCGGGATTTGCGGCACGTCGAGCTCACGCATCAACTCGGCCTCAAGATCGAATTCGCTCGATTGAGGGGCATCATCCGCCGCTGCCGCGCGCTCGGCAGGCCGCTCGTAGCCGATGATCCGGGCAAGTTCCGCCAAGGGATCATCGATTTCGGCATCCGGATTTGGGGACCGGGTGTTGCTGTCCAGTTGATCAACCATGCTTCACTCACACACTCTCGTACATTGTACTGCCAGAGCATTGTGGGGAAAAGGTGACGTCTAGCGCATTTCTTCCGGTGCGTCAGTACCTGTAATCGACAGACCTGACTTCAAAACCGATGCGACGGCGTACACCAAACCCATCCTGGCGATAGTTGATTGTCTGTTTTTATCGTTAACAAACCGCAAACCCGGTTCATCACGCCCTTTGTTCCAGTGCGCATGCAGCAGACTTGCGAGCTCATAGAGATAGAACGCGACCCTGTGCGGCTCCTGTCCGGAGGCTGCGGCTTCAATCATCCGGGGGTATTCGCCAAGCTTCGCAATTAGCGCCAATTCGCTCTCATGCACCAGATCCGAGAGATCGGCGGACGCGAGTGCTTCGGCTGACAGGTCGAGATCCGGGAAGATTTCCAGAGCCTGACGCATCACCGAGGCGCACCTTGCATGGGCGTACTGAACGTAGAAGACCGGATTGTCCTTGGATTGCTCGGTCACCTTGGCGAAGTCGAAATCGAGCGATTCCGAGCTCTTGCGATACAGCATCATGAAGCGCACCGAATCGACACCCACCTCGTCGACCACATCGCGCAGCGTGATGAAGTCGCCCGAGCGCTTGGACATCCGCACCGGTTCGCCGTTGCGGTAGATCTTCACCAACTGGCACAGAAGCACCGTCAGCTTCGCCTCGCCCGCCGACACCGCCTTGGCGACAGCCTCCAGCCGCTTGATGTAGCCGCCGTGATCGGCGCCCAGCACATAGATCATCTCGGTGAAGCCGCGCTCGAACTTGTCGCGGAAATAGGCCACGTCGGCGGCGAAATAGGTGTAGCTGCCATCCGACTTGATCAACGGACGGTCCATGTCATCGCCGACTTCGGTCGAGCGGAACAGCGTCTGCTCGCGATCTTCCCAATCCTCTGCGGTCTGACCCTTTGGCGGCGGCAGCTTGCCCTTGTAGACATGGCCCTTGAAGGTCAGGTCGTTGATGGCGTTGCGAATGGCCCGCTCGCCATCGGCATGCAGGCTGCGCTCGGAGTAGAACACATCATGCTCGACATTGAGCGCCTTGAGATCATCCCGGATCATCGCCATCATCGCATCGATGGTGCGATCCTTGATCAAGGCCATCCGCTCATCTTCGGGCATTGACCTCAGCGCTGTGCCGTAATCCTTGGCCAGCGCCTGGCCCACGGGGACCAGGTAATCGCCCGGATACAGACCGGCCGGGATCTCGCCAATAATCTCGCCCAGCGCTTCCCGGTAGCGCAGATAGACCGACTTCGTCAGCACATCGATCTGCGAACCGGCGTCGTTGATGTAGTATTCCTTGGTCACGTCGTATCCGGCAAACGCCATCAGATTGGCCAGCGCATCGCCAACGACGGCGCCGCGGCAATGGCCGACATGCATCGGTCCGGTGGGATTGGCCGAGACATATTCGACATTGACCTTGTGGCCGGCACCAACCGTCGAACGGCCGTAATCCACCCCATCGCGCGCAATCACGCTGACCAGACGCTGCCAGAACGGAGCGGTCAGCCGGAAATTGAGAAAGCCGGGACCCGCCACGCTGGTTTCGGCGACGTCGGGGTCGCTATTGAACTGAGCGGAGATCATCTCGGCCAAAGACCGCGGATTCATGCCCAGCGGCTTGGCCAGAACCATGGCCGCATTGGTCGAAATGTCGCCATGCGCCGGGTCGCGCGGCGGCTCCACGGCCAGTCGCTCGAAGCTGACGGCGTCGCCCTTATCTTTAACAACTTCAAGCGCTTCAATGGCTTGCTTGATTCTGGTCTCGAAGTCCTTGAACACATTCATGGCAATAGGTCCGGATAGGGCAAAAAAGGGCGCAAAAGCGAGGCTCGCACGGGGTTGAGCGCTGCCTATCGCAATTCCGGTGTATGGTCAAACAAGCGCCGGTGCGCCGCCACCGCATAGGTATCGGTCATCCCGGCAAGATAGTCCCTCACCTTCCGCGCTCGCAGCTCGACCGGCAGATCATCGATTCCGGAACGGGCGTGCTTGTCTCCCATCCCGCCTGGATCGGCCATGAAGGCCGCATAGAGATCCCTGACGATGCTGGTGGCGTTGGCGCGCACCCGCATCACATCGGGATGCCTGTAGAGATGCCGGTAGAGGAATTTCTTGATGTTCCTGTCGGCTGCGACGAACTCCTCGGAGAAATGCGCCATGGTCCGCCCGGCATGGCGGACATCGTCAGCCGATTGCGGTTTGATCTCAGCAATATTGGCCTGGGCCGTGCCGATGACATCCTCCACCATTTTGGTGATCTGCCGCCGCATCACCTCATGGATCAGCCGCGGCTCCTCAAGCTTCGGATAGCGCTCGCGAACCTCTGAGAGCAACCGCGCGAGCAGCGGCAGTTCCTCAAGCATCTCCAGCGTGATCAGGCCGGATCGAAGCCCGTCGTCGATGTCATGGGTGTTGTAGGCGATATCATCGGCAATCGCTGCAACTTGGGCCTCAAGGCCGGAATGGGTGGCAAGCCACAGGTCGTGACGGCTGTTGTAGTCGACAATCGGCTCGGGCACTGGCCCGGCGCCCTCGGCAATCAGTGGCCCGTTGTGCTTGACCAGCCCTTCAAGCGTTTCCCAGGTCAGGTTCAGACCGTCGAACTCGGCGTAGCGCTGCTCCAGCTTGGTGACGATGCGCAGCGACTGGGCATTGTGATCGAAGCCGCCGGCGTCCGCCAGCAGCTCGTCTAACGCCTCTTCCCCGGTGTGGCCGAAGGGCGTGTGGCCGAAATCATGCACCAGCGCCACGCCCTCGGCCAGATCCTCGTCAAGCTTGAGCGCACGCGCCAGCGCCCGGGCGATCTGCGCCACCTCGATGGTGTGGGTCAGCCGTGTGCGGTAATGATCGCCCTCGTGGGCCACAAACACCTGCGTCTTGTGCTTGAGCCGCCGGAAAGCCGTGGTGTGAATGATCCGGTCGCGATCGCGCTGGAACTCCGACCGGGTCGGGCTCACCGGTTCGGCAACCAGCCGGCCGCGGCTCGCCCAAGGGTCTGCAGCCCAGGGCGCGCGCACCCCGGTTCCAAAACCAAGCTGTGAAACGTCGAATTCCATGCCTATCCCGTCAACAGGCGTCCAACCGGCCCGACTCAGCACGTCCAAGCATTGACGTCGGGCCAACGCCTTCATACCTATAGAACAAGTGATTTGAAACATGTCTCTGCCGGACCTTGACCCCGGCAAGGAGGTACCATGACTGAAACAGCACAAGTGACGCTGTCGGATTCCGCCGCCCGCCGGATCAGGGAGATCGTTTCGGCCGAGGACGGCAAGTCGGCGCTTAGGGTGTCGGTCGAAGGTGGCGGCTGCTCGGGTTTTTCCTACAAGTTCGACCTCGCCGATCAACCCGCCGATGATGACGTCGTGCTCGAGAAAGACGACGCCCGCGTTCTGATCGATCAGATATCGCTGGTCTACATGGCCGGATCGGAGATCGATTTCGTCGACAATCTGATGGGCCAGGCGTTCCAGATCAGGAATCCCAATGCGGTCGCGTCCTGCGGCTGCGGCACCAGTTTCTCGATCTGATCGGACGATCGGCGCGGCAAACCCCGCCGCCCGGCACACTGAAGGATACAAGCCTTGAAAATCGCCACCTGGAACATCAACGGCGTCAAGGCGCGGATCGACAATCTGCAGGCCTGGCTCAAGGAAAGCGACCCCGATATCGCCTGCCTGCAGGAGATCAAGTCGGTCGATGACGGCTTTCCGCGGCTTGAGATCGAAGCGCTCGGCTATCATGTCGAAACCCATGGCCAGAAGGGCTTCAACGGGGTGGCGATCCTGTCCAAGCGCAGCCCCGACGAGGTCAATCGCGGCCTCCCCGGCGATGATGAGGACGAACAGGCGCGCTTTATCGAGGCGGTTTTCTCGGTTGATGGCGGCAGCCTGCGCGTGGCGTCGATCTATCTTCCCAACGGCAATCCCGTCGACACACCGAAATACCCCTACAAGCTCTCCTGGATGGAACGACTCGAGGCCTTCGCCGCGAAACGGCTGGCGCTCGAAGAGCCGCTGGTGCTGTCCGGAGACTACAATGTCATTCCCGAACCGGTTGATTGTCATGATCCAAAGGTCTGGGAGGGCGATGCGCTGTTTCTTCCGCAAACCCGCGCTGCATTTCGGAAACTCGAGAACCTGGGCTTCACAGACGCGGTGCGGGCGGTCAATGACCAGCCCGAGACCTATACGTTCTGGGATTACCAGGCAGGCGCCTGGCAAAAGAACAACGGCATCCGCATCGACCACCTTATGCTGTCGCCCGAAGCCGCCGACAGGTTGCAGTCGGCCACGGTGGAAAAACATGTGCGCGGCTGGGAGCGTCCGTCGGATCACGTGCCCGTGGCGATTTCCCTCGCCATCTGAGCCCCGGCCTGTCAGTCCGGCGCTGTCGCAAGTCTTGCCAATCGACGATTCGAGGCGCATCATCAGCCAATGAAACATGCGCGATCATGGCTGTTGGCCATGGGCATCGGTGTTTTCACGGTGCTCGGCCTGTCGATCCCACCCGCACTAGCGGGGCCGGAATGCGAGTGCGTCGGCAACGGCAAGCGGATCAAGGAAGGCGGCGTCATCTGCCTGCAGATCGGCTCGTCACAGCGCTACCTCGCCCGCTGCGAACGTGTTCTCAACAACACAAGCTGGAAAAAGCTCTCCGACGGCTGCCCTACGGCACAAATGTCGCCACGAACGGCCAATGCTACCGCCCGCGTGCGGGGCTGAGCTTCAGCCTGTTCGGATTATAAGGTAAGTCGGATCAGTTGAGGCCCTTGGCCAGCATGTCCTGGGCCAGCGCCACCGCGGTGCGGCGGTCCGCTTCACCGGCCAATGAAAACGCCCGCTCCTGCAACGCCTGGATCCAGACCCTGTCCGACGGCGTCGAGCGCTCCAGCGCCGTTGTCATGAAAGCCAGGCCGCGAACCACCTGGCCCTCTTCGAACACCACATTGCCCAACAGCGCCGAGGCTGCCGGATGGCCGCTGACGCGCGCCCGGTTGAGCCACTTCTTGGCCTGTTGGATGTCATTGGCGCCACCCTCGCCTTCCAGAATCATCCGACCCAGCCGGTATTGCGCTTCCGGCACGCCAAAGGCGGATGCAGCCTGAAAGTAGAGTTGCCGCGCGGCTCCAAGGTTCGGTTTGACCGGGCTTCCGGGAATCCCAATCTGGTAGTAATTGGCAAGCGACAACAGTGCGTTGACGAAATAGCCGGTATCCTGCGATCCAGGCTCTACGCCCTGGCGTGCAATATCGTCATAGATCTTGAAAGCTTCGTAGTCGTTCTCCACCACGCCATCACCATAGGCATACATGTTGGCAAGCGCCCAACGCGCGCCCGGATGGCCTTTCTCGGCGGCATATCTGTAAGCCTCGACAGCTTCATCCTTGCGGCCCTTCTTGTAGGCCGAAAAACCGAATTTGAAGAGATCGAACGGACCGGATTCGCGCGTCACCCCGGAATTGGGATCAAGCGCCCGTGCAGGCGAGCCGATGCAGATGGCTGCGGCAAGGACTGCGCAAAAAAGGCCGGTCCGGGTACGGTTAGATGTCCGCATAGCAGTGTTTTTCTTTCGCTCCGCCCGGATGCGTCACGGCGCCATAGCGCGCCGACCCCACCGTCTGGGCGTATTTCCAAAGCGCGCCCGATGCATAATCGGTCTCCCGCGCTACCCATTTTTCCCTGCGTGCAGCCAATTCCTCGTCGGACAGCCGCACTCCCAAAATGCCGTCGACAGCATCGATCTCGATGATGTCGCCGTCTTCAAGCAGGCCGATCGGCCCGCCCTCCGCGGCTTCCGGCCCGACATGGCCGACACAGAAGCCGCGCGTTGCGCCGGAGAACCGGCCGTCGGTGATCAGCGCAACCTTGTCGCCCATGCCCTGGCCGTAGATGGCCGCGGTGGTTGACAGCATTTCGCGCATGCCAGGCCCGCCCTTGGGGCCTTCATAGCGGATCACCAGAACCTCGCCTTCCTTGTAATCCCGGTTTGTGACCGCTTTGAAGCAGTCCTCTTCGGAATCGAAACACCGCGCCGGACCGCTGAACTTGAGCCTCGCCATGCCCGCAATCTTCACGATCGCGCCGTCGGTTGCCAGGTTGCCTTTCAACCCGACAACGCCACCGGTCACGGTGATCGGCTTGTTGGCCGGGTGCACCACATCCTGATCATCGTTCCAGCGAACATGCTCCATGTTTTCGGCCAAAGTGCGGCCCGTCACGGTCATGCAGTCTCCGTGGAGATAGCCGTGCTCAAGCATGGTCTTCATCAGCACCGGAATGCCGCCCGCCTCGAACATGTCCTTGGCGACATATTTGCCACCAGGCTTCAGATTGGCGATGTAGGGCGTCCGCTCGAAAATCCTCGCGACATCAAACAAGTCGAACTCGATGCCGCATTCATGCGCGATCGCCGGCAGGTGCAGCGCCGCATTGGTCGATCCGCCGGTTGCCGAAACCACGGCAGCCGCATTTTCCAAAGACTTGAGCGTGACGATGTCGCGCGGACGGATCTGTTTGGCGATCAGTTCCATGATCTTCTCGCCGGCTGCGTAGCAGAACTTGTCGCGCATCTCGTAAGGCGCCGGCGCGCCGCAGGAATAGGGCAGCGCCAGACCAATGGCCTCGGCCACGGTCGCCATGGTGTTGGCGGTGAACTGCGCGCCGCAGGATCCCGCCGACGGACAAGCCGCCTGCTCGATCTCATAGAGATCCTCGTCCGACATGTCGCCGACCGAATGCTGGCCCACGGCCTCGAACACGTCCTGGATGGTGATCTGGCGGCCGCGGTAGCTGCCGGGAAGAATGGAGCCGCCATAGATGAAGATCGAGGGCACGTTGAGCCGGACCATCGACATCATCATGCCCGGCAGCGACTTGTCGCAGCCCGCAAGACCAACGATGGCGTCGTAGCAATGGCCGCGCATGGTCAGTTCCACCGAATCGGCGATCAGATCGCGGCTGGCCAGCGACGCCTTCATGCCCTGGTGACCCATGGCGATGCCGTCGGTCACGGTGATGGTGCAGAACTCGCGTGGCGTGCCCTTCGCGGAAGCCACGCCTTTCTTGACCACCTGCGCCTGCCGCATCAGCGAGATGTTGCACGGCGCTGCCTCGTTCCAGCAGGAGGCCACGCCGACCAGCGGCTGGGCGATCTCCTCGCTCGACAGTCCCATGGCGTACAGGAACGCCCGGTGCGGCGCGCGCGCCGGCCCCACCGTCGTGTGACGGCTTGGAAGCTTGGACTTGTCGAATGCACTTGCGGTCATGTTATCCTCAGGCACGGCAAGGTCCAGAGTGACCAGGCCGCGGGGCCGAACTGAAGCTTTGCCGTGCGCCCCGTTTGTGGCGGGAAATGGGCACAAAAAGCCTGCCGAATTACATAGCAGATGCATTTGAAAAAAGTGTTGCGGATTCGTCACATTGCGTGATGACCGTCATCGATCACGTGAATCTGCCCTGCCCTAAACGAAAAACCCCGCCAAGAGGGCGGGGTTGAATGGCACCGACACTGACCGGATTGATCAGAACTTGACCTTGACTGCACCGGATATCGCAGCCACGAGGTCTGAGCCGTAATTATACGTGATCCGCGAATCCGCTGATGATCCCGAGGTGAGAACACCAAGTGCTCCCCCAAGCCGAATCTCAACATTCTCGTTCGGAGTGAAGGCGCCGCCAGCCGACACCGTCCATGTATCCGACTGAGTTCCGATCGTCGTCGCGGTTCCGCGGTCCCAAGTCAGCGCGACAAGGCCGGAAAGCTTATCATTGAACTTGTGGCCGACACCGCCCGTGACTGTCCATCCATCGCGATAGAAGAGATCAAGCGAAGTCACCTCGTTCACGGCCCCCGAAGAACATCCAAGCGCTGCGGTAAATGTGGGACACAGCGCGATTGACTGCAGTACGCTCCAATCCACCCACTTGACCGACCCGAAGGCGAGCCAGCCAGGAGCAATGCCCGACTGTACCTTTATCTCAACGACCTGCGGCATTGTCGCCGAGCCAAAAATAGGGGTCACTGCACCACCAAACGGGGCCGGTGCGAAGGGGTTCTGAGTAAGATCAAGTACTCCGGAGATGCTATTCAATTGCACTTCTGAATAATAGACCGCGCTAGCTCTAAAAGCTATTTCCGGGATTTCATATGCCAGGCCTGCACGCCAACCAATGCCTGAATCTTCCAGATTCACCCGACCAATGCCGGTGCCAAATGCAGCGGGAATTACCGCAGTAAGACGTTCCTTAAAACCGCTGATCTCCAGGTGTGAAACACCGCCAATGACCCTGAATTGCCCCTTGCCTGCCTGTAACTTCACAGAGCACGTTGCTGCAAAGCCGTCGCTGCCGATGTCCGTTTCGGTGTTCGAGTTCGCACCCGCCCAGTTACGTCCAGGATTGGAATGGGCGCCGTAAGGTTGGCTGTAGTCAGCCATGCAATCGACGTACTCGCCGATGCCAAGCTTCGCGCCAAGGCGCGGCACTGTATATGACTCGGTTTCCCTGACCCCATTGGCTGCACCACCCGGTGTACCATCCGTAGCATCAACATCGACAACGTTATTGAGGTCGCGCTGCGGCATCACGTAGGTGACGGCAGCTTCCGTTGCAAACCGCGATGTATCAAACAGCAGATCGATACTGTATCCACCACGCTCCAGGCCACCAGCCTGCGCAGCCGATACAAGAGCAACACTCGCGGCCAAGCCGGCAACGATCGATTTCAAAGGTACACGAATCATGAATCCCCTCCAGGACGTAAAAGCTTACGATTGACGTGATTAGGTAATGAATCTGAGGGGTTTGTAAACAGCGATGAAAGCGGCCCACGCCTTCCGGCAGACAGCCATCTTGATTACGGGGCCAAAAACTGCCGAATCCGGATCGAAATCAACGATTTTACGTAGCGATAGGCACGGCTGAGACCCGAAAGCAGGCCAAATCCTTAGCCTGTCACGCCTTTGTTGCATTTCGGTCACATTTGCCCTGATTTTGTGCGAATTGCACAACCGGAACGACTGATACCAGACATCGGACCGGATTTGCCGGGACGAGCGCGTCAGTCAGCCTGACTGACGCGTTGTATGGCCTGGGCCAGCTTGTCCCTCTGGCCCTGCAGTTCGACCAGCTTTTCGCGCTCCGCCTCGACGATTTCCGGCTTGGCGTTGGCGACGAACTTTTCGTTCGCCAGCTTGCCCTCGATCTTGGCGATCTCGCCGGTCACTTTCGCAAGTGCCTTTTCCAGGCGCGCCTTTTCCGCCGACAGGTCAATCAGATCCCCCAGCGGCAGGCAGGCCGTGGCCTCGCCGACTACAATTTGTGCGGATCCAGCAGGGGCCGCGCTTTCCAGCACGATGTCGGTCACCCGCGCCAGCTGCTTGATGGCCGGTTCATGCCGGACCAGCCGCTCGCCGGTGGTGGCGTTGGCGCCGACGATCACCAGCGGCGCCTTGGCCGAAGGCGGCACGTTCATTTCCGCGCGCACCGAGCGCAACCCGGACACGAGATCGATCAACCAGTTGATCTCGTCAGCTGAGGCAGCATCCTTGAAGGATGGCTCCGGCCATTCTGCATGGCAGGCAAGCCCGGCGTCCGGGCCGGCGAGATGCTCCCAGAGCTCCTCGGTCATGAACGGCATGAACGGATGCAGCAACTTGACCGATTCCGCCAGCACATGCGCTGCACAGGCCCGCGATTCCGCCTTGCCCGCCTCGTCGTCGCCGTTGAACACCGGCTTGAGCAATTCGAGATACCAGTCGCAGAGCTGGTTCCAGACAAACCGGTAGAGCGCGCCTGAAGCCTCGTTGAACTTGTAGGCTTTAATCGCTGCCTTCACCTCGTTTGACGTGCGGGTCAGTTCAGTCAGGATCCAGCGGTTGATCGTCAGCTTGACCGAGGACGGATCGAAATCCGGATCGAGCACAGCGCCGTTCATGTCGGCGAACCGTGTCGCGTTCCACAGCTTGGTGCCGAAATTGCGGTAGCCCGCAATGCGCGAGGGATCGAGCTTCACGTCGCGGCCCTGCGCCGCCATGATTGCCAGCGTGAACCGCAGTGCATCGGCGCCATATTCGTCAATCAGCTCCAGCGGATCGATGACATTGCCCTTGGACTTCGACATCTTGGCGCCGTCCTTGTCGCGAACCAGCGCATGCACATAGACCGTGTGAAACGGCTCCTCCTCCATGAAATGCAGGCCCATCATCATCATCCGCGCGACCCAGAAGAAGATGATGTCGAAGCCGGTGACCAGCACATCGGTCTGGTAGTAGCGCTTGAGCTCCGGCGTCTTCTCGGGCCAGCCGAGCGTGGAGAACGGCCACAGCGCAGAGGAGAACCAGGTGTCGAGCACATCCTCGTCCCGGGTCAGGATCTCGCCGGGCTGGAAATTCTCGAGCTTCTCCTCGACCCAAGCCTTCCACGGACCTTCATGGGCGATGTAATGCTGGATCGCAGCCTCGAGCGCGGTTTCCTCGTCCTTTTCGACGAAAACCTGCCCGTCCGGCCCGTACCAGGCCGGGATCTGGTGGCCCCACCACAATTGCCGCGAAATGCACCAGGGCTGGATGTTTTCCATCCAGTCGAAATAGGTCTTCTCCCAGTTCTTCGGCACGAAATTGGTGCGGCCCTCGCGGACGCTTTCAATCGCGGGCTTGGCCATTTCAGCGGCATTGACATACCACTGGTCGGTCAGGAACGGCTCGATCGGCACGCCGCCGCGGTCGCCATGCGGCACCATGTGGGTGTGCGGCTCGATATGGTCGAGCAGCCCGATCTCCTCCATCTTGGCGACGATCTTCTTGCGCGCGGCAAAGCGGTCCATACCGTCGAGTTCCTCGATGACCTCGATCAGCTTGCCCTCGACCGTAAGGCCATCGAGGAAATCCTCATTGTCCTTGAGCGTGATCTTCGCGTCCGCGGTCAGGATGTTGATCGCCTTGAGCTGATGCCGCTTGCCGACCTCGAAATCGTTGAAATCATGCGCCGGCGTGATCTTGACCGCGCCCGAACCGGCGGTCTCATCCGCATAATCGTCGCCGACAATCTCGATACGCCGTCCGGTCAGGGGCAGCACCACATGCTTGCCGATGAGCTCCTTGTAGCGCATGTCGTTAGGATTGACGGCGACAGCTGTGTCGCCAAGCATGGTTTCAGGCCGCGTGGTGGCGACGATGATGTGATCACGGGTCTCGTACGTGTGTGTCTCGCTGTCCTCGTCATAGGACACCGGGTGCTCATAGGTCACGCCATCGGCCAGCGGATAGCGGAAATGCCACAGATTGCCCTGGATCTCGATCTGCTCGACTTCGAGATCCGAGATCGCGGTCAACAGCTTCGGATCCCAGTTGACCAGGCGCTTGTCCTTGTAGATCAGCCCGTCCTTGTAGAGGCTGACAAAGACTTCGAGCACCGCCTGCGACAGGCCTTCATCCATGGTGAAGCGCTCACGCGACCAGTCGCAGGACGCACCCAGCCGCTTGAGCTGGTTGAAGATCATCCCGCCCGATTCGTCCTTCCAGTCCCAGACGCGGTCGACAAAGGCCTCACGGCCCATTTCGTGGCGGCTCGGCTCCTTGCGTTCGGCGAGTTGTCGCTCGACCACCATCTGGGTGGCGATGCCGGCATGGTCCATGCCCGGCTGCCACAGCACATCGAGCCCCTGCATTCGCTGATACCGGACCAGAATATCCTGCAAGGTGTTGTTGAGCGCGTGCCCCATGTGCAGCGAACCGGTCACATTCGGCGGCGGGATGACGATGCAAAACGACTCCGCCCCGGGCTTGGCGCCGGCGCCCGCGGCAAACGCGTTCACTTCTGCCCAGCGTGTCGCGATTTTCGGCTCGACGGCCGAGGCGTCATAGGTCTTGTCAAGCATCATTGATGTCTCCGTGATCCGGGATTGCCCCGCTGTAGAGCCGTTTGCAAGCCGAGGTCAAGCCGCAACAGCGAACCCGGGCGCCACGGCCAAACAGGCGGGCGAGCACGAATGTCGGCTTAGACTATGACCAAATTGGCACGGACGAACACTTGACGCGCTCTCGCGCCCCGACTGCCCCTATTTCAAGCAGCCGCGTCCTCCAGCAGCAGGCAAGATCTACCGGCGGCTTCCGCGTGACACGCGCTCGATTTCCTCACGCACAAGCCGCTCGACCAGCGTCGGAAGATTGTCATCGAGCCATTGTGTGAGCATTGGCCGCAGCATCTCCTCGGCGATCTCGTCGAAGGAGCGGCTTTGTCCCGCTGCGATCGCCGCGTCCAGTTCTCCGAAAGCCGCGGCGACCTTCTCCCCTGTGTGCAAGGAGACCAGCTGTCCGTTGCTCTGAGAATGGCCGGCGCTCTGATGTTCAACGGAGTGCATGTCATTCGCTCTCTGCCCGGTCTGTTCAGGCTGCTCCGCTTCAGCCGAAGCAGTCTCGATTTCGACAGGCGCTTGGACGGGCTCATTTGACATTAGAGCATCGCGTAGCTCTTCCGCCGCCGCGTCATCAATCTCCGCCATGTCTGACAGACTGTTTGCTGGAGCCGGATTCTCAGGAGCTGGAGTTGCTGGAGCCTGGCTTGCAGAGGCTTGTTCTTCAGTCCGGGCTTCCTGATGTCTGGGAATGGCGCGCGCAAGCGCGGCAACCTCGGCCAGCGACACAGGCCGTGCTACCGGCTCCTCCTGCCGGATTTCAGTCGGTGCTTCATTGCGCGCTTCATCGGAGGCGTGATCCTCGGCGTAATCGCCATCAGCGTCAAAATGATGCGCATTTTCCTCACGGGCTTCCACGTGACTTCCGTCCAGTGCAGGCTCGTTGTTTTCAATGATCCTGCGGATGGAAGCCAGAATCTCTTCCATCGACGGTTCGCGCTGCGCGCCGGCCTGCCCCATGATTACGCTCCATTACTCTCGTCGCCGGGCTCATGCCAACCGGCGAATCACCTCAGCAGTCTACGGCATTGGCCGCGCCTTGAGAATCGCGCCACTTGATGCTTCTGCCTTCATGCACAGGAATTCGTCCGCGCGGATCTGGCGCCACAACTGTCGGCACTGCGACCGCTGGCCCCTGAAAAACCGCCCGTTCAGCGTCCGTCTACGGTCCGAAGCCCGTACCAGCGGTCCTTGGTGGCCTCGTAATGCTCTTCGGGACGGTAATTGGCGACCGCCAGACCCAGGCGGTCGATGGTCAGCTTGCCGGTGGAGGCAAGCACCGAAAAACTCGCAACGACGGCGTTGCGTTCCGATTGGGAAATGGCTTCCTTGGCAGTGAGCACTGTCTGCTGGGCATTGAGCACATCCAGCGTGGTGCGCTGACCGACACGGCGTTCCTCGACGACGCCGTTCAGCGCCAGATTGGCGGCGGAAAGCTGAGCCCGGTTCGCCTCGATGGTCGCCAGCGATGCTTCCATCTGGGTCCAGGAGGAGACCACCGATTGCTCGATCGACCGGCGGGCCGAATCGACCAGGATGCGCTGCTGGCCCAGTCTTTCCTTGGCCTGGCGGACAGAGGCCGACGCCGCACCGCCCTGATAGATCGGGATTGTCAGCCGTGCCTGGATCTGGGCCGTATCGACGCCTTCGTCCGCCTTGGAGACGGACCCGCTGACCCTGACGCCCGGCAGGAAGGCGCCTTCTTCCGATTTGACAGCATACCCGGCAGCGTCAACGCCGAAAAGCGCCGCCAGCACCGCCGGATGCTCGGTCGTGCCCTGGGCCACTGCGGCTTCCAGCGAGCCGGGAAGCAGTCTCCGCGGCAGCGAAACCGCCTGCAGTCTGTTCGGGGCGGTCCCGACAATTTGCGCATAGACCGCGGCGCTCGACTTGGCCTGCGCGATCGCAGCCGTCAGGCTGGCGCGAGCGCCCGCAAGCTGAGCCTCGGCGAGGCTCACATCGGTCCTTGTGCTTTCGCCCACATCAAACCGGGCGCGCGCTGCGGAAAACTGTTCCTGCAGGAAGGAAATGTTCTGCTGGCGGAATGACACGATCTGGTTGTCGCGATTGACGTTGGCATAGGCCTGGACCGTCGCCAGCAGGATATCGATTTCTGTGCCGCGCAGATTTTCGCGGCCCGCAAAGACCTGGGCTTCAGCCGCACGCACATTGTTGCGTGTCTGAAATCCGTCGAAAAGCGTCTGGTTGATCGACACGCCGAGGCTGGCGGAATTGTTGACGAAACCGTTGGTGCTTGTCGATGTCGTGACCGCTTCCGCCGCAATGGTCGGGCGGTAACCGGATTTTGCCAGAGCCACCCCTTCGTCGGTCGCACGCAAGCCTGCCCGCGCGGCATTGAGATCCGGATTGTTCTCATAGGCCTTGGCCATTGCCTGGTACAGCGTTTCCGCCGAAGCCGCCTGGGGAAGCAATGCAACCGCCATGATTGCGAGACAAGCGAGCGATTTTTTCACAAAGGACACGGGTACATACTCCAGCAGCGCAGGAACGGGGTGCCGATCCGGCGCAGGACACGATCATGGTGTTGCAACCACATATGCTATCAAGCGCCGCCAGACGCAATGCAACACCGCGGCGCAGTCAGAACTAATCCCGGCCACGTTGCCATCGCGCAACAGCGCGGCAATTGGCAGCAGCCCCGATGACCGGAGCGGATCTAGAATACGAACGCTTCGACCGCGCGGAATCCCGGCAACGGCTTGACGGAAATATTGAATGCAGGCCGTCCTGACACCACGCCTCCGTCCTTGACGAACAGATGCGCCTGCGCCGACAGTCCGGACCCGATTGCCGCGACCAGCTTGCCGCCTTCGCGCAATTGATCAAACAGCGCCGCCGGCACCTGCTCCACCGCGCCATTGAAAAAGATCAGGTCATAGGGCCCTTCGGCGGCGTAGCCCTTTTCCAGATCGCTGGTCACCACCGCCACATTGTCGTAGCCCGTGTCGCTCAACAGCTCGCTTGCCTGATCGGCCAGCGCCGGGTCGCTTTCCACGGCCACCACCGAGCCCGCCAGCAACGACAGGATTGCCGCCGTGTAGCCCGACCCGCAGCCGATTTCGAGCACCACCTGGTCACGCGTGATCTGCGCCAGTTGCAGCATTTTGGCCAGCGGCGACGGCTCCATGACATAACGGCCGACGCCATCAACGTCTGAAATCCGCAGATCCGTATCGATATAGGCCAGCGGCTTGAGTGGCGTCGGCACGAAATCCTCGCGCGCCACCGTCAAGAACGCCTTCAGCACCGAATGCGATGTGACATCCGTGGTGCGGATCTGGTTGTCCACCATCTTCTGGCGCGCTGCTTGATAGTCGGTGCCCATCCGGTCTCTCCGATGCATCTTATCCTGCGCTTCAATAGAGCGCTCAACCGCGACTTTCAAGCTGAACCCGGGATGGCGCGCCTCGAATTCACCGTTTTCGGTCGCCCCGGCTTTCATCCTATCGTGCCGAAAGCCGCATGAGCGCGCAGATGCCCCTTGCGCCGGCTTGATTCTCCGTCTATTTGCCAGCCGTCCGGTGGATAACCGGCGCGAGGCCTCGTGGCGGAGTGGTTACGCAGAGGACTGCAAATCCTTGCACCCCGGTTCGATTCCGGGCGAGGCCTCCATTTTCATTCAGTTCGGATCCGATCGCTCCTCTGCCTGCCTCTCGTCAGGCTGGGCGCTCTTGCGGCTGGGCCGCTTCACGCCACGTCGCTCCATGCGTACCACCAAATTCCGCCGCCATCGGCGCACTGCCGGCAGGTCCTGCGACAGCACCAGCAGGCCGAGCGGAATCATCCAGAATCCGAGCACCGGCAGGAAACCCAGTGTCCCGCCAACAACAAGGCCCGTGCCGAGCGCGATGCGGGCTCGCGGATGCTGCGGCAGATGGAAGTGCCGTGATCCGATGCGGATCTCGCGGCGCGCGGCGTTGTACTGGAAGACGGGTTTCTTCGACATGATGTCCGGACTGTTTTTGACTCTGAACCGGCCTCCTGCCGGATCCGAAACATGGGCTTTGACGCCCGCCGGCGCAAGATCGACACATTTTCTTCAAAAACCGCTTGGCAAATCGGAGAGGCATTTGTTATAGGCCCCCCACGCTGTTCAACACAGTGATCCCCGGTAGCTCAGTGGTAGAGCAATCGACTGTTAATCGATCGGTCGCTGGTTCGAATCCGGCCCGGGGAGCCATTTTCTTATTTAAGCCTTTGTTTTTGTTGAGCTTTCCGAAAACAGGGCGCGTCTTCCCCGCAATCCCTCCCCGCTTTTGGAGGGCGCAAATTTGCGCACCCTCGGCGATTCGGCCTCCGCCATCAATCCGCCACAACCGCCAAGCACTCTCAAAACAGCGCCGTTCCCGCCGAACGGAGCCCCAAATGCCCGTCAGCGCTACCCGTCCCCCGGCGCTGGCGGGTTTTTCTTTATAGGAACCGGCCCGCCACATTGCTGCAGCGGGCCGGTGGGGTAGTCTCCCGTGGTGCCGGTGCGCCGATTGGTGGTCAGCGTCCGGAATCTACCCCTCCGGAATCCTCCGGAGGGAGAGCGCACACAAGGTGCGCTGGTGGCATCGGGTCGAGGATGGTAAAGCCTCGTGATAACGCACCGTGTGCGCTGTGGGCCTACCCGTGCCGCCGGATCCAATCAGGCCGCTTTTGACGGTCCCGTGTAAAACTCAAATCCGAAGTCGCGGCGATCAATGCCTGCGGTTCGCTCCAAAAAGTCAACTAGCGATTCCGCCAGTTTTTCCATCCGCTCAAACTCGCCATCGCGGTCAATCTCGCCGACCAATATGCAAGCCTGCAATAATGCCTCTTGCGGCGTTGCGGCCCGCATATCGGCCGCCTCATCGGCGATCGCCTCAATGTCGCGGTAGTCGCCCTGGAATGCGGCCTGCAAAACCTTGATGGCCGCGGTGGTTCTTTCAATAAGTGCGCTCACTTGATGCCCCGTTCGTTGTTTGTGTATGTAGAATTCATGCAAACACGGCTAGAGTCAACAGCATAAAATCAAAATAAATCAATTTTGTACGCTTTCAGTGAGGGTTTGTGCAGTTACAAATTTGTATTTGTTTGTAAGCATTGAAAAATAAAGGGATTTTTTCAAGCATTTTTCGCAAACTATTCTTGATTATTTTTCCGCCACCTGTCCAAAGCGGGCGAATGACCGTCTCCACCCGTCAGGATTTGGCTAACTGATATCGAACCGACGGCGCCCCAACTGGCGCAACGGAAGCGTCAGCCGATGCCATCAGCTAATGGCGCAGGAGAGATAAACGACGCGAGAAGCGCCATGGGGCTCGACGCGAACCACGAGCGGGTGCTGCTGTACATGGCTGATTATCCGCATTGCTATACGATCGACATCATACCAGGCGCCGGCCCCGCGGTAATGGCGCACCTGGTAAAGGTGGGCGCGGTGAAGCGGCTGCGGCGGGATAGACTCGAAGTGACTGACGCGGGCCGCCAGGAGGTGGTGCGGATTCCGAAATGGAACAAGGCGCGCTAATGGTTGCGCCCTGGCGGCTAGCGCCTCACGATCGGCGGACTGGTGAAGGCAGTTACGCCCAAGCAGAAGGCGCAAGCTATTCTCAGAAAAAGAAAAAAGCGCTAAAGCGCGTCGCAGCTTTTGAGATTCGGGATTCCCTGACTGATTGATTTGTGATTCACTTTACCCATGGAAGGAGAACCGCCATGGGCAAGCCGCATCCGGTCGAGTTGCGTGCGCGTGTCGTTGGGTTTGTAGAGGA